>JAVBLM010000023.1:0-50661 GCA_031553535.1 Bacteroidales bacterium | reverse complement strand
CGCTACTGTATCAACGGTAGCATGTATGGGAGTACCGGTAATAATGGGGGCAGAAAACTGGGATGACCATGACCGTTCAGGCCGTTACCTGGTACTACAGACGGCGAAGGCGTATCTGGATTCATGTGCTCCGAATGCTATTCTGTTTGCCAATGGAGATAATGATACTTTCCCGTTATGGTACCTGCAGGAGGTGGAAGGATACAGAACAGATGTCCGTATTTGCAATTTAAACTTAATGAGTGCTGATTGGTATATCGATCAGGCCAAACGTAAGGCATACGACGGTGAACCTGTTCCGATTACGATGACGAAAGATATGTACCAGTCAGGTACCCGAGATGTATTGCAGGCTATAAATAAGATCAAGGAACCGCAGAATCTTAAGAATGTGATGCAAGAGATATATAAGCCTGTAAATAACAG
The DNA here is from genome assembly GCA_031553535.1 of Bacteroidales bacterium. Lineage (GTDB taxonomy): Bacteria > Bacteroidota > Bacteroidia > Bacteroidales > WCHB1-69 > JAIROC01. Next base: position 50,235 of record JAVBLM010000023.1, on the reverse strand, counting down.
GCGTCATGCATTGATCAACACGATAGATTTTTATCTGGATGTGGACAAGGAGAAAGCTTTATCCAGTGGTACGGTACCGGCAGAATTATCGGATCAGATAGTAGACAGAATAGTTTGGAAAATGCCAAGTTCTGCCATTCGTTATGATAATGGAGTTGATACGGTTATGCTGGTTAGCAAGGCATACATAGCGATGATGGATATATTAAATAACAATAATTGGGAACGCCCCATTTATTATATTGCATTAGCGAGTAGTGAGACTTTCTTTGGACTGGAAAATTATTTCCAGGCGGAAGGGATGCTTTATCGACTGGTTCCCCTTCGTTCTAATGAAGAGATAAGGGCTTTTACAGGCAGGATAAATACAGATGTATTATATAATAATGTGATTAATAAGTATGATTTCTCACAATATGGTGATCCGAATATTTTCTTAAGTGAAGATTTTACCCGCTGGGTTTCAATGTATCGATTTTTCTGCTTTAGACTGGCAAATGCTTTGGTAGAGGAAGGGAAGGTGGACTCGGCAGAGAGAGTTTTGGATAAATGCAGTGGGTGGTTCCCGCCGACTACGATTCCGTTTGAGGGTTCGAGCATCTATCTTGCAAGAACATATATTGAATGTGGTACTCCGGAAGCAATTGAGAAAGGATTGAACTGTTTCGATGCAGTCTTGGATCAAACGCTTAAAGAAAATGCATATTATATGAAATTTAAAGGGGATAAAGCCGGAATTGTTAGCCGGGATTTGGAAATAAATAGATCGACTATACATGAGATAAACCGGCAGTGTAAAGAGTTATCTCATTTGCTGGATGCTAAATATGCACCTAAACTTGAATCTATTATTGTTAAAACCGGTATGCAGTAGTTGAATGTGGTTACCAATATTATATGATTTAGGATTTATAGAGGCTTCATCCCTTGCAAGAATGCTCTGAATGGATAAAATAGTGTCATTGCAGAAATGAAGTATTCAAGTCGCGGGGTATAGCGAGAGTTTCAAAACGTAGTGAGATAATCTCTGTCATCGAAGCGATAGCGAAATAATCTTTTATCCGAAATTAAAACCAGTTACTTGGAAAATATTTCTATTTTTCGAATATTTCAATGGCTAATTTGTCATAGTCAATACCGTCGAAATTGCCGGAGCTCATCATTAACAGATTTTGATTTTCCCATTTCAGGGAAATTAGTTTATCTGTTAAGTCTTTTGAACTTTGGTAGATTTGGATATTTTCATTCTTAAATGCATTATAGATCATTTTATTATCAATAGGAGGAAGTTTTTTATGGGCTAATGTATGGGGATTGAAATACACAAAGGCATAATCCGCATTATCCATTGTATGCGCATATTGCAATAGAAATTCTGCAGTTAAACTACTGAATGTATGTAATTCAACACAGGCAACTAATTTCCGGCCCTCGAATTTCTCTTTGACAGCATCTATGGTTGCTTTTAATTTTGAAGGAGAATGAGCAAAATCTTTATACATCGTGCAATTCTCATTTTCGTATACTAACTCCAATCGTTTTGATGCTCCTTTAAAACTTTGTATGGCCTTATAGAAATCCTCATCTGAAACGCCAAGAGCCTTGCATGTTAATCGTGCCGCATTCATATTTAATAGATTATGGATTCCGAATATTTGCAACGGGATTTTTTTATCTTTAATTGATAGTTTGTAAATATGGTTTTCAATGGTATAATCAGGAGTAGTATAGCCCCATTTGTTATCGATGTTGATTTGTTTTGCTATTTTCCGGCAATTTTCATCATTGTCACAATAGATAAGAATGCCATCTTTAGGAATTAATTCTGCAAATAGTTTAAATTGCTCTACATACCCTTCGAATGTAGGAAATACATTGATATGATCCCATGCAATTCCGCTTATTATGCCGATATCCGGTTTATAGACATGAAACTTAGGACGAGGATCTAATGGGGAAGTTAAATATTCGTCACCTTCGATTACGATATAGGGAGCATCATCTGTTAATTTTACCATGACATCAAATCCTTCCAGTTGTGCCCCGACCATGTAGTCGCAAGCAATACGGCAAGAATTCAATACATGTAATATCATAGAGGTAATGGTTGTTTTCCCATGACTTCCCCCTACAACGATTCGTTTTTTATTTTTCGATTGTTCGTAAATAAATTCGGGATATGAATAAATCTTTAATCCGAGTTGTTCTGCTTTTATTAATTCCGGATTATCTTTTCGAGCATGCATTCCCAGAACTATTGCATCAATATCAGTAGTGATTTTCTCACTGTTCCATCCGATGGTTTCCGGTAAAATCCCATAGGATTTCAATCTGCTTTTGGAAGGTTCGAAAATTTCGTCGTCTGATCCGCTAACTTCATATCCTTTTATTTTCAACGAAATAGCAAGGTTATGCATTGCACTTCCTCCAATAGCGATAAAATGTATTTTCATGTAATTTGACAATTAAATTATTAGGGCAAAAATATTTTTTATTCTATCTTTAAATAATTATTTGAATCAATTTTACTAACAATAAATTGTTTGAATTTGTTATTCAAAGGATTGAAGTATACCGGTAAGTTTCTAATTTAAAAAAATCTTGTATTTTTGCAATATCTTTATATATGTATAATTAATTTGAATAGTATGTTTCATTGGGTTTCAGATTTTTTACGGGAATTCTTAGCAACAATCGGTATTCACGGTTCATTTTCGAGATTGTTGGTTACATTAATTATAACGTTTGGATTGATATTGTTAGGGTTTATAATTTATTATGTAATTCATTCGATAATTTGTTACACGATCCGTCATTCTCATAGACGCAAACCTTCTCTATGGAAGAAAGCATTGCTGGACCAGAAGTTTTTTGTTGGTATTTCTGTCTTTATTCCGGTTGTTATGATCAAAAAACTGCTTCCTCATTTCTTTATACATGATTCATCGGCGGAAGTATTTTTGTCTTCTTTATTTAGTATATTGATTGTAATAGTAATTACATTTACATTGTCCGCTTTTATAGGGGCGTTATCTGATGTTTTGTTACATAAAAAGGCAACGAAAGACAAGCCTATTAAGAGTTATGCCCAGATAGTTAGTATTGTTCTTTGGATTATTGCTGTTATTTTGATTATTTCTATGTTAATCGATAAATCTCCTGTAGGATTGTTAGCCGGTCTTGGGGCATTTTCTGCGGTTTTATTACTTATATTCCAGGATACAATTACGGGGTTTGTATATAGTATTCAATTAGCATCCAATGATTTGGTCAGGAATGGAGATTGGATCACAATGAATAAGTTTGGTGCGGATGGAACGGTAGAAGAAATTAATTTGATATCGGTGAAGGTTAAAAATTTTGATAATACAATATCCACCATTCCGGTTAAACAACTCATTGTAGATTCTTTTCAAAATTGGCGTGGTATGCAGGAGAAGGGGATAAGACGTATAAAGCGTTCCTTTAATGTGGATATCACTTCAATAAAGCCCTGCACCGTTGAAATGCTGAATAAGTTCAAACAAGTAGATATTTTAAGGAATTATATTGAAAAAGCAGAAAAAGAAATCTCCACATATAATTCTCAACAGGAAGGAGATACCACATTAATTCCGAACGGAAGACATTTGACCAATGTAGGTGTTTTAAGGATGTATATTCTCGAATACTTGAAACATCATCCGAAGATTAATAAAAAAGATACATTGATGGTTCGACAATTAGCTCCTTCTGAGTATGGTTTGCCTTTTGAGGTATATTGTTTTGCCGATACTACAAACTGGGTAAAGTATGAGAATATACAATCAGATATTTTCGATCATCTTTATTCGGTTTTAGACTTTTTTGAAATAAAGGCCTATCAAAGAGATTCATCAAAGAAAATATAAAACTTGTTTTATCCTGAAATAACATGAGTTCGGGATGTATGTCAAGAGAAATATACCTCTTATAGATAACATACTTCTTCAAGAAATTATTAGTATCTTAAGATTAGTTGTAGAAGACAGAAGAGTAAGCCTTTCGGGCTTTCCCGAAACGTCCATATAAAGGTATTTGAAGCATTCGGACTTTCCGGTACCCCTTTTACCTCTTAGCGATCCCGTAAAACATATAAGTAAATAACTTTATTCCAAATGAGATAGTTTATTTCAAAAACACATTATCCCCTATTATTTTTTAGGAACTTTAAATTTATAACCGAGAGTTAATCCAAATGTTTCTTGGAATTGTAAATGATCGGTTGTAACTCCGTCAACAATTGCGCCGTCTTCCGTATAAGTAGCGAATCGAACATTGTAATCATAGAATAATGCAGTTCTAAGGGTGATTGCTAACCATTCCGTGATAGAGAAACGCCATGTCATTTCAAAATTTGCTGTGGTGTTACGCATTTGCGTGTATTCTCCCAAGTAATCATAAAATAGTTCAAGTTTAGTATTTAAATTAACCTTTGGATGAATATCTGCCGCAAAACTAATACGGGTAAAAGCTCCGACAGAGAAATGAGCTTTTTTATTTGCAGGTACTGCAAACGCTTCCTGTTCGTAAAAAACAGGGTCTGTTTTAGTTGTTAGTTTGGCAGCAATAGGGGATATATACCAAGCCCACATCTTCCGTTTGTAGTTCATACCCAAAGATAATGTGATATATCCCGGTGTCATGAAAGAAGAAGTTTTTATAGAATCATTTTCGGGATCCCATCCGTTTGCTAATTGGGTATTGATATTCAATAATGCACCATAATACCAATATCCTTTGGCCCTGAGTCCTAATTGGGAATTAAATTCTATCTTGTCGGATGTTTTTTCGTATTTCATTTGTTTCGGTGCTTTTGAATTGAATGTATACCTCATTCCAAAGTCCAGGTCTAATGTGTTTTCCCATGAGAATTTATTTTTACGATAAAATAAGAATAAATTATCCAGCGTTGAAAGTCCGATAAAAGGATCACTGCTTCCAATCCAGTTGCTAGAATATGCCTGATTTAATGATAACTGAAATCTCCCTCCAAAAATCCATTTTCCATCTCCGGTACTGTCCGCGATGCCCGCAGCATCTTTCGCTTTATCAGCAACTTCTGTAACTGTTTGTGAAAATATAGGATTAGAAAAAGTAAACAAGCAAACAATTGAACTAAAAAATATAAATTTCTTCATGAAGTTAGATTTTATAAATATTTGATTAAAAGTTAATAATTAGTTTTTATAACAGATAATAGTTTCAAGTTCTATAATGTCATTTTCTCTTAATCATTTTCTCTCCGCAACTTTAATGCCAAATAATAGAAGTGGAGAGAAATATGAGCAAAGATAGTTAAAACTTTTTCATAAAATGATAGAATGGTTCGAGTATTTTTTTCTACCTTTGTACAAAACAAAGTTTATTATAAATATGAGAACAATAAAAATTGCTGCAGGGAGAGCGTCATATGAAATCGCGGCTAAAATTGCGAAAGCTTGTGATCAAAAGTTAGCTGAAGTAGAAGTTACTACTTTCAGTGATGGGGAGTTTTTGCCCTCATTTTCAGAAACATTGCGTGGATGTGATGTCTTTATCGTACAATCAACATTTCCTCCTGCAGATAATTTGATGGAACTACTTTATATGATCGATGCGGCTCGCAGAGCATCAGCATATAAGATAATAGCTGTTATTCCTTATTTTGGGTATGCCCGCCAGGATAGAAAAGATAAACCGCGTGTTCCGATAGGGGCAAAACTGGTAGCCAATTTGCTTACTGCAGCCGGAGTTGACCGGATTGTTACAATGGATCTTCATGCGGATCAGATTCAAGGATTTTTTGATGTTCCTGTTGATCATCTTTTTGCTTCCCGGTTATTTTTGCCTTATTTGAAGAAACGTAATATTGAAAACTTATGTATGGCATCCCCAGATACAGGTGGTACACGGAGAGCAGCTACGTATGCAAAATATTTAGATGCCGATTTGGCTATTGGATTTAAACAACGTCCTCGGCCGAATGTAATAGGAACTTTACAGATAATAGGTGATGTCCAAGATAAAAATGTGGTTATTGTAGATGATATTATAGATACCGCAGGAACTATTTGCAAGGCGGCTAATATAATAAAAGAATTGGGTGCTAAGAGCGTACGTGCAATGTGTGTGCATCCTGTACTTTCAGGAAAAGCATATGAAAATATTGAAAAATCCGCATTGGAAGAACTAATTGTTACGGATAGTATTCCGTTAAAGCAAAAATCCGACAAAATTACAGTGTTGTCGATTGACCGACTTTTTGGTACGGTAATTAGCAGTGTTATTTCCAATCGATCAATCAATACGCTTTTTGATTTTGATCATTTTATGAATCTTGATGATATTTCTATTCATTGATATAGATTGAATTTATAATCTGAAGTATGAAAGTAGTTGCGATCGAGTCAATAGGTATTAATAGTGATCTTGCACAAGAAATAAAATCCCAATTTGCTGTTTTAGGGCATGATTTTATGTTTTATATGGATAGGAAAGAAGATAATACTTCTCTTATTGACAGGATGCATGACGCAGACGTTGTTATTGCATCTAATATAATCTTGAGAGAAGATGTTTTATCCCAATGTCCAAACCTTAAAATGATTTCGGTTGCTTTTACGGGGTTGGATCATATCGATTTGAACTATTGCAAGAAGCATAATATATATGTTGCCAATGCTGCCGGATATGCAACAATTGCAGTGTGTGAACTAACAATAGGACTGATTTTGGATGTATATAGGCATATTACTTTTCTGGATGCACAAATTCGAAAGGGTGGAACACGGAATAACTTTTTAGGTAGGCAGATTTATGGCAAAACAATAGGAATTGTCGGAACCGGGACAATAGGGACACGGGTGGCTCTTGCATTACAAAAAATGGGAGGAAATATTATTGCTTGGTCTAGGAACGAAAATGAAAAGCTCATATCAAATAATATACCTTACTGTACACTTGATGATTTGCTTACTACATCCGATATTATTTGTCTCCATCTTTCACTTACTGATGAAACCCATCATTTGATTGATAGGCATAAGTTATCCATGTGCAAGCAAGATGCAATCTTAATCAATACGGCCAGAGGTAATATTGTGGATATGGGTGCTCTTGCAGAGGCGCTCAGTACCGGAAAACTTGCCGGAGCGGGAATAGATGTATTTGAGAAGGAACCTCCCCTTGCGCAAAATCATCCTTTGTTTTCGGCGCCGAATTGTATAGTTGTTCCTCATATAGGATATGCTACGGAGGAGGCTTTTGATATCAGGATAAGTATTGTTCTTGATAATATCTTCCAATGGCTTGAAAGAAAAGGTTAATTATTCTTTTCTTTTAATTCTACTGTCATAAAATTACTTCCGAATATGAAGAAAACGATGCAGTAAAACATCGGCAAAGAATTATAAATTTTCTTCCTCTTGCTTTTCTTCCTGTTTTTCAAAGGCAATATTTTTTTCAGCCAAATGATACAACCAAAGAGTAAAGAAACCACAACAAAGTCCAACCAACGCACCACAAATAATATCTCCCGGATAATGGACTCCCAAATAAATCCGTGTGTAAGAAAAGAGGATTGCCCAGAGCATAAAAAGCCATCGTACAGGCTTGTTTATCGGTTTAAAAAAATACATGAACAGTAATGCCAGGGAAAAACTGTTAGCGGCATGGGAAGAAACAAAGCCGTATTTTCCTCCTGTATAAACATCCCCGTTTTTAAAGACATGTAAGTGTAATTGTTCATTTATTTCTGTATTTTGGCTCGGACGTAAACGCGCTACCTTATCTTTGATAAACCCTGAAGTTTGATCGGAAAACACAATAGATAAGGCAAAAAAAGCGAGTATCAATCCCATTTTCTTTTTATAGTGTTTCCACATAAACCATAATACAACAGCTAAAAAGGGTAACCAGAACCAGACAGTGGTCATCCAGTACATTAACACATCAAAAAACGGATTGTGTAATCCATTTAAGAAAATCAGTAATTCTTGGTCTTTTTCTAATAATCTCTCAAACATATTATTCAAAATCAGGATATAATAAATATTTTTTACGAATCAGTTTAAATGCATCCAAATCTTTTTTCCACGACTGTTTTATTTCATCGGCTGTTTTTCCGGCAATGATTTGTTCCCGCAACGATTTGTTTCCTGCCAGTTTATCAAAGAAGCTGGAGAAGAATTTTGTTTTGTCCGGATAGTTCTGATATGCTTCAACCAGCAAATTTACATTTATGAAGTTGTTGTTCTTCATAATAATAAGAGATAAATTTGTCAGGTCGAAACCTCTGCATTTTTGTCCCAGAAGAGGAGGGTTAGTCGCTATACCCGGAATGCTTTTGGGGGTGAAATAAATATCACCTATAGGAAAATCAGGATGTCCTAAAATGCAAAATGGTTTATCTGTTCCCCGGCCCACACTCATGGGTGTCCCTTCAAAAAGGCACAGGCTCGGATACAAATAAACTGCTGCCATAGAGGAAAGATTAGGAGATGGATTTCTTGGTAGTTGATAACGCAGCATATGTGCATATCCGAATACCCGGATAACAGTCAGGTCGCATTTTTTCTTTCCTGCTAACCATCCTTCTCCGTTAATCATCTGGGCATATTCTCCTACCGTCATTCCATGCGCAATAGGAACAGGGTGCATACCTACAAATGTTTGATAAGTGGTATCCAGAACCGGACCATCCACCCAATAACCGTTAGGGTTGGGCCTATCCAGTACCATCACTTTTACATTGTTTTCTGCGGCAGCTTCCATAATATAATGTAAAGTGGAGATATAGGTAAAGAACCTGGCACCTACATCTTGTATGTCGAAAACAATAATATCAACACCTTGAAGTTGTTCCTTGCTTGGCTTTTTATTTCGTCCATAAATAGATACGATGGGCACATTGGTTTTCTTGTCAAGAGAATTCGTAATGGTTTTTCCTGCTTCTTCATCCCCCCTGAATCCATGTTCAGGAGCAAAGACTTTTACCACTTTTATTCCTGCACCAAGAAGTGTATCCAATAGATGAACCTTTTCCACTGTAGCAGTATGGTTCACACATAAGGCTACATTTTTCCCGCGAAGCATAGGAAAATAACCTTGTGTCCGTGCAGCGCCTACCTGTATCTGGGAATCTTCAATATCTACAAATACGATCTCGTACTCTTGTGATTTGCAAATAAACCCTTCAATTAGTATCAATAATAATAAGAATAATCTTTTCATTTATGATATAAGTTATTATAAATTAAAGATGCCCAAGTGATTTAGCTCAGGCATCTTTAACTCTTTTATTGCTTTCATTTCTTATTTTAAAATTTTCAGAAACTCAACAGTTAAATCCCAAACCTGGGGAACGCTCTCTATTAATAAACGTTCATCAGGAGAATGAACTCCTCTCAAGGTCGGGCCATATGAAATCATATCCATTTTGGGATATTTTTCTCCTATTAACCCGCATTCTAACCCGGCATGGATAGCCAATACCTGAGGTTCTTTTTTGAACAAGTTAATATAAGCCTGCTTTAATATCGCCAATACTTCCGATTTTGGATTGGGGGTCCATCCCGGATAACCATCCGTATGTTCAACATCCGCATTGATTAAGCCAAAAAGAGCAGCAACCATATTGCCGGCATCATCTTTTTTGCTTTCAACGGAAGAACGTTGGCTTGTTGTGATAGTGATTTGTTTGTCATCCATTTTAACGGAAGCTAAATTGGTAGATGTTTCTACAAACCCTTCGATATCTTGAGACATCGCCAATACACCATGAGGACATGCATACAGTGCATCTACCAGATCAGACTGGGTGAAATCATCAATTACAGATTGCGGCATATTTGTTTTTTCTATTGTAACAATTACTTCAGGATCAGTAACGCGTAACTCCTCTTTTACGGTAAGGTCGAATTCCTTTACATATTTTTCGAATTGCCCGGTTTTATCTGACGGAACAAGAATAGTAGCGGTCCCTTCCCGTGCGATAGCATTGCGGAGGTTCCCTGCGTCAATATGAGCAATAGCGATATCGTATGAATATGTTCCTGTGTATAAAATACGATTAAGGATCTTATTGGCATTGCCTAATCCTTTGTTTATATCATCTCCACTGTGCCCTCCTTTAAGTCCTTTTACCGTTACTTTAAAAGGGACTGTATTTGCAGGGACAGATTGCTTTTCATAATCGATTTTTGCAATTGTATCTTTTCCTCCGGCACAACCGATAAAGAATTGCCCTTCATCCTCTGAATCTAAGTTGAGGAGCATTTTTCCATGGAGAAAGTCTTTTTCCAAAGCAAATGCTCCGGTAAGTCCGGTTTCTTCATCTACAGTAAAAAGACATTCAAAGGGGCCGTGTTCTATCGTTTTATCTTCCAGTAATGCCAGGGCAATTGCCATTCCGATACCATCATCTGCTCCGAGCGTTGTGCCTTTTGCCCGTACCCATTGATCATCAATATAAGGTTGAATAGCATCGGTATCAAAATTAAAGACAGTATCGTTGTTTTTTTCACATACCATATCCATGTGGCTTTGGAAAATAACAGGTGTAACATTCTCTTTCCCTTTTGTTGCCGGTTTTGAAATAAGGACATTCCCAATTTCATCGCGTTTTGTATCCAATCCCAACTTTTTCCCTGCTTCCAGTAAATAAGCAATTACTTTGTCTTCTTTTTTTGATGGGCGTGGAACTTGACATATTTCAATAAAATACTTCCAAACGGCAGTCGGCTGAAGTTTTAAAATTTCATTATTCATGGTATTGTCTTTTATGAGCATTTCTAAATATTAGTTTGCAAAAATACACAAGTTTTTTTGTAAATCAAAATAAAATAATTGAATTATATTTTTGAAGTTGCCAAAAGTTGACTTAGGAGATTAACTCACTTTGTTTTGATGCACTCATATGCTTCACCTTCGGGTACTTCGTTCCTCGCTGAACAAACCTGTTACCGTCATTGATAACTTGTTTCAGCATTCCCTTCCTTTTGACGGAGGAGAGTTTACTGGTCAAAGCCGAAATAACGCTATTAATCAATATATTGCTCTTATTGCGAGGAGAGAGGACCATGCGACATGGCAACCGAACTTGCAAGCCCAACGAAGTTAACCTCTGACAAAAGAGCGGTTCTTGTGTCAACTTTTGACAAGTTATATAACAACAAACTATAGTACAGAATATATCCGGAAAGATACTATAACATTACATAGCAGTATAGTATCTATTTGAAAAGATGCTATACTATTACATAGAGACATAGTATCTGCCTGAAAAGATACTATAATATTACATAAAGGCATAGCATCCGCCTGAAAAGATGCTATACTATTATATAAAGGCATATCATCTGTCTGGAAAGATTATAGGAAATCCAAATAGCGACATCGATTCTATTCGAAAAGATACTATACTATTACATGAAGGCATAGTCTCTATTTGGAAAAATGCTATGTTATTATATACTGGTATAGTCTCTATGTGAAAAGATTTTAGGAGGGTAAACCATGGGCTAAAATCTTTCATCTTTTCTTCTATAAACATAAACCAAGGCCCGGAATCTATTATGGAACTTGTCAAAAGTTCTTTATTATCCTTCTTCTATTTATTAACAATATGGTGTGTAATACTTTTTGTTTCTGTTTTTTTTTTCATTGGTAAGATTTTTACTTTTGTATTTTAAATGTAAAGCGGTGAGGAATACTCAGACATATCGGATTATTTTTTTCTTCGCATTGATAGTAATGCTGTCTCTTTCTAATTTCGTTGCGGGACAAAGTACAAAAACGAAGCTTAATGATGAGAAAAAGAGGATAGAGAAAGAAATAAAAGAACAGAAAAGATTATTGGATATAACAAAGAAAAATAAAACGGCATCCTTACATGAGATACAGTTGATTATAAATCAAATTCAAAAACAGGAAAAACTTATCCTTGTAATTAATGACGAAATATTGTCTCTTGATCATGAGATAGAAGAAAATACCAAGGAATTGGATCTATTAAAACGGAAGTTGGATGTTCTTATTGAAGAATATCGCAAAGCAGTTTATATTGCTTATAAATACCGTAATGTAATGAATAAGACGGGTTTTATTTTGTCTTCCGAAAGCTTAACCCAGGCAGCCAGGCGGGTAAATTATTTACAGGAATACTCGCGGTTGTTGAACCAGCAATTAATGTCTATTTTGCAAACGGAGGAAGACATAAAACGAAAAGATACTTTATTACGCCAGAATAAAGCAGAAAAGACCCAATTGTTTCAGGATCGAAATATGGAGAAACAAAACCTGTCGAAGCAACAGGCTGAGAAAAATCAAATTGTTACGAATCTGAAGAAAAGAGAAACTCAACTTAATAATGAGATAGTCAAAAAAGCTAACAGGCAAAAACAAATCGATGCGGCAATTAAAAAAATTATTGAAGAAGAAATAGCGGCCAGGGCAAAACGTGCTGCTGCCGCTAAAAAAACAACAACTACCACTACTACGACACGTACTACTATGGCCTCCGGTGCGACGACAACTAAAACTACTACAATAACAATGACACCTGAAGAAGCCAATCTGGCCTCGGATTTTGAAAGTAATAAAGGAAAACTTCCGTGGCCCGTTGAAAAAGGAACTATTATAACCAATTTTGGAACATATTCTCATCCGGAAGTTTCTTCAGTGATGATTACCAATAATGGGATTAATATTTTAACGGATAAAAATGCCCCTGTTCGTGCTGTTTTTAATGGTGTAGTTTCTCGTGTCCTTGATATGGATGGTTCCAAAGTGGTGCTTATCCGCCATGGGAATTACATTACGGTATACTCTAATTTGTCTACTGTGAATGTTAGGCAAGACGAAAAAATAACAACAAAACAAGTTATCGGTTATGTTAAAGGGGATGGGTCTAATGCAAATTCGGAACTTCATTTTGAAATCTGTAAAGACAGAACCTTTTTGAATCCTTCCTTGTGGATCAAACGATAAGTCAAAAACAGCAGTTACACAAATTGCAGGAAGTAACCATAATAAATTAAGCTATTAAGAAACAAGCAAATCAACAGTTAAATAAGAAAGTTAACCGGATTTCTTCCTAATACTTTGATGCTCTCAAATAGAATGCGTTCGGGTATTTCGCCCCTGCCAATGACAGGGTTTGCATCGTGTCTCAACAATGATGTTATTAACTAATGCATTACTATTCTTTAATATCTTAAAATCTTAATAGTGTAACAGTATTCCGTTCTGTTTTTCATTTAACTTGTGTAACTTCTATTCTTGAATTTAAAATAAACCCATCAGAAATCCGTTATCAAAATTAAGTATTTCCTATTTAGAACAACATGAAAAAATATTTCTTCTTTTTTGTCGTTTGTGTTATCTTTTTCCCAATGAAAGGATATTCGCAACTAGAAACACGTGTATCAAAAACAGATTCGGCAGCATTGTTTGTAATATTGGCACCTAATTTTACATACAATATAGTTTTGGCAGACTTGCGTAAGGACTTTGGGAATAATCTTGCTATCGGAGCTGATTTGGGCATTAAGTTGAAAAGTAACTGGTCTATAGATTTTGGATTTAAATATCTTTTTGGAGGGAAAGTTCGCTCTAGTGTGATTGATAGTGTATTCCAACACCTTACTACTGATGGATTCTTTATTGCGAGCACAGGAGTTGCAACTACGGAATTAGAAGTGGAATTCAGGGGAATAGCCTTTCACTTGCAGGCAGGGAGAATAATTCCGGTAACTAAACGATACCAGAATTCCGGGATATGGATAAAGTTGGGGTTGGGAGTTACGCAACATTTTATGAATATAAAAAATCCTGAAAACACGGTACTGTCTCTCACTCCGGAATATAAAAAAGGATATGACAGGTTGACATTGGGATTTTCTCTTTATCAATTTGTTGGTTATGCCCATATGAATAAAAGGAATTTGTTCTGTTTATATGGAGGAGTAGAATTTACTGAAAGCTTTGCAAAACGGCAAAGGGAATATGACTTTAGCTTAATGGGAAAAGATAATTCGAAGCTTTTTGAAGCAATGATAGGGTTTAAGATAGGATGGATTATTCCTTTATACAAACATGATCCCAACACAGTGTTTTACTATAGATAAATGTCCCGATGCAGCTGATTTATAATTTATTTATATTTCTTTATCCGATTGCTGCGCGATGTTTGTCTATTAAGAATAAAAAAGCAAAGCAATGGGTTGAAGGGAGGAAGGGTGTTTTTAAACAAATAGCCGGACAAATCCCTTCCGGTCAAAATATGATCTGGTTTCATTGTGCTTCCTTAGGCGAGTTTGAACAAGCGCGGCCGTTGATGGAATACATAAAAAACAGAAAGCCTTCCTATAAAATTTTATTGACCTTCTTTTCCCCATCCGGATATGAAATTCGAAAATCATACAACGGTGTAGATTATGTTTTTTATCTTCCCAATGATACTCCTTCTAATGCAAAAAGGTTTATTGATATGGTTAAACCCAAGTACATATTTTTTATTAAGTATGAATTTTGGTATAATTATATCAAGCAAGCATATAAGCAAAATATTCCTTTTTATTCTGTTTCTTGTATCTTTTCGGAAAAGCAATTCTATTTTAAATGGTATGGGGTATGGTTTAGAAAACAATTGAATTATATAACCCATTTCTTTACACAAGATAAACGTTCTCAGGATTTGCTAAATCGATATGATATTCTTCAGACAAGTATTTCCGGAGATACCCGGTTCGACAGGGTGTATGACATCGTTACCAATACAAAGCAAATAGATATCTTTTCGGGTGTCGTTTTTCCGGATAAAGTTATCGTTGCAGGCAGCACTTGGTCTGAAGATGAAAAACTATTATCTCAATTATTGAAAAAACATAACTTTAGATTAATCATTGCTCCCCATGAAGTTCATAAGGAACATATTGAAGAAATAGAAAGGTGTTTTTCCGATTATTCACTTGTGAAATATTCTCAATTATTGTCCGGTGAGGGTATTGGGCAGATGCAGGTTATTATTATTGACGTTATTGGTATTCTTAGTTCTTTGTATAGATATGGAGAGGCTGCTTATATAGGAGGAGGTTTCGGAAAAGGAATACATAATATATTGGAAGCTGCGACGTATGGAAAGCCGATTATATTTGGCCCAAAGTATACAAAATTCAAGGAAGCAAACGATTTGGTTCGACTAGGGGCTGCATTTCCTGTTTCAAATCAGGAGGGTTTGGACAATATCGTTAATAAATTATATGCCGATCCTCAGAACATAGAAAACGCCGGAAAGATGGCAAAACAATATGTGTTGGATAACATAGGGGCTTGTCAGAAAATTTATACATTTGTTTTTCCCGAATAAAGATTAATTACCCTTGGAATATTTCTTGTAATTGTTCTTTTCCTATAATGGAGATTGCTTTTTCTGCAATTTCTTCAGAAGAGAAATATACGAAGCTAACAGGTTGGTTTACTTTTGAAAAAACCGGTACTCCATTATTGATAATAATAGTATATTTATCTTCTTCCGGATTTTCCCAGTTAGGTTTCCATCCGTTGTTTAGGAAACAGGCAACATTTAACAGGTCGTTCATAGAAAGCCATTGTTCTATATGTGAGCGTGAAGAACAATTATTTCTATCATTATATAATGTTGTTTGATTGGATTTGATTTTTCCAAACATATCAACAAAGTAGGCTTCTTTTTTGAAATACAATGATTTCATGATTTCATTCAGGGTCATTTTTCTTTTTAGTAAAATAAAAAAACAAACAGAGTTGATAACCTGAATCAACTCTGTTTGTAATATTGAAAATTAATAAAAAGGGCAAGATGATTATTTATGCCATTCTATTAACTTTAATCATTAAACCCGATTTCAGGTTTGCAGCTTTATTTTTATGAATAATGCCTTTCTTTGCCACTTTATCTATCAAAGATACAACGTTAGGCATTTTTGTTTTTGCTTCGGCAACATCCTGGGTATTACGAAGTTTTTTAATTGCATTACGCATTGTTTTTCCCCAGTATCTGTTCTCTATACGTCTTTTTTCGTTTTGTCGAATTCTTTTAAATTGTGACTTATGGTTTGCCATTATCTTATGATTTTTTACTTATGTCTATATGTGAAAGTTTTTGAAATGCAAAAGTATAATTTTTTTCAATATAAAGTAACGCACCTAGATAAAAAAAGTTTGATGTCTATCAAATCATTTTTAATGTTTAAATTAATAAAGTGAAATGTATTTTTGTAATTCTGCCAATAATAAAGCATAATGTATTGTAGTTAAATTAAAAAGTGGTATTTTTGCATGTAACAAGTTATAATAGAATGAAGAATTATTTTTTTCTCATATGCATATTGTGTTTGTGCAGCATTGGCTTATCGCAACGTGATGACGGACTGCAATATATTAAATTTTACTATCAGGATAGTGTGGTTTCCAGTGAAGGATGGATGAAAGATGGGAAACCCGAAGGTTATTGGAAGTCTTATTATCCTGACGGAACAATCCGCATCGAAGGAAACAGGAAAGATTTTTTACTTGATAGCACTTGGAAGTTTTATGATAATCAAGGCAATATACAATCTGAAATAACATATCTGGGAGGTGTCAGATATGGGATAAGCCGTAAATATTTAGAAGAAGGAATTGAAGAATACAATTATGTTGATGATACTATTAAAGGAATTGCGTATTTATTCTCATATTCCGGTCATATACTTAGAACGATTCCCTACGAAGATGGGAAAGAAAATGGCTTGGCAAAATTATACGACACTCTTGGAACAATAATAGGTACTATTGAGTATAGGGATGGTTATGTTGTCAAAAGAGAGTACGTGAATCGCACGGATCAAAATGGAATGAAGCAAGGGCAATGGAAAGTTTTTTGGGAGAATGGAAACCTGATGTATGAGGGATCTTATCAAAACGATAAAAAGAGTGGATTCTTTAAATATTATGATGAGCAAGGCAATTTTCTGAGAATTGAAAAATGGGAAAATGATATTTTGATTGAAGATGCTCAGGAAACAAAGCAATTGGAACGAAGAGTGGATTATCATGCAAACGGAAAAATTAAAACGGTAGCGTATTTTTATAAGGGTGTTCCGGATGGCATCAGAAGGGAATATTCTTCCGAAGGAGAAGTTGTTAAAGGTTATATGTTTCGAAATGGAATTCTGGTAGGAGAAGGTATTATTGATGATGATGGAAAAAAACAAGGTGATTGGAAAGAATTTTATGAAACAGGAGAGTTGCGTGCCGCAGGAAAATATACGGATTCTAAACCTGTTGGAAAATGGAGGTATTATTTTGAAACAGGAAAGACTGAAATAACAGGCACTTATACTCGTAAGGGGCAGAAAGATGGGGAGTGGATATGGTATTATTCCAATGGAAATATATTATCAGTGGAAAACTATGTAATTGGAATCTTGGATGGGGAGTCTTTTACATTAACAATTGAAGGTGATACCCTTGAACATGGGGTATATACAGAAGGATTAGAGGAGGGAAGATGGATATATGTTAATGACAGTGTTTTGGTGGAAGGTTCCTATTTTTCGGGAAAGAGGGAAGGAATATGGAAAACATATTATCCGAACGGAAAATTAAAGCGCTGGGAGTCGTATCATGATGATGAATTGGATGGAAAATCATTGTATTATTGGGAAAATTCTGTTAAGAAAGCGGAATATACTTATATCAATGGTTTACTTAATGGCAATGCTTATCAATATGATATAGAAGGAAATATTTTATTTACTACTACATACCGGATGGGTGTAGAAATCCGGTATGAGGGTGTAAAAGTTACTCCGGAAATAGATATCAGTTTTGAATAATTTTTTATTTCGTTGTAATGCAAGGATTTCGATATGCTCTTATAAAAAAAACCGATGGTTTGTGAATTGTAATAAAAAAAGTTGTACTTTTGCAACTCTCTAATGAGATGCGGAAATAGCTCAGTTGGTAGAGCACGACCTTGCCAAGGTCGGGGTCGCGAGTTCGAGTCTCGTTTTCCGCTCAAATACTTATCATGATGCCTTGGTGGTGGAATTGGTAGACACGCGGGACTTAAAATCCCGTGACCATTGCGGTCGTGCGGGTTCAAGTCCCGCCCGAGGTACAACTTCAGAAAATATTTCACAAAGTAAAGTTTCTTTTCTAATTTTATTTTTTGCACTTATTTTAAAAAAGTTGTAATGGTTGTTTTTCCTTCCGCTAAAATAAATCTGGGATTACATATAAATGCTAAATGTTCGGATGGATTTCATGAAATTGAAACCGTTTTCTATCCTGTTTATATGTATTCGGATATATTGGAAATAATTCCAAATAATAGATTGGAGTATTATTTTCAACAATCGGGAATTTCTATTGAGAGCCAAAATGGCACCAACCTTGTCGAAAAGGCATACCTGCTTTTACAAAAGAGATATGATTTACCTTCGGTTGATATGTTTCTTTACAAGTCTATTCCTGTGGGAGCAGGTCTGGGAGGAGGTTCTTCCGATGCGGCATTTGCTTTAAAACTAATAAATAGCCTTTTCAATCTTGACTTAAATCCTGCATTACTTAAGGAATATGCCGCCCAATTAGGGAGCGACTGTTCTTTTTTTATTGATAATGTCCCTGCCGTAGGGAAAGGGAAGGGGGATGAACTTTTGACATGTTCAATTCCTCAGTTAGCAGGGAAATATCTTGTAATTGTTACCCCTGATATATTTATTAGTACAGTGGAAGCCTATAAAACCTGTCGGCCAAATAAGAAAAATAGCTCTTTGTCAGAAATTATATCTCAACCTTTGTTGGAATGGAAAGATATATTAGTAAATGATTTTGAAAAAACATTATTTCCCCTTTATCCTGAATTACAAAAAATAAAAGATAATTTATATTACCACGGAGCTATTTATGCTTCTTTATCAGGGAGTGGTTCTTCTCTATATGGCATTTTTAAAGAAAAACCGGTGGCGCTGGATTTTAATGAAGCTTATTTTGTTTTTCAAGGACAACTATAATAAATTCTGAAGTTGTCGAAGCGCACCCTGAGAGATAAAAAATTTCCTACTCCTAAGTTTCTTTTTCATGGCTTAATTGTATTGTTTATCCCTGTATCTTTTTCCCTGCGGGGGATATTTTTTCTTCCAATAAGCGCCGGAGGTTCCCGAACCCACCCCAGCAATGGCGGACATGGTTTCGGAGGTTCCCGACACCGCCCCAGCAACTCCGGGCATACCTTCGGAGGTTCCCGAACCCTTCCCAGAAACATCAGGCATGGTTTCGGACTTTCCCGATACCGCCTCAGCAACTCCGGACATACTTTCGGGAATTCCCGGAACCTTCCCAGCAACTCCGGGCATACTTTCGGGAGTTCCCGGAACCTTCCCAGAAACCCCGGGCATACTTTCGGAAGTTTCTGAGCCCTTTCCGACAACTGTCGGCCTCTTTAACTTGTTTACTTTGTTGATTCGGTTATTCCTTGTTGCTTGTTGCGTTTTTTATTTTTGTGAGACGAAATCTACTATATAATCAGTATTAATCAAATAAACCATATACAATGCCGGATGCTTTCAAAGTCATATTCGTTCGTCATGGAGCAAAATCAATTTATTATGAAGTTATTAATATCATTGCTTTTGTTGCCATTTTACAATGCCAACTTTTAACAAGTCCTTTTTTAATAAGGATAACTTGCCTTGAAATTCTTAATTCCCCTCATGGGAGCGACAAAGTTTATACCGAATGCAACATTAAGATTTTTTACCTTATCGATATAGACAAATGTATTGGTGTAATCTACAGCACAGTATAATTGAAAAACTCCCAATGTAAGATTCATGCCTATTCCCGGATTAAATATTGCATTTCGTTTAAAGGTATTGCCGATAACAAAATCAAACCATTTCCCACAAGTGCGGTGATAAGAGATGCTACCACTGGGGACAAAGGCGCCGTTTATGAATTTACCATTGAAAGTGAAATTAAACCGGTCATTACGAGAAGCATAGATAGAACCCCCTATACTGAACCTGGTATTCAACCATTTTGTATAGCTTGCGGAAGGTTCTATTTCAGAAATAAAAATCTCCGTAATTGAATCTACGATGCTTTCCAAATATCTTTTGGGATCGAAATTACCGATTCCCTCATCGGAATCGCCAAAGATGTCATCATATTGATATCCCACAACAGAAAATGTCTCATCAATAACATTATACTGCTTAGGATATGACTTCCAATTAATGAACCCAATATCCAGAACAGCGGCATTTACTTCAAAAAGTTTATTAATTCTGTAACGTGCCCCCAAGTCGATTGCAAATCCATGATTTTTTAAATTTTGGAGCATATCATTGATGTCAAAATCATCGCTTTCTATATCATGTATACTGGCCATTTTTCCTTGCAAAGTATGATTCAGTATAAGCTCATTGTATTTATCTCCTGTATATAAAGATAATTCTGCTTTTTCCGTGTATGCATTTACGAGACCTAACAGATACTTGGCATTAACACCAAATGATATATTGTCGTTTACCTCTCTGTTGTACCCTACCCCAAATTCGATGTATGAATTAATAGAACCCAGATCATTTCCAACAAAAGATAACTTTTCGTTTTCAGAAAGAGCATTTCCTTTGACAAGAAAAGTGGCAAGGTCTTCCCTGAAAGTAATATTAACATCTGCTTTTACAGCTGTTGTAATACTGAAATAATTTTTCTTATTCACTCTGAACCCGAAATGAATAGGATCATTCTGTACCCAGGCACGAATATCATTATTTTTCTTGACTTTTTTTAGCATATCCTCAGATAGAGAATATATATCCCCGTAATTTAAGGGAAGATTTATTCCCACATGCGTTTTTCCTAAAAGAGGAAAGCAAACATGGGCGTCGTATGGAATAACCGCACCGGGATTTTCTTGTGCAGCCTGAGGAATTCTTAGTTCTTTAAGTAGATAGCTCTCTTGAGCAAAACCTTGTATTGTCAAAAAAAACGAAAATATAAAAAAGCCAATAAAATACTTGTGTATATATTGTTTCATCGTAGTGGATTATGATTAATTTGAAATTTCCGAAATGGTTCCCTGAAGTTGTGTGTCTATTTTAGCAGATAAGATTATTCCGATAGAGTTGGATTTAAATAATTTTACGTCGGAAGAATTATAAGAGGTAAAAGATTCTTTGACTATTAAATATTTGGAGTCCTGAATTTTTTTGAATTTTTCTTTGGCCATATTAATCTCTTGCGTGGTTGTGGTTGGGGACTTAACAAAATAAGACCCATCAGGGATGCCGGATTTTATCAGAATATCATTTGTTTGTATTGAATCTGTTATTTGGTAGTTTATATCTGCAAAATAGATTTGCATCTTAACATTTAAAGGAAGAGCATTCAATGCTTTTAAATAGAATGTAATATTTTGCAGGGAAATTGTCGAATCATTAAAAAATTGTGCGATATCAGATAAATTTATGCCTGTAGTATCTCTTCTCTCAAGATTATCCATTTGGAAATGAGCAGGTACTTTTAATACAGGATTTAAATTCAAAGGCTCATTATTATTTAAAGGCTCTTCCGGCAAAACATCAAATTGAAAATAAATGTCTGTTCCGTTGAAAATAAGATCTGCAGGATCATTGATATTTATCTTGTCTTTCACGAGAGATCTTTTTGGAGTTTGACTCTGGGTTGCTGCCAGAATCGTATTTGTATTGCTAAGATCATCTGTACTGACAGGCTTAATAACTCCGGATGTATTTTCGTAATCTAATTTTTCAATATTTAACTTAAGATTTGTCGTATAACTATTATCAGCATATAAAACAACGAAAGCTTCTTTTGGCGTCCACCCATTCACTCGTAAATCCACAAAAAAATTCAATGGAAATTTTACTGTACTATCAAAACTAATAAAACTTGGCGGTAACAAGATAGGGATATTCGTTTTGTCATAAACAATCACACACAAATCATTGTTAGATTTATCGTATTCTACGAAGAAAGAATTGGAAGAAGAATCTTTATTTATTTGGTTAACAAGATCTTTTCCTAAAATTGTTAGATTAGCCAAAGGGATCCCGTAGGAAGGGGATATGTTAATTTCAATGTCGTCAAAATCTTTGTCTCTTAGGGTTTTATCTTTCCAGCAAGCTTGTAATATAATGCCTATTATACTGATAATTATAATAGGAAGAAAATTATTATGAAGTTTCATCCTTTATTCTTTTGTTTTTTCGTTCATTTTATCAACCAGATCAGGCAAAAAATTCATTGCGGCAAAAATCTTCATCATCTTTTTCGCTTCCATTGCAGGTGTGCCTAAAATGGTTTGTTTGTCACCTATGTTTTTATGCACCCCGCATTGAGCTCCAATAATGACCTGATTCCCGATTTTTACATGATCTTTTACGCCAACCTGACCTGCAAAGATACAATTTTTTCCGATTGTAACAGAGCCGGCAATACCACAGCATGCGGCCATTACCGTATTTTCTCCTATATTGCAATTGTGGGCGATTTGAGTTAAGTTGTCAATTTTTACTCCTTCTTTTATAATAGTGGATTCCAATGTTGCTCTGTCAATACATGAGTTTGCTCCGATCTCTACATTATTCTCGATAATAACATTACCTAATTGAGGAATTTTCTCATACACACCATTTTCGTCCGGAATAAATCCAAATCCGTCGGCACCAATAACACAACCGGCATGTAAAACACAAAAGTCTCCAATTTGGCAATTTTCGTAAACTTTAACTCCGGCATATAACATTGTACTTTCTCCTATTGTGACATTATCCCCTACATATACTTGAGGATAGATCTTTGCATCATCATCAATTTTTGTGTTTTCCCCGATTACTGCGCCTTCTCCAATATAGACATTTCTACCTATTTTTGCACTTTTTGAAATAAATGCATGTTTAGAAACACCCAATTTCTCACTTTTTAAACTGTCATAAAACTGAAGTAACTTTACAAAAGCCAAATGAGGGTTTTTTACCCGTATTGCGGTACATTTGATTGGCTTTTCAATTATAAAATCTTCTTTAATAACAACAATGCTTGATTCTGTTGAGTAAAGGAAAGAATCATATTGTGGATCCGCAATAAAAGAAATGCCTTCTTTTTCACCTTTATCTATTTTGGTTAGCTTACTTACAATAACATTTTCATCACCTTCTATTGTGCCATTTATTAATTGAGCGATCTGTTTTGCCGTTACTTTCATATCAGATTAATTTTGATTTTCATCTTTAAAATAGTTTAACTCATTTGTGAACGATATATGAGGATATAACGTTTGAATTTGTTTTATTTTTTTGATTTGTAATTCTTTAAATTTTTTGCTTTCTTTTGAGAGAGGATCCTTTATACAATGATTTGCCGCTAAAGAAATATCCTTTATTGCATTATTGATTTTTAGTGTTTGTTCGTCAAAAAAGGTATTGGAAAAGTTTTCCCATATATAATTAATTGCCATCGGGGAGGGATGTATCATGTCGTCGTTATAAAATCGATAATCTCGCAAATCATCCATCATAATTTCGAATGCAGGAAAATAATAACTGTTTTCGATTGTGCGTATTAACTCATGTATGGCTACAATTAAACGTGCTTTGCTGAGTGTATTTTCCATCATGTTGTTTTTTATATACCTAACGGGACTTACTGTAAAAACAATTTTTATATTTTCATTTATTGTTTTTATTTTCTCAATACTATTTAATAATATGGAAATAATATCCGGAGCATTAAGCATTGATTTCTCAAACTCTTTTTGTGGAATTTTATGACAATTGGCAACAACATTTCCTCTATAACTATATGTAACGGTTGATCCGAGTGTCAAAATCAGAAAATCTGCTTTCTTTAGGAATGTCCGGCTATGTATTAGCCTGTCATTGATTATTTCTAGACATTGTTTTTGATCAGAATGAGAAAATCTTCCATGATGAAGAAAACTAATCCATTCATTATTATGAAAATATAGATCGCCCCCTGTTAAAAGGGAGGAATCTGTTAATATATCTAATCCTTGAGAAATAGATGCAGGATTAAATAAAATTCCAAAAGGATTGGTATCTACTGCGAATTTATATCCGGTTAATTTGTCTCCTATATTTTCGGCAAAGCAAGACCCCATAAGCATAATGGGATTTTTGTGAGAAATAGTATATTCCGCTTTCTGCTTTTGAATTTTCGTTCTAAAGGAATTATTTATCATCAATATTGCTTATAATCGGGTAGATACTTTTTTTACCATTTCATTTTTCCAGGAGGCAAAATCGCCTTCCTCAATATGTTTTCGCGCTTCTTTTACAAGCCATAGATAAAAATGTAAATTATGAAGGCTCCCAATCATCGACCCCAACATTTCCCCATTAATAAACAGATGACGAAGATAAGCCTTGGAATGTTCTCTATCAACATAAAGATTACTTTCTTCATCGATTGGAGAAAAATCATGTTTCCATTTTTCATTTCGCATATTCATGATACCATTGCGTGTAAAGAGTACGGCATTTCTTCCGTTTCGTGTCGGCATAACACAATCGAACATATCTATTCCCATTCCAATACATTCCAGAATATTGGCAGGAGTTCCTACTCCCATTAAATAACGCGGTTTATCCTTAGGGAGGATGTTACAACATAATTCTGTAATTTCATACATTAATTCAGTCGGTTCCCCAACAGATACGCCACCTATTGCATTACCATCAAAGTCAAATGAAGCAACGAATTCTGCTGATTGTCGGCGAAGATGTGGATACGTACTTCCTTGTATGATTGGGAATAAAGATTGATATTTTCCATACAATGGAATCGTTTCCTGCCATTGATTATAGCAGCGTGCAAGCCAACGATGTGTTCGTTGCATGGAAGTTTGGGCATATTCTTCTGTTGCTGGATAAGGTGTGCATTCATCGAATGCCATCATAATATCAGATCCGATTATCCTTTGAATATCAATAACATTTTCGGGGGTAAACTCATGGACAGAACCGTCTATATGAGAAGAAAATTTTACTCCGTTTTCTGTGATTTTCCGGCGATGATTCAATGAAAATACTTGAAATCCTCCGCTGTCGGTTAATATGGGTTTTGTCCAGCCATTAAATTGGTGTAATCCGCCTGCTTGTTGAATTACTTCCATTCCCGGTCGAAGGTATAGATGATATGTGTTTCCCAAAATAATTTCAGCTTTTATATCCTCCCGAAGCTCCCGGAAGTGAACTCCCTTAACACTCCCCACTGTACCCACAGGCATAAAGATAGGGGTGTGGATCACGCCTGAGTCGACGTGTAATTCTCCACAACGAGCATTGGATTTGGAGTCAGTGTTTGAAATTATAAACTTCATTTTGTTAGTAAATTTTAGCAAAAATAAGGATTTATCTTTGATCTATACCTACTTTTGCCGTTAATTTTATGAACAGTTTTCTTTGAATATCAAAATTATCAAAAAATACACATTGAATGGACGTTGTGGTGGATTTGTTTTTTATATTGGTGTGTCTTTTATCAGGCTGTTTGTTTTTTCAATTGCTTTTTTATTGGGGAATTTTTGCACGGTTTGCTTTTAATAAACCGTCAAAGACAGAGAAAAAAATATTTCCAGGAGTATCAGTTATTATTTGTGTAAAGAATGAGATTTCTTATTTAGAGCAATTTCTGCCAAATATTCTTGCACAGGATTATCCGGATTATGAAGTTGTCTTAGTCAATGATAACTCCAGTGATGAAACTGAGAATATATTGCGCGAAATGCAATATTATCATAAGCATTTGCAAGTAATTTCTATTTCTACCCAGTTTAAACAAGGAAATGATAAAAACCTGGCTTTAGCTGTTGGAATCAAATCTGCAAAAAATGATCTTATATTAATGACAGGTGCCGATTGTCAGCCTTGTTCTTCTTCGTGGATCATGGAAATGGTTTCCTGTTCTTCCCAAGAGAAGCCCATTGTATTGGGATATAGGGCATATGGACGACAAAAAGGAGTACTTAATAAATTGATCCGATTTGATACCGTACATACTGCGATACAGTATTTTTCGTTCGCCCTCACAGGTCTTCCTTATATGGGGACAAAAAGCAATATGCTGTACTCCAAAAGAATGTTTTTAGATAACAATAATTATTTATCGGCATATAAAACAAAATCGGAAGATAATGATTTGTTTGTTAGCCGTATAATGAATAATCGCAATACTGCTATTTCTTATTCTCATTCTTCGCAAGTAGTTTCTTCATTATATCTTCAGTCTTTTTCCGAATGGATTGACAGTAAGAAAAGACATATCTTGACGGGCAAATCGTATAAATTTGTAAATAAGCTTTTTTTAGGTTTGTACTGGATTAGCGGATGGTTGTTTTATGTTTTATTGATAATTACGCTATGTTTCTATATTAGAGTTATTTGCATAATTGGAGTTCTTTTAGGATTATATTGTATAAAATTGCTTTCGCAATGGGTTGTTTTCGCAAGATCGTGCAATAAATTAAATGAAAAACAGTTAATAAAATATATTCCATTATTGGATATATTTTTTATGTTTCTTATGCCATTGGTTAGAGGAATAGTGTTATTTCAAAAACAGAAGAGATGGAAGTAGATTTTAAAGAATCGTTTACTCCGAAAGCCCGTAGAGATTATGGGTTGGTTCGTGAGGCTATTGAGTCTGGAAATCAAAAGGCATATGCTGAATTGATGGAAAACTACAGGGAATCGCTCTATATGTTGATGCTCAAAATGGTTAATAATCCCTATGATGCGGAGGATTTAACTATCGAAGCATTTGGAAAAGCATTTCGAAATTTATCTCAATACACAAGTGAATATGCTTTTAGTACATGGTTATTTAAGATTGCTTCGAATAATTGTGTAGATTTCTTACGGAAGAAAAAACTTAATCTTTTCGAAATTGATAAAGGATATGTTTCGGATGGAAATAATACAGATCATTCTTTTGAATTAAATGATGAGGGCCCAAATCCGGAGGAACGATTATTTGATAAAGAACAAGCTTCCGAAATTCGTAGGTTAGTCAATACGCTTAAACCCCAATACCGCAGGTTGATTGAACTGAGATATTTCGAAGAATTTTCATATGAAGAAATTGCTAATCAACTCAATTTACCTTTAGGAACGGTGAAAGCGATGCTATTTCGTGCCAAATATATGCTACAGGCAATTATAAAAAAGGGAGAGATATAAATGTGGTTAATGATTAATGGTTAATCACGCTTTTTTATATCGTTGCGATAATGAGGAACGAGGAAGAAGCGATTTCTTAGGCCTCTACTTTCGCCAAATTCATTTAAAACAAGACTATTATATTGTTTTTTATTAAATAAAAAATGTTTGTAAATTCTAATGATATATTACGTTTCAGCATTAAAAATGCGATTCCTTTGTATCTTGGATTAATTCAATTAAAAAAGTAAGTCGTATGAAAAGAATAACTTTTGGAACTTTAGTAATAAGCATCTTGTTAAGTTCTTGTGTGACAAAACAGAAATACACGGAATGTATGACCGATCTATCTAATTGCGAAAGAGATAAAAAAGCTCTTTCTTCTCAGAAATTAGATTTGGATAATAAAGTAATTGAACTTGAAACACAGGGTAAGAAAATGCAATCGCAAATCCGTCAATTGGAGGCGGATACTACAAACCTTGGACGTCTTGCAAGGGAGACGGATGAAAATTATGCTTTGCTGCAATCCAATTATGATGATTTGTCGGCAGCATACAAAAGTATGAGTGCGGGCAGTAAAAAAGATACCGAAGCCATGCTTGCCCAATTGCAGGAGGCACAACGCAAAATGGAAGAAAAGGAAAAAGAGATGAAGTCATTAATGGCGGATTTGGATAAAAAAACATCCGACTTGGAAGAAAAAAATGCAAAGCTTGTTGAATTGCAATCCATTCTTGCTAAAAAAGATGCCGATGTGCAAGCATTAAGGGATAAAATTAAAGCTGCATTAATAGGTTTTGAAGGCAGCGGATTGCAGGTTACGGAAAAAAACGGGAAAGTGTATGTTTCTATGGACGAGAAATTGCTCTTTGCAAGTGGAAAATTTTCCGTGGATGCAAAGGGAGAAGCCGCACTGAAAGAATTAGCTAAAATCCTGGCAGCAGATAAAGATATTAATGTCATGGTGGAAGGCCATACCGATAATGTCCCTTTTACTGCCGGCTCGACTGCTCAAATCAAAGATAATTGGGATTTGAGTGTAATGCGGGCAACAACAATCGTAAAAACGCTCTTAAAATATGGTGATATTGACCCTAGCAGGTTGACAGCTGCCGGAAGAAGCGAGTATGTTC
This sequence comes from Bacteroidales bacterium, assembly GCA_031553535.1. GTDB lineage: Bacteria > Bacteroidota > Bacteroidia > Bacteroidales > WCHB1-69 > JAIROC01. Next base: position 21,869 of record JAVBLM010000023.1, on the reverse strand, counting down.
CTTTAGACACCGCGGATACGAAAGAGGCAAGGGCAAAAAATCGGCGTACCGAGATAATCCTTACTCCGAAATTAGATGCCTTGTTTGAGATTTTGGAATAATGACTATTTGTTTTTTTTGAAGATTAGTTTTTTTTGAGCTGTTGTCAATAGAGTTGGTTAAGGCAAAACGGCTTGTTATTATGGGCAGGTTTTTTTCTCAAAAAATTCTTTTTACTTCGCTTTTTTGGGTATTTCAGAAGCAACGGCATTTTTCATTTCAAATATTGCAACATTAGACACTTCATTATATTTTGCCACTATCCTAAAAGAAAGCGTTTTATCCCATTCTGTTACAGACCAAATTGTATGTATCAACGTAACGCTACCTATAAACAAGGAACCATTTCTAGTGTATGTTTGCCCTATTACCGGAAATCCATCGGGATCGTCAATCTTCGTAGGAGCAATAATTAATGTGCATTTAGCGGCGTTCCACAAAAGGCGTATTCCGCTCGGTTCCCCGATAAGGCGAAAGACAGCATTGGATACAAAAATCTGTCCTTTCTTCCACTGAATGTTAATGTATGGACAATCATTGCCGTAGATCAATTCGGCGTCGGAAATATTTCTATGTTGTTCCATCTTCTGTTATTTCTTTTGAGTTATCGTTTAAATCATCCTGTTTTGTTCCCCTACGTGGCAATTGCGGAATTGTTATTTTTACAAATCCTTCCGGTGCTCCTTCAAAAGTTGTTATTACTTGGTTTTTGCTTTCCTCGTATGATTGACCGTAGTTTCCTTGCCAATGTTTCGGCATAAATGGAACGCGTTTTCGACGTTTTGGGTCGTCTGTACTTGGTTCGGCAAGATGTAGATATGCTTCTGCATTGACAAGATGGAACACAAATATTTTCTCCGCCTTACATTTGAGCAGTGTTCCCAACACTTTGACAGTGCTTTCAATGTCCCAATTCATATCTTGGTAAAGTTGTGCGGTAAAAACTTTACCTTTAATTGATCTTGGTACTACTTTATCTTGCTTATCTACTCTACTCCATTGTAAGGAATCTTTTTCATCTTCCTCACAAGGTTTTGCTATCATCAATTTTTTTTCAGTATTTATCAAAATCTGAACAAATCGACATTCATTAAGTTTTCGTATGGCTCGAACATTAAAAACAACTGAACCATACTTAAACGTAACAGCAGGGCAATTTGCTTTTGAGAAGAATTCTCGGCGTACAACTTCGTATCCATCATAATCAAATTTGTCTACTTCACGTTCGATAAAATCAATTTTTCCATCTCTTACAGGTTTTGTAAAAAGTTTTTCTTCGATTTTATTTTCAAAAGCATTGCTGTTTGTAAAAAAGTCATCGTGCATATCATTCATTAATTATTTCTGTTAATAGTCCGAATTCCGCCAAACTTTTTTGGCAAAATTCGGTTAATTCAACTATATGTCCTGCAAGCGAATCTGCCGGTTTGCTCTCTTGTAGGGCTTGCCAAAGTCCTTCAATGTCAATCTTGTGTAAGTCACAAGCAGTAAGGTTTTCATAATAACCTTCCCCGTAACGTTCGGCATATTTATCTGGCAATATATAACCGTCTTTTTCTTTTGAGATGATTTTGGCATTATAAAAATCAAAAAACATAATGCACTCTCCGACTTTTGTTCGCTTTGTTCCATATATGCGATATCGATATCCGGTTTTAAGCCTTGCGGACTCCAAAGCTACGGGAATAAATGAGGAAAGATGTATAGGTTTTGTCATTTGCAAGCCTTGAAAATAATTTTCAGGTACTGGCGAACGGACAGCAAGAATGGCTTTTCCTGGATGAAATAATATTTCCGCTTTTTCCGCTTCAAATACTTTACGGCAAGCCTTGTTAAAAGTAATCTTACCGTCTTTTATTGAACAAGACGGTTTCATGCGCTCGTCAAATAACAAAGTCGAAACAGTGTCATAATTTCTAAAATCAAATTTACTTGCTTTGTCTGCAAAAATGCTTATTTCCGAATAGTCATTCTCCGCATACACCGAATGTGATGCTTCCATATAATCACTTAGCATATAAGCTCGTACTGCTTTATTCACAGCAACAAAACCTTTGAGAATCCCTTCCGGTACGGCTTTTAGACATGGTATTCCGTCAATAAAATTACCTTTCCTGTTTTTTATTATTCTAAGAGCTACATCGTAAGCGAGTTGTGGAACAATAGACTTATGATGTTCCATAACATAATATTGTGGTTTTTCGCCCTCATTCTTTTTGGCTTTATGCGTCTTATAATTTGGGGTTACGGTTTTTCTTGCTCTCAAATCGCCCACGTATTTCTCATTGGAAAGCAAGGCTTTTACGCTACCTGATGTCCAACTCGTATTACCAAGCCGACCTTTTATACCAAGCGTATTCAGCGTATCTGCAATTTTGACAAATGAATAACCAGTAACCGTCATAGCATAACATAATTGCACGATTTTAGCCTCATCTTCATTAATCACCAAAGGCTTATCTCGTCCTTTTTCTTTTGTGTATCCATAAACTGCAGGCACGTAATATTTTCCTTGCGCAAAAAGATTGTCCACCGCCCAAGTAATGGCTTCACTTTTAAGACGTGATTCTTCTTGTGCAAACAGACCGAGAAACATAATGAGCATTTCTCCCGATCTACCGAATGTTGAAACTCTATCCGCCTCAAAATAAACTTCTACCGGCGGATTGAGGCAATTCAACATGTTTACATAGTGCAACAGGTCGCCGAGATTTCTTGCAAATCTTGAAATGCTCTTTGCGAGGATAAGGTCAATTTCCCCGGCCCTACAATCTTCCATCATTTTCAAAAATCCCTTTCTCTTTTCAACGCTGGTTGCGGTGATTCCATCGTCTTCATATATCCCTGCAAACTCGTATTCAGGATTATTTTTTATTTGATTTTCAAAATATTCTTTCTGTAAAATGAGCGAGCCTTCTTGTTGTGTTGAATCGGTAGAAACACGTACGTAAGCAGCTACTTTGGTTTTACATCCTCGTATAAATCGCAACTTTTCAGCAGGTGTCGCAGGATAAATTGTTAGATTGCCATTTTGTTCCGGGATTCCAAATGTCGCTTTTTTCATTGTTGCATTAATGTTTGTTATAAAAAATCAATGAAAATTATTGTACAAAATAAAAGATGTTAATTTGATATTTAAATCAGAGGTGATAACCAATTGACAAGCCTAATGTAAAACCAAGAGAGCCTTGTTTTTGGTATAAATATTCATAATTAGAAAATAATTTTATCAAGAAATTATTTGATCTCAATGGAGAACAATGAAGACCAAAACCAGCATTCCCCGAAATAAAATTATCTTTTTCTTTAATAGATAAGTTGAATTTTACCAAATCCCAATTGATGAAACAACCAAAATAATCTCCAATGCTTCCAAATGGGAAATGCAAACCGGCGCTTGTTAGAGACATCAATGCCATAAGTGATTCTATTGGCTTAAATCGTGTGTTGAAGTAAGGGTTTTCCATAACAGCATAATACATTGCATCATCTTCATTCATATTAGGATATTTTTTTATCAATTCATCATAATAGTCATTTGCTTGCCGCCTTGTTGGAATTAATAAGCCCCATGTCGCAAAAGCACAAACACTTCCCAATGAAAATTGCAATATATCATTTTTCAATAAGGAAATATTCAAATCTATTGAAAGAATATTGTCTCCATACATTTTGGGATGTAGAGGAAAATGCTGAATTTGGATTTTGTAAATAGACGCTAATTCCCCATCCATTTCAAAAAACAAACTTCCTTCCGCATTGAATGTCCAACTATTCGTATGATAAACATGTGTTTTAAATACATCATGTTTGTTTTGAGAATATATTTGAGATGTGATACTTGCTGTAAATAATAAAATAAAAATCCCTTCCTTTATCATCTCTTACATATTTAATCAATCTGTTTAAATCGCGAATATCTTTTTTCATCAAAATCCCAAAGATATAATATCTTTTCTTCAATAACGAAATTTTGCCAATAACCATCAATTTTAATTTTTCCTTTTTTACCATCAAAACTATAAGGGAATTCTCTACTAAAATTAAAAGAATTTTCTGGACAAACCTGCACCCAGTCTGCTATATCTTTTTGAAAAATTATTTTTAAAGTACAACCATTGTTTGGAGGATAAATTGGCCTCCATTCAGTACCATTCAAATCATAATTAGATTCAATCGTAGTGAAACTTAAACAAAAAAAGAAAGACAATAAAAAGCTAAATATTTTAATTATTTTATTCATATTCAATTTTATGTGAATGATAAATTACTTTGTAATCGGAGTTTCTTATATGTTCGGATAGAGCTATTCATCTGCATATTCCCATTCTACATCATAAACTTGACCGTCACTACCTGCTGCAGCTTCTTTATTGCTATTACCATTTATGATAGCTGAACCATTTGTCATTTGCCCAAAAGAGCCTTTGTAGCGATAAGATACTATAATCCTTTTTGAACTGCTATTAGAAAAAGTAACTTTATAACAATTACAATAATTGTTATAATTAACACTATACGTTATAGGTGAATATTGCGTGCCTATTTTATTAGCTTTTGTGAAGTTATAGACGGACTTTTCTGATTTTCCTAATAATAAAATTTGCATATCCTTATCATTTTCTGTTTTTCCGTTTGCATTTAGGGCAGCAAACAACGTAGTTGTAAATAACACTACTACCACGGATAATTTATTCATGTATAATATTTTAAATAATTTAAGGCAACATTGTAATATTTAGTTCTTTTATTCATTTTCAGGTATCAAACTTCTATAATGTCTATAAGCTGATTGTAAATTTTTTCTTGCTTCTTTTATCTTTTCTTCTTCTTGTTCAATCCGTCTGTATATTTGACTTTTTGCCCCATTCGGATCTCCAGTCATCGCTTTCAGTTCAAATTTATACCATTCTATTTTTTCATTCGCTTTTAAAATAATATCCTCTAATTCCAAAACTCTATCCTGATAAACCCTTACTGCATTTGGATTTTTTTCATGCAACTTTCTCAATTCATCAGAAGTTAGCGGTTGTCCATACGCACTTATGGCAGCAAACAACGTTATAATAGAAACCATTAAAATTTTCTTCATTTTGTTTTTGTTCGGTTATATCCCATTGAACTCATCGGTTTTTGGATTATTTAATTTCTGCAAAGTAACAACATAAATCGTTATAAAATAAAGTATTCCGTGGTTGATTTCACCGGAAATTCGGTGAATTTTACCGCTTGCCTACGTTTTTAATTTTTGGGAATAGTAAGCGAAAAAATCTTCTTCAAGTGCATTTGAAATGCGGAAAAGTAAATCACAATGGATATATTTGCCGTTTTTCAGTATTTTGCCTAGATTGCTATCGTCACAACCCACCTGATTGGCAAGCCATACAAGAGTTCTGCCTTCTTTCTTCAATTTTTGAAGTACCAGTTCGCCTATATTTATTTCATTGCGCATTGTTTTTCAATTTCTTACAATAAAAAACGTGGACTCAAACATGCTTGCTTCAGAGGTATTCGACGTACCGTGCAGACAAACAAGAAAAGCCCACGTATGTTATTACGTGAGCGTTGACTTTCTCATTCTTGTCTGCTTGAAAGTGTCGAATTTTCTGAAGCAAGAACAAAAGCTAACGCTTTTTTATCAATATGTTATTACTGTATTATTCTTACATATACTTTCTGTTTTTATGTTTTGCAAAGGTAGAAAAAAGATGAGAAAGGATCGAGATGGTTTTGATTTTTTTATACATTTTCTTGTTCATTTCTTACTTCTAAAGCAAACATAAACAATTTTCAAATACTCATTTAAGTGCATTTACTGTTGATTGTTGCACTGTTTCAAACTTGTCCATAATTCTTAAATACGCACACTTTTTTACTTTACAAAAGTACCTATTATTTTTTATATTAACTTCTATTACAATGTCTTTTGAAAAATGCACGAAAATTTAGGTTGATTTACTTATTTCTTAATAATTCTTTTTTTACGCGAACCAAGAGTTGAATTTTGGATTTATTTAGCCATGATTCCCAATTTATATGCCCGAATAGTCCGAATTCGCTCAATTTGCATTATTTATTAAATGCAATGCGGAACATAGAAAGAGGCTTAATAGAGGAATTAATTAGTAGTGACTGGTAAAAAAACAGAAAAACAATTTTGGAATATCGAAAACACATAAATCCACAATGTCATTTTGGCACATTTGTGACATATTTATATTTCCAAGATTTGATCAAAATCGTATTGCAAATGTTTGATTCTGTCAGAAGTGGAAAATATCTTTCAGAATATGCATCTGTCAAAATGCCTTGTTTGGAATTTGGCATAAATTTGGCACAATGAAAAACATAATTTATTTATGTAAAACAATCAATAAAAATTAATAATGATATGGATATAAAAATTAGACCATTAGCAGACAGAGTATTAGTAGAAGCGGCTCCGGCAGAGCAAAAAACAGCAGGTGGTATTATTATTCCCGATACGGCAAAGGAAAAACCACAGAAAGGGACTGTAATCGCTGTTGGCGCAGGCAAAAAAGATGAACCTATGACTGTTAAAGCAGGAGATCATGTATTATACGGAAAATATGCCGGTACAGAGATAAATTATGAAGGCAAAGATTATTTGATCATGAAAGAATCGGATATTCTTGCCATAATTTAATTAATAAATGGTAGAGTTTTAATAAAAAATAATAGTTCATTATGGCAAAGGAAATTTTATATAGCTGGGAAGCAAGAGAGAATTTAAAAAAAGGTGTTGACGCATTAGCAAATGCAGTAAAAGTAACATTAGGCCCCAAGGGACGCAATGTAATTATAGATAAAAAGTTTGGTGCCCCTCAAATAACAAAAGACGGTGTAACAGTAGCTAAAGAAATAGAATTACAGGAAGCTGTTGAGAATATGGGTGCCCAAATGGTAAAAGAAGTAGCCTCAAAAACAAACGATCAGGCTGGGGATGGTACTACTACCGCTACCGTTTTAGCTCAAATTATTTTTAACCATGGGTTGAAATATGTTACAGCGGGCGCTAATCCGATGGATTTAAAACGCGGAATTGACAAAGCGGTTGGCAGTGTTGTTGAGAATCTTAAGAAAAGTTCGAAAGAAGTAGGGGAAAACAACGAAAAGATTAAACAGGTTGCCACTATTTCTGCAAATAACGACCTTACCGTTGGTGAGATCATAGCAGAAGCAATGCAAAAGGTGAAGAAAGAAGGAGTTATCACCATTGAAGAAGCTAAAGGAACAGATACGGAAGTAAAAGTTGTTGAAGGAATGCAATTCGATCGTGGATATATCTCCCCTTACTTTGTAACGGATACCGAAAAGATGGAAGCTGTTTATGACACTCCTTACATCTTATTATATGACAAGAAAATTTCCAATATGAAAGAATTTTTACCTGTGCTGGAAAAAGTTGTTCAAACAGGAAAGCCTTTATTGGTAATTGCAGAAGATATCGAGAGCGAAGCTTTGGCAACATTGGTTGTTAACCGTTTGAGAGGTTCTTTGAAGATTGTTGCTGTTAAAGCCCCTGGCTTTGGTGATCGTAGAAAAGAAATGTTGGAAGATGTTGCTATCTTGACAGGAGGAACTGTTATTTCGGAAGAAAAAGGATTTAAATTGGAAGATGCGGATCTTACCATGTTGGGTCAGGCTGAAAAAATCACGGTTGACAAAGAAAATACAACCATTGTTAGCGGTAAAGGTAAAAGAGAAGGTATTGACGCACGTATTGGTCAATTGAAGTCACAAATAGACAAATCCACTTCTGATTATGATCGTGAAAAACTACAAGAGCGTTTGGCTAAATTAGCAGGCGGTGTTGCAGTTATTTACGTAGGTGCAGCCAGCGAAGTGGAAATGAAAGAAAAGAAAGACCGTTTTGATGATGCTCTTCATGCTACCCGTGCTGCCGTAGAAGAAGGTATTATCGCAGGAGGCGGTGTTGCTTATATCCGCGCTATTGATGCATTAGCTTCATTAAAAGCAGAGAATGATGATGAGAAATTCGGAATAGAGATTGTTCGCCGTTCACTGGAAGAGCCTTTGCGTCAAATCGTGGAAAACGCAGGCTTGGAAGGTTCTGTTGTTGTTAATAGAGTAAAAGAAGGAAAAGGATTTTTCGGTTTTAATGCTCGCACGGAAACGTATGAGGATTTAATGGAAGCCGGTGTTATCGATCCTACCAAGGTTGCCCGCGTAGCTTTGGAAAATGCAGCTTCTATCGCAGGAATGTTGTTGACAACAGAATGTGTATTGGCAGAAATTAAAGAAGAAACTCCAATGGCTCCTCCAATGGGAGGCGGTATGCCGGGAGGAATGTACTAAATAGAGATAAATTTAAAAAATGATAACGAGGCTGTCTTTCTATACAGCCTCGTTTTTTTATTATGAACCCGTTTAAAGCCGACCTGGCAAAGTAGCAATAAAGGCAATGATATTAAGATACTTTCAATGAATAGCTTTTATTTCAAAGCGAACAAGCATGACTTTAAAACATATATCCACGCATGAGTTCTTCCAATTACAAAACGTTGTTGATAAAGCAGTTCATCGAAAAAAATGACTCCTTATTCCCATTAGATTTATTTTGACCTGTATTATCAACTATTTCATATCTAAATTCTACATTGTCAAAACCTGAGTCTACATTAAAAAATAAACGTTTCTTTATGCATAGTATGTATTGCATGTTGTATTCTGCCATCAATAACTCTCTGAATATTTCCCTGCGAAATACAATGACAGAAATCCAGGTACTTCAATTTTCGATAAGATTCGTATGCTTCAATAATTCTTTTTTAGATAAAGAGCTTTTATACGCCCGTATAAAGAGGCTTTATCAACGCTAATAAAAAGGGTTTATTCATGAAGCTATCAAAAATTAAAATAAAATGGACAAAGGATTAACTTTGTTGAACTTACAAGTTCGGTTGATTCTCCCTGAATCCTTTTGGTTTCGGCCTGCTGCATATTGCTTTTTCCAACTTTTGACAACTTCCATGTCTTATTTGTTTTTTCAGTATATTTGTACTTTATTTTTAAATCTACTATTATACAATGAAAAAGAAAGCTTTATATAAAATCCTGTTATTTTTCTGCATTCTATTTATCTACGGGGAAGGCGATGGCAATAATACTACCCCTAATCCTAATACGCAAGAACATTGTAAATATCTTTTCGATCTGGCAGAAAAGGAAAGAATTAATGAAAATTATGGCAAAGCACTGGAATATTTAACAGAAGCAACTGGATTGGCAGAAAACAATGGATGGCTTGATCTAAAAAGACAATCCTTGGTAACGATAGGATTTGTTTATCAGAATATGATGGATTATGATAAAGCGATAGATTATTATCTTGAAGTATATCAAATAGCCATACAACTTTCTGATAAGATAGGAGAAATAGATGCTCTAAATAATATAGCCTGTATTTATCAGAATAATGAAAAATTAGAAGAATGCAGAAAATACATGAAGAAATCCTATGATATAGCTTTAGAAATAAACGACACTGCAAGAATAATTACATTAGCAAATAATTTAGCGCTTATTTACATTAGAATGGAAAACATAGCTATGGTAGAAAAATATTTGGCTATTTCATTTTCTTTTCTGGAAAAAGTAAAAGATGAAGTTGGGATGCTTGATGCTCAAATAGTGAAAGTTGAGTTATTAATCTTAAAAGAAGATTATAATGAAGCGGAACAATGGGGGCTGTTTGTTTTGGAACAGGATGCCGCAATGGAATATAATCCTGAACAATTTAAGACAATCGCTTTTTATAATTTGAAGCCACGTATATTAATGCTGCTTTCTACTGTTTATCAAAAGAAAAACAATTTAGATAAAGCCATTTATTATGCCAAAGAATCTCTGATGAATCACCCTGCTTTAAGCGAAAAGATAGATATATATCAACAATTATCAGATCTTTTCCATGAAAAACGTTCTTATGAATTAGCGTTACAATATAAAGATTCTGTACTTGTAAAAAAAGATGAGTTGCACACTGTTTCAACAGTAAGAAGTCTGGTAAACAGTCAAATTAAGTTGGATCTGCTTACTTCGGAAAAAGAACTGGCAAAAAATAAAGCGGAACAAAAAGCAGAACGAATTGTATTTATATCCATATTGATTTTTGTAATAATTCTGGCTATTATATTGATAGTTACGTTTCGTATTCAGTCCATCCGCAATAGACAGCGTAAACAAATAACCGAATTGGAACTGGAAAAAGAGAAAAACAAAAAACAGATTATGGAGCAGGAAACCAAAGAAAAAGAAACCTTAGCCTTATTGGAACAGGAACGCTTAAATAATGAAAAATTATTACTTGAAGAGAAGTTAGAAAAACAAGAAACATTGGCATTGTTAGAACAGGAACGTTTGAACAACGAAATAGAATTAAAAAACAAACAACTGACAGCCAGAATATTGTTTCAATCCAACCGGAGTAAGTTGATTAAAGAGTTGATAACTACATTTTCGGAAGTCTCATCAGAGCAGGAAATCTACACGTTAAATCCCATTGTCCAAAAATTGAATGTACAATTGAAAGATTCGGAAGATGCAAATAATTTTCTTATTCAATTGGAGCAGGTCAATCCTTCTTTGGTATCACCTCTGAAAGAAAAACATCCGGATTTATCTCTTGATGATATACGTTTCCTTTCATATCTATATCTTTATTCCGATATTAAAAAAGTTGCCCATTTATTTAACATTACACTGGATGCCTGTCGAAAAAGAAAAGAACGTATTGCTACCAAAGTAGGAATAAAAACAGTAGATTTATACAAATATTTGCTTGATATTATGCGTTCGTCTATTTCTGAAGAATTGCCTGACCCCTCGTAAATTTCCTTATTATTAGCGATATATCGAAAATGTCGAAAGATGTCACAATCTATGTCGAAAGATGTCACAATCTTTTTTCGACTAATTGTATTTTTTACTCTATTTTTGCCTTGCCGTTTTGTGAAAAAGCAGATAAGTGTATGACGGATGAGATAAAAAACATTAATATTATGGCACTTTTTTATAAACCAATACAAAGATGCACACAACCGGGCGACCCTGAGTCGCCTAATAAATGGTATATCGTCTTAAAGAGTTTGGGAATGAAAAAAGAGAAAGAGGTTACCAAATTAAATCTTGAATATTAATCTTTAACCAATCACTATTAACTATTTAACATTAATTATTAACCAAAAATCACTAACAATGGAAAGGATTTTATTAATCTTAACAGGAATTTTACTTTATGTCCAATATGGACATGCACAACAACGTCAGACATGGGTAGAAGATTTTAACGGTGCTTTACCACCCACCGGATGGCAGGTTTCTTCCAGTTCTTTAAGTGGATCCTGGCAGTCCAATACAACTTATCATCAATCGGATTCATCAGTAACAAATTCTCAAGCTTACCGGGGAAAGGTACCTAATGATCCGGGAGATTCTATTATTTTAACAACACCTTCTTATGATTGTACAAACTTTGATTATGTTTATCTGCGCTTTAGTCACATTTGCAAAGTATCTCCTCAGGACAATGTAAGGATAGAATACCGTACAAATGGTATGGGAAACTGGAATCCACTGCCGGGAGGGATTTTCTATCTGGGAACTGCTACCAACTATAATAGTGCTAAAGGATTTAATTCAAGCAGTTATCCCGAGTGGCGTGCGGATGATAGTACGGTATTACCTGATCAATCATGGTGGCGGGAAGAGTTGTTTGATTTAACTGCTGTAGCCAGTATTGCTCAGGTAGAATTCCGTTTTATTATCAAACATGGGAGTATACAGGGAACGCAAGTTTCTTATGGTTGGCTACTGGATAAATTTTCCTTAGATGCAGCCAAGTATGAAATATTTCCTCCCACGGTAGAATTTATAAAACCTTATGTAAAGGATACGATGTACAGTGTAGGTCCCTACGAAATAAATGCAAAAGTAAAAACCAATACTACTGCCCCTATTAAAATTTCATATTTGAAATGGACTACAGATAAAATAATGTATGATTCCGTTCCGATGACTATGGTTCAAGGAGATTCCTTATGGAAAGGCACTATTCCGCAACATCCGTTAGGTACAATTGTAACATATGCTATTATGGGAGTAGACTCTTTCGGAAATACTGCCGCCGCCTTTTCGGAGTATGTTATCACAACGGTTGTCGGAAGCAGTGAAGGTAAAGATGTGATTATTCAAAGTGATGGAACAATAAGTATTTCTCAGTCTCCTTTTATACATGATTACGGGTATTCACGTTGCATGCTGATCTATCCCTTCGATGAAATAAATCCGCAAGCCCGAGGGACCGTTACATCCATCGCATTAAGGATTGCGCAAGCAGGATCGGGCGCTTTTCCTGCAAAAATATACATAAAAACAGTGCCGGTTGAAAAAAGATCATGGAGTACAACTGATGACAATTATGACTGGGCTATAGCAACCCAAGATGCCACACTGGTGTACGACGGGATGCTTGGTTTTACAACAACAGGATGGGTAGATATTCCCTTACAACAATCATTCCTCTATACCAGGCAGGAAAATTTGGTGGTATTGTTTGAACAAAATTGTGGAGGTTCTTCATGTAAAAATTCAGGTCACATGGGTAATGTTCCCAGCTACTATCATAAAGTAACACCGGAAGCTCGTCAGTGGATGAGAAGTTCTAATACTAATCCTCCGAGTCCGGGTAACCTGGGGATTGAACCTCGTTCTGCAGATCTGCGCATACATGTTGTACCGGTATTTTCCAATACTAATTCTGTTACCTTAAAAAACATTCTTTCTCCGGTTCAGGCTAAGATTACAACCGGACAGTCGATGCCGGTACAGGTTACTATCGGTAACAGAGGAGGTAATAATTTGGATTCCTGTCTTGTTAACTGGAGTATAAACGGCGTATTGCAACCATCTTATAAATGGACAGGCAATCTGTCGTGGGATTATGAGGATACTCTTATCCTGGGGAATTATACTGTGGGAGTGAATCGCTATGATACGATTGCCGTATGGGTTTCGATGCCTAACTTTCAACAGGATCCCATAACGTGGGATGATACCTTAATTACTGTCCTTTTCAACTGTAACGGACCTTTGGCAGGAGACTATATTATCGGCACAGGGAGAGATTTTCCTACTGTAAATGAAGCGATAAAGGTTATAACACTCTGTGGGGGAAGCGCAGACATACGTCTTTTGTTGTTAAGCGGTGTTTATACGGAACCATGGGATTACCGTGACTGTGATCTTGGAAGTATTATGGGAAACCATATTCTCAGTCTTGCTTCCGAAAAGGCCAGCAGAGACAGTGTAATTGTCCGGCCTTCATCCGGAGTAGCGCTGCGTCTTGGTAATACTCATAATATGGGTTTTGAAGACATCACATTTGACGCAACAGCAGCAGGGGATAATGCCATACGTATTGATAGATCATGCAGTAATATTGTCATTAACAATTGTAGTATATTGGCTGATACAAATGAATTTATGTCTGTGAGTCCGCTGTTTATCGGTTTAGGAACCGGTCAGACAATCGATAATTTTCGTCTTACCAATTCTTTGGTGGAGGGAGGGGACAATAATATAGTTTTTCAGGGAGGAACAAATGCCACAGCCGGAAATTTCAGCACCAATATTGTATTCGACAGTAATATATTCCGCAATGGATCAACTTGTAACGTGAATATTCAATACTCGCACCTTACAAGTTTTTCCCATAATAAGATATATAGCAAAATATCGCATCCCGAATATCAATTGGGTATGTGGTGGTTTGGAGTTTCTATGTCTTATTCCAATGTAGAAAATATGACAGGCAATACTTTTTTGCAAAGAACTTCAAACATGAATATGGATATGAATATAAAGATGCCTGTAGGTATGATGATAACAGACATGAATAAATTATCTGTCCCCACGCCTAAACCCATGTTAATGGTCAATAATGAAATTATGCTGCCATTTATTGACGACGGTTTTTTGGGTTATGGAATATTTATAGGTAATTCAGGAACGTCCAATGCCCCTATCCATATTTTGCATAATTCCTTTCGTATCGGAAGCTCAGATTATAATACTTCTGATATGGGCATTTATATATCTGATTGGACAGGCTCCCATGTGATTAAAAACAATAGTATACACACTTTAAGTGAAGGATCATACCCTATCTACTTGGCTTCAGTATTTGATCCTGGTTTTATAGATATAGATGCCAATAATATGTATGCACCAAATTATATCGGATATACCGGACAAACAATGGCATCTTCGATACAGGAGTGGCAGAAGGAGATTACAACCGACCAAAACGCTACTAATATAGAGCCAAGTTATATAGATTTTTCGAAAAGCCTGGAATTGAGTAATTATACTGGTCTTATCTATTACCGCGATTCCATAGTAATGCAGGATATTCAGGGAACAACACGCGGAAGTATTACCGGCGTGGGCTGCTATGCCGGCCAGTCTCCGCAGGTAGATGCTGCACTGGGAAAGATTCTCGGCATGAAACGCTCAGGAAATACCTCTGCAGGGCAACAGGATATGGTAAAAGTAGAGTTATTCAATGGTGGTTTGGATCCCATTGTTTCGGTTACCTTGTGCTGGAAGATCAACGGCGTAATACAAACAAGTCCTGCCCCCTGGTCGGGGAATTTGGCGACAGGGGAGAAAATAGAGATTCCTCTGGGCATGCTTACCTACGGCTATGGAGAAAATATAATAGAAGCCTATATATGCGATTTAGGTTCTCTGACAGATCTTAATCACAGTAATGATACAGTAAAATCATCATCATGTTATGTATGCCGGGCTTCCTTATCTGGAACATATTCTATCGGTGGGGCACCAGGTCCGCGTAACTATGCCGATTTTAATGCTTTTGCCAATGTAGTGGATACATGTGGGGCAACAGGAACGATCACCCTTGAATTTACAGGTTTGTATAACGGAGCATTGGATTTTGCGACAGCGGCAGATAAATTACACGGCATTCCCATAATCGTTACCGGGGTCACAGGCAACGATACTATCCATGCTTCAAGCGGAAATGCCGTTACCATAGGGGACAAGAACAGAAATATTACCCTCAAAGATATTGCCATCAAAGTTGATGCTGCTTCGGCACGCTGCATTATGATAACCGGTGCCTGTACAAACCTTGTTGTACGCAACTGCACCCTTCTGGCAAGTAGAACAACAATAGCTGACGGGGGTTGTATCTATAAGGGATATGGTAGCGGAATATGGGACAATATTACCATTGTCGGGAACAGGTTAGACGGAGGATATTACAATGCCAGTTTTTATGGAGGAACCAATTCTACAACTCCATACCCAAGCCTGGTAGTATTCGATAGTAATATTTGTACCAATGCGTACCAGTATGGAATATGCACTTATTATAGCAATATGCGGACGGCATACAATCAAATCTCATGCAGAACGTCCGGTAATATGACTCCCAGTTGGCATCCTGTTTACTATGAATATAGTAATGGCGATATTATAGGCAACCGTATTAGGGCCCTTCCATCCAATATGGCAAAAACCGGAGATATAATGTATCTCAATTATGTGAATTATGCTAATGTAACAGCACCCATGTTCGTTGCAAATAATGAGATACAGTATTTTGGCACTAATGGTTCCAGCAATGGCATCTATATAGCTAATGCCGGAACCGGAAGCAATGCTCCGCTCAATATAGTGCATAATTCTATCTATATAGAAGGTGGCAACCGTCCATGTGGAATTCGCGTTGCCAATATGGCTTCCCCCCAATATCATTGCAATATCAAAAACAATACTATCCACATGCTTGCTTCGGAAGCTTATCCTGTTTATCTTGGGTTTGGGGTCAATATTGCTGCAGTGGA
Organism: Bacteroidales bacterium; assembly: GCA_031553535.1. Classification (GTDB taxonomy): domain Bacteria; phylum Bacteroidota; class Bacteroidia; order Bacteroidales; family WCHB1-69; genus JAIROC01. Next base: position 5,910 of record JAVBLM010000023.1, on the reverse strand, counting down.
TATAGATGCCAATAATATGTACGCTCCAACTAATGTCGGATATGCAGGTGTGGCAAGAACATCTATTGAGGCATGGCAGAGTTTTGTAACCACGGATACCCGTTCCGTAAGATTTCTTCCCCCTTACACAGATGTAAGCAGTGGCCTTGCATTGGATGATTATGACTCCCTGCTTTGCCCGCAATTTCCGGGAAGCACCGATGATTTGCTGAAATTCTCAAGAAAGTCAATCACCGCAATGGGAGCTTATACCGTTCCGCCTCTTTTAAGTGTTGACTTGAGGAATTCCGTTATTACCAATGTACCGAATACTGTAGTGCAAGGCCAAGCCATTACCGTAAAGGTGAATGTTGCCTGCCTGGGTGATACCCTTATCCGGAATGCTACATTTGGATGGTCTTTCAATGGAGTTACACAAACACCACCACCTATACAAATATTTACACCTGCCTTAGATAGATTTGAAACGGCAGAAATAACCCTGGGTACTTTTATCGTGCAGAATCCCGTAACAGATATTGTAGTTTGGATAGACCAGGTTAATGGCAGAAAGGATGATAACCAACTCAACGATACGGCAAGAATGGTTATCAATAGGGTATCTTTAGCAGAGTTTGTTGCCCCTTTTGTAGAGGATGTTATCAATAAATTGTCATTTGATATATTTACAAACATTTACGAACACACTGGCGCTACCGCCTCTCCTCCCATAATGCATATACATGCAACAGTAAATGGGATGCATCAGTTATACGACAGTGTTACTATGAGAAAAGAAGAAGGTATATGGATAGCAACTGTTCCGCCGCTATATTATGGCAGTAAAGTTGTATATTCTTTGCGGGTATCGGATAGCATAGGCAATACGATTGCCTTGACAGATTCTACACATATAACCATAGGTTTAACACAAAACTATTTATATTCCTCTCCATCCGACAGTTTAGCAGGAATAGGAAACCGGGGGAATGTTGTCACAAATAGTGCAACCGCCTGGAGCCGTAGTTTATATATTAACTCACAAATAACGAACCATGATCGTACAAAGCCTGTTTATTTAAGCGGGATCGCCTACAGGGCAACAACAACCGGTGTAGCCCGAATGGTTCGGATCTATATGAAAGCGACTACCCAATCAACAAATCCGAATGCTTATTTGTATCCTGTCATAGACACGGCTACTTTGGTATACCAGGGGCCTATACTTGCCAATGATGCCACATGGATTGATCTACCCTTTACGGAAAAACCGTTTTTACTTCCTGCAGGACATAATCTACTGGTATATGTAGAAGAATATGGAGGAACAACAAGCGCTATAACCTGGCGGGGATCCAATATATATAAAACAGGTAATTATTATGGAACGGTTCGCAGTCTCGGTATGAGTGGAACTTCTGCATGTACACCTGTTACCCGTTTTACTGTAGCGGAAATGGAGTTTTATTCCGGTGATAACTTAGCTGTTTTTAACATGGTCTCACCTGTCAATGATCTGGCGGGATTATGTATCTCCGGGTTTGCTCCTGTAAAAATTACGCTAACAAATCTAAGTAAAAATGATTACAATTTCACTGCAAACCCTACAGAAGTAAGTGCAAGAATTATTAATCCGTTTGGACACGATACTGTTTATACAAAGAACATAAACGGAGGGATTTTATTATCCGGAAAAACAGATACTATTGAAATTGTATCGGCTATACCCGCTATGTATGCAGGGCAATATGATATCAAAGCTTGGGTTAACAGTCCGATAGACAGTATTCCTTATGATGATACTATTCGTTATACATATCTGTCTGGAAGCATGGGATTGCCTGTAGATGAAAATTTTAGCGGGGGCAATTTTCCTTCCCAATTTGTAACCCAAGCTCTTATCGGGACAAACACCTGGATGCCTTATCAACCGGATACCACTGTCTTTCCTGTGAAGCCGCAGTTTGGTACGGGCATGCTTCGTTATGGCGGTAACCAGGGAACCATGGCAAGATTTAGTACCCGTCCACTAGACATGTATGGAACGATGAATCCGAAGTTAGAGTTCTGGTATTTTCACGATACAGCATCAACCATCCTGGATGAATCTTATACGGATGTTAAGATTGTTACCGATGGTGTTCCCAGAACGGTATTATCCATCCCTAAAAAAGGCAATACGTATGGATGGATACAATATACGGTGTATTTAAGCTCATATACAGGACCGACACAATGTGTTTATATAGAATTTGTATCTACGAATGATAATAAATCGGGATTACAGTCCGAGCAATATATAGACCGTATTGTTATCACCTCCGACCAGGACCTGGCAGTACGAGAAATCATTATATCACCGGAAATAGCCGCTTGTAGTTTGAAGAACAAAGACGTATATGTTGTTGTCCGGACTATGACAAATCATGCTATTGATTTTTCACACTATCCTACAAGTCTGGCAGTGGATGTTCCAGGTTATCCTACATTTTACGATACGCTTCGAGGCATCAGGCTAGGCAATACTTCAGATACAATTTTGATTGCTTCCAATATTGATTTGGTGCCGGGCATAAGTAACATCAGGGCCTATCTAACAGGTTCGATAGACTATAATCAATTAAATGATACGGCAAATCTTCCGTTGGATATCAGTCCTGCAATTTCTCTAACGGCACAGTCTGTATCAGGAGGAATGAATTGTCTGGCAAAGGGAGACCCGGTGCAGCAAAAAGTAACGGTAAAGAATACGGGCAATATAGAAATTCCCGGGATAGAATTGATATTAAATGTAATGGCATCCTCCCAACAAACCATTACCAAATCAGCAGGCAGTTTGAATCCGGGAGATTCTACCGATATCCTTTTCGATGCATACACCGCTCCCGGTGATGCGGAGTATCAGGTGCAGATAATAGGATATATGGACTGTGATTCCGCTTTGGCAAACAGCAGCACTCCTGTTGAGGAATGTGTGGATATTGATGATCTTACCATAACCCGTTTTATTAAACCACAGGAAGGAGAAACAGACACAATGGGTAGAAGTAACGAAATCGCAGTCTATTTGAAAAACTTGAGTGACACCAGAGATTATACCGGCGTGGTGATTGCTGCTTTGATTGAGGTAAATGGCAGTCAAACCGCAAGTTATAGGGAAACTGTATCAAGAGTTGGAATTTTAGATAGTACATTGTACACCTTTGTCGCCACGTATACGGTTCCTAACGAAACGGAATATGATATCAGAGTGTTTATAAGCAGCATAGACAATTATCCGGTAAATGATACCCTGTTGTTGACGCGTGAGGCAGTGGATGGAGATGTAGGGATCAGGGTGGATGAGTCCGGTATACTTACCTTACAACAAAATATACCCAACCCTGCTGGTAACAGTACTGCTATACGATATAGTATTCCCGAATCAGGAGAAGTTGTTTTCCGGATCCATAGTATGAATGGCCAAATACTGTACAATAGGGTAATTGAATCGGAATCAGGAGATCAAAGTATCAAAATAAACACGTCGGGATTAGCATCCGGTATTTATATGTATTCGATGGAATATAAAGGTCAGCGTATAGTGAAGCGCATGAGTGTAAAACGATAAAGGAAAATCTTTTTCATAACCCAATAGGCTGCTCCGGCAGCCTATTTTGTTTATTGTGGATTACCAGATAAAATCTATAGAGATAAAACTATTAAGCTTAAAAACACTCCACTGATTACACTTAGGCTTAAAGGAGGCCTTTGCCGAGACGTAAAGGTATCTTCTGCTGGACTTAGAAGAACACTTCCTCCAGAGCAAGGAAGGTATTTCCTCCGAAGCAAGGAAGATGCTTTTGAAGAAGCTAGGAAAATACTTTTGGTGAAGCTCTAATGATACTTTAGCTTAGCCTCAGTTCGACACATCTATCCTCAGTTGTCTTATTCAAGCAGGCTATGCTTATCGGGCATTTTCTAAACAGGAAAATATATTCATTTAGTTGTGTGGATTAACCATAAAGGTAAAGCAACAGAGGTTAGAACCCTTAGATGAATGAAGTTGCAACTCAGTGGGGAGGATCCAATTACGAACGGTGAAGCCCTCAACGAAGTTAATTATAAATTAACGTGAGTTCGGGATTTATATATCATTTTATCAATAATTTAATGAGTTTTCATGTCGATAAAAGCCACAAACAAATGTACCCATATATGAAACTCACAAATAATAGACCTTTTGGGAATCGTTCATAGCATAAATTAAGGCTTAGATATAAATATATAATGCTTTCGGGTCTTCCCGAAATCTCCAAACAAGAGTGTAAAACGTTTTCGGGCTTTCCCGAAATCTCCAAACGAGAGTGTAAAACGTTTTCGGGTTCTCCCGAAATCTCCAAACGAGAGTGTAAAACGTTTTCGGGTCTTCCCGAAATCCCCAAACGAGAGTGTAAAACGTTTTCGGGTCTTCCCGAAATCCCCAAACGAGAGTGTAAAATGTTTTCGGGTCTTCCCGAAATCTTCAAACGAGAGTGTAAAACGTTTTCGGGTCTTCCCGAAATCTCCAAACGAAAGTGTAAAATGTTTTCAGGCTTTCCTGAAACCTTCAAACGAAAGTGTAAAATGCTTTTGGGGAAGGCTCGGGTCTATTCAATAAAGTGTGTCAAGGTATATTTTTCCATCGATCTCCAAAGATAATCATAAATTGCAACATGATTTCTCTCCATCCGGCAATAGGCCTTGATTTTTCAATGATCTTACTCTGTACCAGATATAATAATTTAATAAGGGCTTGGTCATTGGAGAAAACTCTTTTTGATTTAGTTACCTTTCGTAATTGACTATTAAAACTTTCTATGATATTGGTAGTATAGATTAGTTTTCGGATAGCATCGGGATAATGGAACATTTGTGAAAGACGCTCCCAATTTTCTATCCATGAATTGACCATCGAAGGATATTTTCTTCCATAGGTCACTTCCAATTTATACAATGCTTTTTCCCCTTGTTGAACATCATTGGCTTTATAAATTAGTTTTAAAGATTCAATAACCTCTTTTTGATCTTTTCTTGGGATATATTTTAAAGAATTTCTAATTTGATGAACAATACATAATTGAACGGTTGTATTGGGAAAAACAGATTCAATAGCTTGAGAAAACCCTTTTAAATTATCAATGCTGGCTATGAAAATATCTTTTACTCCTCTGCGATGAATATCATTAAGAACCGATAACCAAAAACGAGCACTTTCATGTTCTCCAAGGTACATGCCCAACAAGTCTTTTTCTCCATCAATATTGATCCCTATCATACAATATACGGCCTTTGTTTTGATCGAATTAGCTTCTTTTACTTTGTAATGAATCACATCAAGCCATACGATAGGATAAAGCTCTTCCAAAGAACGGTTCTGCCATTGTTCTATCTCCGGTAATATCTTATCAGTTATAGCGGTAATGCTTGCAGGGGAAAGACGTAATTGATAGATTTCTTCCAAGTGATCACAAATGTCAGCATAACTCATCCCCAGTGCATATAATCCAATAATCTTACGATCTAATCCTTCTCCCAGTGTGGTATGGCGTTTGGGTAGGATTTGAGGTTCAAAACTACTTTCTCTGTCTCGAGGCGTGGATATGTCTATGAGACCATAGTGTGTTTTTACTTGTTTGCTCTTTTTACCATTACGACGATTACTTTTAGATACAATGTGTTTTTCTCGCTCTAAATGATCACAAAGTTCTCCTTCCAAACTTGCTTCTAACAACCTTTTAAGCAAGGGGGCCAAGACCCCTTCACTCCCTTCCAAAGGAACTCCCGATGCTATTTTTTTGAGAGCCTCTGTCTCAAATTTGACATAATCAAAGTCTTCTTTATTCATCTCTTATTCTTTTGTGTAAAATTAATACTTTTTTTAATCTTGACACACTTTATTGAATAGACCCG
>JAVBLM010000010.1:0-115077 GCA_031553535.1 Bacteroidales bacterium | reverse complement strand
AGTTCTGACAGGTTGTTAGCGTATCATTAAAGAAATAGGTTGGCGTAACGGTAAGGTTTAGTTTATAGATACTGTCGCAGCCATAACCTTTGGTAGATAAACTATCCCAAAGAATAAAAATCCCCGGTGTAGCTGTCGGTAGCTGCCTGTTATGCCAGTTAACAGTTGAGTTCTGACAAGTTGTTAAGGTATCGTTAAAGGAATAGACCGGTGTAACTATAAGGCTTAATTTATAGATACTGTCACAACTATAATCTGTAGTTGTGAGACTATCCCAAAGAATAAACGTTCCCGGTGTAGATGTCGGTAGTTGTTGGTTATGCCAGTTCCCGGTTGCATTCTGGCAGGTTATTAAGGTATCGTTAAAGAAATAAGTCGGTTTAACGATAAGGTTGAGCTTGTAAATGCTATCACAACTGTAATCATTGGTAGTTAAGCTGTCCCAGAAAATAAACGTTCCTGCATTGGGAGTATTTATTTGTTGATTATGCCAGCTGATAGTTGAGTTCTGACAGGTTGTTAGCGTATCATTAAAGAAATAGGTTGGCGTAACGGTAAGGTTTAGTTTATAGATACTATCACAACCGTAATCTTTTGTTGTTAAACTATCCCATACGATAAACGTTCCTGCAATAGATGTGTTTATTGGTTTACTATGCCAGTTAATAGTTGCGTTCTGGCAGGTTGTTAAGGTATCGTTAAAGAAATAGACCGGTGTAACTATAAGGCTTAGTTTATAGATACTGTCACAACCATAATCTGTAGTTGTGAGACTGTCCCAAAGAATAAACATTCCCGGTGTAGCTGTCGGCAGTTGTTGGTTATGCCAATTACCGGTTGCATTCTGACAGGTTATTATAGTATCGTTAAAGAAATAGGTTGGCGTAATAACAAGGTTTAGTTTGTAAATGCTGTCGCAGTTGTAATCATTGGTAGTTAAGCTGTCCCAGAAAATAAACGTTCCTGCATTGGGAGTATTTATTGTTTTATTATGCCAGTTAACAGTAGAGTTCTGACAGGTTATTATAGTATCGTTAAAGAAATAAGTTGGCGTAACGATAAGGTTTAGTTTATAGATACTATCACAACCGTAATCTTTTGTTGTTAAACTATCCCATGCGATAAAAGTTCCTGCGGTAGATGTTGCCAGCAGCTTGTTATGCCAGTTGGCAATTGAATTCTGGCAAGTTATTAAGGTATCGTTAAAGAAATAGGTTGGTGTGACAATAAGATTTAGTTTATAGATGCTGTCACAGCCATAATCGGTAGTTGTGAGACTATCCCAAAGAATAAACGTTCCTGTGGCAGATGTCGGTAGTTGTTGATTATGCCAGTTCCCGGTTGCATTCTGACAGGTTATTATAGTATCGTTAAAGAAATAGGTTGGTGTAACGATAAGGTTTAATTTATGTATACTGTCACAGCCGTAATCTACGGTTTTGAGGCTGTCCCAAAGAATAAACGTTCCCGCTGTAGTTGTTGGTAACGGCTTGTTATGCCAACTGTCAATTGAATTCTGACAGGCTATGAGCGTATCATTAATAAAATAGGTTGGCTTGACAATGAGTGTCAGCATGTGAACACTATCACAACTGTAATTTTGAGCTGTTAAACTATCCCAGAAAATAAATGTTCCTGTGTCAGGTGTATTTATTAGTTGATTATGCCAGTTGATAGTTGAATTCTGACAGGTTATTAAGGTATCGTTGAAGAAATAGCTTAATGTAACTGTAAAGTGTAGTTTATGTATACTGTCACAACCGTAATCTTTGGTAGTTAAACTATCCCAGAAGATATAACTTCCCGACGTAGATGTTGGTAGTTGTTGGTTGTGCCATTCTATAGTTGCGTTTTGGCAGGCGGTTAAAGTATCGTTAAAGAAATAGGTTGGTGTAACGATAAGATTTAGTTTATGTATACTGTCACAACCATGATCTTTGGTAGTTAAACTATCCCAAAAGATAAAAGTGCCCGCATTAGGAGTGTTTATTAATTGATTATGCCAGGTAACCGTTGAATTCTGACAGGTTGTTAGTGTATCGTTAAGGAGATAGGTTGGTTTAACGACAAGGCTTAACATGTAAATACTATCGCAGCTGTAATCACTGGTAGTTAAGCTGTCCCAGAAAACAAAAGTTCCCGTATCAGGTGTATTTATTGATTTGTTATGCCAGGTAACCGTTGCATTCTGGCAGGTTATTAATGTATCGTTAAAGAGATAGGTTGGTTTAACGACAAGGCTTAGCATGTGAATACTATCGCAACTGTAATCATAGGTAGTTAAGCTATCCCAGAAAATAAACGTTCCCGTATCAGGTGTATTTATTAGTTGATTATGCCAGTTGACCGTTGCATTCTGACAGGTTATTAATGTATCGTTAAAGAAATAAGTCGGTTTAACGATCAGATTTAATTTATGGATGCTATCACAGTTACAATCTGCCGTTTTCAAACTGTCATAAAAGATAAACTCTCCTGCACTTGAAGTAGTCAGTTGCTTGTCATGCCAACTAACATTTGCATCTTGACAACTTATTATCGTGTCGTAAAAGTAATAAACAGGATTGACTGTTAAATTTAATTTATAAATACTGTCACTATTCCAGATGACTGTTTTTAAACTGTCCCAAACAATATAATCTCCAATGGAAGAAGTTTCTAACACAAAGTTTCTCCATATACTGTCCGTATGCTGACAGAGGATGATAGTATCTTCAAATAGATAGGTAGGTACAACAGTTAAGTATAACTGATGTGTACTGTCGCAACTAAATCTGTTGAGATATGTTTCACTATAGAAAGATGTGCCGATATAGTTCAAACTGTCCGGCGGAAGATTGAATCCATGTTTTGCATAAGATCCCCCCAGGGTAATTGTATCATAGAATGTAAGGATACAAGTATCGGCGATGCTTAAATATAATGTCGTAATGCTGTCGCATCCGTATCTATCTTTTGCAATGTTTATTGCAATGGTGTCATTTAGGGCATGAATATTAAATCCGTGTTTAATATAATTGGTATTATAGCACGTAGTATCCCGGATAGTATCCCTTACTCCAACTATATTTAGATATCCTTGAATTGTATCGTAAAGGTTTCCTTCACAATTGGCAAATTTTAACTTTACAATAGCACGAATCGTATATAGCCCCGGATTTTTATAAGGAGATGATGTAGTATCGCCGGCTTGTATCACAGTTCCATTTCCCAAATTCCATTGTACGGAAGTGTATTCATAATTAACATTCAGTTTAAAACCAAGAGTGTCGTCAAGGCAATAATATTTACTGTTTGCAATACTGCTGCTGAGAATATCAGTTCCATTGACCATAATGTTTCCTGTTAATGGAACTGCACTTGATCCTACAGTATAAGCGTAGCCTTTAACATATCCGAATCCATAGACATGAGCAGTAAATCCGGTATTGCTTCTGATGGTGTGTGTTCCGTGCGGTATATCTACCTGGGCATAAGATAAAGCTGGATTTCCCGTCAATGGTCTGAATTGATTGCCAATATTAATGCCGTCTAATGTTATAGAACTCAGATCAGATGTTGACGTAACAATATTTACATAATGGTTGTTAATCGTATTATGAGCGGTAAAAGTTCCGAATGTGATCTCTTTCATTTGTTGTTCTACCGGGGTTATCCATACCATGGAAGGGTCTCCATCTGTAGAATTATCATATTCACTGGTTGTTTGATATAAATAAACAGCACTTGGTTCCGATGTCTCTATATAACAGGAACTGTCTGATAAAAAGAATTCGTACGTATTGCGTGCATTTATCGTAGCTTGAAGTGTGCCGTTAATTTTTATTTGTGTATTATTATTCGCTGCCGTAACACGTATAAAATCTCCTTTTCTTGTTTTGGAACCTGTTATTGCAAATTTGTTTCCCCAGTACATGGGAGGCATTGCCTGTTCAAAAATATGATCATAGCCATTGGTTTGTGTTATTGGAACACCTGTTAATATATTGCCGTTAAATACGGCAATTTTTTTGCAGTTTCTTGCCTTGACAACAGATCCTGAAAGATTACCCGTTGTCCCTCTGTTTTTTGATATAACCTGATAGCTTTGCCCTCTCTTCAAGGTAACAGTAATGGTTGAATTTGCTGCCTTTCCTGCCGATGTGGCGCAGGATGGAGTAATATCTACAATAGTATTGTTTTCTGTAGCTATAATGATAAAAGCACTTTTTACATTACCACTACAGGTACTTGATGCACTTTTAGAGGAAGGATCATAACATTGTATAATATAGTTGTCTCCTAATGTTCCGGTAGGTAAAACATTGGCGGCGTCAAATGAATTCGTTGCTTCATTAGCTATATATAGTGAAATGGTATCTGTTGAAGATACAACTAACCCTAAATTTTCAATAACTTCCGAATTGGTGCTATAAGCATAGTTATACGGAATAGTTATATTTGTAATTCCATTGGCTGCTACATTGAAATTTATACTCCAATTGGTATTTGGATTAGATATAGTTCCGGAACAGCTTCTTCTGGCGCTTATTATACAGCTTATTGCTTCATAGCTGGAGCTTCCAGTACAAGACCGATACCCATTTTGCATAAAAGACAAAAAAAACTCTTTTCCTTCTGTGGATGGAACCTGGGCATAAATATACGTGCTTTGAATTGTAACGCACATATAGATAAATAGAAAGAAAATAATTTTAAAGCTATTCCTCATAATTTATTTGTTTTAATAAAAATATGCAAAGGTACAATTTATTTTAATAGAAAATTTTATAAATATCAGTAAATTTTTATTCAAAATAATGTATTTTCATTTCTTCGTATAAATATTCTTTTGAAATAGTCTTATTATTAAAATTATCATATGTCATACTGAAGAAAAATTATATCTGAATTGTCTAAAAACACAATTAAATTATATTGAATTTCCTGAATCTTTACGTCAATATATATAGAAAGTTACACTTTATTGAATATTTTCTCCATTTATATCCGGGATATAACTTGTTAAACATTTTCATAATAACTATCTTAACTCGTAATGTGTTATTCTTTAATATATTAATTTGTGATTCCTGTAATTTTTTATTAGGAAACTATTTGAGATTATTTTATATCTTTGTTCATAAAGAAGATATATTTTATAATTTTTAATCATAGTAAAATGAGGCATGTTTTGTTTTTAATATTACTGTACTGCTTTAGCAAGAACTATGCCCAAAATATTTCCATGAATCAACAGCGTAATGAAAATACGCTAAGGATTTGTTTCTATAACTTGGAGAATTTTTTTGATTATGATGATAATCCTGCAAAAGATGACGATGCTTTTACTCCAACCGGAGTTAATAACTGGACAAAGACAAAGTTCGAAAATAAGGCAAAGAAGATAGCCAAAGTATTTGTTGCTTTAGGGCAATGGGATTTACCGGAGATAATAGGTGTATGCGAAGTAGAAAATGAAACAGTTATTCATCATTTACTGTACAAGACCCCTTTATCATCAGGAAAATATAAGTATGTATATTATGAATCACCTGACAGCAGAGGACTTAATGTTGCCCTCTTTTATAGACCGGAAAAATTTAAAGTTATAACTAGTCATTCTATTCGATTAATAGATAGCCTGGATATTTCTTATAAGACGAGGGATATTTTATATGTTCAAGGGGTATTAATTTCTGATTGTAAAGATACCTTACATTTGTTTATTAACCATTGGTCCTCCCGTTATGGAGGATATGCCGCAACCGTAAGTAAACGTAATCTTGCGGCGTTAACACTTCGATTAAAAATAGATTCTTTGTTGAACCTGAATCCGGATGCCCGGATTTTGATTATGGGAGATTTTAATGATTATCCCGACGATGAAAGTCTTACATTATATCTTCATGCACCATACGATACAAATGATCGTAAAGAGAATAACCTTATTAATATGATGTATCCTTATTTCAGTAAAAATAATATGGGAACACATAAATATCAACAGTATTGGGGAATATTGGATCAGATTATAGTTTCACCTGGATTATATCGTGCTCAAAGTGGATTGCAAACAAAAACAGCAGGAATTATCTTTAATTCCGACTTTTTGTTGGAGGAAGATAAAGTTAACATAGGAGAAAAGCCTATGCGTACATATTTAGGTCCTATATATCAGGGAGGATATTCCGATCACTTGCCGATTTATATCGATTTGTGGTGTAATTAGTATATTTTATAAATTGTGTATCTTTGCATCATGTTTTTTTAAAATTATAAAATGAATTTGTATCTTAGGTATAAGATTATTCTGATTATTCTATTGTTTTGTCCATTTGTTGTTAATGTCTATGGACAAGAACAAATAGCAATGTCTGCTCCTCCGTCAGAACACCACCACAAGCATATTTCTTTTATTGAAAATAAAGGGCAGTGGGAAGAGATGGTAAAGTTTAAATCCGAAATACGAGGTGGAGCTTTATTTTTTGAATCTAATAAGATTACTTATTCTTTTTATGACCCGGATTATTTAGATAAAATTCAGGCTATTAAAACAGGAGCCGGTTCTGTTGTATTAGATTCTCTTATTACATGTTATGCCTACAGAATGAACTTTCTTGGTGCAAATGCAAAACCTGTTATTAATGGTTATATACCTTTTAGAGAATACCATAATTATTATATTGGGTCTGATCCTGCAAAATGGGCATCGAAGGTAAGAAAATACGAGCAGATAAGGTATCAGCAGTTATATAAGGGGATTGACCTTTTATTTTATGAACAATACCATACATATAAATATGAATTTGTAGTAGACAGTGGGGCAGATCCGTCTTTAATACGGATACAATACGAAGGTGCGGATAAGATATCTTTAAAGAAGAAAAATCTTATCATTAAAATAGGGAAACATGAGACAACAGAACAAGCTCCATTTGCCTATCAGCTTTCTGAGACCGGAGAGAGGCAACAAGTGGATTGTCACTTTGCTCTTGATGGAAAAACAGTGCGTTTTGTGCTGGGTGACTATGACGCAACTCGAAAATTAATTATTGATCCGACATTAATTTTTGCTTCCTATTCAGGTTCTGTAGCAGATAACTGGGGTTATACAGCGACATATGACAACGAAGGTAATTTATATGGTGGAGGGACTGTATATGGAACAGGATATCCTGTAACATTAGGAGTATTCCAGACATCGTATGGTGGAGGTTCTTGTGATATAGCAATTACTAAATTTAGTTCTGACGGAACGCAGGCTTTATTTGCTACCTATTTAGGCGGGTCAAATGCTGATGCTCCTCATAGTTTGGTAGTTAATGAGAATAATGAGTTATATGTTTTGGCTACAACTTCTTCTTCCAATTATCCGGTAACGCCGGGAGCTTATGATGTTACATTTAATGGAGGAACACGATATATAGTTACTGCAGTAAATGATTATTTTTATGGTTCCGATATTGCAATAAGTCGTTTTGATTCTTCCGGAACGCAATTGTTAAATTCTACTCTCTTTGGAGGATCCGGGAATGATGGCTTGAATACAGCATTGATTTATAATTATGCGGATGAGATCAGGGGGGAGTTACAACTTGATGGAAGCGGAAATGTATATGTTGTTTCATCTACAAATTCATTAGATTTACCGGTTACATCCGGTGTTTTTCAACCTACTTATGGAGGAGGGACACAAGATGGTTTTATTGCGAAATTTTCTTATAATTTGCAAAATTTGATTTGGTGCTCTTATTTTGGAGGGAATTCTGCGGATGCAATATACAGTATGGAATTGGATGATGCGAATAATATTTATATATGTGGCGGTACTATTTCTTCAAATTTACCAACCTCATCCGGTGCGATAAGTCCTGCTCCATTGGGGGACAGGGATGGTTTTGTCGCTAAAATAGCGGCAAATGGGACTTCTATTCTTGCTGCCTCTTATTATGGGACTGATGTTTATGATCAAACTTATTTGTTAACTCTGGATAAAGGAAAAAACATTATTGTTGTTGGACAGACCCAAAAGGATTCAACATATTGGATTAATAATGCGAGTTGGTATCGAGGAAATGGACAATTTGTGAGTAAATTATCAAATGATTTAACTCAAGTTATCTGGTCTACTTCGTTTGGGAGTGCAACATTATTGCCAAATATATCACCAACTGCATTAATGGTTGATATTTGTAATAATATTCATATTTCCGGTTGGGGAGGAACGAGTGGAGGTACAAGGCTTACAACAACCGGATTGCCAATTACAGGCGATGCCCTACAACGAACGACTGATGGTAGTGATTTTTATTTTATTTCTATAAGTGCCGATGCTTCAAGTTTGCTATATGCAACCTTTTTTGGAGGCCCGTCTTCCGGAGAACACGTAGATGGTGGGACGAGTCGTTTTGATAAAAAGGGATGTATTTACCAAGCTGTTTGCGCTGGTTGTGGCAGGCGTAATGATTTTCCGATAAGTTCTCCTAATGTTGTCGGTCCGACGAATAACAGTTGGAATTGTAATTTAGGTGTAATAAAATTGGACTTTAACTTACAGACTGTTATTGCGGATTTTACCATGCCAAGTGTCGTTTGTGCACATGTTGAAATAGATTTTATTAATCGTTCTAAGGGCGTTTCCAATGCAACCCGGTATTTGTGGGATTTTGGAGACGGCACAACCGATACCAGGAAAGACCCGACACACATCTATTTAAATGCAGGGAGCTACAATATTACTTTAATTGTAATTGATTCGAGTAGCTGTAATATAGCCGATACATTAACGAAGAAGATCATTGTAGGCAATAACCAATCTACGGTTTGGCCTGACATTAAACTTTGTAAAGGAGATACTGTACAGATAGGGATGCGTCCATATTCCGATCCAAATACGACCTATCAATGGTATCCGTCTCGAGGTTTAAGTGGTAATACAATCTCCAATCCTTTTTTTATAGATACGGTTTCACAATCGTATACATTATTTGTTTTTACAACGGTATGTGTAGATACTTTCTTCCAACAGATTAATGTTGTGGATATGCCCAAGGGGGCAAATACAACCTTGATAGGTTGTCTGGGAGACACTGTTCGTTTTGAACAAGATACTTTCCGAATGGATTCTTATATTTGGTCTTCCAATCCTTTTTTCTCGGATACGTTGAATTCATCTGTTAGCGATCCGTGGTTAGAGGTGGTTTTGACACAGACAACTTCTGTTTATTATTTAAAACGCACAAAAGATATATGTGAAGCACTGGATACATTGCAGTTGAATGCATCTTCCTTTCAATTGGTGTTTGATACAGTACCTAAAATGTGCTTACGGGATTCTACGGGTTTAAATGTAAAAATACGGAATCCTCATTATTGTTCATTCTTCACTTATGACTGGGAACCGTCAGCAAGCATTATTGGCAGCAATCAAGTTTCTAATCCTTTGGTTTCTCCGCATGTGTCAATGTATTTTAATGTATTGGTGACAAATGAGCATAATTGTACCATGCAGGACAGTGTGTTTGTAGATGTTATAATTTTAGAGCCGGATATTACGACAAGTCAAATCTCTTGTTTTGGAATGCATGACGGTAAGATATCAATTAAAATGTCGGGAGGGAATCCCCCGTATTCATACCAGTGGAATCATACTTCTGAGGATACTGCATCTTTTGAAAATCTTCCGAAAGGTTTATACAGGGTGAAAATAACAGATAGTAATAATTGTACATTAGATACAAGTATACTAATAACGGAACCATCCGCTTTATCAATTACATTACAGAATGTAGTTGATCTTGTGTATTGTGATGATACTTGCAGAGGGCAGGCATTAGCTGTTGTTTCAGGCGGTACGTCACCCTATTCATATGCTTGGATTACCGGAGATAATACACCGTATATTGATAATTTATGTGCGGGAGAATATCTCTTATGGGTAACGGACGATCACGGCTGTCGGGATTCTTTACTCTTTGAGGTAAAAGATACTTCGTCTATGACGGTATCCTATACTACCGAACCGGAATCTTGCCCTGGTAGTTGCGATGGAAGTATTCAAGTTGATGTGATCCAGGCAGTTTTCCCCTGGAAATATATATGGAAAACAGGTGATACTACTGCATTTGCCGATTCTTTATGTCAAGGGATATACGATATTTCGATCACGGATGCAGATCATTGCACGCGAAGAATCTTCCCTAAAGTAAGTTCTCCTCCGCCGATTGTCGTAGACAGTATTTCTATTATTCATCCTTATTGTCATGGAATGAGGGATGGCTCTATCACTGTATCTATAGGGGGAGGAACTCCTCCATATACGTATTTTTGGGATGGAGCAGCAGGAACTAATGTTTTGTCAGGTTTGGATCGTGCCGGAAATTATACTTTAAAAGTTGTAGATAATAATGGTTGTGAAATGGATACAACCTTTGCTTTATTAAATTATGATACCTTGTTTGCAAGCTACCAATCGAATAGTGTTCCATGTAAGGAGGTTTGTAACGGAAGTGTAACGATAATGGTATCGGGAGGAGTTACCCCTTATTCCTATGTATGGTTTGATGGGAGTACAGGTCCGTTTATTGATAATCTTTGTGCCGGAGAATATGAAGTTACAGCCTATGATTCAAATGGCTGTATGATAGAGACATATGTTAACGTGTTTATCGATTCTATTTATTTCCCTCAGGATATAAAGGCTTGGTCTGATACGGCAACTATTTATCGTAGTCGATCAACAACTATATATGGCAGTTATTATGGAGAAGGATTTGATTATACATGGTCTCCTGCAGATTATCTCAACACAACAAAAGGGTCGAAAGCAATAACAACACCTCCTAATACTATTATTTATACATACACGGTTACCGATTCGAATGGTTGTATAGGAACAGATACTGTTTTGATTACGGTATTGGATGTTATCTGTGATGATCCTTATGTTTTTGTTCCCAATGCATTTTCTCCCAATGGAGATGGGTTGAATGACATCTTGTATGTGAGAGGCTTGATTCTTGAAAAAATAGAATTTGCTGTTTATGATCGGTGGGGCGAAAAAGTATTTGAAACAAGAGATCAAAATGTAGGTTGGAATGGTACTTTTAGGGAAAAGCCTTGTTCTCCCGGAGTGTATGTATATTATCTGGATGCGACCTGCATAGGCGGGGAACGGTATCTACGTAAAGGAAATGTAACTTTAATTCGTTAGGATAAATCGATAGAGAATCATGAAGGTATTTAAGTTTGGAGGAGCGTCTATAAAAGATGCAACTGGAGTGAAGAATGTTTCAGAGATTATAAATAATCAAATTGATTCGGGATTACTAATCGTTGTCTCTGCTTTAGGGAAAACGACCAACCATATGGAGAAACTGTTGGATGCCTATTACTATAATAAAGCGGATAAGGAAGCTGTTTTTGATTTTATAAAGAATGAACATCTCTCTATTGTAAATGAATTATTTGATTCTACACAAAAAGATGTTTTTGAAGAGATAGGGGAGCAGTTCGAAATACTGTATGAATATATTAATGGTGAGTTCAGTGAGAATTATGATTTTGAATACGACCAGGTAGTTTCTTTTGGCGAATTACTCTCATCAAAGATTGTATATTTTTATCTAAAGTTGAAAAACATACCGGCCGTATGGATGGATGCCCGAAGCATTATCCGGACAGATAATACCTATCGGGAGGGGCATATTGATTGGGAGAAAACAATCAGGAAAACAAAAAAGCTTATAGAACCATATTATAAAGAAGGAAGAGATGAGATTGTTGTCACCCAGGGATTTATCGGTGGAACCAGCGAAGGGTTTACAACTACTTTAGGAAGGGAAGGTTCGGATTTTAGCGCTGCTATTCTTGGCTTTTCTCTGGATGCGGAAAGCGTTACGATTTGGAAGGATGTAGAAGGGTTGCTTAATGCCGATCCGAGGGTTTTTGAGGATACGGTTAAACTGGATAAGATACCGTATCGGGAAGCTATAGAACTGGCGTATTATGGGGCAAGCATTATTCATCCTAAAACGTTGCAGCCTTTACAAAATAAAAAAATCCCTTTACATGTCAAGTCTTTTATAAATGAAAAAGGTGAAGGGAGTGTGATTCATGATTTTAGTATAAAACGATTGGTGCCTTGCTATATAGTTAAGAGGGATCAGGTTTTGATCTCCATCTCTCCTAAGGATTTTTCTTTTATCGCGGAAGAAAATTTATCTACTATCTTTGGACTATTCGCCTTTTTTGGGGTGAAGATTAACTTGATGCAAAATTCTGCCATTAGTTTTTCCCTTTGTGTGGATAACAAATCAAATATAGGTGAATTAATTGAAGAATTACAAACGGAGTTTTATGTAAAATATAATTCTAATATGGAATTATTCACCATTCGTTATTACGATCGCAATAGCATGGATAAGATAACAAAGGATAGAACGGTGATTCTGGAACAGAAGAATAGGACTACCGTTCAATATGTCGTCAGAAAAGGCTAAAGAAAGTAAATGGCATTATTTCGTTTGTTCTGTACGCTATTTACTATTCACTTAATGCCTTAGAGTCTTAACATCTTACTTCTTAATAACTTATTGCTTGTTATATTTCTTATGGATATTTATTTGCATTTCTGCGAGTTTTTGACTACTTTTGTTTTTTCTAAAATCAAAAATAAACATTATAAAATCAGTGATTTAATATGGATCTATTACAACAAATCAAAGCAAATGCAGTAAAAGTTCAAAAATGTATTGTTCTTCCCGAAGGAGAAGAGGAACGTACTTTGAAAGCAGCAAATATTATATTGTCTGAAAAATTGGCATCTTTAATCCTCCTTGGAAATGCTTCCGTTATCATGGAAAAAGCAAAAGAGTGGGGGTTGAACAATCTCCAAAACGCAACAATAATCGACCCTAATAATAATCCCAAGGGAGAGTTTTATGCCAATATGCTTTGGGAAATCCGCAAGAGTAAAGGAATGACATTGGATGAAGCGAAACAGCTTGTAAAAGACCCCTTGTATTTGGCAACTCTACTTATTAAGAATAAGGAAGCGGATGGGGAAGTGGCCGGTGCCCAGAATGCGACAGGTGATGTATTACGTCCGGCTTTTCAGATTGTAAAAACATTACCGGGAGTAAGTGTGGTTTCAGGAGCTTTTGTGATGATATTGAAGGATAAGCAGTGGGGAGATGATGGAATTCTTGTCTTTGCCGATTGTGCGGCACATCCCAATCCTACGGAAAGGGAACTTGCAGAAATAGCGGTAGTTACTGCTAGAACGGCAAAAGCAATAGCAGGGATAGAACCCAGGGTTGCGATGTTGAGCTTTTCAACAAAGGGAAGTGCCAAACATGACATGGTAACAAAAGTTGTTAATGCAACTCAAATAGCAAAAGAAATAGATCCTTCTTTGAAAATAGATGGTGAATTGCAGGCAGATGCTGCCATAGTTCCTTCTATAGGGGCGAGCAAAGCTCCCGGCAGTGAAATAGCAGGAAAGGCGAATGTTTTGGTATTCCCTACTTTGGAAGTTGGAAATATCGCTTATAAATTGGTTCAGCGGTTAGCCGGTGCGGAAGCCGTTGGTCCTATTATGCAAGGAATGGCGGCTCCTATTAATGACTTATCCCGGGGATGTTCTGTTGATGATATTGTCAATGTTGTTGCTATTACGGCAATGCAGGCAGCAGGAGCATAGCTGTTAAATAAATATCCCTATAGAGGAATATAATAAACTTTCTCTATAGGGATATTGAATACTAATCCAATATTTTACATATTATTGTTACGGCATAATAATTGTCCCTTCATCGGAGATAAGTAATTTATATTCCATTTCTCCTTTCTCCAATTCAAAGATATACACGGATTCATGATTTAGCCTTTCAATGAACCCAATTTCATCGATTTTCCAATCAGCGTACTGCGAGTTCTTGAATGTGGTTTTTATGCTTTCAGGAAGATTACGATAAGATACATCCGTTTTTGTTCTTACCCAGTTTCCTTTGGAATCGAATTCAACTTTTACTTTTTGATAGTTTGTGTCGAAAAATTCAGCTTCTATATAGCCGTCGTCTATTTCCCATTCTACGCGTGTTGCGTCGGGATATTTTTTAGCCAATGCTTTTTTATGTACTTCCGATTGCGCATTGATATAGTTTATTCCACAAAATGAGAAAACAGTTGAGAAGAATAAGATTTTAAAAACAAGGTTGAGTTTCATAATAATTAAAATTTGATGAATTAAATTGATTAAATTATGTATTTAAAGTATTTGGATTTACCCTCTTCTATATTTTTAAATTAACAAATACAAAGTATAAAAGTTCGAAAAAACAGCTTCTGTTTAGATCATATATTTCATCCTATATAAACATTACAAATGATGAATACAAAGGTAAACATTTTTGCGATAATGTTAAAGCCGGTATTTTTCTTGTTTCCTCTTCTTGCAATAAAGCTAATTAACAGGCTTAAAGCTGTCGGCCTATTTCAGGAAGTGAAAAACCAGGCCTGATTCCACTTCAAAACAAGCATGGTTCCACCTCAAATCACGCTTGTTATTACTCCAAATTACACTTGATTTCACTTCAAATCAGGCGTGATCTCACTTCACATTAAGCTTGATTTTCCGTTAATACAGAGCGGATTCTATATCGGATTGAATGTCAATTTTTTCACAATAAAAAAGACTGTCCGGATAGACAGTCTTTTTTTATTAATGTAATCTCTCTTTTTAATCTTCGTCAGTTTGAGATTCTTCGTATGCTTTCAGTAATGCAGTTTGAACATCTGTTGGAACTTGTTGGTATTCTGAAAATTTCATTCCATAAGAAGCTCTTCCACTTGTAATAGAACTTAAAGAAGTAGAATATTTATTCATTTCTGCCAAAGGAACTTTAGCGCGTATCTTCTGGAAATTACCTTCACTGTCCATGCCCATTACTACAGCGCGACGGCCTTGTAAATCGGTCATTACATTACCCATACTTTCCGAAGGTACAAATACTTCCACATCATAAATAGGTTCCAGAATACGAGGCCCTGCATTCTTGAAAGCTTCTCTGAATGCATTACGTCCGGCAAGTTTAAATGCCATTTCATTGGAATCAACAGGGTGCATCTTACCGTCGAAAATATTAACAACAATATCACGGGCATAAGAACCTGTTAATGGGCCTTCTTCTATCTTCTCCATGATCCCTTTTAAAATAGCAGGCATGAACCGGGCATCAATAGCACCACCAACAATACAGTTGTTGAAGATTAATTTACCGCCCCATGGCAGATCGTGTGTTTCTGTTCCACGAATTGGGTATTTGGTTTGATTAGGCATTCCGTCGTAATAAGGCTCAATTAACATATGTACTTCACCAAATTGACCGGCACCACCGGATTGTTTTTTATGACGGTACATAGATTCTGCCGATTTGGTAATCGTCTCTCTATAAGGAATTTTAGGAGCGTAGTATTCGATCTCTATTTTGTTGATTTTCTCAATGATCCATTTGATGATATTGAGATGTTGCTCTCCTTGTCCGGAAATTATGGTTTGTTTTAATTCTTTGGATTGCTCAAGTAAGAAGGTTTGATCTGTTTTACGGATTTCATTCAAGATAGATCCCAACTTTTCATCGTCAGATGAATTCTTTGCTCTTACCGCAGTACGGAATTTTGGTTCGGGATATTCGGTAGGAACAATTACATCATCCGGATTCTTGGTAGAATTAATTGTGTTTTGTGTAAAAACATTCTTTAATTTGATTGTTGCTGCAATATCTCCTGCTACCACTTTTTCTACTTTTTCCCTGTTTTTACCGGCAACACACAATAGTTGGGAAATACGTTCTTTCGAACTATTTGCAGCATTGACAACATCCATACCTTCTGTTATTTCACCTGCATATACTTTGAAGAAAGAAACTTCTCCCAAATGCGGTTCTATAGATGTTTTAAATACAAATGCAGACATGGGGTCGCTTGCGTTGCATTTTAGTTCTTTTCCTTTTGTGGTTTTTACACCGGTCATTTCGTTAGGAGCAGGGCAGTTATTTTTAATAAAGTCCATTAGGCGGGTAATCCCTTGATCTGTTTTCGCTGCACAGCAAACAACAGGGAAAATTCCACGGCTACGAATTCCTAATCGTAATCCTTTGATGATTTCTTCTTCTGACAGAGTTCCTTCCTCAAAGAATTTCTCCATCAACGATTCATCGTTTTCAGCAGCATTTTCAATAAGTGTTGCTTGTAATTCTGCCGCTTTATCTGCTTCTGATGCCGGAATGTCTTCCACTATCATTTTGCCGCCATTGGCAGGGAATTTCAACAGTTTCATTTGCATTAAGTCGATAACAGCATCAAAACCGGGTCCTGCATTAACAGGATACTGGATAATAGTTACGCTATTGCCGAAGTCTTCTTTCAATTGACGGATAGCTTCGTCAAAATTAGCTTTCTCATGGTCTAATTGATTTATCGCAAACACAACAGGAGTATCGGCTTTTTTAGCCCAGCGCCATTGGATCTCGGTGCCTACTTCTACTCCGGATTGAGCATTTATTACCATTACACCAGCATCAACAACACGCAATGCACCAATAATTTCACCAATAAAATCATCAAAGCCCGGACAATCAATGATGTTAATTTTTGCTCCATTGTGTTCGGTGTATAATACGGTAGAATAGATAGAATTCTGACGTTCAAGCTCTATATCTCTATAATCGGAAGCTGTGTTTTTATCTTCCACAGTTCCTCTCCGGCTGATAACACCACCGTGAAACAGCATGGCTTCTGCCAACGTGGTTTTCCCTGATCTTGAACCGCCTAAAAGCGCTATGTTGCGAATTTCATTTGTCTGGTATACTTTCATTATTGTTAATGTTTTTAATTGACGTATATTTTCCCTGATATAGCCCAGAGTAATAGTACGATATGAATATACTTGATTTTCTTAAATGCTCTTAAATAGAATGGGCAAAGATACAAAAAACAGTAATACAAAATTGTACGGAATAAAAATTTTACTGTAGAAAAATCATCGAAAATGCTAAATAAGCAAATAACCGGTTCAACGACTCAACAAGAGAGTAAGTGCTTCGTGAACTATAACTTCCTATCGCTTGCCTAACTTCTCGTAACTTCTAATAATAAATATGGTTCATGTTGTTTTTTTTGATACTTTTGAACTTTATTTGCATATACTAAAAATATAATAATATGAAAGATACACCAATTAATTATGATGTTGTAAAACAAAAGGTAAAGGATAGCGGAATAAAAAATATCGGTACCGCTTCTATTCGTGAGATAAAACGATTAATTAATGAAATAGAAGATGCAACGGGGGAAAAGTTTGTTCGTATGGAGATGGGGATTCCGGGTTTGCCTCCTGTTCAAATCGGAGTGGATGCACAGATTGCAGCTCTGAAAAGAGGTGTTGCAGCTATTTATCCGGATATCGAAGGTATTCCCGAACTTAAAACGGAAATGTCCCGTTTCTGTAAGAACTTTATGGATATCGAAGTTTCTCCGGCATCATGTATCCCGACAGTGGGTTCGATGCAGGGGGGATTTTCCGTATTTTTGACATTTCAACGGTTGCAAAAAGAGAAAGATACCACATTGTTTATCGATCCCGGATTTCCGGTACAGAAACAGCAGCATCGTATTTTAGGTGCTAAATACGAAACCTTTGATGTTTACAATTACCGGGGAGATAAATTAAAAGATAAGTTGGAAAGCTATTTATCAAAAGGGAATATTCATTCTATTATTTATTCCAATCCTAATAATCCGTCCTGGATTTGTTTTACGGATAAAGAATTAAGAATTATTGCAGAACTTGCCAAGAAATATGATACTATCGTAATAGAAGACCTTGCTTACTTTGGTATGGATTTCCGTCAGGATATTTCCACACCGGGCAAACCTCCTTACCAGGCTACTATTGCTAAGTATACGGATAAATATGTACTGCTTATTTCCAGTTCGAAAGCCTTCAGTTATGCAGGAGAACGTCTTGGTGTAATGGTTATATCGGACAGTCTGTTCGGATCAAACTATCCGGATCTGGTGCCTTATTTCGGAACAGAGAGTGTAGGCAGGGCTATTGTTTATGGTGCCGTGTATGCTCTTAGCTCAGGAACTTCGCATTCGGTTCAATATGCTATGGCCGCTATTCTAAAAGCATGTAACGATGGAACATATAATTTTGTTAAGGAAGTAAGGGATTATGCTGATAAAGCTCATATAATGAAGAAGTTGTTTGTAGATAACGGATTCAAGATAGTATATGATAAAGATGAGGATAAAGAACTTTCCGATGGTTTTTATTTTACCATCAGTTATCCCGGATTTACCGGTGAAGAGCTTTTGGAAGAATTCTTATATTATGGGATCAGTGCAATATCATTAGCTATAACAGGCAGCGAGCGCCTGGAGGGATTACGTGCATGTGTATCTCTTGTAGACAGGAATCAATTTCCTGATCTGGAAAAGAGACTGAAAAAATTTCATGAGAATCACAAGTAGTAACTTCTATTAGTTGAAATAAGGAAGGCTGTCTCCTCGACAGCCTTTTTTTGAAATTTTACTTCATCCGGTATGATGGGGAATATTATTTGCCGAACCTGTCAAAAGTTGATGCAAAGATTACTTCTTCTCCGTTGCTTGTCGTCGGATGACATGAAAGGGAAGCGCTATTCTGCTAAGGGATAAAACGATCTACCTGTCTTCATTCTATTCCTTTGGAAAGACTGTCCGAACGTTCGGAAACAAGCAAAGCATTTACTTTGGAGCTTTCCGACCTTCCGGAAACCCTCAAAGTAAACACCTGGACACTTTCCGACTTTCCGGAAACCCCCAAAGTGAATACCTGGATACTTTCCGGTTTTCCGGAAACCTCCAAAGTAAACACCCGGACACTTTCCGGCTTCCCGGAAAGCTCCAAAGTAAAAATGCCGGGGTACTTTCCGAATAACCGATATTATTAAGACCGGAAAGCAACATGCCACGCCGCTTGTTTCTCATGCCTCGCGATAACGACAATATGTTGATTAATAGTGTTCTTTGGGTTTGATCCGCCCCCGAACGAAGCATGTGAGAGCAGCGAGGCTTTTAAGCCGAGCTAATCTCCTCGTTTTTTGCTTTTATGCAGGGGATGCTGAAACGAGTTCAGCATGACGCTAACAGGGTTGTTCAGAGCGAGAAACGAAGTACCCGAAAACGAAGCATGTGAATGTGCCAAAACATAGTGAGCTAAGCGGGCTTGCGAACTCAACGGAGTTAACCTCCTAAGTCAACTTTTGACAACTTCATAATTAATCTTTATTCCTTTTATCTTAGCTTTTGGCAAGTTCGCTTCTTTCTTTCTGCTTGTTGCACAATAAAAAAGGCTGCCGGGGAGGCAGCCACAATTTGAATTATGAAAAAGATTTTATCGTTTAATGCTCATTCGCTTTGTGATCTTCTGTCCATTAAATTCCATGGAATAGAAATAGATCCCGGCAGCCAAATGAGATACATTGATGTCTATTGTCTGAATACCTAACTCACTTTTTACGGATTTATTGTATAATACCTGTCCGTTTACCGAAGATATGCTAAAGATTACTTCCCCGTTTGCAGGAATACTGTATGTGATTGAAGTATTGTTATCCGCCGGATTCGGGACATTCTGATTCATACTGATTAACATTGGATCTGTAGATTTTATCCCTACATTGTAATCCGTAGTCCGTTTCGTTTGTATGGTATCATCCTGCTGGTAATCATCTTTTGCCTGTTTTTCAATAAATACGGTTATGTAATACACGGAATCATTAGGAACGACATAAGAAGTGGAGAATGTATGATATTTGGGCTGTAACGGATCGATTGTCCCGAAAATGGTTTCCGACAGACTGGCCACGTTATTTCCTTTCGAGTCTTCTACACGGGCCTGTATTTTCACATTCGTAAAAGGAGTGGCATCACTTTTATTTTGCAGCGTTACTGCAATATTAACGCTTTTTCCTGCTGTATCCCATTGTCCTGAGGGTTTATCAATGCTGATAAGGGCAAGATTGTCTACATTCACATATTCGGTGATAGCAGCTTCTTTACTGATCATTGCGGAATCGCAGTGTAAGTAGGCAAGAGCATATACCTGGTATTCCGGACTCCACGGAGTTTTATATGGGTTGTTGAAGGTAATTGTAACCGAATCTCCCGGGACTATTGTACTGTATAAGGATGCTGCTGTTGTAAAATGATAGGCAGGGGAGATATCCGGTGCATCCACAGACAAGATCAGGTCGAGTTGCGGTAGAGGCATATTTCCCGTATTCTTTATAGTTACATCTTGCCTCAGGTCGATATCCGCTTTTGAAGGGCTTCCGCTACTGCTGATGTTATGAATACGGATAGTGTAATCGGGTTTGATAAGGATCGTGTCCATAAATATATTCCCGAAGATAGATGAAATATATGCTCTGGCAATATATTGTCCCGGGGCAAAATCAAAACCGGATGCTATCGTTACCGTATCGGAAGTAAATCCTTTCAGTAGGCCTGTTGATATTATTTTAGTGAAACGATGTGATGTTCCTGCAAGTTCCAGGGTAATTTCGATAGGTATGGCGCTGTAATTCAAGTCCGGAGCCGTTTTATTGTTCAACACTACTTTCCATTCTTTGTTTTTCATATCACATAGGGAAAGATCAGAGGTGAAAACATCTGTTACTACTACTTCCTGCTTTGCCGTAATCAAAATTCTATCTATATATTGAGTAACATTTCCACCGGCAGACATTTCCATAGCTTCGAAAATCAAAACAGCACATTGGTTGATAGCAAACATCGGCAAGTCCATATTATACTCTTTCCAACCATAAACAGCATCGTATTTGGTAAGCTCGAATAAAGTGGTATAAGTTGCCCCTCCGTCTACTGTGAGACGAACATCGGTATAATCCTCACAAGGAATCGTATCATGGAAATACCAGAATGACAGGGTAGGTTGAATAGCTTGACTCAAATCCAATTGATAGCTAGATAAAGTAGACATATCCCCCTGGCTTCCATTGAATGCCAGCATGCCTGTTCCATGTTGCGGTTTTACTACGGTATCTGCTCCTGTGCCTTGTGCTATTATTTCCCACTCGCTACCCATATTATCTTTTGTGTGAAATACAGCCGGAAGTGTAGCAGAGCTGAAATTCTCATCCACCGGCAAACCGAACTTATTAGACGTATAATAATAAAGTAAGGTGTCATCGTAAATCACTTTATCCACCGGGCTATTTACCCATGCTTTTATATCATATGTCCCTGCATTGGCAGTAGGAAGTTTATCCGTTAACTTGATAGTCATTCTGCTTCCCGATAATAACGTTCCCGTCCTTAAAACACTGTCTTTGTAATAGGGGCGTGGAGTAGTTACTTTTAACCCTAATGTAATGGGGTTTACAGCAAAATCATAGTCATTCGATCCGGTATTGGCTACTATTAATTCTATTGTTCCGTAATCCTCCGAACATAATGAACCGTCAAATGCAAGTTTCTTGATGGAATACAAACTTAAATTATTTCCGAAATAGGGTTCGTCACCTATTCTGTCAATATAGGTAGAATCCGTAATTGTAATTCTATTACCGAGGGTATCGCTTACCGTTAAGGAATAAGTAACGTTGCTGTAGTAATACTGCTTTGGGATGGAAGCTATCCAAAAACCATTGATATTATTCATCGCAACAATATCATATAAAATATCTCCGTTACTCACTCTTGTTTGGATAGCCATTTCGGGAGTATTGATGGTCGCACCGGTTGCTTCTATGATTTGGGTATAAACATTGAACGAAAGCGTATTGATCGTATCCGCTACAAAAGGTTCTTCAAACCATGCCAGGGGAACCAAATCCGTAGTTATGGTAAAGGATACGGTATCATTATGCGTAGTAGTTACCTGGGGACTTCCATTGACGGTTTTAATCCATATTTTTATTTCATACGTATCCCCCTCGTTTGCCGTAAATGTCCCCACCATTAATTTTGCATTATCGTAAGATGCCAGGGGATTGGAGGCTGTCCATGTATAAGGCTGTTGTTCTGTCCCGTCTATGCTCCATCCCAATTCGGCTCCGGTAACAGCAGTTAATCCTAAATTCCATGCTTCAACATAAACAGGAAATTGTTGGCTGTTGTTTATAACCCCGCTTTGAATAAGGGTGTTAACCAGGGATAAATCAATATTGGGCATGTAAGCCTGATACGCTCCTACCATCGTTTTATTAGATGAGTTGACTCTGCTGTTGCCGTAAATATCCGTAGTAACATTGGCAAGTACCGGGCGTAACATCTTTTCATTAAGCCACATTTCCAGATTGACAGTCGTATCCCGGAACTCGGGTTTTATACGGAAAGATTGCAAATCGGAAGTTATATACGACTGCCATGCTTGTATATCCGTTATCTTTACTTCGCTCCTGTTCAACAAATCATAAAGTCTTCCCATGTAAGTAGGTGCGTACATATTGTTGCAATCAAATGACAATTGGGAAAGGTAGATAAATATCATCCAGGGGTTAAATCTTTCTTCAGCCAAATAAACAGGATATGAATCTGTCGCCTCTGTTACGAAGTTATTATTTTTAACGGTTATATAGGTACCCGCCGAACCGGCTACATATAATGCTACGGTAGTTCCCGTGGCGCCTTTTACCAAAACGGAATTATGTAAAATATTGGTTTGGGTGTTTGCGCCTATATGCATAGCTCCATTAGTACCTGTTGTATTTGTAATGATTTCATTATTGGCAATCATGCCATACGGTGTTGTTCCGCCGTAACTATTAAAATACGTTGTATAAATCCCATACGAATTTGCAATGGGGTTGCCCAATTGATGAATTATATTGCTTACAACCGAGCCGTTTACGCCATCCAGATTTATGCCGTACCAGGTTGTGTTTGTATTTGCAGGGTTTCGCAACAGGGTATTATATCCGATGAAAGACAAATCCCCATAATATAAATGTATGCCTGTATGATAATGATTTTCCAGTATATTGCTGTCTATAATAATGTTGGAACCCATATCGATTCTTGAAGATCCGGCATAAAAGTATATATTGGCGTATCCTCCACTTATTACATTATTGACAATAGAGATATTCCTTGCAATACTCGAAGCTGATGTCTTATAAATACCACACGCTGTAGTTGCGTCCGTCGCGGAAGGATTGGCATACAGTTTACAATCGCGTATGGTTATATTGGAACCGCTACTTGCCCTGAAATAGATGGCGTGGCTGCCCGACACGGTTGCATCTATGCTGATATCTTTGAGGATAACATTATTGGAATTATCTAAAATAACACCCGGACCGGAAGCCGTACGAATGATTACATCTTCCGCCTTCCCGGTTTTGGAGGTAATCGTTAATGAATAGTTCCCCATAAAACTACTGATATCTGTAAGGTTGATGCTTTCTTGATATACTCCGGGGTCTAAAACAAGGGTAATATCCCCTGATATACCACATGAAGCTCCCTCTCGCAATACTTCCCTTATGCTTGAAAAAGCGCTTGTGTCCGATATGGGTATTCTTCCGGAAAGGGTGTTGTTGCATATAAAATCAGAAAACCGGAGTGTATCATCTGTTTTTATCGGGTCTGTAGCGGAGCCGTTATTCAAACTATTGATCCATATTTTTACGTTCAGGTTCCCGGCGTTGTATGTTATTGTTCCCAAGGAAAGCGTATCAAACTGTCCGCTTGCCAAAGATGTTGGGAAGTTGGTGCCCCCAGCTACCTGTGAAGTCCCATTTACCGACCATTCTATATTGAAGGCATCGATAAGGGTTGTTCCCGCATTGAATACAACCAGTTTTACATTGTCGGTCTGGCCGCCGATAACCCCGCCTCGCAATCCTATAGATTTGATAAGCATACCATTGGCAGCTACATCCGGAATGCTTTCGTAGCATCCCATAGTAGTAATTCCCAATCTTGCTTTGTTATTTATGTCTGTGTTTACAGGGGAAATATGGTTGCATAACAGGTCTGCATAATTTGACACCTGTAAGTCTTGTGGCAAATTGGAAGACTGCTGGGCTATCCTTACCGAATTCCGGTCGGATGGTATTTTCGATTGCCATTGCGCCAACGTTGTCTGATCCGAGCCTGCATAGCCTACATACAGGGGAGCATATATATTATTATAATTGATATCCAATAAATATGAATACGTTGTTCCCGCTAAATAAACAGGATAAGAACCTGCTCCTAATGTTACTATATTATTATTTTTAATAGTCAGTATAGTACTGTCATTATAAGGTAATATTATCCCCCTGCCGGCAGAGCTGCCGCCTACATGAATAGAATTATGAATAATATTGGCTTTCGTGTTTTGGATATGCAGCCCTCTTCCGACCTCATATTGGGTTGTTGTACTTATAATAATCTCATTATTGGCAATCAAACCCGTATCTGTTGTTAAATAATTATAATAATTCATCTCAATACCATAGGGAATAGTAATATTCTCACTGCATTGCATAATACGATTGCCGGTAACCGAACCATTTACATGTTCGAGCCTGAGTCCATGCCATGTTGGTGTTGTGTTTGCCGCGCGGCTCGTTATTGTATTGTGAGAATAACGTAGATTATCTACATAATAAAGATATGTTGCACCGGAATATGTATTACTTATCGTATTGCTGTCGAATAGTATATGGTTTCCATAAGCCGTACTGCCCATTCCCCCGTCAAAAAAACATCCGTAATAACCTCCATTTATTACGTTCTTAATAAAGAATATACTGTCCACGACACCGGTCCCTGATCGTTTTGAGATAGGAGCATTCTCGGTACCACTGGTAGTACCTATATCCCTTGTAGTAGAATCTCCCAATAACCTGCAATCCCGGACCAATACATTAGTACACGCTCCTGTAAATTGAATGGCGGGAACGGTAAAGGCGGATACATCAACCGTTATCCCTTTTATGCTTATATTATTGGAATTGTTTAACACAATAGCCGCTCTGGAAGCAGGGCGGAGAATCACATCCTGTGCATTACCGTTAACGGAAGTAATGGTTAACGAATATCCTCCCATAGAGTTGCTTATATCTTTAAGATCGATGTTCTCTTGATGTACGCCTGTATCCAAAACTAAAACAAGGTCATCACTTACCCCGCATTCCCTGATTATGAACAATACTTCTCCTATGGAGGAATAATCACTATTTACATTTGTCTTACTGATAAATATGGTGTCCGATAATGTTTGTGTACACCCAAACAGAATTTTGGTTATCGTATCATCGTATACAATAGAATCTGTTTTTCCATTAGGATAACCAACCCAGACCTTTAACGTATCATAAGCATCTGCGGTAAAATCAGCATAACCTGCATTCACTTGTTCTTTATAGTCCCAGAGCAAATCACCTTTCCATAGCGTGGAATCAATCTCGCCTCCGTTTACCTGCCAATAAATCTTTGCAGAATCCAGATTCGCAGCTCCCTTATTATGGATGGTAACCGTAACAGGATTGGACTGCCCACCTCTAATTGTTTGCTGGGTAGGGTTGTCAATAGAATATAAAGCCACGGAATTATCTACATAACCGCTTATTGCCCCTATTCCAAAGCGTACTATCGCTACGCTTCCTGCTATTGCATCGCCCCAAAAATTTTGGAAAACACCATTGACATTCTCCTTTGCTTTAAATGTCTTGAACAGCGGTGCTCCCACGTTTGAACTATCAATGAAATAAACGATAATATTCTGTCCGGCAGGTAAAATAAAAGGAGTTTGAAAGGCTAATGTATTCCAACCCAATGTTCCTTCCATGGAACCCCGGTATACCAATTCTGCGCTGGTTGTTTCCGGGTCAAGCCAAGCGGCAGGCGAAGCAGACGGATTTGCTGTTGCTGTGGTTGCTTGTAAATAAACACGTATATCGGTCTTTGTATTTGAAAAAGTAGTACTGCTGGAAGAATACCATGCTATATCCGTAATAACAGTAGGTGAATTCGGATCGATTGCCCCTTCCAGTTCGGAGTTCAGATACAAATGCCGGGAAAAACTTGTTTGACTCGTAGCAATAAATAAAACACCGCTATTATCATTATCTACCCTGAATGTGTCGGCAGGAGAATAATAAATATAATCAAAGGTTAGGCCTCCTGCTCCAGAAAATTGCTTGATATAATATTTGGATGATATCGTTGCTTCGTTTCCTGTCGTATCACTTCCCGTGATGGAATAAGTAACCGTGGTGCCTGTTACATACTCGGGAATAGTAGCTCTCCAAATAGAATCACCTGCAAGATTGGTCATTAATAACGTATCGGTGAATGTTTGCTGGCTGTTAGTAGCAGTATATATAAGCTCGGGTTGTTTAATCCGGGCAGGGGTTGTCGTTTTTACTTTAGCATTAATATTCCAGGGACCTACACTGTAAACCGTATCTCGAGCTAAAGGAGGTATAAACTCCACAACAGGGTCTTTTAACGTATAAGAATTGATGGTTAATTGGAAATTATCTATCAGCCAGCCATAAGCTACCTGTGTTCCTTGTGTTGTTCCCCGTTGCAAAATAAAACGGAATTCAACCGAAGGCTCATTGCTAACAAGGTTTGAAACATCAAAAACCTCTTCTTTCCACCAGGATGAATCCGGAACGGCCAAATTATCATTTGATTGCCATTCCGGATAATTAGCAGAAGAAAAACTATTATTAGTTGCAAAATTTGAAGAATTTCCCTCGTATGTCCAGGAAGGAAGGGTTGTCCACCCTTGGTTGGGTATTCTATATTCTATACGGAGATGATCTGTAGGAGCTATTTTGCAGATATGGTTAAACCGTAGTTCCGCATAATACATCCCTGTACAATTATAAGGGGCTGTCTGTAATACAATAAAATCGCCCATCAGCTTGGGGACAATTCCCCTATATGAAAAAGGCGGACTTACACGGAGCGTGTCTGTCCGCCATGAGGTAGTAGGGGTTCCTGTTAAAGTTATGGAACCCACATCATCAAAGTTTTCAGTTCTTACTGTTTGTGAAAAGGAAAAGGGTATTGTTAATAACATTCCCAATACGATAATAAAAAACTTTTTCATAGGACACTTTATTTTAGTCAATGGTTAATTTGTTTTAATGTTCCTTGCAGATTTTTGTATAGTTACTTTTTCTTAATCTTACTTCATTTGTTTCCTTTTATTGAAAACAACAACGAAGCAAAAGTAGAAGAAATAATCTAAAAACGAAGGGAAAACACACTGACAAACGCAGTAATGTACACTGACAAACTCCGTACAAGGTTCCGGTAAATTCCGGTAAGGTAAAAATGGATTTACATCTTGCCGCTTTTATCAAAGATAGCGGTACTCATCAAGTTATGCAGATAATTGTGTAGTTCGTCTGTCTTAATTCCCAGCTTAACGGCAACACGTTCTTTGCGCTTTTGACAGGTATTGACAGATATATCCAGTAAGGAAGCTATTTTTTTTGTCTTTGTATTATACAAATAGGTATATGAAAGGATTTGTATGTCGTCAATTGATAAACCGGGATGCTTTTCATTTAATAAGGAGAAGAAAGAAGGATTAATTTGTTCCAATTGATCAAAAAAATTATTGGCGTCTGCAGAGTCTTTTAATTGTAACTTTAACTTTTGAATGATAGATCCCAGGATTGGGTTGTCTTTTTGAGCCGGTGTATCGGAAAATGCAGCAATCAGTTCCTTGATCAAATTACTCCGGTTTGTCTGGAATAATATTCTTGCTGTCAGTTGCTTATTCTTGTTTTCAATTTCACCGGATAAACGTTGTTGTTCCAGCAAGGCGAATGTTTCCTGTTCTTTGAGTTGTTGCTCCAGGATCAGTTTCTGATTCTTTTCTTTTTCCAATTCGATAATCCTGCGCTGTTTATTTTTTAAAATCATCAAATAAGAGACCCATATTAAGATTATTATTAATAGGGTGATAACAATAAAGAGAATCCGTTCTGCTTTTTGTTTTGCTTTAATTTCTGTTAATAGCTTTTCCGAATTCAGTAATTCCATTTGAATACGGCTTACTTCCAGGTATTGTGTGTTGTTGTTTCTATATAAAGAATCTTTTGCCTGTAAAACAGAATCTTTATATAGCAATGCCAGTACAAACGAGTTGTTTTCCTGATAAAGTTCGGACAATTCTTCATACGCTTTGATCTTTTCTTTTATAGTAGGCCTTTCCTCTAATATTTTCTGAAGATATTGGATGGCTTTTCCCATTTCTCCTTTACGCTGATATATTTTGGAAAGAAGAAAGAAAAGTGTATTTTTAAGTAATTGTTCCATATCTTCTTGAATAATACCTGTAGCGATGGTTTCTGCCATAGTATATTCTTGTTTTAAAAAGAAAAGGTCAGCTGTGACAATTTGAATAAAATCAAGGAGTCTTTTATACTTGGTTTGTGTGTTTTTTGCAATATTGAGATATTGTTCTGCTAAGGCGGTATCTTTAAGTACAATAGCGAGGCGGGCTATATTAACTGCAATCTCACCTATTTTAATACTATCACCCAGCTTTAACGAAACATCGTAGGCTTTTTTTAAATACTCCAAGGCTTTGTCGTATTCATTATTTCCTTCATATAGGGTCGCCATATTATTCAAAACCATAGTCTCTGCTTGTAAGTCATGCGATTTGATTGCCAGTTTATATACTTCTAAAAAAAGTTCCATTGCCTTATCATGTACTAACAAATCGCCATGAATTACTCCTATAAGGTTCAGGCTTCGCATTTCCAAATCAACAAACTTGTTTTCTTTTATGATGGGTTGTATGATTGTTAAGATTTCTGTAGATTTGATATAATTTCTTGCAAAGAATTCTTTTCGTGCGGAATCCAAAAGCTCTTCACAATATTCCCGGGTATTTGTGTTTCCATGAGTAGTAAAAGGGAATAATATACATAAAAAGAAAAAAAGTAATATATTAAATATCTTTGTTTTCATTCTTGTTGCTGTTGTATAGAAATAGGTTACAAATGTAATAAAAAAATAATGAACTTGTCAAAAGTTGACACAAGAATCGCTCTTTTACCAGGGATTAACTCCGTTGAGCTTGCAAGCCCGGTTGCCACATCGCTTGTTCCTCACGCCTTGCAATAACGACAATATGCTGATTAATAGCGTCATTGCGGACTTGATCCGCTCCCGAACGCGACGCATGTGAGAGCAGAGAGACTTTTAAGCCGAACTAATCTCCTTAAAAACGGGGATGCTGAAACAAGTTCAGCATGACGCTAACAGGTTTGTTCAGAGCGAGAAACGAAGTACCCGAAAGCGAAGCCTGTGAATGCATCGAAATATAGTGAGATAACCGAGCTTGTAAGCTCAACGGGATTAATCTCCTAAGTCAACTTTTGACAAGTTCGCTTATTTCTTTCTTTCTGCTTGTTGCACAATAAAAAAGGCTGCCGGGGAGGCAGCCACAATTTGAATTATGAAAAAGATTTTATCGTTTAATGCTCATTCGCTTTGTAATCCGCTGTCCATTGAATTCCATGGAATAGAAATAGATGCCGACAGCCAAATGAGATACATTGATGTCTATTATCTGAGTACCTAACTCACTTTTTACGGATTTATTGTATAATACCTGTCCGTTTACTGAAGATATGGTAAAGATTACTTCCCCGCTTGCAGGAATGCTGTATATGATTGAAGTACTGTTATACGCCGGATTCGGAACATTCTGACCCATGCTGATTGTTGTTGCATCAATAGATTTTATTCCTACATGATAATCCGTAGTCCGTTTCGTTTGTATGGTATCATCCTGCTGGTAATCATCTTTTGCTTGCTTTTCAATGAATACGGTTATGTAATACACGGAATCGTCAGGAACAATATAAGAAGTACCGAAAGTATATGATTCAGGCTGTAACGGATCAATTGTCCCGGAAATGGTTTCCGATAGATTGGCAACGTTATTTCCTTTCGAGTCTTCTACACGGGCATGTATTTTTACATTCGTAAAAGGAGTGGCATCGCTTTTGTTTTCCAGCGTTACTGCAATATTGATACTTCTTCCCGCTGTATCCTGTTGTCCTGAGGGTTTATCAATGCTGATAAGGGCAAGATTGTCTATATTCACATATTCGGTGATAGCAGTTTCTTTACTTATCATCGCCGAATCACAATGTAAATAGGCAAGGACATGTACCTGATATTCCGGGCTCCATGGAGTTTTATATGGATTATTGAAGGAAACAGTAACCGAATCTCCCGGGGCTATTGTACCGGATGTGGATGCTGTTGTTGTAAAATGATAGGCGGGGGAGATATCCTCTGCATTCACAGATAAGATCAGGTCGATTTGTGATAGAGGCATATTTCCTGTATTCTTTATGGTTGCATCTTGCCTCAGGTCGATACCCGCTTTTGAAGGGCTTCCGCTACTGCTTATGTTATGAATACGGACAGTGTAATCGGGTTTGATAAGGACTGTGTCCATAAATATATTTCCGAAGATAGATGAAATATATGCTCTTGCGATATATTGTCCGGGAGCAAAGTCAAAGCCGGACGCGATGGTTAAGGTATCGTAAGAAAACCCGTTAATGATACCGGAACCGATGGTTTCTACAAAATTATAGGATGTTCCGATAAGTTCCAGGGTAATTTCAAGCGGTGTGGTGCTATAATCCAGATCAGGCATGGTTTTATTGTATAATACTACTTTCCATTCCTGGTTTTTCATATCACACAGGGAAAGATCGGAAGTGAGAATATCTGTTACTACGATTTCCTGTTTTGCCGTAATCAAAATTCTATCTATATATTGAGTAACATCTCCGCTTGCAGACATTTCCATAGCCTCAAAAACCAACACCACACACTGGTTAACAGCAAATGAAGGTAAGTTCGTACTGTATTCTTTCCAGCCGTAAACAGCATCATATTTGGTAAGTTCGAATAAAGTGGTATAAGTTGCTCCTCCGTCCACTGTGAGACGAACATCGGTATAATCCTCACAAGGAATCGTATCGTGGAAATACCAGAATGATAGGGTAGGTTGGATAGCTTGACTCAAATCCAGTTGATAAGTAGATAAAACCGACATGTTTCCTTGGTTTCCCGAAAATGCCAGCATACCTGTTCCATGTTGTGGTTTTACTACGGTATCTGCTCCTGTGCCTTGTGTTATTATCTCCCACTCACTGCCGATATTATCTTTTGTATAAAATGCAGCCGGAAGTTGAGGAGAGCTGAAATTCTCATCTACAGGCAGGCCAAATTTATCGGAAGTATAATAATACATCAGTGTATCATCATAGATCACATTATCCAACGGACTGTTTATCCATGCCTTTACATCATATATTCCTGCATTGGCAGCAGGGAATTTATTCGTTAATTGAATTGTCATTGTTGTTCCCGACAATAAAGTTCCTGTCCTTAGAATGCTGTCTTTGTAATAGGGTCTTGGGGTAGTTACTTCTATAGCTAAGGTAATCGGAGTTACAGCGAAATTATAATCATCCGCTCCGGTATTGGCAAGAATAATTATTACCGATTCGTAATCTCTTGCACATAACTCGCTTTCCGATGCGAATTTTTCTATGGAATACAAACTTAAATTATTTCCAGCATACAGTTCGGTACCTGTTCTGGCAATATAGGTAGAATCCGTGATTGTAATTGTATTATTGATGGTATCGGTTACCGTTAAGGAATAAATAACTTTGCTGCCGTAATATTGCTTTGGAATAGAAGCTATCCAGAAACCATTGACAAAATACATCAAAACAGTATCATGGAAGATATCCCCATTATTTGCAATCGTTTGAATAGCCATCTCGGGAGTATTTACAGTTGCACCCGTTATTTCTATGATTTGGGTATAAACGTTAAACGAAAGCGTATTGATTGTATCTGCTACAAGCGGTTGTTCAAACCGTGCCAAAGGTGCCAGATCCGGAATTAAGGTAAAGGACACAGTATCATTATGCGTAGTTGTCTGCGCGCTTCCGTTAACCGTATTTATCCATATTTTTATTTCATTCGTATCCCCTACGTTTGCAGTAAATGTACCCAGCATTATTTTTGCATTGTCGTAAGAAGCCAAAGGAGTAGTGGCAATCCATGTGTAAGGTTGTTGATCTGTTCCATCTATACTCCATCCCAATTCAGCTCCGGAAATAGCCGTTAATCCTACATTCCATGCTTCAACATAAACAGGAAATTGCTGGCTGTTGTTGAGAATCCCACTTTGGACAACGGTATTAACCAGCGACAGGTCAATGTTGGGCAAGAATGCCTGATAAGCCCCTACCATGGTTTTATAGGATGAATTACTTCTGTTGCTTCCGTTAATATCCGTAGTAACATTGGGAAGTACCGGACATAACATCTTTTCATTAATCAACATTTCCAGATTGGTATTCGCATCCCGGAATGAGGGTTGTATGCGGAAAGAATACACATCAGAGAGAACTGTTTGTTTCCATATTCTAATGTCTGTTATATTTCCTCCTGCATATCCCACATTGGTAGGAGCGTACATATTATTATAATCAAATATCCACTGGGAGAGGTAATTTGTAGTAGCCAAGCGAATAGGGAATGAACCTGTAGCTTCTGTTACGAAGTTATTATTTTTAACGGTTATATAGATGGTATTTGAATTAGCCACAAAAAATGCTGTTCCAACTCCGGTACCTTTTACCTGAACGGAATTATGTAAAATATCTGCGCGGGTGTATGCCCCGATATTTATGCCGCCATTATAACCATTAGTTGTTGTGCTCTTCCCAATGATATCATTATTAGCGATCAAACCCTTTGTGGTTGTATTGCCAGGATCGTTAAAATAGGTTACAGTGATCCCATACGGATTTGCAATGGCATTACCCAGTTGATGAATTCTATTACTTACAATCGAACCGTTTACAGTGTTCAAATTTATGCCGTTCCAGATTGTGTTTGTAGTTGCCGGATCTCGTAATATGGTATTATGAGTTATGTTCGACGAATCTGCGTTATATAAGAGAATACCTATCTGATAATGATTTTGTAGCAGGTTACTGTCCATAATAATGTTTGAACCCATGTTCGTTTCGGAAGTTCCGGCATAAAAGTATATATTGGCATGTCCTCCATTTATCAGGTTATTGACAATAAATATATTGTTTACAGCATAGGAATCCGATGGCTTATAAATACCACATGCTTTAACCGCTTCTTTCGCGGAAGAATCGGCATACAGTTTGCAATCGCGTATAATTACATTCGAGCCGCCGCTTCCTCTGAAATAAATGGCGTGGCTACGCGATACTTTTGCATCTATGCTGATATCTTTGAGGATAACATTATTGGAATTATCGAAAAGAACACCTACA
Source organism: Bacteroidales bacterium (assembly GCA_031553535.1). Taxonomy (GTDB): domain Bacteria; phylum Bacteroidota; class Bacteroidia; order Bacteroidales; family WCHB1-69; genus JAIROC01. The sequence goes on along the minus strand of JAVBLM010000010.1, from coordinate 81,694 downwards.
TTGAAATCCGGACGAATAATTACATCTTCTGCCTTACCTGTCCGGGAAGTAATGGTTAATGAATGGCTTCCCATAAAATTGCTGATACCCGAAAGGTCGACACTTTCTTTATATACTCCGGAATCTAAAACAAGTGTAATATCGCCCGATACACCACATAAAGCTGCTTTTTCCAATGCTTTTGCTATACTCGATAAAGCGCTTGTATCCGAAACGGGTATCTTTCCGTTAAGGGGATTGCCGCATATAAATGTAGAAAACGTAAGCGTATCATCTTCTCTTATTTGATCTGTAACAGCGTTGTTATTTACATTGTTGATCCATACTTTTACATCCAGATTACCTGGAGTATAGGTTATGGTTCCCAAAGAAAGCGTATCAAACTGTCCCCTTGCCAAAGACGAAGATGTTGGAATGTTGGTGCCTCCCGCTACTTTGGAAGTGCCATTTACCGACCATTCTATATTCAGTGCGTTAATAGGGGTTGCTCCGGTATTCATGACAACTAATTTTACATTGTCGGTCTGTCCGCCGATAACTCCACCACGCAATCCTGTCAATTTAATAAGGGCGGCATTGGTAGTAACATCCGGAATACCTTCATAACATCCGATGGTGGTAGTTGCCAATCTTACTTTGTTGTTTTTGTCCCTGTTTACAGGAGCAATATAGTTGCATAACAGGTCTACATAATTCGATATCTGCAACCCTTGTTGCAAATCGGGAAATTGAGGGGCTATTCTTACCGAATTCCGGTCGGATGTTATTTTCGATTGCCATTGTGCCAACGTTGCCTGATTCGAACCCGCATAACCCACATAAGTAGGAGCATACATATTATTATAATCTATATCCCATAGATGGGTAGACGTTGCCCCCTCTAGATAAATAGGATAGGAACCCGTTCCTGTTGTTACTATATTATTATTTTTAACGGTTGCGGTAACCGTACCACCATCTTTTAACCATATTCCTCTACCGTTTCCGCTGTTGTCGTCTATATAAATGGAATTATGAAGAATATTGGTTTTTGAGTTCTCGATTTTTATGCCATATCCCCAATAAAAATTATTTGGATCTGTCGCACTTCTTATAATAATCTCATTATTGGCAATCAAACCCGTATCTTTCGTTTGAGAATAATGATAAGAATCCATCCAAATAGCATAAGGGTAAAGAATTTCCGCAGTACGTTGAATAATACGATTGCCGATAACAGGGCCATTTGCATATTTGAATTGAATAGCGACGCATATCCTACTATTTGGTATGTTTCCCGTACGGCTTGTTATTATATTGTGAGAAAAATCTATAACATCCGCACAATAAAGATATAGGCCTTGAAAATAAGAATTACTTAGCGTATTGGAGTCGAATAGTATATGGGTGCCATAAGCAGCTGTGGTTCCTCCTTGAAAATATATATTGGTTTGTCCGCCATCTATTAAGTTATGAATAAAGAATATACTGTCTACTATACCGGTGTATTCCAGCTTTGAAATAATAGCAGTAGAACCGTTACTCGCACTCCAGCTTGTACGGGTAGTATCTCCCAGCAATCTGCAATCCCGGATCAACACATTGGTACAGGCTCCGGTAAATTGAATGGCCGGAACTTGTAGTGAGGATACATCAACCGTTATGTTTTTTATACTTAGCTTATTAGAATTATTTAACACAATAGCTGTTCCGGAAGCAGGGCGGATGACCACATCTTGTGCATTGCCGGTATTGGAAGTAATCGTTAACGAGTGCCCATTCATAAAGCGGCTGATATTTTCAAGGTTGATATTCTCCGGATGTACCCCTGTATCCAAAGCTAAGATAAGGTCTCCGCCTGCTCCGCATTCCCTGACTAAGGTTAATACTTCTTCTACGGAAGAATAATCGCTGGTTGCATCTGTCCTACTGATAAATTTTGTGCCCGATGGTTTTTGTGTACATCCAAGCAAAATAGTAGTTAATGTATCATCTTCTGTAATAGGATCCACTTCTCCGTTAGGATAATCAAGCCAAACCTTTAACGTATCATAAGCGTCTGCCGTAAAATCAGCACCAACTAAATTAACCTTTGTTTTATGATTCCAGGGGAGATTGCCTTTCCAGACAGTATCGTAAATAGTTCCGCTGTTTATCTGCCAGTAAATGCTAACGGAGTCCAAATCAGCGGTTCCCTTGTTATGGATAGTAACTGTAACAGGATTGAGTTGCCCGCCCATGATTGTTAGCTGAGTTGGGTTATCAATGGAAGATAAAGTGACGGAATTATTTCCATCGATTATTTTTCCTGTTCCAAAGCGTACTATGGCTACATTCGTTGTTAATATACCACCTGCCATATTTTGGCAAACACCATTAGTATTCGCTTTTGCTTTAAACGCTTTTGCCGGTGTAGAGGCTATGCCTGAATTGTCCACAAAATAGACAATGATATTCTGTCCGGCAGGTAAAATAAAAGGAGTTTGTAAAATTAAAGTATTCCAAGCCAATGTTCCTGTTATGGGTCCTTGATATACCAATTGCGCATCGGTTGTTGTCGGATCAAGCCAAGCGGCAGGCGGATTTGTCGTTGCTGTTGTTGCCTGTAAATAAACACATATATCGTTTTTCTTTGTAAAAACAGTACTATTATCGGAATACCATGCTATATCCGTAATAACGATGGGTGAATTCGGATTGATTGCACCTACCAACTCAGAGTTCAAATATAAATGTCGGGACCAACTATTTGCAAGGTTAGGAATAAATAAAACAAAGTTATTATTTGCTCCGGCTGTGTCAGCAGGGGAATAATATACATAATCGACCGTTTGCTCTAATATTCCTGAAATTTGTTTGATGTGATATCGGGACGAAATCGTTGTTTCATTTCCTGTAGTATCCATTCCAGTAATGAAATAAGTAACCGTGGTACCTGCTATCTGTTCAGGAATGGTAACTCTCCAAATAGAATCACCTGTAACATGTGTCATCAATAATGTTTCGGTAAATGTTCCCTGGCTGTTTACAGCAGTGTATATAAGTTCGGGTTGTTTAATCGGTGCTTGTGTTCTGGTTGCCACTTTGGCGTTAATGTCGTAGGGGCCTGTACGGTAAAGCGTATCTTTAATGAAAGGGTGTAGAAATTCAACAACAGGGTTTCTCAACGTAAAAGGATTTATTGTTATTTGAAAATCATCTATCAGCCAGCCATAAGCTATCTGTGTGCCTTGTGTTGTACCCCGCTGTAAAACAAACCGGAATTCAACCGAAGGGTCGTTACTGACAATGTCGGAAACATCAAATATTTCTTCTTTCCACCAGGAAGAACCTGGCACGGCGGAGTTGTTATTTTCCTCCCAATCAGTATAGCTGGCAGAAGAAAAATAATTATTAGCTTTAAAGTTCAAAGAGTTCCCTTCGTATGTCCAATAGGGGAGAGAGGTCCATCCCTGGTTGAGTGTCTTATATTCTATACGAAGACGATCTGTAGGAGCTATTTTGCAAATATGTTTAAACCGCAGTTCTACAAAATACATCCCGGTGCAATTGTAAGGATTGGTTTGTAAGACAATAGAATTACCAATTATCTTGGGGACATCTCCCCTGTATGAGTAAGGTGGACTTACGTGGTTTGTGTCTGTTCGCCAACCGTTAGCAGGATCTACTTTCAATATTATAACGCTTGGGTTATCAAAGTTTTCGGTAATAACTGTTTTCCCTGTTTGGGAATACGAAAAGGAGATTGCTAATAACATTCCCAATGGGATAATAAAAAACTTTTTCATAAGAAACTTTTTTAATTAATATTAATGGTTAATTTTCAATGATTATGTTGTTTTGATTATTTACTTTTTCTACTTTATATGCTTCTTCTACTTTATATGCTTCCCTTTTTATTATAGGTGTTGCATACTAATTTAGTATTTCCAAATATAGCCGGAAATTATAATGTAAAAATACAAGAAAGAGTCAATAAGAAAGCAAAAAAGGCAGGGCTAAAAAGTGACAAAGGCAGGGATAAAAAGTGACAAAAAACAGCAGGTAATAACCTGAAATATACTAAATTATATATATGTATTATTTTATTTTGGCTAAATATGCATACAGGTCGGCTGTTGGGATGCCCATTTTAGCTGCTAATCGTTGCTTCTTTTTTTTACAGGAAGAGATAGAAATACTCAACAGAGATGCTATTTCTTGTATGTTTAAGTTAAGGTAGATATAAGAAAGCAAGCGGATATCGCTGATAGTTAAATCGGGATGTTTCTTTTTCAGGGAAGATAAAAATACAGGATTGATTTGTTCAAAATAAGTAAGGAATCCATCCATTTCTTTTGACCCTTGTACGCGCGTTTTCAACTGTTGGATAATTGATTGCAGCCCGGGGATTTCTTCGTTCTTGGGAATTTTGGATAGTTGATCAATGATTTCCTCAGTCAGCTCGTTTTTACCGGATTGTAGTAAGACCTTTGCCGCCAGTTGCTTGTTCTCATTATTCAAACGCTCTTGTTCCAATAAGGACAGGGCTTCCTGTTCTTTTAATTTCCGTTTTAGTAATAGTTTTTCTTTATGTTCATTATTTAATCTTTCCTGTTCCAACAAGGCTAATGTCTCCTGTTCATTTAATTGTTTTTCTAACAGTAGCTTATCGTGTTTTTCTTTTCCCAATTCCAGTTCCGTTATTTGTTTTCGTTGTTTATTACGTATAGACTGGATACGGAATACCCATATAAATACAATGGCAAGAATTGCAATAAATGCGATAATGGATATAAAGAGGATACGTTCTACTCTTTGCTTCGCTTTGTTTTTTGTCAATTGTTTCTCCGAATTGAGCAACTCCATTTGAATACGGTTTACTTCCAGATATTGTTTGTTGGTTGTCCTGTATAAGGAATCTTTTACCTGTATAACAGAATCTTTATATTGCAATGCCGGTGCAAATGAATTATTTTCCTGATAAAGTTCGGATAATTGCTCATACGCTTTAAGCTTCTCTTTTAAATTAGGTTCTTCCTTTAATATTTCATCAATGTAATAAATTGCTTTTTCAAGATCTCCTTTGTTTTGGCTTATCTTGGAAAGAAGAAAATAGAGAGAAAGTTTATGTCCCGGGATTATGTTTTTTTGTAAAATATCCTTGGCCATAGATTCTGCTTTGGAATATTCTTTTTTATACAATAAAAGTTGAATTGTTAAAATCCGGACATACGTATGGAATCGTTCGTCATCAATTTGTATCTTTGTTGCAATAGTTAGATATTGTTCCGCTAAAGCAAGGTCTTCAATTATAAGAGCGATAGAAGCTATATTAACGGCCACTTCTCCCGTCCTGATATTGTCGTCTAATTTTAAAGAAACATCATATGCTTTCTTTAGATGGGCCAGAACTTTATCATATTCTTTATTATCCTGATAAACTATAGCCATATTGCATAAAATAGCAACCTCTGATTTCAGTTCATGTGATTTGGTGGCAAGATCGTATCCTTCTAAAAAATATTCCATGGCTTTATCATAGTCTAACAGATCTATATAAATTAATCCTGTTAGATTTAAGGCTACAATTTCCAGATCAACAAACTTGTTTTCTTTTACTATAGGTTGTAGTTTTGTTAAAGTTTCTAATGATTTGACATAATCCCGTGCAAAATATTCTTTCTTTGCGGAAGTTACAAGTTCCAGACAATAATCTTTGGTATTTGTATTACCATTATTGCTATATCCTATCTCATAGATAAAAGCAATTAAAAAGAGGAAAATGATTTTATAAACAGAGACCCTTTTCATTATATGATAATAAATTTGAAAATGAAATGCAAATGTAATAAAAAATCAACAATAAACGGCATGAGCCTCCCGGAGTTTCGGAAAGTTCCAAATAAAAGCAAAAATATCTTTTCCAATGTTGTACCGTCTTCAAAGGAAAGTCCTAGATATTTCCGAACAATCGGATGTTATTGATGACAACATGCAACAGACAGGAAGAGAAGCGCTCTGTTCGGCGGAGGTTTTGACTTCCGTTACCATATCTCTATGGGTTTTGCCTATTATCTATATAAATAAATTAATCTGTTTTCCACTTTGGAAAGTGTTTAACAAGCATAAGCCTCTTTGAGTAAGACGATTGATGCAGGGCGCTTCATCCAACTGAATAGAGACATAACATGTTACGTCTCTACTATGTTATCAAGATTGCCGATTTACTAACAAAGAAGAAAAGATAACATATTTTTTCCTATCTTTGCAGTTCAAATGGAAAATATGCCGAAGCTTTATATCATATCAGGCTGTAATGGGGCAGGGAAGACAACAGCTTCATATACAGTGTTACCTGAAATGCTACATTGTCGGGAATTTGTCAACGCAGATGAGATTGCAAAAGGGCTTTCTCCGTTCAATTCCGATAAAGTGGCTATTGAGGCAGGGAAAATAATGCTTCTCCGGATAAAAGACCTTCTCCGGAATAAAGTGGATTTTGCATTTGAAACAACACTGGCTTCACGGTCGTATGTGGATTTTATCAAAAAAGCAAGAAAGCAGGGATATCATTCTACACTTGTATATTTTTGGTTGAATTCTCCTGATTTGGCATGCAACAGAGTGGCAAATCGGGTGGCATCGGGTGGTCATAATGTTAATCAGGAAATTATTAAAAGACGTTATTACAGAGGCATATACAATCTGTTGAATTTGTATATGGGTATTGTAGATTACTGGATATTGCTTGATAATTCGGATACGCCATTTAAGGTAATAGCAGAAGGTGTTGGAGATAAAGTCGAACATATTGCTAATCCGAGTTCTTATCAAATACTTAAAAAGTATGGACGAGAAGGAGATAATTGAAATTAGAACGAAAATCCTTGAAGGAGTTTCACTTGCTTTTAGACGCCTAGTTGAACAAAAGAAAAAAAACAATGAAGACCTGGTATTTTCCCAGGATGGGAAGATAATAAAAATCAGAGCCTGCGACTTACCGGAAGAATAAAAAATATCTTGCCGGTTTTTGTAATTATTTATTGATTCAGATAACTGCCTATTTGGCCGCTGATCTGCAATAATGATATTTCGCAAAGTTTTGTATTATAAACGGCTTCAATGTAGCGTTCCTCGGCTTCCAGTAAACTATTCTGGGCTTCACGGAGTTCAATTCCGGAAAGGCTGCCCAGTTTGTACTGGTCTATTGCAATGCTATATGTTTCTTTTGCCGTTGAGAGATTATCTTCCTCTAATTCGATTAAGCTGATATTATTCATATAAGCCATCCATATATTTGTGAAATCGCTTTTTATATCGAGTTGTAGCTTCTCGTATTCCAGTCTTTTATTTTCGATTTCTATTTTGGCATTGGTTTGCTGGCGGGAACGATTCATTCCGTCAAATAAATTGATTCCCAATGTTACCCCGTAATTGAGTCCCAGATTATTTTGCTTTTTGTAGGTAGAAGCTTGATAGGTATTATGTGTATATCCGTATCCTGCATTGATACGTAAATAAGGATAGTTTGCACTTTGAAGATTCTTTAAATCCAGCGTACTGACATCGATCTCTTTTCCGGCAATTAATAAAAATACATTGTTCTTTAATGCTTTCTCCCATATACTTTCTTTTTCAAGTATTGCTTTTAGTGAAATATTGGTATCTGTTGTGATGATAGATTGTTCTAATGTATTGCTTGACATTAACTGATTTAATTTTACAGAAGAGACAAATAACGTTTCCTGCTGTTTTACCAGTTTAGAACTGTCTGCATTAAAGTCGACCTTTGCTTGTTGGAGATCCAAACGGGACATGGAACCTATCGCATATTGTGCTTCTACAATACGTACACGTTCTCTCGACAGAGATACTGCCGACTTTAAATAACTTAATCGAATGTTTTGCTGTATGTAGTTATAATATTCCGAACATAGTTCTGCGATAAAGTTTTCAACCGAAAGCTGGGTATTCAGTCTTCCTACTTCCTGGAATTCTTTTAACTTGCTGTAGTTTGTTTGGATATTAAGCCCATCGAAAACAGTCCAATTTAAATAAACTCCTGCATCAAATGCCTGGTTTATTGTATTCTGATTTTGTATCATGCTACTTCCGTCTGCGGGATATTGTTGCAGTAAATTGCTCCATGTACCGGAATAGCTTGAGCTTAGGTCTATTGTAGGGAGATAACCCGCATTCCCAACAGTGGCATTGTTGTCGGAGATCTGCTGTTGTTGCCTTACTATTCTGATATCAAAATTATGTTCCAATCCGGTTTCAAGACAACGTTTTAAATCATATATTTCCTGGGCTTTTGATAATGGAGAGAATATCAATAAAAGTACTAATATATTTAAAATATGTTTTCTCATTTTTCTTCCTTTTTTGCGCGTTTCAAGTCCCGTTCTTTTCTGTCGGTAGAAATAAACATATACATGGCGGGAACTATAAATATGGTTAGAAAAGTGGATACGATTAATCCTCCGATAACACCGGTTCCCATGGCAATTCTTCCGTTTGCACCTTCCGCACTGGCAAACATAAGCGGTAATAATCCCAAGATGGTAGAAAAACTGGTCATGAGGATGGGGCGTAACCGTTGAACGGAAGCTTCCTGTATGGCTTTTACTTTGCTTAATCCTGCTTCCTGCCGTTGGTTTGCGAATTCAACGATTAATATACCGTTTTTGGCAACAAGCCCGATCAACATTATTATACCGATTTGACTGAAGATGTTTAGTGTAACGCCTCTGAAATACATGAATATCAACGCTCCTGCAATTGCTAGGGGAACTGTAAACATGATTACAAAAGGATCTTTAAAACTCTCAAACTGTGCAGAGAGAATTAAATAGATCAAGATAAGCGCTAAAACAAATGCAAACAATAAGCTGGAAGAACTTTCGCGGAAGTCTTTCGACTCACCCGCTAATGCGGTACGAAAAGTATCATCCAATGTTTGGCTGGCGATAACATCCATTTCGTCCAATCCTTCCCCTATAGTTATCCCTTCTGACAGCCCTGCTGTTATCGTAGCCGAATTAAAACGATTATAGCGATAAAGTTGCGGGGGCGCTACCGTTTCTTTCAGGGATATTAAATTGTCCATCTGAATCATATCGCCATTGGTATTCTTTAAATAAATAGATTTCAGGTCAAGGGGCGTATTCCGCTGTTGGCGATTGATTTCCCCCAGGATCTGGTACTGTTTTCCATTCATGTAGAAATATCCCATTCGTTGTCCGCTAAGGGCGTATTGTAAGGTTTGACCTATATCCCGGGTACTTACGCCGAGTAGAGCTGCCTTATCACGGTCTATTACAAGTTGGGTTTCCGGTTTTGTAAATTTTAAATTCACGTCGGACATCTGAAATAAAGGGCTTTCATTCACCTTTAGCATAAAGGCAGGGATGAATTCTTCCAGCTTACTGATGTTTGGCGCCTGTAAAACATACTGTATCGGCATGCTGGAACGCTGTCCTCCGAATGTTGATTGCTGTTGAACAAATGCCCGGGCAGCGGTTTCCTTTTTTACGGCTTGCGACAAGACATTGGCAATTTCCATTTGGCTTCGCTTCCTGTCTTTAATATCCGGTAATATAATCCGCACGTTAGACCAGTTATTGCGAACCATGGCGATGATTGCTTCTCTTTCGGGAACAAGGGAATCTGCAATGTCGGATATTCTATCATTATAATCTCTCAAAAATTCAAACGTAGCGCCTTCCGGTGCTGTTGTCCGAATGGTGATTTGAGACCGGTCTTCCAAGGGAGCCATTTCCGATGGTATTTTTATCCATAAAAGCACAATAATCCCCAAAGTTAATGCGATGATCGGGAAGGTGATCCATTTACGTTTCAGGAAGGAAAGTAATCCTTTCTCGTATATTCTATTAATATATTCGAAGAATGGTTCTGTTTTTCGATACAGCCAGTTTTGCTTTTCGCTTTTCTTTAATAGCTTTGTAGCAAGCATGGGAGTGAATGTTAAAGCTACAAAGGCAGATATAAGCACTGCACCGGCAATTACGATGCTGAACTCCCGGAATAACCTTCCTGTCATTCCCTGGAGAAATACGATAGGGAAAAATACGGCAACCAGCGTTATCGTAGTGGATATGACGGCAAAGAATATTTCTTTAGAACCTTCAATCCCTGCTTCGCGCGGAGACATTCCATGCTCAATCTTTACATATATATTCTCCGTGACGACAATTGCATCATCAACAACAAGCCCTACTGCCAGGACAACTGCCAGCATAGATAACACGTTAATTGTAAATCCCGAAACATACATTACAAAAAATGCCCCGACCAGAGAAACGGGGATTACGACACAGGGGATCAATGTTACTCTCCAGTTCCTTAAAAACAGGAAAATGATTATTACAACAAGAACAAATGCGATGTAAATGGTTTCTTCCACTTCCTTAATGGATGCCCGTATGAATTTGGTGTTATCAAAAGCGATATCGAGCCGCACATCACCGGGTAGGTCTTTCTGCATTTGCTTTAGCCGTACCTGTACTTCGTCGGAAATGTCTACCTGGTTAGCGCCGGGTTGCGGTATGATTACCGTACTAACCATCGGTATTCCGTTCCGGCGGATTATATTCCTTCTGTCTTCCGAATCCAGTTCGGCTACCCCGATATCCCCGAATCGTACAATATTGAAATTATCTTCCTTGATGATCAGGTTGTTAAATTCTTCAGGAGTTTGCATCAGGCCGAGGGTACGGATAGACAGTTCGATATTATCTCCTTCTATACTTCCGGACGGAAGCTCAACATTCTCTTTATCTATTGCATTCTTTACGTCGATAGGGGTGATACCGTAAGCGGCCATCTTAACAGGGTCGAGCCATAAGCGCATAGCATATTTATTTTCTCCCCATATTTCGACAGCGCTAACGTATGGAATAGTTTGTAACCGCTCCTTAACGGTTAGTTCTGCAATTTCGGTAAGTTCAAGTAAAGAACGCTTTTCGCTTTGAACATTGATTTGGATAATAGGAGAGGCATCGGCATCCGCTTTTGAAACAATAGGAGGGTCGGCATCATTAGGTAGGTATCTTTGTGCCCTGGAAACTTTATCTCTGACATCATTTGCTGCTGTTTCCAGATCAATATTTAATTCGAATTCGATGGTAATGCGGGAAGAACCCTGGCTACTCGTACTGGAAAGCGACCGGATCCCGGCAATTCCATTTATATTTTGTTCCAACGGTTCCGTAATTTGCTTTTCTATCACTTCCGCATTGGCACCCGGGTAAGAAACAGATACCGTGATAATGGGATTGTCGATACTTGGATATTCCCGCACCCCTAAATACGAATATCCTATAAAACCTAATAAGAATATGATTAAAACGAATACAGTGGATAATACAGGCCGTTTAATACTTAGTTCGGATATATTCATGATATTTGCAGGCTATTTATTAATTACCACGTCCATTCCATTGCGTAATTGCATAACGCCACTTGTTATTAACGTATCACCTGCATTCAAACCATGGATTATTTGCACCGATGATGCCGTACGCATCCCTTTTGTGACTTCAACACGTTCGGCTTTCCCATTCTTGTATAAGTATACGATATCCCGTCCCATTTCTGCGATGACGGAAATACTGGGGACAACCAATGTGTTTTTAATTTCCCGTAAATTTATTTCTATGCTGGCAGAATGGCCGGGCTTTAGTTTTCCGGAAGCATTCGGATAAATAGCACGTACTTTTAGGGATAGTGTTTTTTCATCCAGTTTCGATTCGACGGCATAAACGGTTGCCTGGTATGTGTTTAAATCATTTTCTACAGTAAACTTTAAGAGTGTTCCCGGTTTGATTTCATTTGCCTGCTTTTCGTTAACGGAGAATTCAATCTTTAACGGAGTGATTTTGGTTAACCGGGCAACAATTACAGAGGGGGAAGCGTACGTCCCTTCGCTTACGAAGCGTAACCCGATTATACCATCAAAGGGGGCCCTGAGTTCGGTTTGTTCTATTTTGGCTTTAACCAAATCAATATCGGCTTTTAGTTTATCCAGTTCCGTAGATACGGACTCATAGGATTCCTGGCTTACAGCGTCTTTATCCAGTAATGATTTTTGACGAAAAACCCGCTCTTCAGCCAATGGCAACTGTGCTATCAGTTTTCTTAATTCGGCTTGCAGGGGGTTATCATTTACTTTTGCAAGTAGATCGCCCTTTTTTACACTGCTCCCTTCCTTAAAATATATTTTTATGATCTTGCCTGATGTTTCAAAGGAAAGATCAACTTCTTCATCAGGGATTAATATACCTTTTGTCCTGAAAATATCATTTATATTTTCATATTCCAGTACATGAACATTTATATTAAGTGGGGCATTGCGGGAATTTGTGTTCTTTTGTTCCGTAATGCCAGCAGGTTGGGATATGTCTTTTTTCGCAACATATTTACTTTTGACAATCGGGAATAATGCCATTGCTGCTACTAGTAATATGATTAGAATGATTACTATTACTTTGATGTATTTCTTCATTAGATATCGTTCTTATATATAAAAAGTTTACAAATATAGGCAAATTTAGTTTGTGTAGAAGACTGGTCATCATTCTTTTCCGATTATAACGAAAAATAAAAGTTGAACGTGACTATTTTCTGATTATAACGAAAAAAAAGACAGGAATTCTATCATGCAGGTAAACAAAATATTGCTTCTTTTGTTCTATACGTAGATTGAATAAGTAAATAGAAAGGAATACGTTATGAAACACCTTGTTTTTCAGGAGCCGAAAGTAAATTATTCATATATGGGCGTTATGGCCAGAATAATCGACTTTCCATTTGTCGTGATCAGAGAACCGAATGATAGTAAGAAAAAAACAGAAACCAATCATGTATTGGCATTTGGGATAGAAGACCATCTTTTTTCGAGATGGGGATACGATATGGATGAGATAGACAATGCCACTCTGGCTAAAATGTATTATCCGTTTATTGAATCCATTGTTGTTGATAAAGTCAAAAATAATACGGTAAAAATGTTTGAATTGATTAAATGGGATTCATCTGTGCCTATTCGTAAATATCCATATAACTTTAACGAAATAGGGGAGATTCAAAACAGACGTATAACTCAGATTAATTGATTTTTTATTATAGTTCATCCGCGATTATGGTTTTTTCCTTTCTATCTTATGTCTGTTAGTCCCGGTGTTATTTTGTAGATGATTTTATATTTATTTCGCTTTATTCAAAGAGTTCGTTATCATTCGGCTAAAGATTGTTTTCTTCGCTAACCTTCTAGGTTTCCCCTTCTTATTTCTTAATTCTTAATTTGCATGCGTGTTCGGCCCTCTGGTCTTCGGGATAAATAATAATACTGTATTTGTAACAATTATTCAAGTTGAACTCTTGCGATTTTAGCATTTCACAATAAGATTTATCCGATTTTTTCTATCTTTCCCGTGGAAATTTTCAGAAAATAGTATTTGTATGTTGCAAATTCGTACTATATTTGCAAAATGAAATTAATCAAGCAATATGAGGATTATAATAATGGCAGAAGGTATCTGTGCAAGCATGAAAATTACAGGCTGCATCCTTTCATAATACAATGAAACTATGAAAACTACTATTGATACACTTTCGCTCTCCTGCGAAAGTATGAAAACTACTGTCGGCATACTTTCACTCTCCTGCGAAAGTATGAAAATTGCTGTCGGCATACTTTCACTCTCCTGCGAAAGTATGAAAACTACTGTCGGCATACTTTCACTACCTTGCGAAAGTATGAAAACTACTGTCGGCATACTTTCACTACTCTGCGAAAGTATGAAAACTGCTGTCGGCATACTTTCACTACCTTGCGAAAGTATGAAAACGGCTGTCGGTACACTTTCACTATTCCGTGAAAGTATGAAAACTATTGTCGGCATACTTTCATCATATCCGGACATCCATTTTAAAGCAAAAAAACTGCTGTCGGGACAAAACAAGAACATAACCCCTAAATTTTATTAGACATGATGATTAAATATATCCACGGCAATAGCTTACGTAACGATGAACATTTTCAATTTCATTCGGAAATAAACGATTTAATTAGTCCGGCAGATGCCGAAATACTCAATATCAAGGAACTGTTTGAAACATACCGTTCCTGCTATGCCTGCGAAGATGAGTCATATAAGAAGATTATCAAAAGTGCTCTCAGCAAAGGCCTCGAAGCTGTCGACCACAGAAGAGACCTCATCTTCGGCGGTATGGTAAGGACAAACAAAGCGGCATTGAACCATTTCAATCCCGAAATTGCCGCAGCCGCACGCCGTCTCCAGGTAGTATTTAACACCTATGGAAACCTTTCTAAAAAGCCGTTTAATGAAGAAACATCGGCGATTTATAATATTTTGCAGGAATTGAATAATAACTACCGGGAAGATGTGCTGGCTGTACGGCTCGAAGGCTGGGTATTCCAACTGAGTACTGAGAATGAAAATTTTGAAAAGCTGGTCAGGGCACGCAACAACGAAAATGCCGCCAAAACCCAACTCACCATGAAGGAAACCCGCCTGGACGTCGACAGGGCGTATGCTTCTATTGTGAAGCGCATCAATGCCCTGATTGTAGTGGAAGGCGAAGATAAATATGCCGGTTTTGTCAACAGGATCAACGCCTTTATTGATAAATACAGTCAAATTGTAGCACAACGGCAGGGACGAAATGCTGCGAAAAAAGAAGAAAAAAATGAGCAATAGTGAAAAATAAATGGGCAGTTGAATGAATCCTACTTGTTTTGTTTGTTCAGTGCATATTAATCATTAACCATTAGCCATTAACGATTATTTTACTCTTCTTTTCTTGCCGGTTGTGGTTCTTCCTGTTCCTTAACGCTTTTTTTGACTGATTGGCTGATTATTTGTTTCAATTCCATCACTTTATCTTCTACAACACCTTTCCGGGTTACACGATAAGAAGGTTTAAAATGCGGGAAAAGATTTACCTTAAATTTATATTTTTCAATGGTAGTATCTTTTTTGACTACAGTGGTCTTGTTGTTTATCGTTTCTTTTACTTTGATTTTCTTTTTTGCGTTCAGAGGACCTTCTACCACTAACCCCAATCGAATCGGGAAAGGTGTCTGTGTAATGGAAATAATGTATTTCCCGGATTCATTAATCGTATACTCACCTTGAAGAATCGCTTTATATTTATCCATGGATACTACAAATGGGAATAGTTCCACTTCATCCCTTAAGACAGTCATCTCTACGGAAATACTGTCCACTACGTTTTTTGTTTTCTTTTTAAACCGTAACAGCTTGGACATTTTTGAGAATAGTTCGCCATCCATCAAAACCAGATTTTGCCCGCTGATAGCTGCTGCCCCCCGCAAAGTGGACATTTTCAAGTTATAATTCGATTTCAGATATGTTTCTATGGCAAAGTGGAATTCCGCCTTTCCGGCAAATGCTTTCAGCATGGGAACGATGGTGTCAATATCGGGGATCATATCCAACAGTTTGGCAATATCCACATCCAGCAAGTGGAAATCAATGCCGGCATACAAATGGTTTTTCCGCGGGGAACGATACATGGCCGTTAGCTGCATGCGGGCTGCCTCGCTGGTAAAACCCATTTCTTCCAACACCAGAATACCATCTTCTATCGTTAAACTTCCTTCCACGTTTTCTATCGTGGTTTCCCCTACGGTAGCTTTTTTGATTAAAGTATGCAACGAGATATTTATTCCCATGGGAACCATAAACGGATCGTCTTCAGGAGATTCAAGGTCTTCCGGTTTAATAGTGGTATCCGGCTCTACGCCCAAACCATTTACCAGGTCCATCAACTCTGTAACATTGGTGTTTTCCGAGACAAATTTCAGGTTGCCCGTCAACAATCCGGTATTTTTCAGATATTGATCCATATTGGTAACGATTCCCGAAAGCTTAAAATCCGAATGGCCAAGTATAATCCTGCTTTCCCGTATGGTAAAACGTTCAGGGGTAAAGTTAGACTTTATCAAAGGTATTTCTATCGGAACAGGGAAAGAGCTGAGATGAAGTATTCCTTGCTGAAAATCGATCCTGAACCGGGGATCTAATTGCAGAATGAGATCCTCCTGTTTGTCATCGTATTTTGCCGTCCCTTTCAGACGGATGTTTTTTGATTCAAGAGACAGGTCTTTACCCATTTTTGCCTCTAAATGATCACTTTGATAGGTATATTCAAAGGCCGGAACGGTTTTATTAGAAGCAGATGGGTATAGGCTTATGCTTCCTGATGGTTTGTCGATCCCCACAATAAGGGTATCCATGGTCATATTCAATTTGCTGAAATCAAAATCACAGGCAACCGACAGCATCGAAGTCGTATCCATGAAATTGGAAACGCCAACATTCAGTTTCACATCCTGCAATCCTCCCGAGAGAAGCCCCACCATGTTTGCCTCCAGCTGTTTAGTTTCTACTTTGGCAAAAAGCAGTTCCTTGAATGTTGTATTGTTTGATGGGCTTGGTAGTTGTAAGTCAATATATGTTGACGGCGATTTAATGGAAATACTGTCATTATAAAGTACATCCAAATCCGTAAAATCAACCCATCCGTTGACTTTCATCTTTTCCAATGCCAGTTTCTGTATTTGTTCCAACGAGAAATTTGTTTGTAAGGATGCTTTGGCAAATCCTTTTGCCTTTATTTCTTTGGGGAGAACCGATTCGAACTCCGACAAATGAAGATTCGCATTCAGTTTCAGGTTGCAGAACATTTTATCAAGCAAATCCTGAACTGTTCCCGAACAGTTAACAGAACTGTTTCCTGTTTTTGCACGGAAGCTGCGGATCTGTAGATTGGACGTAGATTGTAGATTCAGGGCTGCATTCAAATCCGCATGAATGGCATTGAAAGTAAAAGGAATATCCTTCATGGAAAAAGTACCATTGTTGAGAAGAATATCCGCCGAGATCAAAGGTATCAGCGAGTCGTTATAAATTCCCGTTGCTTTTCCCGAAAGAGCAAGGTCTCCTGCTACTTTGATATCGTCAAGCGAGTTCTTCAATGATTGAGGAATAAGCCCCATCACTTCCTCTATATCCCAATGATTGGTGCGGAATGCCACATCGACGGCAATATCTCCATTACCGGAGTTGCGGGAAGCATTGCCATCCAGATAGATCTGATATTGATCCAGATTAATTTCCGTCTTGCTCAAAGCAAGTCTTTGTTCGTTTATGGATAAATCCAACGGAGTAGCAATCGCCAGTTGCATTGATTTTACATAATCTTCATTTCCCATGCTAAAAGAAGCATCGGTCAATTTCAGTTGTAGATCGCCTTTGATAATGTCAAATTCCTCCATATCACCTTTGAGTATAATATTTAAGGCATTTGTCGTTATAGCGACCGGAGTAGAATCTAAAAGATTAAATGAAGCATTTCCGGTTTGTAATTCAAGATTTGCAGTAATAGTATTGTTTTTCATCTTCCCTTTGACGGTCAGATTCACATCATTGGCTTTCGCCTTTATACCGGAAGATAAATCGGTATAAGAAAGGGTCAGATTTTCGAGGGTAACTTTGTCCAGATCAATTTTATCGAGACTAAATGAGGAAGTATCATTATCCGTTGTATCCAAATTGAAAATATTGAAATTGTTATTTCCCAAGCTGTCAATATAAAGATTGGCAGAGCCGTTGGCAAGGTAAAATTTATTGACAACAATAGAATCATCACAAATCAACGCGCGAATGTCCACTCCGGCAATACACTGACCTATTAAGGCAAGCGTATCGGAAGGAGCTCCTTCAACAGGATTGACCAGCACCAGATTGTTTATCTGCAAACCTACCTGAGGAAATGTTTTGAATATCGTCACGCCGACTTTATCCAAATGCATTTCGCAGGTAATAAATCTTCCCGCTTGCTTCTTTACGATAGGAGTTAACCGTTCCGGCGTAAGTACCAGCCACAGAACAATTGCCCCGACAATAAGTATTAAAACTATAAGGGAAGCGAAGGTAATACCTGTTATCTTTAGTGCTTTTTTCATTTTCTGTTTTCTGGATGGAACCTATTTTACTCGTGTAAAAGAATAACTTTTCCCTGAATTGTTCTTATAATTAAGGCTGGTTGAAGTGAGTTCTGTAACGGTAAATACTTTAGGGACTACCGCTTCGCTTATCTCCAGCTTGTGATATAGTGTTAATTCATCGTCGTCTAAAGTCCATGTCATTGCTTGAGCTTCATCTTCATTTACATCATCAGCTTCATCCCAAGTATGGCCTGTTCCGTCAGCAGCATAATACTCGAAATAAGTTCCTTGTTGCCATTTACCGGGTAATAGGGATTTGTCGATCTTGGGATCATTTCCACAGGAATGAAGCAAGAAGATAAGGCAAAAGAATCCTAATAGATAACATAATTTCTTCATAAAATGGGGTTTATATGTTCTGTTTGTTTTTTATAATATAATTGTCTGTCAAATATCATGCAAATGTACATGATAAAAATGGATTACTAAACAAATAAGTAAAAAAAATAATATATTTGGTTGTTCTTATTTGATTTACGCGCTGCATATTTTTAATTTCATTGTACGAAACAGTAACAATTATCAAACTCTTTTTATTGTTTAAGGATTCACATTTTTCATTGAATTTGGGTAAAAACAAAAGGGGATTTGCCTGGAAATAGCTAAGGAAAAGAAATAAACCGAATTATTTCACTTCATTCCATTCACGATGACATGAGTAAAAGTTATCATTAACGATTCGGAATTCGGAGCAAGTTTAACTGAAATTTGTGGTATACCAATTTTTGAATTCGGTAATACGGGCTCTGCTTACCGTTATTTTTTCCGGGGTAGACAATACCAGATTGACGGAAAGTTTTCTGTTAAACCAAAAAGAGATATCTTTAATTGCCTTGTGAGAAACAATATATTGCCTGTTTACACGGAAAAAGGAAGAGGGATTAAGTTGCTTGGAGATTTCATCCAATGAAGTATCCATAACATAGGTGTTTCCATCCAACGTAAAGATCTTTGCCATTTTATATTCCGAATAGATATAAGCAATTTTATCCATTGGCAATGGAATCAGTTTATCTTTATAAGGAATTAAGAAATGAGATTTGTAGACAGGCATTTCTTTACTTAGGGATTCTAATTTATGTGAAATATTTTCATTATGAGTTAACTTTTTAAGTTTCGAAAGGGCCTTTTCCAGTTTCTTTTTCGTTATAGGTTTTAACAAATAATCAATACTGTTTACATCAAAAGCATTTAATGCATATTCATCATATGCTGTTGTAAATATAATCGGGCAATCAATATTCACTTTGTCAAAAATAGAAAAAGAATATCCATCTGCCAGGTGAACATCCATAAATACCAGATCAGGTACAGAATTTATAGAAAACCACTCAATGCTGTCTTCCACACTTTGCAGAACGGTAAGTACTTCTATGTTTTCTTCCGTTGCTTCAAGGAAACGTTGTAATGTTTGCGCTGCTACAAATTCATCTTCTACAATAACAATTTTCATAATATATTATTTAATTTATTGTTATATTTTTCAATGTCTTTTATCAGGGGTATTTCTACGGTAAAAAAGGTTTCGTCTTCGCTAATCTTAATTTCTTTATTAAAGATAAGTTGATATCTTTCATTAAGGTTTGCCAAACCAATTCCTAAACTTATAGTATCTGGTTTTAGGCGTATTGTGTTTTTTACAATTATTGTTTCATTTTCTGTAGTTTCAATGGTGATCAATAGCGGATACTTATTGCTTATTACATTATGTTTGATACAATTTTCAATAAGTAATTGCAATCCGAAAGGCAGAATATAATAGTTAAGATATTTTGTGTCCGTCTGGAATGCCAACTGTAGGCTTTCATTGTAACGTATTTTCATCAGATAGATATATGATTCAATAAAATCCAATTCATCTTGGAGATGAATTACTTTTTTGTTTTGTATCGTATACCGGAATACCGACGACAATTGATCCACATAATCATGGGCTTTATCATCATCATAGCCGATCAATCCGTTCAATGTATTTAAGGAATTAAACAGGAAATGAGGATCAACCTGATTTTTTAGGGCTTCGTAACGATTCTGCAGGTTTTCCATCGAAAGTTTCTGATTCTCTATCATTACTTGATGTCTTTTATCCAGTAACAATAATATGATTGTAATCAACAATGAGACGATAAGCATAATTACGTTCCTGATAAAATAAATGAGAAGAAACAGCCTCAATGTGATTTTTCCCATAGGAAATATATACCAATGAATTTGCGCAAATAGAAAACTTAATACAAAAATCAGAATGAAAGATCCGAGGAAAATTTTCAACATCATTCCTTTTTGCCGGCCGTCTTTGTATTTTTTAATAACCCAGAACTGAAACTGAAAAAGGATAAATAAGGTAAGTACGTTTATTAAAAACGAAAATAACGATATTAAACTAAACAGGTTTAATATACCGTGCTTTGCTCCGAGTTCTCCGGCTCTTGCATAAGCAACCCCGATAAGCATGATAAAAAACATAAGAATGCTTATCGCAAGGGACAATCTCAAAGCTGTCCAATTTCCGAATAGTAGGATATTTTCTTTTTTTATTTTTCTTAGTGAAGTCATTTTTGAAGTTAATAAAGATTCAAATCATATAAAAAGTATTTTAATCAAAAGTAATAAAATTTCTTCCGCAAAATTAGACTTAAGAAATGAAAAGATTAAAAAAAAGTTACCCAACTGACATTTTATGATGCCAATTGGGTAAAATAGATGCTGAATGGGGGAAACGGAACCGTAAATCTTATCTGAATTTTCAAAAACAGCGATTATTCAATATCCTCCGCGTTCGTGTTCTTATTCTCCAAATATTCTTTAACCACTACCGCTAAAGCAATTAAAAGGATAATTATAGCAATAATTTGAATAGTTGTTTCATTTATCATCTGAATTATTGTATTGTCAGACAAAAGAATTATACCACCTCCTATCCCTGATTTAGTTACGGTAGATCCGATAGGCCATCCGGGTTTTATATTTTTATGTATTTTCATGATTTCTGTGATTTTATGTTAATCTATTGCAACAATCGTTCCTGATAATCCATTTCGGTATAAAATATTTTCAAATAAGAAAATGTTGCATTATTTATTCTTACTTTCATAACATTAAGATTGTCTTAAACCAGCTAAAAATTAATTCTTCGCGTTTTTCTATGTGTCGTTCGAAAGAAATGGAATACTCTTGTTTGCCATTCATTTCGATGGAAGGGCTTATTAATAATGGAAAAACGCATAAAGATGTCAGGTCGATAAACAAGTCCATAACAGATGCTTCATGTTCCGGATTGAATTCACTAAGATGTTGCTGTACTTGTTTGGCAAAAATACTTTCGTCCAATAGTTTACCAAATTCTTTTTCTGTCGGCTTTCCCAATTCCATTTTAATCTCCCGCAATATAAATAAATTAAGATTTTTGTTTTCTTCCATAAACGAAAAATAATATTGGATAAGCAGTTGTACTTTTTGAGAGATTGAAGTTTCATCCTTATTAAGAATCAATCCGATCTCATTAAATAAAATATCCATTTGTTCTCGAATAATCGTATCGAAAAGTGTTTCTTTACTTTTGAAATAATCTCTTATAAACGAGTTTTCTACATGTGCATCTGTTGCGATATCGTTGAAGCAAACTCCGCCGTATCCTTTTTCTCTGAATAATCTACGGGCGATTTCTTTAACTTGTTGTTGTTCTACGTTCTTTGTCATGGCTATAAGTGTTTAAAGGTTATTGTTTAAGTATTTATTTGTCGATTCTGTTATTTGGTTATTTGTTTGACTGTTTAATATTTGCTTAATTGCTTAATGATTTTGTTTTTACATTTCCCTAGCCTCTTCAAAGGGGGAATGCGCTATTTTGTTACTTCAGGGTTAATCGATTAATCCACTAATTTTGTCATTCTTAATTTTTAACTCTTAATTCTTGATTAATTATGAAGTGAAGCCTGTTTTGTAAATTCACTTCCGCCATACCTCCGTCAATATCAAGGTAAAGCAGATGCATTTGAGGGTATATTTTTTTGATCCGTTTCTCAATCCCTTTTGCTACAATATGATTGGCAATACACCCGAAGGGTTGTATACATACTACCTTGTTGATTCCCTGACGTGCATAGCATGCTGTTTCCGCTGCGATCGACCATCCTTCGCCAAACTGGTTGGACAAATCCAATATCTCCGAAGCATATTCCGCCCGTGTAAAAACCGATTCGGAAGGGTGGTAAAAACGGAAATTCTTCATAATCTCCTCTACAGCAGCGATGCGTGTATTCATGTATTTCAACATTACAGGATTGGATGCTTGCTTCAACAATCCATTTCTACTGACGCCATTGTCCATGTTCACTTGCGAATTGACAAAATATTGCATTACAAAATCAATGAAGGGCGGCGTAACCACAACCATATCTTTCGATTGTAGCCATTCTGTAATATGAGCTTGTCCGTAATTGTTGTATTTTACATAGATTTCTCCAATCAACCCAACTCGAGAAAATTCTTTTTCGTAAATGGATACCAGGTTGAAATCGGCAACGGCTTGTTCTAACAATTTGTTGAAACGCTTGCCGTCATTAGCCTGTACGGCTTCTATTCCTCTTTCAATATAGAAATCGAAAAGCTCTTGCGTTTCCCCTTTGTTCTTTTCCCTGACAACAGTAAAGTTATACATCTGCTGTAAAGCATCGGCATATAAAACTGCACGGATACCAATATCCGCCAGTTTAAGAAGCGGCAATTTAAATGCCTTTTGATCGTTTTGATACACGTTACCCATTCCCACCACAATAACCGGAATATTGGAAAAGCCTGCATTCTGTAATCCTGATTTTATTTGGGCAATATAATTCGTGGCACGACATTGCCCTCCTGTTTGTGTAATGGCGACTACCACTTCATTCAGATCATATTGTCCGGATTGTAAAGCGGTGATAATGTCTCCCAACACCAGCGTAGAAGGATAACAAACCTCATTATGCCCATATTTCAATCCTGCTTCCGCAGAAACTTTATTTGTTTTTGGAAGATTGACAATTTTATAACCTGCAAGTTCTACCAGAGGAGGAATAAAAGGAGATAGAAAATCGGAAAACCAGGGAGCCAATATTGTTTTCCTCCTGTCGTCTTTCGTATAGGCTATTCCATAACTCTCAAAAGATTTTATTTCCTTGTTTTCTCCCATAAAGTTGATCGCCTTTAAAGATTCTATTAGGGAACGCAAACGCAAGCGGATCGAACCGGGGCTTGCGATCTCATCAATACGTAATATGGTGTGATTTTTCCCGGCCTGTTTTAAAATATCGCTCACTTCATCCATAAAAAAGGAATCCGGGCCGCAACCAAAAGAGTTTAACTGTACAAGTTGTACATTATAAGGTAATTTTGCCACTTCCATGGCGGCCTTTACAACACGGTTGGGATACGACCATTGCGAGATAATATTTAAGTTATTGAACCCGCTTTTTTCATTTGTTAAAAAGATATCATCGGTAAATACTTCTATTCCAAGATCGGATAAAATCTGTCCTACTTTCTGGTGTATTAGCGGGTCGGTATGGTAAGGCCTTCCTGCTACAACAAATACCCATTTCTTGTCCTTTACTGCCTTATCGAATATTGTTTTTTGTTCATTCCGTAATTTCCATTTAACAATTTCACGTTTCTTCAAGGCATTTTCGAAAGCTTTGTTGAATATATCTTTTTTTATTCCAAACTTTGACAGGTAAGCAAAACATGATTTTTTCAGCGATTTTATACTGCTGAAAGTAACTACCGGTTTGTCGAACGGGATACGAAACCTTTCTTCCGGTTCCATTGAGCTGCGAATAACATCGGGATAACCGCTTACTACCGGACAATTGAACGAATTGTTGGAATTATCAAATTCTTTTTCTTCTTTAATAACCATTGGATAGAAAATACGGTCCACCTTTTGTTCAACTAGTGCATGAATGTGCCCATGAACCAGCTTCGCAGGAAAACAGATATTGTCGGACATAACACTTCCAACGCCTTTCTGGTATAAATCAAATGTTGATTCTGGAGAAAGCACTACTTCAAAACCACATTCCGATAATAATGTATTCCAAAACGGATAGTTCTCAAACATATTCAATACGCGGGGAATGCCCATCCTTAATTTCTTCGAGTTATCTTCTGAAGGATAATAACTGTTTCCGAATAGTATTTTATTTTTTATTTCAAAAGCGTTGTACCCTTTATCGGTTGCCGTTTCTCTATTGAAGAATACTTTCTCACATTTATTGCCCGCATAGCTTGTGTTTCCATTATCGAATTTGAAACATAATACGGAGCATTGATTTGTGCAACCCTTGCATTGAATTTCTTTACTGTCGATAAAATTTGTATCGGGCAATAATTCCAGTCCTGTAAATGTAGTTTCGTTTTCGTTCTGCATCCACATTTTTTTAGCATACAAGGCTGCGCCCAGCGCTCCCATCAATTCCGGATGGTCGGTGGAACTTACCGATTTCTCCGACAATAATTCCAATGCCCTGTATACGGCATCATTGCGGAATGTTCCACCCTGTACTACTATATGTTCACCCAGTTGATTCAGATTCGATATCTTAAGCACTTTGAATAGACAGTTTTTTATTACAGAATAAGCCAATCCAGCGGCAATATCTCCCAAGTCAGCGCTTTGCCGGAGAGCTTGCTTTACCTTTGAATTCATAAATACGGTACACCTGGAACCCAAATCACTGGGATATTTTGCCATGCATGCCGATTGAGAAAAATCCTCCATGCCCATATTCATCGTTGCGGCAAAATTCTGCAAAAATGATCCGCAACCGGACGAACATGCTTCATTCAATTCAATATTAGAGATAATGCCTTTGTCGGTAAAGATAGATTTCATATCCTGCCCGCCAATGTCGAGAACAAATGATACCTCCGGATTGACATATTGAGCCCCGGACAAATGCGCTATAGTTTCTACAATGCCGTAATCCAGATTCAATGCCGATTTTATCAAGTCTTCCCCGTATCCTGTAGCGGTGCAAGCCAGAAAGCGAACAGAACTGTTTGTTTCTGCTATCTGTTGATGAAAAGCTCTCAAGCCTTCGATCGTTTTCTTTAGTGGATTTCCTTCATTAGGAGCATAGAACGAGTAAACAATGTTTTCGTCTTCATCCATAACCAATATCTTGGTTGTGGTAGAACCGGAATCTATTCCCAGAAAACAATTCAGATTTTGTTTTTCCTTCAATGGACTTGTCTTCAGTTTTTTTGTTTTCCGGTTTTCCTTCCAATGAATGTAATCCTGTTCGTTTTCGAATAAAGCAGGGAGCGTGTCTTTTTGTGAACTGTCATTGCTGTTTAATTTTTCTATCAACTCATTTAAATCGAAAAACAAAGGGTTCTCTTTATCATAGAAAGCACAACCCAGGGCAGGGAAATACTCCCCATTTTCAGGAATGATCAAATCGGAACCGTTTATTTTCAAAAGGTCTGCAAATGCGTGCCGCAGAGCCGGGAGAAAAGTTAATGGACCTCCGATACATATTATTTTAGGCTGGAGATCATACCCTTTGGTGAGGGAAGTTATACTTTGCAGGGCAACGGTATGAAAAATAGACATAGCGATATCGGCTACCGGAACGTTGCGGCAAATAAGATTTTGTACATCCGTTTTGGCAAATACGCCGCATCTCGAAGCAATAACGTATATCTTTTTATAGTCAAAAGCATTATCTCCAAGTTCTTTTATGGGAATATTCATCAGGTCGGCCATCTGATCGATAAAAGCACCTGTCCCCCCTGCACAATTCCCGTTCATGCGGATATCCGGTTGTTTTCCTTCATTGAAAAACACCATTTTCGCATCTTCCCCACCCAAATCTATCAGCGTGCCGGTTTGCGGATACATTTTATTCACGACTGCAACCGAAGCAACTACCTCCTGTATAAAAGGGATTTGTGTGCGTTCCGAAACTCCCATCCCTGCTGAGCCTGTGATTGCCACGGAGAAATCGGTATCCGGAAATTCTTCCACGATATGTCCCAGTTCTTCGGACAATATTTGATTGATATTGGTTTTATGTCTTTTGTAAACTTTATATATTATTTCTTTCAAAGAATCAAGTACTACGATTTTCAACGTAGTGGAACCTACATCAATTCCTATTCTGCCGGTATTCTTTTTAGTTTTCATTGTTGTTGTATTTTTATTAAACAGTTGTTTAGTTTATGTGTAAAAAAATATTGTCTTATGTTTGCTTTTTGATTTATTAAACGATTGTTTAATTCTTGGGTAAAAAAATTAAGGTTTTATAGCATCTGTGATAAACTGGACTGCAAACTTTTTATGTTTTTCCAATGCTGCATAATATTCTTCCGATTTTTCTCCGGTGACCAGTGTTAGTATTCCTCCTAATACAAAAGGAAAAATACTAAGGGATAGAATACTCAGTAAAAGATTCATAACAGGTATTTCTTTGATT
Source organism: Bacteroidales bacterium (assembly GCA_031553535.1). Classification (GTDB taxonomy): domain Bacteria; phylum Bacteroidota; class Bacteroidia; order Bacteroidales; family WCHB1-69; genus JAIROC01. The sequence goes on along the minus strand of JAVBLM010000010.1, from coordinate 55,198 downwards.
GTCCCTTTTTCAATTTCTTTGTTAATCCGGTTTTGTAATACTCCAAAAAGCATGGAAGGATTACGTCTGTTGATAAATTCCAGCAGGTGCCCGGGATTTTGATGTATCTCATTTAAAACAAAAATCGGAAGTTGGGAGTTTTTACTCAACATATCATAATAAGAATCTACCCATGTATTCAATAAATCATAAAAAGGAAGGTCAGAACGAATAATTCCAAATATTTTATTGATTAAAATATTTACTGATTCTTCAAAGATCATTTCAAACAAGTCGTGTTTCGACTTAAAATAATAATTAACCATTGCCACATTAACCTCTGCTTCTGTTGCAATATCGCGAATACTTGTTCCAGTATAACCTTTTTCTACAAAAAGCTTTCTGGATACATCCAAGATGCGGTCTTTCACTTCGGTTTCTTTTGTTGTTTTCATTTTCTTTCTCTTGAAATTAAACAGTTGTTTAAATCTAAACGATTGTTTAATGAATTTGTTGCATTAAGATTGCATTTTCTGTGATATTTTATTTAATAAATTGGTATTCAATCAAATTAATTTTAATAATATTATCATCAAAGGGAATAAATGGAAAAAAATAGAGATCGTTGTTAGTGGTTGATAATGCTCTAGAGAGATGAAAGAGCATTATCAACCACTAACAACAATCTCTCGATATCTTGTCTAACTTCTATTCATAAGATTAAATTCATACTAATACTAAAAATCAATCGTTTTATTGGATAAAAATTATACTTTTGCATAAATTTAATATGATAATATTTAAATCTACAACAATAAATTAATGAGTATAGAGGAAATAGTAAAGCTGATTGAGGGAGAGATTGTTACCGGGAAACCCAACCATGAAATGAATATAACACATGCATTTGCTTCCGATTTGATGAGCGATGTGTTGACAATAGATCATCAGGGCGGAATTGTTCTCTTAACAGGATTGGCAAACGTTCAGACGATCCGGACAGTGGAAATGGCAGGGTTGAATCTGGTGGTTTTAGTCAGGGGGAAGAAAGCAAATGCCGATATGATAGAAATTGCAGAAGAAAATGATATCACCATAATAGAATCTAAATATTCTGCTTTCAGGGCGTCTGCGGTTTTATATAATGCGGGAATTAAATCTCTTTTTTAACCTAAAGAAATAATATGCATTTTGAATATGAAGTAGAAGGAGGCGACTTTACGGGTGCAGGAGCAGCATCCAGTTCGGTGAAAAAGACACTGAAGCAGCTCAACGTGGATCCTGTTATAATTAAACGTACTGTTGTTGCTTTGTATGAAGCAGAAGTAAATATTGTTGCACATGCATATAAAGGCAGAATATATATTGATGTAGATGAAGACGCTATATTAATACGGTTGGTGGATGAAGGTCCCGGTATTCCCGATATTGATAAAGCCATGGAAGTAGGTTATTCTACGGCTTCGGTTTCGGTACGCGAAATGGGGTTCGGTGCGGGGATGGGCTTGCCTAATATGAAAAATAATTCGGATAGATTAACCGTTACAAGTGAAGTCGGAAAAGGGACTACTGTTGAGATTTACAATAAATTACAATAATAGATATCTTGAACATGGAAACACCAAAAGAAACTTTTTATCACGCACTGGAATTTAGGAAAGAATTATGTATGGGATGTTCCCATTGCATGATGAAATGTCCTACCGAAGCAATACGTGTCGTCCATGGAAAAGCAATTGTAAATCCGGATCGTTGTATCGATTGTGGCGAATGTTATCGCATATGTCCTTATAGCGCGATTAGTGTTCGTCAGGATGATTTTGAGAAAATTTATAACTATAAATACAGGGTTGTTTTAATGCCGGCAGTGTTTAGCGCACAGTTTCCGGATAAGATAACTTCCAACCAGATATATAGCGCTCTGATCTCTTTAGGATTTACACATGTTTTCGAAACGGAGAACTCGGTGGAGTTCCTGTTAAATCCATATAATGAATATATAAAGAATCATGAGGAAAAGCCGGTCATATCTTCTTTTTGTCCGGCAATTGTTCGTTTAATCCAGGTACGTTTCCCCACACTGGTGGATAATATTATGCTGATAAAACCGCCGATGGATGTTACATCCTTGTATATCAAAAAGAGGTTTGAAGAAGAAAATATACCATTGGAAGATGTAGGGATATTTTATGTAACGCCTTGTGCTGCTAAAATAGCAGGTATTAAGAGTTCGGTTGTGGAAGATAGTAGTTTGATTAACGGTGTTATCAATATGAATTATCTCTATAACAAAGTATTTAGGGAAATAAAACAAAAAGGGTTTGAAAAAGGGGAAAATACAACAACCGGCTTCAAATTCATGACCCGGGATTCCGTTCGTTGGTCGTTGACCAAGGGAGAGATACGTGCGGTTACAACAAATAAGAAATTAGCGATAGATGAAATACAAAATGTTATCGACTTTCTTGAAAAGCTCGAAAATGAGGATATCAATGATATCGATTTTTTAGAACTAAGGGCTTGTTACCAAAGTTGTGCCGGGGGAATTTTGTGTGCCGGGAATAAATTCCTAACCACCGAACGGGCAAACAGGCGTGCTACGGACGTGGATGATACCGCTAAGGATCAGGAAGAATTCGATCATTATGCACCATACATTGAGGAGAATGTTCTTCTGCATGGCAAAATTCAACCTCGTTCCATTATCAAGCTGGATGATAATATGGCAGAGGCAATGAAAAAAATGAAACGGATTCATGAGATAAATAATATTCTACCTCAGGTGGATTGCGGTATATGTGGTGCACCTTCCTGTCAGGCTTTTGCAGAGGACATCGTGCAGAAAGGATATGATATAAAAAGTTGTATCTTTATCCAGAAAATATTGGAACAGAACGATAAATTGGATATTTCCGAGGCGATTGACCTGATGAAAGAAACATGGGGAATTGGTAAGTTGGATAAAAGCTTGATAAAAGAATTGGATAACGAAGTAAATATTTAAGATAATACAAAGTATAAATATGAAAGTAAAAGAGTTAATAGAAAAAGCAAACTTAAAAGTTTTTTCAGGAGAAAATGGGCTAGGAAATGATATCACGGGCGGATATACCTGTGATTTATTAAGTGATGTTATGGGACATGCTGACGCCGGTCACATTTGGATTACTTTGCAAACACATAAAAATGTTATGGCAATAGCTTCTCTAAAGGAATTAGCTGCTATTGTCTTGGTTAAGGGAGCAAAACCGGATGATGATACATTACAGCAAAGTAATGAAGAGAATATTCCTATCCTGGGAACAGATCTTGAAGAATTTGAAATATCGGGTATTATTTATAACTTGATAAAAGGTTAATGCAATTATATAAGGCGGATTTACACACTCACACGGTGCTTTCTCCTTGTGGTGATTTAGATATGAGTCCACTGGAGATTATTCGTCTGGCAAAGGAACGGGGGCTTGATATTATTGGTATTTCCGACCATAATACAACAAAACACGGCCCCCTGGCAAAGAAATATGGGGAACAGGCAGGCGTGTTTGTCCTTACAGGTGCGGAAGTTACCACAAAGGAAGAGGCACACTGTTTGGCTTTTTTTGAGAAAGAGGATGAGTTAAACGAATTTGAGCAATTCTTGCAGGATAATCTACCCAATATTCCTAATGATATTGAAAAATTCGGTTACCAGGTTCAAATTGATGAAAAAGGAGATATTGTTTATCAGGAACCTATATTCCTGCCTTCGGCTATCAACAAAACATTGGAGGAAGTGGAACAGAAAGTACATTCCTTGAATGGATTATTTATTCCTGCTCATATAGACCGTATGAAATTCAGCATTCCGAGTCAACTTGGATTTATCCCGCTGGATTTGAATGTGGATGCTGTAGAATTATCTATTCATGCCACTAAAGCGGATTACCTGCAAAAAAACAAATACTTGAAAAACAAAACTTTTATACAGAGTTCCGATTCCCATTATACCGACCAAATAGCAACGGCTACCTGCTGGATGTTGTTGGAAAAGATTTCATTTGATGAAATACGAAAAGCGCTTCGACAAGAAGACGGACGCAATGTTCTCACAAAGGAGGAACTTACAGAACAGCAATAAACGGAAAGTTATTAAGAAATAAGCCTTAAACAATTAAACGGAGGGTGGGATAAAAACCGGATTCCTTTATGAATTATAATTTCCTGTAACTTGTGTAACTTCAAATAATAATAAACTAATACAATAAATTATGTCATTGAAACAACGGATTAAATACGCTATTATCAAAAGCCAGGTAGAGAAGCGCAAAAAACAAAATCCCTTTGATTATGAGTATGCGGAGCATTACAAAATTCCGGAAGGAGAAAGTAATCATCCTAATAATAGTTATTATTTTTCATTGCATGACCTGGAAGGAAAGAGTCTGCTATTCAGGCTAGCCAACAGAGGCGACCGGGATGAAGTATGGTTTGTATACCATGATTGTAATACAAAAACCTATTATAACAGGGATATGTTGGCCAACCAGGATACAAAGGTGGAAGTTGAGTGTTTGGAAACAGGTAAATTGTGGAGGTTTAAGTTTTCAGGACCGTTAATAGAAGTCGGGGATGCGCATGGTACCCAGCATACGGCAACGTTTGAAGGTACTTTTACCGCATCTGCTCCTATCTTTGAGTTTTCCCGCCACATGGATTCGCATCCTCTTGCAAGGGCTTTGTCGCAGGAAAAGTGGACAAAAGAATTTCTGGGTGAATTACAGGAAAACTTTCAGGTACATTATGAACAGTCCGGAAGCGTAAAAGGGACATTGATTTTGGACGGGCAGGAAATAGATATTGATTTGAAGGGTATGCGAGACCGTTCTTTTGGAAAACGGGAATGGAATTACATGGATCGTCATATATGGTTGACTGCCATGTTGGAAACCGGAGAGGTGATGAATGTAAATATGGTTCGTTATCCGGCAGTAAGGAATCTGCAAACGGGATATTGGGAAGACCATGGAAAACATACTTGCGTGGATTATGCAACATCTATGGATGATCTTCCTGTTATTGGCCATGTTCCTGATCAGGTAACCTGTCATGTTACGTTAATGGATGGGCGTAAACTCACGATGGAATGCGAAAAAGAAGTGGAAGTACCTTTTCCATTTGACAACGGAGATTTTACCATTTATGAAGGAATCGGTAAGATCACTATCAATGGAGTCAAAGGAAGAGGGATTATGGAGTTCGGATTTAATAAGGATCCCCAACGTTGGGTGAAATAAAATCTTGTTTTCTTTTTACACATTTGTATTATAAAAAGCTATTAAAACATGGAAATTTACAGACTTGAAACAATACCTGATGATAAATTGGACAGAGTAGGCGGGAAAGCAAAAGGACTTTCACTGTTAGCACAAGCCGGCGTTAGAATAGCGGAAGGTTTTGTTATTACGGAAATAGAGAACGAAGACGATCTCAACCAGGCGACGGAATATTATCTGAACAGCTCTTTGGGATCGGTGGCTGTTCGTTCGTCTGCCAATCATGAAGATGGTGCCGATTTTTCGAATGCGGGACAATACCGCACCTATTTGGAGGTATCCGGGGCGGAAGATTTTAAAAAGTCTGTAATGGCCTGTGTTTCTTCTTTGGAGAGTAATGAAGCAATAAGCTATGCTCATTTTTTCAATCAGTCCCGAAGTAATAAAATGTCGATTGTCGTCCAGAAAATGGTAAATGCCCAAAAAGCAGGAGTATGTTTTACGGTAGACCCGACCGGAGATAAGGAAACCATGTTGGTAGAAGCCGTGGAGGGGCTTGGGGAAAGCCTTGTTTCTGGGCAGAATACCGCTATACAATACCGGGTGAACAAGCATGACATAGTTAATGGAGGCAGGCAATCTTTGGCAAGGGGGGCAGATCCCTTGTTACACAATGATGAATTGCTTCGTATATGTGAGGATTCATTAAGAGCCGTTGATTTTTTTAATATTCCGTTGGATACCGAATGGGCAATTGATAAGAACGGGGAACTATTATGGCTTCAGGCTCGCCCGATTACTTCTTTAGAGGAGGTTGATATACATGAGTTCGATCCTCAATATGATATGACCAACCAGGTGTTGACCACATGCAATATCAGTGAAATGATGCCGGGTGCGGTTACACCGTTAACAATATCCACGTCGGTTTATGCCATTGATTGGGGATTACGTAAAATGTGCGTTATTGCAGGGGCATCCAAAAATCTGGAAGAAATACCTCCCCGGCATTTTGGGTTTAGCATAGGCAATCATCTTTTTTTGAATTTGTCCAGCATATATCGTTTGGAACAATATGTTTTGGGAACCAATCGCCAGTCTATCGAATTGAGCCTTTGCGGAAGAGTATTGGAGGACGAAGCAAAACCTCAATCCGGTACAAAAAGAAAAGTAAATACGTTCAAAGCCGCATGGAATGGATTTAAATATGTCCGGTTTTTGCTTTCCCGCAACAAAGCCAGGAAAAAGTTACATAAAATGGCTGCTGATTTCCGGTTTGTTCTTTATGATACGATAGAAGCGCAATATGATGAAATAGACAGGCATGTGATTAAAGAAAATACAATCAACCTGTGTTTTTTATGTCATTATATTACATCGGCTCATTCCGGTGCCATGAGTAGCGCTTTGAGCATTATGCTTACGAAAGATTTAGCCAGTGAAGATCAGGCAAAGGGAATGATTGCCGGAGCCTTGGAAAACATTGAAGGAATTGAAAGCGTTGATATTCTTCGATCTCTCCGTAAGATTGTCCGTGAATTATGCAATGAGCTGCCTGATGCCCCAGAGAAATCACGGGTGTTTTTGTTGGATTATATGAAGAATGGTCAAGGTAAAAGTCATGAGGCATATATGGAGTTTATGTCCAAACATGGACACAGGGCTATTCTGGAAGCAGAAATGTCATCAAAAGGATGGAGGGAGGATGAAGATGGATTTATGGATTACCTTACAGCCGTATTGCCTTCCAAAGGAATAGAACCCCAACGGGATGTAAAGGGCTATAACCCTTATGCAGAGTTTGAAAAGAAGTATTCAGGCATGAAATTGCGTATCTTTAAATATTTGATTAATCAATCCCGTACGGGTGTTGTTAACAGGGAGGCATCCAAATCGTCTATAATCCGTATTGTTAATCAACTCAAGATAGGATACAACCGTTTGGCGGATATGATGGTGGCAGAAGGTGTATTTTCCGATCCGACTCTTATTTACTTCTTAACTCATCAGGAGATTGGACAGTTGGCGTATACCCGTGATGCCAAACTGGTAAAAAAGGCTTTACAGCGTAAGCGTCTATATGAAGAACAAAAAACCTTGGTATTTAAAGACGTATACTATGGCAGGCCTGTTCCTATTGTCGTGGAACAGAAAGATGTTGCAGACGGACATCAACTACAGGGGACTCCCATTAGCCGGGGTATGGCGAAGGGCAAAGCCAGGATTGTAAAATCGATAGAAGATGCAAACAGCTTGCAAAAAGGAGAAATCATGGTGGCTTCTTTTACAGACATTGGCTGGTCGCCCTATTACTGCACAATCGAGGCCCTCATCACCGAGGTAGGTTCGGTATTATCTCATGGAGCCGTTGTAGCACGTGAGTATGCATTGCCTTTGGTCTCCAATGTGGCTCATGCCACCCAGGTAATTAAAGATGGGGATCTGATTTCCGTCAATGGGGTAACGGGTGTTGTTACAATCCTGGAACAAAATAGATAGTGATTAATTGTTAGTTGTTTTCTGCATTTTATCGCTTTTATCTATTTTATGCTTTCCGGTCTTCCAGAAACGTCCAAACCAAATGGTTTAGTGCTTTCATTTCTTAGCGGAATGTTCAAACTAAACGGTTTAGTTCTTTCGCATCTTAGCGAAATGTTCAAACTAAATGGTTTAATGTTTTCGCCTTTTAGCGAAATATTCAAACTAAACGGTTTAGTGTTTTCGCATCTTGGCGAAATGTCCAAACTAAATGGTTTAGTACTTTCGTATCTTGGCGAAATATTCAAACTAAATGGTGAATTTTTTTCAGATTCTCCCCAAACGTCTATACCAAATAGTAAAATATTTTCTTTTTCCTGCGCAACCGGTAAAGTTTTCAGGATAATAAGAAAACAGAAGGATGGATAAGGAGGGAAAAAACAGTATTCTTGCAATCTGTATATCAAACAGTCCCTAAAAAAATAGATTATCTTGCTTTATTCGATATTCTTATTATATCCGGGAACTTTATTTTACTGTATTTTGTCTCCATATAATGGGATTCTATATTTGTTTGTAACTTTTACCATGAAGTTGTCGAAAGTTGAAAATAAGAGAATATCTCCATTGAGCTCGGCTCGGTTGATTGGCTATGCCGAAGCCTTCGGGTTTCGTCGTTTCTCCTCACAGTCGTGGAAGTACGTCATTGCGGACTTGATCCACACCCGAACGTGAAACAGGTGAGTGCATCGAAACGCAGTGAGATAATCCCCTCAAAAGAAAGGGGGATGCTGAAACAAGTTCAGCATGACGGTAATATGTTAGTTAAGAGTATCATTGCGAGGAACGAAACCCGAGGGTTCGGCATAACTAACCATTCGAACATGAAGCATGTGAGTGCATTGAACGAAGTGAGATAATCTTTACTCATTTTATCTCGACTTTTCAACTTTGATATTAAAATTCGATAGATATTGCTTTCGGTAAGCTAAAGGTTCGCAGATTTCTCGAACTGTTAATTTATAAACTTTGAACCGAGCTTGCTAGCTCAACGAAGTTAATATTGAGTCTTGAATTATGACTTATTCCAAATACAGTTGTTTTATTTTACTTAAGTCTACATTTAATATTTCCTGGAGATATTTTTCGATTGAACTATAGGACGCCTTAATTTCATTGATCGCTGTTTCAATATAATTTTCCTTGGCAGTAAAAAGGACATCCAATTGGGGAAAGCGTTCCACAATTGGTTTGTATTTATCCCCCAGATAATTATTTGTTTCCAGATAATTTGTGATAATATCTGTTTCATTCACTCCCAGGGCAGATAATATCATTGCCGTGGCGAAGCCGGTCCGGTCTTTTCCCGCAGCACAGTGAAAGAGGAGGGGAGCATGAGCGGGTTGTTGTACAATCGTGAAAAAATCACGGTAAATCGCCTGGCAACCGGCATCATTTACAAAGGAAAGATACATCCGTATCATAAATTGTTCTATATCATCCGATGTGACCTTGTTATCTAACAAGTCTGCAGCATCTTTCACAGGCAGGCTTCCCTGTGGTATACTTAGGGGAAAAACATGCTCGATACTTTGTGGAATCTTGTTAGGATTATTTTTCATTTCATCGGCAGAGCGGAAATCGACCAGTGTTTTTAATGGCAGGGTAGATAGATAATTCAAATCCCATGAAGAAAGATTATTCAGTTCATCGGCACGAATCAATTTTCCCCATTGAATAGTTTGTCCATTTAAGGTGGCTATTCCGCCCAGGTCACGGAAATTATATCCTCCTTCCATAGGTAAACGGGTTTCGGATAGAATTGTATTTCCCTGCTCCGTCACGAGAAGGAATTGTATAGCGCTATCTACCGTAACAGGTATTAAGAACGATCCTGCTTCCTTACCCGTTATAATCGCCTCTTCCTTGGAACGGCTTTTTTCAGGATTGTATATGAATAGCTTCCAATCACAAGGATGATCGATTTCTATGGAAAGGGCTTTGGTATGTTTGTCGCGAACTAATCGTGCTGAAGAATAGACTTGCTTATGTTGGATGACATTGTTTTTGTTGTCGGACATATCTTGTATAAATAATTAAATAGTATCATTAAAGCAAAGCAGGATGTTTATTTACTTATGTAAAAGACCTTTTGTTTATTATGACAAAGATACTAAAATTTATCCTGTTCGTTGAAAAGAACAAGCGTATTTATTTACTGATATAAACGATAAGAATGAATTGCCGAATGCAAAGATGTTGAATCAGTTTCTTGAAAATGTTTGCTTTATCATGTGTCGTTATGCCGGAATATTTTTATTTTCCGGAAAATTGCATTTGATTAAAATTTAGTTTATTTTTGTTGCGTAAATCTTGCCGTTAAAGGCTTTTTTGAATTAATAAGATAAAAGCTAAACAAATGCTAAAAAAGACGTTTCCAATCGGTTTATTATTGATTTTTATTATAGGGTTGAATGGTTGTGTGAATTTGAAGTCAGTCAACAACTTTTCTTCCATGTCATACAATGGGATCAATAAATTTGAAGATATTGATTATTCCTTTAAGAGACATTGTATGGATAGATGCCGGTTTGAGTTTAGCAAAAAGTTGGATATTGAGAGGGAAGTCCTTTGTGAGTGTGATATGTATATAAAAGCAGATAGTGTTACATTATTACTTTATACAGCAATAAAAGGATATTTGGAAGGATTGACAAATCTTTCAAATAATGAACTGACAAGTTATAATTTCGATGCGGCAAAGAAAGCATTGACAAATGATGCATTAGGGAATATAAAGATCGAAAAGGAACAGGTAGAAGCATATTCCAATATCTCGAAGATTCTTTTAAGGGCATCTACCGATATATATCGTAAGAATAAAATAAAGAAATATGTCGAGGATGCAAATGAACCATTGCAGGTACTGATTGCTAAATTCAAGTTTATATTGCAAGAAAACCTTTCCGGGGAATTGGATTTTAGGAAAGAAAGAACCTATGTATATTACCGGGATATTGCCGGTAAACCGAATCTTTCCGAGAATGAGAAAAGGAAAATCGTATCGGATTACTATGAGCAATTGTCTGATATCAACTCGAAGCAGGATCAAATAAATGTATTTGTGAAGATTTTGGAAGATATTTCTTCCGGGCATCAAAAATTATACGATGACAGAGATAAGATGACAACGAACGAACTAAAAAGTATTATGACAGCTTACTCAAGTAATATACAAGATATTATTTCGGAACTTAATAAACTCTTTAAAAAATGAATAAAATGACGACTCTTACACCTCAGCAAGCAACACAATTAGCTAAAAATTACCTTGAAATATCCCGGGCAATCGGTGATTTTATCTACAATAAGCGGGATACATTATCGGAAGAAGAACAGCAAGAGCTTGGAAACTTACACTATATGATAATAAAGAAAGGAGAAGATATTCATGCTCTGTCTACAACATTGGTAATGGAAAATGCTCATGATTCTTTAACCCGGATTAACACGATTACTACCCATATCAGGAAAAATATAAAGTCTCTCAAAAATATACAAAAAGGGATTGATGTTTCTGCCTCTATAGTAGCATTAGGATGTGCGATTATTCAAAAAGATTGCAAAGCGATAGATAAATCAATTGAGGATGTATTTGCTGCATGGAATTGATCCATTGTTGAAAACGACCATGACGGAAATGTTTCACTGATACGTATGTAATAGCATTATCCGGGCAAATGTTTTCTTTTATAGAAAGATTAAACTTGTGAACGTTTCATAAGCATACGAGTGAATACCTCCCTCACAAGCTATCAAACAACACGATAGCAGGTGATCGTATGAAACCATCCCATACAAGTGGATAAAATATCCGCTACCTTGTGGACAGTCCACAAATTTTCCAGTTTGACTAAGGTATAACAATCCACATTATTACAATAGAATAACTTCATTCTAAACCTTTGAGGTTTTCAAACCTTTGAAGATTTAAAGAGTATGTCATTCGTAGCAGAAGAAGAACAAAACACTTTATTGAATCTTACACTTTGGATTTATTCCCTAATCACTGCGAGGAGGAATTCGTATTTCTGTAGGCAAAAAAAAGGCTGCCGGGGAGGCAGCCAAAATTTGAATTATGAAAAAGATTTTATCGTTTAATGTTCATTCGCTTGGTGATCCTTTGTCCATTGAATTCCATCGAATAGAAATAGATTCCGGCAGCTAAATGAGACACGTCAATGTCTATTGTCTGCATACCTAACTCACCTTTTATGGATTTATTGTATAATACCTGTCCATTTGTTGACGAGATGGTAAAGATTACTTCACCGCTTGCAGGAATACTGTAGGTAATGGATGTATAGTCATTGGCCGGATTAGGGATATTCTGCTTCATGCTGATTTTTGACGGATCGACAGATTCTATACCTACCTTATAATCCGTAGTCCGTTTCGTGCGTATCGTATCATCATTTTGATAGCTATCTTTCAGTTGTTTATCGATAAATACGATAATATAATATACCGAATCTTCAGGAACAGGGTAAGAAGAACCGAACGTATACGATTTAGTGTCTGACGTACCGATCACTTCAGTGACAGTTCCGGATACATTGGCTGTGACATTTCCTTTGGAGTCTTCTATCCGGGCATGGATACTTACATTAGAGTAAGAAGTTACATCACTCTTATTTTCCAGTGTTACTTCGATGTTGATATTACTTCCTACAACGTCAATCTGCCCTAAAACAGGTTTATCAATGTTGATAAGAGCAAGGTTGTCTATATCCACATATTCGGAAATGGCAGCTTCTTTGCTTATCAGTGCGGGATCGCAATGCAAAGAGGCAAGGGCATGCACCCTGTATTCTGCACTCCATGGAGTAGAATAGGGGGTATTGAAGGTAATGGTGATTGAATCTCCCGGTTGTAATATATTATCTGTGGATTCCGTGGTTGTAAAATAATAGGCAGGGGAGATATCATCGGCCGTCACAGTCAGCACCAGGTCGAGTTGCGGTAACGGTATGTTTCCTGTATTCTTTATGGTTACGTCTTGTCTCAAATCAATTTCAGCCTGTGACGGGCTTCCGCTACTGCTTATGTTATGAATGCGAATTGTATAATTAGGATCAATAGTGATCGTATCCATAAATATATCTCCCCAAATGGATGAAATATATGCTTTGGCGATATATTCTCCCGGAGCAAGGTCAAAGCCGGATGCCAACGTTATCGTATCGGAAGTAAATCCATGAAGAATGCCTGAATCCCGGATCTCGGTAAAACTGTAGGATGTTCCTACGAGTTCGAGGGTAATAGCAATAGGTGTAATACTATAATCCAAAGCCGGATCTGTCTGGTTGCTCAATACTACTTTCCATTCTTTGTTCTCCAGGTCACACAGAGAATAGTCGGAAGTAAGAACCTCCGTTATTACTATTTCCTGTTTAGCTGTAATCAGAATATGGTCGATATATTGGGTAACATCTTCGCTTTCCGATTTCTCCATGGCTTCGAAAATCAAAACCACACACTGGTTGATGGCAAACGAAGGCAAGTCTTTACTATATTCCCTCCAGCCATACACAGCGTCGTATTTGGTGAGTTCAAACAAGGTCGTATAGCTATCTCCTCCATCTACGGTAATACGTACATCAGTATAGTCGTTACAGGGAATGGTATCATGGAAATACCAGAACGACAGCGTAGGTTGAACAGTACGGCTCAAATCCAGCTGCTGGGTGGATAAAGTAGACATTGTACCCTGTGTTCCGGAGAATGCCAGTACTTTTGTTCCGAATTGCGGACGGACAGCCGTATCTGTTCCTATTCCCTGGGATATTGTATCCCATTTATGTAGTGGATTATTGGTCTTTACCTCAAATTCAATAGGTATACCATTCGAGAAGTCTTCATCGATAGGTAAACCGAATTTTCCTGATACATAATACATCAATACGGTGTCATCATACATTATATCATCCAACGGACTGTTCACCCACGTCTTCACATCGTATTGCCCTGCAATAATAATAGGTAACATATCCGTCACTTCTATTATCATTTTCGCTCCGGAAGCCAAACTTCCTGTTGTCAGGATGGTATCCTTATAGAATGGAATCGGGTTGGTTACTTCCACTTCCAGGCTGACAGGATCTGTTGAGAAATCGTAATCATGTCCGCCTGTGTTTTCTACCGTAACTTTTACAGAAGCATAATCGGGGGTACATAATTTATTGTCTGGGACTAGTTTCTCTATGGATAAAACAGTGAGGTTGTAATCAGCGTATTTTTCTCCACCGGAGATGAATTTAAGGTATGTAGAATCCTGTAAGGTAATCGTATTTCTTACCGTATCGGTCAGGCTTAATGTATAAATGACGTTAGCCCCATAATATTGTTTAGGAATAGAAGCCACCCATGCTCCGTTTTCGTAAGACAAAGATACGGTATCTTTATAGACTGCATCTGGCATAATAGTTTCAATTGTCATTTCAGGAGCCGTAATTGTTGCCCCGGAGCCTTCTATTATTTTGGTATAAACATTAAATGAGAGCCTGGTAATGGTATCTGCAACAAAGGGAGCTATAAATTCTGCCAAAGGAACTACGTAGCAAGTGCCCGCAACCGTATCACTATTATGATAATAGGTATTATTAAGGGAATCTATCCATATTTCCACTTTGTTTGTATCCTGGTTAACAGTAAAGAAATCAATCGTTACATTGGTTTCTTCTCCGATTTCCATAGCGGTAGCAGCATTCCACGTATAAGGAGTTTGAGGGATTCCATTCAATGTCCATCCGAAGGTAATATTCTGTATAGCGACAAAACTTTTATTTGTTACCGTTGCCTGTACGGATTGATCCATATTGTTCACTACCTCGCGTTGCCAATTATAGATGTTGAGAAGAATATTCAACGTATCCGAAGCATCGAGGCTATTTGATGTATATGCTCCCATAGCAGTGATAGGTAGCCGGGTAGTCCCTTCTATATCCGTATCTATATCCGGAATAAGAATACACCTGAACGATTTGTAGTCGGATAGTTTTAAATCTATAGTAGTATCTATGAAGTCAGGAAGCATATCGCCGGATAGTACATCTGTTTTTACTGTTTCCCTCCATGTCTTCAGGTCGGGGATATTCGTATTTGTTATGTACCCGACATATTGGGGAGCATAGTAATTATTGGAGTTGATATCCCATCGCGATACATGATCCGTTCCTACAAGATATATCGGATGTGCTGCGGCTGAACTCATTGTAATAAGATTGTTTTTCACTTCCACATCATTGGGAGTATTGAAAATCAGTATTCCTCTTGGATTGGATGTTCCCCCTACATAAATGGAATTATGTATAATACGAACATTGGAATTGTTGGAAGATAATGCACTTTGTCCAGATGTCGGATAGATGATAATCTCATTATTGGCAATTAACCCCATCATGGATGTGTTATTGTTAAAGTTTGATAATCCAATACCTACAGGAGAAGATATGACTCCTATATTTCGTTGGCGTATTCTATTATTAACAATTTGTCCATTACTGTTTTCCAAATTTACTCCCTGCCAGGTTGCACCTGCAGCTGTAGAAAGTTCTCTACTTAGTATCGAATTGGAAGAAATAACAAGACCGTCAACATACCTGGGATATATGGCATACTGATGCTGATTGGAAATAATATTATTGTAGACAATAATATTTTTGATATAATTACTGCTGTTTCCGTAGAAATATACGCCATACGAACCTCCGTCTATTGTATTATTGGTAATAAAAATACTATCTACATAATGACCTGCTGTTCCTTGATGAATAACTCCTTGGAAAGAGAAGGAAGATGTCGGGTTCGTAAAAAGATTACAATTGTTGATGATAATATTCGTACATCCATCCAGAAGCTGTATTGCATTCGTTCCTGTCCTTGCATCAATGGTGATAGCACTAAAACCTATGTTATGTATATTTTGTAACTTAACACCTACCCCGGAAGCAGGCTTGAAGATCACACTGTCCCTGTGGTTTGCTTTTGATGTTATAGTCAAGATGTAGTTAACCATGACATTTCCGAAATCGGAGAATTCCCAGTTCTGGGTATATGTTCCGCTTTTCAACCGGAAATCTACATTATCTGCTACCCCACAAAGATGGAGAACCCTGAATGCTTCATTCAAATCTTCGAAATACTCACCTTCACCAACCGTATATCCTCCTTGTAAAGGAGAACACATATATAAGGAAATACTTGCCGTATCATCTCCTGCGAATTGATCGGTTAATATTCCTCCATTTAAGCTGTTAAGCCAGATAGATATGGTAAAAGGCGAAGAAGGATAAGTGATCCTGTCTAAAGCAATCGTATCCACTCCTCCTTTTGGAATCGATACCTGTCTTGTAACAGATATTTGTGTATTTCCATCAAATATCCAATCCAGCTTGATTTCCGTGACTTTGGTTTCCCCGGTATTGATTACGATAACTTTAACAGAGTCGGTTTGTCCGATTACGGTACCTTCTCTCAAACCGGTAATTTCTGTCAGCATAACATTTCCGTTGTAAGTTGGAATAGCTTCATAGCAACCCATCGTAGTTATTCCGCTCGTCCGGACTTGATTATCGATATCTTTATAGATGTAGGGGAATGCAGTGCAACTTAAATCGGTATAATCCGATAGTTTCAAACTGACCGTTTCATCGATAAAAGCGGGGGATACCTTTACAGACATGGTATCGGTAGGGATATTCTGTTTCCATGCATCCCAATCAGAGATATTGGCATAGGCAACACTCCCGATATACTGGGGAGCATAATAGTTATTGGAGTTAATATCCCATTTCGACATATGGGTCTTTCCGTAGAGATACATAGGATGCGCATCCGCCGACTCCATTGCTATGATATTGTTTTTAATTTCCAGGTAATTCTCAGTATTATCAACAACCATCCCTTTGGCCGCACCGCTGCCGCCTACATAAATAGAGTTATGAAGGATCTTTGCATTTGAATACCATGTATATAGTCCATATTGCGTTGTGGTTGTGCTAACAATTATTTCGTTATTGGCAACCAAACCCATGCTTCCATCATTATGATACCTGTTTAAATGTATCCCCGCAGGGTAGTTTATTATCTGGCTCCGTTGGCGTATCTTGTTATTCATAATAACGCCGGTGGAATATTCCATGCTTATTCCCCGCCAGGTACTTCCGGCATTGTCTACTCTGCTTAATATTGTGTTACCGGATATGCTTGTACATTCCGTATAGACAGGATATATTGCATAATAATATTGATTTGTAAGCAGGTTGCTGTCGATGGTAATATTCCTGTTGTAATTTGTATTATTTCCGTACAAGTAAATTCCATAATGCCCTCCCGACAGATGATTGTTGTATATCTGAAGGCCGTCGAGTTTATGCGTAGCTACCCCTTTGTATATGGAGTTATGTTGATTAGCAATTGCAGAATCGGTAAGGATAGTACAATTGCGGATTATAATATTGGTACAGGTATCTATAAGTTCTATTCCGTGCGTACCTTTAATCGCATTGATTGTGATAGCATCAAAGATGAGATTCCGCACATTCTTCAAGGTAATCCCTGTTCCGGTACTTTTGAGGATTACACTATCCCTATGTTCCGCTTTGGAGGTTATCGTTAGCATATACTGTCCCATTACTGCTCCAAAATCATATATTGTCCAGTTCCGGGCATATATTCCGCTCAGTAGCTGAAGCTGGATATCGTCGGATACTCCACAAGTATTAATTACGTCAAGTGCCTGGGTTAGGTTCTTAAAGTCCCCTCCGTTTCCTACTGTGTATTTCCCCCCTAAGCCCGAAGGACATACAAAAGTAAGTACGCTTATCGTATCATTCATTGATAGTGGATAGGTTAATGTTCCTGAATTCAGATTATTGATCCATACCGTTGTGATGAAAGGTGTGGATGGGTATGTGATTCTATTAAGTACAATTGTATCTCTTTCCCCTTTCTGAAGATGAACGGATTTTATAACCGGTGCTTGTCCGGTTCCGTTGAACGACCAACCTAAATTAACTTCCGTTATGGGTGTCGATCCCAGATTTATCAGTACAACTTTGATAGAATCGCTTTGTCCTGTAACATGCCCGTCTTCCAGCCCGATGATTTTAGTTAATATGGCATTACCATTGGCAGAAGGGATTCCCTCATAACATCCCATTGTAGTGTATCCTGACCGGGGATTCATTTCTATATCATTATTAACGGGGGATACAATATCACATAACACATCTTTATAATCAAACAACTTTAAATTGACCGTGTTGTCAACAAAGTCAGGGAAAACACTTATCGACTCTATATCTGTCGGTAGAGATTGTCTCCATGTCGACCAACTGGAAATGTTAACAGTAGGGATTCCTCCTATATATCCGATATATTGAGGGGCATAATAATTGTTAGTGTTAATATCCAAACTTCTTAAATTATTTATTCCTGCAAAATAGACAGGATGTGCCGTCGATGATTCCATTACAATGATGTTGTTCCTGATTTTGAGATCAACAGCATTGTTAAATACCTCCATTCCTCTCGCTGCTCCGATACCTCCCATATAAATAGAATTATGAAGGATCTGAGCATTGGAATAGGATGTGTATATTCCACTGTAATTACCTGTTGTTGTGAGAATAATTTCATTATTGGCCACCAACCCGGACGACATGGATGCAGCATTGTAGTAGTTCAAGTAAATGCCATAAGGAGAAGTTATCGCTGCGCTTTCCTGGTGTACCTTATTGTTGGTAATACTACCGTTGGAATAACTTATATTTATTCCCCTCCAATTGCTACTGGTATTACTATTTCTGCTAAGGATTGTATTGTTGGATATGCTTAAAGAATCGGTATAGGTTGCATGTATACCATAAGAATATTGATTTGAAATAATATTACTGTCAATAGTAACATTTTGGGTATAGTTTGTACTATTGCCAACCAGGTAAACCCCACTGGATCCCCCATCGAGTAAATTGTTTGTGACAATCAGATTGTTTAATGTATAGGATTCTGTTGATTTGGCAATAGGATAATTTGAGGAGGTATTCGTCGCATTTACTAAAATAGCACAGTTGTTAATTACAATATTGGTACAGGCGCTTACTAATTGAACACCATGGGTTCCTGCTCTTGCGTCAATGGTAATCCCATCTATGGCAATGTTTTGCACATCGTACAATGTGAGGCCTGTTCCTAAACCGGGTTTAAAAACTACGCTATCCCTGTGGCCTGCTTTGGATGTTATCGTAAGCATATAAGGCGACATAACAGTTCCAAAATTGGAGATTGTCCAGTTCCTGTTGTATATTCCACTTGTTAATTCCAGACGTACGTTGTCGGAAGCGCCACAGGCATTCAACAGTCTTAACGCCTCATTCAAGTCGGGAAAATCTTCTCCTTCCCCAACGGTATACCTTCCCTGCAAACCCGAAGGACAAAGGAAGATCGATGTTTTTACGGTATCATCGCCATGGAATTCATCATTCAATCCTCCGTCATTTAAGCGTTCAATCCAAACCATCATAGTAGTAGGTGCTACAGGATATGTGATTTCATCCAGCGTGAGGGTATCTATTCCACCGCTTGGCAAGGAAACATGCTTCGTAAATGTTTTGGATACCCCGTTAAACGACCATGCCAGGTCAAGCTGTGTTATTGGGGCTGTTCCCGTATTAATGACCACTACTTTGATAGAGTCTGTTGCTCCTACAATATGTCCGTCCCGGAGTCCGATAATCTTTGTTAACGTGGCATTTCCCGTATAAGATAGAATTGCTTCATAACAACCCATTGTTGTAATACCTCCTGCACGGACATTCTTTTCTATATCATCATATACCGGCGAAACAACATCACATGTTAAGCCTGTATAGTGTGTCAGTTTTAAGTTTTCCGTAGGATCAACAAAAGCAGGGGAAATATTTACCGACAGGATATCCGTTCCTATGATCTGTTTCCAATCATTCATGTTTTGAATGTTTCCGGAATTAGGGCCCCCGTATATATATCCTATATATTGAGGAGCAGAATAATTATTGGAGTTGATGTTCCGGCGTGATAAATAATTTATCCCTGAAAGATATACAGGATGTGCATTCTGTGCCGTTGCAACAATATTGTTGTTTTGTATTTCCACATCTACAGCATTGTCTGCCACTTCGATTCCTCTTCCATTACCGTTTCCTGCTACATAAATAGAATTATGAAGGAACCGGGCATTGGAAGATTCGGTAGATATTCCCCTATAAGTAGCAGTAGTACCTGTTGTACCGATGATAATTTCGTTATTAGCAACCAATCCCATAGGTTGGGATATTGTCGTATTGTTATAATATCTTAATACAATTCCCATAGGGGTAGATATTAATTCATTTCGTTGACGTATTTTATTTCCTACAATATTTCCGATATTATATTCTACATGTATGGCATCCCACGTAGTACCGATGTTGTTACTTCTGCTTAGCACCTCATTCGAATTAATATTTATATCATCTGTATAAAATGTTACTATTCCATATCTATATTGGGAAGAAATAATATTGTTGCTTATATCAATATTATAGATATAATTCGAGCTGTTGCCATTGAGATAGATACCGGAGTAACCACCTTCCAATAGATTGTTCGTAATACGGATACTGTCCATTTTGTATACAGCATCGCCTTTGTATATTGCTCCGTATTGTACATCTGCTGAGGAATACGAGGTAGAAACGGAATCTATCAATATATTACAATTGTTAACAACAATATTGGTACAGCCATTCAGGAACTGAATACCGTGTTTCCCATTCCTTGCATCAACTGTAATGGCCTCAAATGAGAGGTTTCTTACATTTTCCAATACAATTCCCGGTTTGGAAGATGCGGATTTAAACACTACGCTATCTTTATGACCCGCCTTGGATGTTATCGTTAATGTATAAGCCCCCATTACCGATCCGAAGTCAGAGAATGTCCGGTTCGGGTATTCACCGGTAATCATTTCCAATACAACATTGCCGTTAACACCACAATTGTTTATGGCGTACAAAGCAGCATCTATTGAAGGGAAATGCCCTTCCTTGCCAACCGCATAGTTGCCTTCCAACGGCTGAGTACATCCATAAACAACAAGGCTCAGTGTATCGTCGTATGTAACGGAATCTGCCTTTCCATTGGGCATGGAAACCCAGACAACCAAAGAATCAAACCCATCTACCTGAGGAGTAAAATACCCGATTGTATCTTGGGATAATATATCCCAGGATAGATTTCCTTTCCACACATGTTGATTGACATTTCCTCCGTTTACGGTCCAATAAATAGTGGCGGAATCCAAATTCTTGTCTCCTTTATTTTGAATGGTAACTACAATAGGATTTAGCTGTCCTGCCAGTATAGCGGCAGGAGTAGGATTGTCAATAGAAACCAAAGCAACAGAATTTGTATCAAAATTTATCTTATCTCCTACAGTGCAACGCATAATAGCATTTCTCGCAGTATAAGCATAAGTAGTTGTTGTAGAATACACACATCTGTTTACTGCTGTTCCCGTATTTTGTACTTTCCAATAAAAGGTAGTTCCTGATAATTGAGTTCCCGATTGGTCTTCTACATATACTAATAAATTACTTCCTGCAGGCAAGGAAAATGGTTTTGTTAACGTTAATTCATTCCATCCTTCCTTAGTAGTCATGCTCCCTTTATATACCAGACTGGAGGTATTGGTTCTGGGATCAATGTATTGTGTAGGTGTAGTTGTATTAGTTGTTGCTTCCAGGAACACGGAGATATCGGTTTTTGTATAATTTGTTAGTGACGAAGAATACCATGCTATTTTTGTAATAAAGGTTTCCTCTGTTGGAGAAATGTCTCCTACCAGTTCGGAGTTCAGATACAATGTACGTGACCAACTGCTCGGTGATAAAACATTAAATACCGAATTGTTATTATTGTTGTTCGCCATGGTATCTACAGCTGAAAAGTAAAACTGTTTACCGAATTCTATAATACTTTCTGTTTTCTTTTCTATATAATATTCGTCAGATATGTCTGCATAATTACCGGTTGTATCCTTACCTCTAATTGAATAATGAACTTTTGTCCCTGTCTCAAATTGAGGGATTGTCCCTTGCCATAACGAATCTCCCGATACATTGATCATTAATACGGAATCCGTTTTAATATGTCCTCCATTATTGGTTGCAGAATAAACCAACCGGGGCGTTTCAATGCGGGCAAGTGTTTGTGTTTTTACTTTGGCATTAATGTTCCATGGGCCGGCACTATGCACTGTGTCTTTTACCAATGGGGCAATAAACTCAACAATGGGAGCTTTTACCTTATAGGTAGATGCGATTATCTCAAAATCATCCAACAACCATCCATACGATATTTGAGTTCCTTCGGCTTTACCATGTTTAAGAATAAACCGGAATTCTACGGAAGACTCTTTTCCAACGTAATAACTCATGTCGAAAGATTCTGCTCTCCACCATGAATCATTATCGGGACGGACAAGACTGTCGTTTGGGATCCATTCAGGGTAACTGTTCGCATTGAAGCCCCCTGAAGTAATATATTTCGACGACATACCGGTATAAGCATCAGCCGGTATCGGTTGCCATATCGATCCTCCTATTTTATATTCTATACGCAGAATATCCTGAGGTGATATCTTACAAATATGTTTAAACTGAAGATAAACCTCAGAATAACCGTCTTTATAGAAATCATAAGGAGGTGTAGATAAAATAATGGAGTCTCCAACCATATTAGGTATCACACCTAAATATGAATTCGGACTGCTCGTATAATAATTAGCGTCTATTTTCCAAGAGGAAGTAGAAGAGGGGAATAAACTAATCGTATTTCCATCAAAATTTTCATTGGCAAATAATACGATTTGAGAATAACTGTTCTGTAGAGAGAGTAAAACTCCCAGGCAAAAAAACAAATACTTTTTCATTGTACACTTTTGTTTAAAATTATAGAACAAAAATAAATCAATTAAGTGAATATCTTAAAATAAGGGTAGGGGACAAAAAGAGGACAAAAGGGAGAAGAATAGAGGACATTTTAACCGGAAATTATTCTTGAACTGAAAATATAAAATAAATAAAGTTTTAATTGTCTTTGATTATTGAAGAATTACGATAAGTTTGCTAAATATTTATACAAATCCCCTGTTTCTACACCCAGTTTACTTGCAAGGCGTTGTTTTTTCTTTTTCAAGGAATCCGGCAATATATTTAACAAGGTAGCGATCTCTTTTGTGTTCAAATTTAGATAGAAAAAAGAAAGTAACCGGACATCATTTGCAGACAGGTTGGGCTGTTGTTTTTTCAAAGCCGATAAAAAGACAGGATTTACCTGTTCGAAATAAACAAACAATCCTTCATCTTTTGCAGATTCTTTTAATTGGGTTTTCAATTGCCCAACCACTATTCGCAATACCGAATCAACATTTTCAGGAGTGATCTTTGAAAGTGTTTTAATAATGTCTTTAATAAGTTCATTTCGATTTGACTGGGATAATGCTTTGCTGATAAGTTGCCTGTTTTTTGTATCTATTTCATTGTTTAGACGTGCTTGTTCCAATAATGCTAATATTTTCTCTTCGTTGAGTTGTTGTGTAAGTAATAGTTTTTCATTCTTTTCTTCTTTCAGTTTGAGTTCGGTGATTATTTTACGCTGTTTGTTTTTTATTGATTGAATACGGAATACCCATATTAGTATTAAGGAAAGAATAAAAATAAAAACAATCAGGAATATAAAAATGGTACGTTCCGCTTTTTGTTTTATCTTATTTTCTTCCAGCTTTTTTTCGGAATTAATCAAATCGAACTGTATTTGACGATTCATGATCTGGCTCTTATCATTTATTTTTGCCAGAGAATCTTTTGCGAATAATAAAGAATCTTTATATTGTAGAGCCAAAAAGGGAGAATTATTCTCAGAATGCAAATCAGACAATTGACTATATATGTCCATTCTTATAGGTAATTTTGGACATTTACTCAAAGAGTTATTTGCATACTCAATCGCTTTTTGCAGATTTCCTTTTTGTTGACAGATCTGGGAAAGTAATAAGAATACATTTGCCAGTAAATCATTATCCTTAAAGTCGCCAAATTGATCCAGGGTTTTTATTGCCAATTGCTCTGCCGCATCGTATTCTTTTTTCCGGTATAAATAATCAGCTTTACTTAATTTTGCAGAAAGTAATGTTAAGGTATCATGTATCTGACTTGTTAATTCGATAGCAATATCTGCATATTCCTCCGCCTGACTAAAATCATTCATCTCATTTGCAATTTTAATCAGATTTGAAGCGTATCTTCCCATCATCACAGTATCTTTCAGTTGTTTGGCTATTTTGTATGCTTTGCGGACATATTCTCTGGCTTTTTCTATTTCGCCATTAACCATATATATATGAGAGATATTATTTAAAATAGAGATTTCGCTATGTTGATCCGATTCTTTTACGGCAATTTTATAAGATTCTAAAAAACAGTCTATTGCTTTTTCATAATCTAGTATTTCGGAATAAACAATACCCATTCCATTTAATGTGCTTGCTTGTAAATCATTCCAATTATTATCTTTTGATAAGATCTTTGCTTTCGTAAATATTTCCAATGATTTTGTATAATTCTTATTAAGATATTCTTCTTTTGCCAGACCTAAAAGTTCTTTACAGTATTCTTTTGTATTAGCATTTCCATAACATATCGGATAAATACATAATACAAAGAGGGAAATCAATATGATAGTTTTTCGTTTCATTTCAGTAATCATTTTTAAATAAAGTACAAATATAATAAAAAATTAACAATAACTCTACATGAATCTTACCCAAAGTTGGGAATCTTTCGGACAAGCATGTAAATATTCGTTTCGTTGAGGTTGTTGATTTTATTCGCTTTATCTCTATCGGTATTGCTTACTAATCCACGAAAGAAATGAGGCTGCCTTTGCTTTTTCGGCAGCCTCTGCTAAATAATACATAATTGAGAATTGGACTGAACTGAATTAAGTATATTCTATCTGAGATGTAGTTTTTAACTTATAGTTTTTCGTTCTTTATAAATACAAGTACTAGTAAATTTAAAAATATAGATCGTATTTACCTATTAGACGCCAAAGTAATCATTTTTGTTGCCTGGAGATAAATAATGGTTTTTAATAAATAGGAAATCAATGAATTAAAATGCAACAAGCAACAAGCATAAAATCGATAAAGTAGATAAAAGTGATAAAATACAGAAATTAACCACTAATCACTATTTCTATAACTTCTTGTAACTTGCGTAACTTCTGTAATTAACTATTTCAATTTTTCTTTCAGAAACTTTCCGGTAACAGAATCCGGGCACTTGATTAATCCCTCAGGAGTTCCCGCAAAAACAATTTCACCTCCCTTGTTTCCACTACCCGGACCGATATCTATTATCCAATCGGCACATTTGATCAATTCCAGGTTATGTTCGATAACAATTACGGTGTGTCCTTGTTCTACAAGAAGTTCGAATGTTTTATAAAGCTTTTGTATGTCATAATAATGAAGTCCTGTAGTGGGCTCATCAAAAATAAACATAGTACTTTTTGTATCGGATGCTTTTCCTAAGAAGGAAGCTAGTTTAATACGCTGTGCTTCTCCTCCTGAAAGGGAGGAAGAAGATTGTCCGAGTTGCAAATAACCCAGCCCAACGTCTTGTAAGGGTTGTATGGTTGTAACGATATGTTTTGAAAGACGACCTGTGGATTCGGATGAGAAAAAACCGATAGCCTCATCGACAGATAAGCTTAAAATATCGGCAATTGTTTTCTCTTTGATCTTTATGTCAAACACTTCTTCCTTATAGCGTTCCCCCTTGCATTCATCACAAATGATCTCAACATCCGACATGAACTGCATGCCGATCTTTATTTTGCCTTCTCCCTGACATACCTCACATCGTCCTCCTTCTACGTTTAAGGAAAAGAAACCGGGCTTATATCCTCTTGTTTTTGCTAACGGTTGTTCGGCATAGAGTTGACGAATAAAATCAAATGCCCCGATGTAGGTAGCGGGATTCGATCTTGAGGAACGGCCGATAGGATTCTGATCGACAAATTCCACACTTTTGACCCATTTGGTATCTCCTGATATTCTCGAATTATTACTCCTTGCCAGGAAAACATCTTCCAGTAAATGTTTTAATTCGGGGTATAATACTCCTTTTATCAAGGATGACTTTCCACTTCCGGAAACACCGGTGACGGCCGTGAAAACACCCAACGGGAACGTCGCGTCTACTTGTTTTAGATTATGTAAGCTTGCATTTTTAATACAGATAGAATGCTTGAACTTTCGCCGTTCTTTCGGCATTTCTATTTTCTTTGTGCCATTCATGTAGTCAGCGGTAATGCTGTTTTTATCTTTCTTCAATTGGTCGAATGTGCCTTGAAAAACAATCTTTCCCCCATGTTGACCGGCGTAAGGCCCAACATCAATCACGTAATCGGCTTCACGTATAATATCTTCGTCGTGTTCTACAACCAATACCGTATTTCCGATATCACGCAGATGCTTTAATAAAGAGGTTAGCCGTTGCGTGTCGAGGCTATGCAGTCCTATGCTGGGTTCATCTAAAATATACAATGAGCCTACAAGGCTACTCCCCAGCGAAGTGGCCAGGTTTACACGTTGGTATTCCCCTCCGGAAAGCGTGGAAGACGGCCGGTTTAAAGTAAGATAGGATAAACCGAGGTCACATAAGAATTGAATCCGTGTGGTTATCTCCTGTAATAAGAATGAAGCAACGGTAGTTTCCCCTTTATTTTTGAATTTTAACGAGTTGAAAAATAATAAAGATTCTTCTATCGGAAGAGAGGCAACATCTGTTATCGACATGCCTGCGATTTTAACATAATCGGTATCTTTCCCTAAGCGGGATCCCCTGCATTCAGGGCAGGTTGTTTTTCCTTTATATCTGGATAAGAGAACTCTATATTGGATTTTATACATATTCTCTTCCAACCATTTAACGAATTTGTTTATACCGGTAAAGTATTTGTTGCCGGACCATAATAAATCATATTCTTTTTTTGATAGTTCACTGATAGGTTTATAGATAGGGAAATCAAACTTATAAGCATTCTTTAGTAACTCATGTTTGAATTCACTCATCTTTTCCCCTTTCCAGGGAGAGATAGCGTCATCGTATACCGACCGCGACTTATCGGGAATGACTAAATCGGGATCTATACCGATTGCTTCTCCAATGCCATTGCATACAGGACAGGCACCATAAGAATTGGTGAAAGTAAACATGTTTACACTGGGTTTCCGGAATGTGATGCCATCGGCTTCGAACCGGTTGGAGAAGTTATACTTATTAATCTTTCCGTTTTGATTGTATTCGACTACGATACAATATCCGTCCCCTTCAAAATATGCTGTTTCGATAGAATCGTTAATTCGGGTTTTATTCTCTTCACTATCTTCTAATGTACATCTGTCGATTAGTAAATAGAGTGTTTCTTTTCCGGAGAATTTTTGCTGTAAACAATCCGAAATGGAAATGATTTCATCATTGTAGTACAATCTACTGAATCCCTGATGTAAAAATATTTCCAAACGTTGTTGTATCGTCCGGTCTTCTGTTTCGGAAAAAGGGGAGAGTATGACAATCTTGGATTCTTTATCCAGGTTAAAAATGAAATCAAAAACATCACTTACGCTGTCTCGTTTTACTTCTTTGCCGGAGACAGGGGAGTATGTCTTCCCCAAACGGGCATATAATAACTTTATATATTCGTATATTTCTGTAGAAGTGCCTAATGTAGAACGTGGATTCCGCGATCCTATCTTTTGTTCGATGGCAATTGCCGGTGGAATCCCTTGAACCATTTCGATTGTCGGTTTACGGATTTTGCCCAGAAATTGCCGGGCATAAGCGTTCAGGCTTTCGATATAACGCCGTTGGCCTTCCGCATAAATTGTGTCAAATACCAAGGAAGACTTCCCGCTTCCCGATAATCCTGTTACTACAACTATTTGATCCCTCGGGATCTCGATATCTATATTTTTTAAATTATTGACTTGTATTCCTTTGAGAATTATTTTATCCTTGTCCATATTTTCCTCTTAATCGAATAAAACGTTGTTATTTCTCTATTTATTGTTAGAAAAAGTGTTTGTAAGATAGCTATGAAAAGCTATTTGTATCCAGAATAATTAATTTTAGAAATTAACGGATTTATATAATACGGAGTATTAATGCATGATGTGTATATAATAAATCATATAGCATATTTCATCCTCTTTTGCTCATATGATTAATTCTTTCTTTAATATGAAATTTCTTGTTAATAGATAGTTGTAAATTTTCTGATAGATGAAAACAGATTCGGCAAAGATAACCTTTTTCTTGGTCTCTAAGTCGGATAATAATTCGCTCTACTATAAAATAGTCGATTAACCATAGATATATTTTTTCCCTTTTTAAATAAAACAATTTGTTGCCGGAAATGTTATAATTGAAATTGTTGGATTAAATTTAAAATAGTAAGTGATGAAAACAAAAAAATCGGATACTAAAAAAGAGAGCAGAAAAGATATAAATGATGTATATCCCAGTAATCAATGTACAAGTAACTCTAAACCGATAGATGAGTCATTCCGGATTGATGATAATTCGGATTATAGCACAACAGCCATGGCCGAAAATAAATGCCTGGATGATGTTATGGTGCCGGGAGTAGGCGTTTCAGAAACAGAGCCTAAGGATTAGGAAACAGAATTTGGATCCGGAGTTCGGGATTAATTATACAATAGAGATTTATTTTAATTGAGATATAGCAGTATCAATGATTGCATCGCTGTTGCTATTGGGATCCAGGTTCACAAACATATCGGGATCGATTCCCCATTCAATATGATTCATGTTTAAATCGAACATAGGGCATGCCGAAAAGCGGATCATCCATCCGTTGGGAAGTTCACTGGAAAATGGCATGCCCCCTCCACCTCCGGTTTTATCTCCTATTATAATGGATTTGGGGGCATTTTTCATCCTGTTAACAAAGTCATTAGTGGCACTGAAAGACATTCTGTTGGTAAGTATGGCGACAGGTTTTTTCCATTGTACGGCTACATTAGCCATCGTATTTGTTGCTGACGGTTTCGAGAAATCAGAATGCCCGGACCCGGTTTTATGACAGATATAGCCGGTATGGGTTGTCTGGCTAAAGAAATAAGAAGCCAGTTGCTCGGAAAGGTCAAGGCTTCCTCCTCCATTGTCGCGTACATCTATAATTAAGCCGGAACAATTTTTGAAATATTCGAAGATATATGCAATGTTTTCATTACTAAATGCTGCTGTGAAATCTCCATAGTACATATATCCGATCCGGCCGCTATCAATTTTTTCATAATTAAACCCTCCTGCGATTTTATATTGTGTTCCTAAATATTTATCTGAATAAATAAGATCGGAATCAAAATTAGAAGGGTAATCCATATACCAGTTCCAATAACGGCTGGTGTTAAAACTGGAATATAAGTTAACATGTCCGTCTTGTAACTCTGCCAGCATATTGCTTAACAGGTCAAAAAACTCCATGTCTGTTTTTTGTTTGTTAACTTGTGTATTGTATTTTTCATACATATAGTTCCAGTCAATACCTTTATATTCCAGATAGCAGTAGCGGGTGTCTATAATATTCCATAGGGCATCAAAGTTTCCCTGGTAATCATTGGAATGTTCTGTAGGGTTTTTAATACAAGAATAAAGTGATATTCCTAATAATGATATCATAAGGTAAATCTTTATTTGTATGTTTTTCATATTTAGCATTTTTTATTGCCCTCTTAATTTAATTAGCTTAATACCGCGTACTGACAAAATTTGCTGGAGGAATGTTTTTTCGTCCTGAAAAAGAATACAGTTGATGAACCCATCCTACAATTAATCCTATATTTTCGTATTTGAATACTAAATTATTTGCAGTATATTTAGTCAATTGGTAATTAAACCCGAACCGCCATGTGGATCTTTTAAATGGAACATCAATTGTATAGGTCTGTGAAATACCGTATTTATTGTGGAATGATGAAAAATGAATAGTGTTTTCCATTATTCCCAAGTCAAATATTTCGTAATAGGAAGCACCTTCTTCCGGTACAAACATAACGCCAATGACAGGCGTCTGAAAATCGGCTCGAAGTAAAAGGTTTCGTTTTCGAGTCGGAATAGTATAGCGTATGGAAGCTGATAAATACAGGGTTGAAGAAAAATCCGCACTCAAAAAATTATTTACATTTCGAACTATGGCCTTAACCCCTGCATTAATATCCTGAAATCCTCCCACAAGAATTTGAAGATTCTTTACCGGCCGGAAATGATAATGTATCCCCCATGCATAATTAGCGCCTGCATGAAGCATGGATGCTGTATTTGTAGGATTTAGCGTATAGGAAGCATTTACAGTTGTTTTACTTTGCCAGGATAGATTGGTATAATAAGGAGAAAAAAGATGTTCCCTGTTGTTTTCGTATTTGATGTTTATACCATTATATGTCAAAGGCGAAAGATAAGAATCAATTATTTGTGTTTTTGATATAAAAATAGTATTTGTAGCATTGATTAATGCCTGTTTTTGAACAATTGTATCTGCGTATGCCGTTAGTTTGGAACAATATAAAATGAATAGAATAAAAATACAGTTTTTCATTTGGGTTTACCTGTTATTTCTTTTTGTAGTAAAACATCATTGAAATGTTTTTTATGTATATTTTGTTCATAATGCCGGAATCTTTTTTTTAGTTCCGAACGTGCTGAAATCTTCAAACGAGAGTGTAAAACGTTTTCAGGTCTTCCTGAAATCTCCAAACAAGAGTGTAAAATGATTTCAGGCTTTCCTGAAATCTTCAAACAAAAGTGTAAAACGTTTTCAGGTCTTCCTGAAATCTCCAAACGAAAGTGTAAAATGATTTCAGGCTTTCCTGAAATCTTCAAACGAAAGTGTAAAATGTTTTCAGGTCTTCCTGAAATCTCCAAACAAGAGTGTAAAATGATTTCAGGCTTTCCTGAAATCTTCAAACAAGAGTGTAAAATGATTTCAGGCTTTCCTGAAATCTTCAAACGAAAGTGTAAAACGTTTTCAGGCTTTCCCGAAATCCCCAAACGAAAGTGTAAAATACTTTCAGTTTTTCCTGAAATCCTCCATACAGGCGCGTAGATTATATTTTTCAAAAGAAAATTTATGCCGAAAAACGCTATATGTTGTTTTTTAAATAAGGAGATATTGAAACCGATTTTTTTATATAACGAATTAATTAACTTCTATAATAAAACAATATGAATCTATTATAATCATCTCAGTAATATTACTTATATTAGCATTTTACTGTATCAACTTTAAGCAAGCCAAATATATTGTTCCTGTTCTATTGAGAGAAATCGTATGGCGCGAATAGAAAAAATAGAAAGAGAAATTGTTTTAAAATAGTGTATTTTTGTAAAAATAATATTTATGAAAGTCTTATTGATAAATGGAAGTCCTAATGCCAAGGGAAATACTTATATAGCTCTTTCGGAAGTTGCCGGAGCATTAGAAAGGGAAAAAGTCCAAACAGAGATTCTACATATTGGAAATAAAGCTGTCCAAGGCTGTATAGCATGTAATAAATGTTATGAATTGGGCAGATGTATTTTTAAAGATGAACTATATAACAGGGTAAGGGAAAACCTTAAAAGTGCGGATGGTATTGTTATCGGTACTCCGGTTTATTTTGCTGCTCCTAACGGATCGTTATGTGCTATTCTAGACAGAATTTTCTATTCATGTGGTGATTTTCTGCAATATAAACCCGGAGCGTCAATAGCTGTTTGCCGTAGAGGAGGGGCTAGCGCTGCATTTGACAGGTTGAATAAATATTTTACTATTTCCAATATGCCGGTAGTATCATCGCAATACTGGAATAGTGTTCATGGGCTTTTACCGGGTGAAGCTTCACAAGATGATGAAGGCTTACAAACCATGCGTACACTTGGACAGAATATGGCCTGGATGTTAGAGAATCTGCAATCTAATATAAAACCTATTCCCATATCTGAAGAACGGCAGGCTACTAATTTTATCAGATAGAAGTTATGCAAGTTACAGGAATAGTGAT
Organism: Bacteroidales bacterium; assembly: GCA_031553535.1. Lineage (GTDB taxonomy): Bacteria > Bacteroidota > Bacteroidia > Bacteroidales > WCHB1-69 > JAIROC01. Next base: position 23,272 of record JAVBLM010000010.1, on the reverse strand, counting down.
TAGTTGTTAGTCGCTTAAAGTTTATCTATTTTATCCTTTCTGTTCACTATGTTTTTTATTTTTTCGCTAATTTTGCAGAACTTCACAGACTTTACCCCAATATGCAACTGATACAGACTATATGGGTTTGGCTTCGCCGAGCTAACAGTTTCGCAGATTTTTTTGAATCTTGAACTTTGAACCGAGCTTATGAGCTCAACGAAGTTAATCTTGAATCTATCCTTATTTCTGTAACTTGTGTAACTTCCTGTAACTTGCGTAACTTCTATAAATAATACAAAAGAATAGTTGTTTTTAATACAATCTCCTATATCGACTTTTGACAACTTCAATATTAATTAAAACAAAAAGTACGTGTTATACGTTAAAAGACGATTAATAACCAATAAATAATAAATATATGATTAATATCGAACCTTATTTGAATTTTAATGGGAATTGCGAAGAAGCATTCAACTTTTACAAATCTGTTTTTGGTGGGGATTTTGGCTATATCGGCCGTTTTGGAGAAATGCCTCCCCAGGAAGGAATACCTCCTATGGATGAAGAATTTAAAAAAAGAATCATGCACATCTCCCTAAAGATAGGACAAACGATGCTCATGGGTAGTGATACGGGTGGGGATTGGGCTCCAACGTTTACTATGGGAAATAATATCACCCTTAACCTGAATGCTGAGAACAAGAAAGAAGCGGATGATGTATTTAAAAAACTGTCTGCCGGAGGAAAAGTTATTATGCCGATGCAAGAAACATTTTGGAAGTCGTATTATGGAATGTTCACCGACAAATTCGGAGTAAACTGGATGATAAATACGCAGTTATCGGATAAAAAATAAAAGGAAGATATGAAACAATTAGAGAATACGGCAAACTGGTTTGAAATTTATGTTGATGATATCAAAAGAGCCCGGAAGTTTTATGAAACGGTATTGAACCGTACCATGATAGATATGTCGAAAGACGGGAATGAGCATAAAATGGTCATGTTTGGTAATGGGGACCTGGATTCATACGGGATTAATGGAGCGCTTGTGAGTATGCCTCAGATGAAAGCCGGAGGAAATAGCGTGATGATTTATTTTTATTGCGAAGATTGCGCTGTAGAAGAAAGCCGTGTGGAAAAAGCCGGAGGAAAAGTAACACAGGCAAAGTTTTCAATAGGCGAGTATGGTTTTTGTTCCTGGTGTATGGATACGGAAGGGAATTATTTTGGACTGCAATCAATGAAATAGTATTTTTATTCCTGTTTGTATATGCCCAGATATGTAGCATTATTGAAAGGGATTAATGTCGGGGGAAAGAATATTATCAAGATGGCTGACTTGAAACAGCTTCTTGCAGGTATGGGTTTTGCTGATATACATACCTATATTCAAAGTGGAAATATACTATTCGATTCCGGGAAAGAAGAAGAGAATCTGCAAATAGCATTGGAAAAGGGAATACAGGAAAGGTTCGGGTTCCGGGTTCCGGTAATAATACGTACGGCAAATGAATTGAAACATATAGTTAACCAATGCCCCTTTACTTCGGAAGAGATTGGCAAAGCCGAATCCCATACCGAAGTAGAGGTTTTTTATCTTGTTTTATTCGGTAAACCACTTTCCAAGGAAGAGATGACATTATTATCATCGGTAGAAAGCGGAAATGAAACATACAAAATAAGCGATAGGAATATGTATATGCTCCTCAACGATAGTATTCGCAATTCTAAACTTGCAGCCTCCTTGCAGAAAATAAAAACACCGTCTACTGTTCGTAACTGGAAGACTATTTGTACCCTTTTAACATTAATAGAACGAGATTAAGAGATATAAAAATAGTTTAAGCGGAAATAATATATAATATATTATGAACTTGTCAAAAGTTGATATCAATGGATAGCGATTAACTCTGTTGAGCTTGCAAGCCCGGTTGGTTGGCTCTGCCGACCACCTGAGCCATGAAATGTAGCGAAAGCATCGAAACATAGTGAGATAATCCCCTATATCAATTTTTGACAACTTCGCCCTTAAAACTTTTGTGATATGCGCATCATAGAAATTGTTTAAATTTTGATGGGGAAGTATTATAAGAAACGTAAATTCTGAAAGGATTGAATATGCATAACCTCGTACGAAGTGCGGGGATAAAGGAATTTCCTAGAAATCAACCCCGAAGCGGGTTGAATGTGAAACATTGAAACATTATAATATTATTCATTGATTTAAAAACTTATTCCGGTTTTGATTGTTAGAATTTTATAGTAATGAGATAATCGCAATGATAGAGACACATAATTATTGTAAATTGTATATTAAGAACATAGGAGGATATATTGATGAATAAAAAAGTTTTTGTTTTGGGTGGTACCGGCTTTCTGGGTTACCATACGGTAAATAATTTGTTGGCAAAGAATTATCAGGTAATAACGGTATCTTTGCCGCCGCTTCCTGCTGAAAATTTGTTTCCGGCAGGTGTTGAAGTTATTCTTAATGATATTAACAGAATGCCGGACAGCGAAGTGTTGAAGATGCTTGAAGGTTGTGAAGGATTCATTTATGCTGCCGGTGCGGACGAACGCATAGTACCTAAGATTCCGGCTTTGAAGTTCTTTTATGAAGCGAATGTTTTACCTACTCAACGTTTGGCGCGTTTGGCAAAAAGTGCCGGAGTGAAAAAGTTTGTCGTCTTTGGTTCCTATTTTGCAGAATTTGCCGAAAGGTTACCCGAAACTAATTTAAGGGCAGAGGCGTATCCTAATACCAGGTTGTTGCAGGAACAGATTGCTTTTGCTGAAGGAGAAGGTGGTATGACGGTTGTTTCGTTGAGGCTTCCTTATATTTTCGGAACCATGCCGGGCAGAATGCCGCTTTGGAAAATGTTTACCGACCAGATTAAATACCAGCCTGTTTTTCCTGCTTTGAAAGGAGGTACTGCCATGGTGACGGTTAAACAGGTGGCTCAGGCAGCACTAGGGGCCATGGAAAAAGGGACACATCGTGCTACGTATGCTATCGGCGATACCAACATGAAATATCAGGAATTCTATAAGATGATGGTTGAGGCGCTGGGGCAGAAGACGGATGTTCCGGTTCTCCCTTATGATGCTATAAAACAGATATATGAAGGAATAGATGCCCAGGCAAAAGAACAAGGTGTTGAGCATGGGATTCATTCGGTTAAATCGGCCCAGATGCAGGAATATGATTTATATCTTAAGCCCGAAAATACATTTCCTTTGTTGGGGATAGAGCGGGACGATGTTGTTGCCTCTATCAGGGAAACATTGAAAAAATGTGTGGAAGGATAACTGAATTAATATCCGGATTTTCTTGGAATTCAAACCTTAACTGGATTTCGGACAGATGATTATTAAATGTCTGCCTGTATTATATATTTGCAAAAGCAGTTTCCGGTTCTTTGCGGGTAGAATAAGCTTTTACAAATTTCTTCCCGGCGATTTTATATAACAATCCTCCAAAATGGCGTGCATCCTGAGGGCATACCACAATACAACGTGCACAGGAAATACATTTTTCCTTGATAGTCTTGCGTGGTGTAGTTGCCGGAATTGCTTGTACAGGACATTGTTTTACGCAAATTCCGCATGTATTACATTTACTGTTCCCTTTGGGTTGGAGGGGAATCTTGCCGGGAGTTTTATACGGTTTGTTTCCTTTTACGACTATATCCGGCAAAGAAGCGATGTCTTCTGTGGATTTCAGTAATCTGATACTTTGATTTGCAAATTCCCGCATGGCATCCATATCTTTTCCGTCTGGGCGGCCTTTCCCTACTTCGGGAAAGATGGAATGTTGGCCTATAAATGCTCCTGCAGCAATTACCTTGAAACCATTACCTTGAACAATATCTTTCAATTCCAGCAAAGCATCATCGTAATCCCTGTTCCCGTATACACATACGATTATGGCAGGGGTTTCATTCCCCTTGAATTTGTTAAATGCTTCCGCAATGTTAGCCGGGATACGCCCCGCATACACAGGAACACCTGCGATTAACAGTTCGTTCTTTTCCATTGTAATATCATTTTCAGGTATGGATTGCGTAATATCCCAATCCATGATTTTACCACTGAATTGTCCGGCAATGGCGTTAACTGTTTTTTTTGTTGTATAGGTAGCGCTAAAGTATACAAGGTTAATAGTTGATGGCTTCATATAAATGTGTTTTTATCTTTTTATTTTCAAAATCCAAGTATACATAAAATATAGATTGTTATCAACACAATATCTCTACAAAGGCTCCATGTGAATCATAATGTGGGTATTCTTCCCGAACTCTTCACGGAGTTTTTTCTCTATCTTACAGATTACTTCGTGGCAGTCTTTTAAACTGGTCCCCCCATCCATGCGTATATGGAACTCAATAGCATAGCAATTACCGATTTTGCGCGTATGGAGATTGTGCAGCTGGCTTACTCCTTCAAAAGTAGAAACAATTGCTTCAATCTCGTCTTCGATAGACTTGGGAAGAGACTTTTCCAGCAGTTCATCCAGGCAAGGCTTTATTAATTTGACAGCTGTCTTGACAATGAAAAAGCTCACCATTACGCCGGCAAGCGGATCGAGGATTGTCCATTGCTTTCCAAGAACGATAGCACCGGTAATTCCTATCGCCGTTGCAATGGAAGAAAAAGCATCACTGCGATGATGCCAGGCATTGGCAATTACCGTCTGGGAATTCAGTTTCCGTCCCGCAATAACCGTATACCAATATAAGCCCTCTTTTAAACCGATGGACAAGATTGCCCCTATAAGCGCTATGATACCCGGACTTGGCAGTACTTCGCCTTGGGCTACGGATATAATAGCGGTGATTCCATTCCATGCGATTCCTAATCCGACAAATAGTAAAACTACTCCGATAAGTATCGTTGCCAGGGTTTCATATTTGCCGTGCCCGTATTTGTGATCATTGTCGCATGGTTTTCCTGAGATCTTTACAAAGAAAATAACAATAATATCTGTTACGAAATCGGATAGGGAATGAACGGCATCGGCAATCATAGCAGAACTTCTGCCCAAAAACCCTGCTGTAAACTTAAAGATAATCAGCAGAAAATTAACAATACTTCCGATGATGGTTACTTTGTATATCTCTTTCGTTCTTTGTTTGTCTGTCAATCTCATAGTGTTTCTATAAGTAAAAGAATACAAAAATAATCAATATTATTATTGAATGATATCTATTGATTAAAAAGTAATAATTTTGTAATTAAAGCCGGGCGAAGTAAAATGGGTTGATCTGATAAGATATTTAAAGAAACAAATTTATAATGCAACCAACTATAAAGTGTGTAACTAAACAGGATTATAATACATACAAAGGAGTGAAAACATGGGGACATCTCCGGAAAAAAATAGAAGGAAGCCGGTCGATATATTTTTATTATGGAGATAACAGATAGAACAAATAAACTTAAAGGTATTATATGTGCATTGATATCATCGGGAACATTTGGACTGATTCCATTGTTTTCAATTCCGTTGATGCGTTCGGTACATATGCATGGAACGTCTATATTATTTTACCGTTATTTATTTTCCTTTATAGCATTGGGCTCTTTATGTTTGTTTACCAAAAGGAGTTTGAGAATTGATATAAAGATTGCGTCGAAGTTGTTTTTGTTGAGTTTATTATCCGCAGCTACTGCAGCGGCTTTAATCTATTCATATAATTACCTCCCAAGCGGGATCGCTACTACAATTCATTTCTTATATCCTGTTGTCGTTGTATTTCTCATGGCGGCCTTCTTCAAAGAAAGAATATCGGGAAAATTATTTATTACGGCTGTTTTTGCATTGATAGGGGTTGGATTCTTATCCTTTCCGGAAGGAAGTAACTTAAGTACCAGAGGGCTTATCCTGGCGCTGACAACAGTAATAACGTATGCATCCTATGTTGCCGGTTTGAATATGAAAGGAATCAATCGGGTAGACTCAGCAGTGGTAACGTTTTATATTATGTTCTTTGGCTCGATACTCTTTGGTATTGTTTCCTTATTTACCAATGGCATAGATAGTATCCCTAATTTGAATGCTGCATTTAATCTGATAATGTTAGCGCTGGTTCCTACGGTGATTTCCGTTCTTACCCTTGTATTGGCCGTAAGGTATGCAGGCTCTACCATTACTTCAATATTAGGAGCATCCGAACCATTGGTTGCAACGATAATAGGGATTCTCGTTTTTTCGGAAAGATTTACATTGTTCAGCTTTATCGGTTTAACAATTATTATTATAGCAGTAAGTTATGTTGTCGTATCTACAAAGAAAACTTAAATTTTAGTTGAATGTATATCAATTAGACTATATTTACAAGCATATAGAAGAAAAATAGAACAGCTATCTTGCCTGAGTTTAATCCCATTTCGATATCTTGAAATATCAGTCAACATATCAGGAATGTCCTTTATGGCGGAAAATGCGTTTGCCGGAAGTCCGCAGGAAACAATTCTTTTCCCGGGAGATCTGCTCTAAAACAGGGCTGTATTAAATAAATGAATCCATTTATTAGTGACAAAATGAATAGTTAAATAAATTTATATTAATTTTGTTGTCGAAAATTCGAAATCATCACTTCGATGATTTTATACGGATTGAAAATAAAAATCACTAACCTAAAATTATGCAATATGGATTTAAGTAAGAAATTATCAGACGCTTTTAATGAGCAAATCAAGGCAGAGATGTGGTCGTCAAACCTTTATCTTTCAATGGCTGTCTATTTTATGGATTATGGCTTGGACGGATGTGCCCATTGGATGAAAAAACAGGCAGAAGAAGAATTGGGACATGCCCATAAATTAATAGATTATTCGGTAAAACGTGGTGGAAAAGTAATTATTGGTAAGATCGATGCCGTGACGACAGAGTGGGAGAGTCCTCAAGCAGTATTTGAACAAGTATATAAGCATGAATGCCATGTTTCGGAGTTAATCGATAAATTAATGGATTTGGCTATTGAAGGTAAGGACAAGGCAACACAGGAATTTTTACGCTGGTTTGTAACCGAACAGATAGAAGAAGAAGAAACAGCAAAAGGAATTTTAGATAAATTCAAGGTATTTGGGGTTCATGGTTTGTATTGTGTAAATCATGATCTTGCTAAAAGATAACTATAACGTAAATATATTTTACTTTTTGAAATTAAGGAATCTACTTAGACCGTAGGTTCCTTAATATATTTTGATATATCCTATTGTGTTCTTTTTGCGTGATTTATCGATTGATAATCATTCGCTTATGCTGAAATCCGTGTAAAATATAAAAAAACCCTCAAGAATACTTGTTTGTTTTTATAATTATTATAATTTTGTAATGATTACAAATTCAAATAAAATAATAACTTAAATACTTATAATTATGACACCAATTATTAATTCAAACATTCCGGAATTTAAAGTAAATGCTTATCACAAAGGAGAGTTTAAGACGATAACAGATAAAGATGTAAAGGGAAAATGGGGAATTTTCTTTTTTTATCCGGCAGATTTTACATTCGTATGTCCTACGGAACTGGAAGATATGGCGGATAATTATGCGAGATTTAAAGAATTGGGTGTTGAAATATATTCCATCAGTACAGATACGCAGTTTGTACATAAAGCATGGCATGATACATCAGAAAGTATTAAAAAGATACAATATCCGATGTTGGCCGATCCTACCGGAACTCTTTCCCGTGCATTGGGAGTATATATAGAAGAAGAAGGCTTGGCTTATCGCGGAACATTTCTTTTTAATCCCGAAGGACAGATTAAGGTTTGTGAAATACATGATAATGGCATTGGACGGAATGCAAATGAATTGCTTCGTAAAGTGGAAGCGGCACAATTTGTAGCGGAACATCCTTATGAAGTGTGTCCTGCCAAATGGAAGAAAGGCGACAAAACCTTGAAGCCGGGTATCGACTTGGTTGGAAAGATCTAAATAGAAAATTGTTAATAAAGTTGACGGAGTAGGAGTAATTTCTATTCCGTTTTTTATCCATCAAAAAAAAGCAGGAATAATATGCTGGATTCGGATTTAAAAGAACAAGTAAAATCAATATTCTCGGGTTTATCTTCATCGTATATACTGGATGTTTTTATATCCGACACACATGAAAGTCGTCACGATCTAATCGAATTGCTCGAAGATACGGCTTCGTGTTCGGATAAGATCCAGTGCAGAATAAATAAAGGCGATGGCTTGGAGTTTTATTTATTGAAAGATGGAACTCAAACCGGAATAAAATTCAGGATGGTTCCTAACGGACATGAGTTTTCTACATTGCTTTTAGCTATTTTGAACTGTGACGGAAAAGGAAAGAACTTTCCGGATGAGTTCACTCAAAACAGAGTCCGATCATTGAAAGGGAAGATACATACTACAACCTATGTTTCGTTAACATGTACCAATTGTCCCGATGTGGTTCAGGCGTTTAATCTTATGGCGATAATTAATCCGGATATTTCACATGAGATTGTTGATGGGGGAATTAACCAGGAAGAAGTCGATAAACTCAACATTCAAGGAGTTCCGGCGGTGTTTGTTGACGGTGAATTTATACACTCCGGCAGGGCCGGTTTTGGTGATTTGCTTGAAAAGCTGGAAAAGAAATATGGAACAGAACCTCTTGGAATAACGCAGGAAGATAAATACTATGATGTTTTGGTCGTAGGAGCAGGCCCTGCAGGTTGTTCGGCGGCTATCTATTCAGCCCGTAAAGGATTACATGTAGCTGTTCTTGCCGATAAAATAGGTGGCCAGTTAAAGGAAACAGTAGGGATTGAAAATTTTATTTCGGTTCCGAATACAACAGGCGAAAAGCTTGCCGGTAATCTTAAAGATCATATGAAAGAATATCCGATTGATATCTTTGAGAATCGAAATGTCGAGAACGTTGAGTTGGATGGAAAGAATAAAATCCTTTCTACAAAAGGCGGAGAACGGTTTACGGCGCCTGCGTTGATTATTGCTACCGGAGCAAGCTGGCGAAGGCTCAATGTAGAAGGAGAATCCCAGTATATAGGTAAAGGTGTAGCCTTCTGTCCGCATTGCGACGGGCCCTTTTATAAAGATAAGTACGTTGCCGTAATCGGTGGAGGAAATTCCGGCATCGAAGCGGCTATCGATTTGGCCGGGATTTGTTCCAGGGTAACAGTCCTTGAATTTATGGAAGACCTCAAAGCCGATAAAGTGCTTCAAGAGAAAATCAAAAGCCTACCCAATGTGGATATTTACCTTCATTCACAAACAACGGAGTTATTGGGAGACGATCAAAAGATTATCGGAATAAAAGTAAAGGATCGTAAAACAAATCAAGAACGGGAAATAAGCTTGGATGGTGTTTTTGTTCAAATCGGTTTGGTTGCCAACAGTTCGGTATTCAAAGATATTCTTCTTACCAATGAAATAGGGGAGATTAAAATTGATGAACATTGCAGGACAAATGTGCCCGGAATCTACGCAGCAGGTGATGTCTCAACAGTACCTTATAAGCAGATTGTCATATCTGTAGGTGAAGGAGCCAAAGCCGCTCTATCTGCATTTGATGACAGGATCCGCGGAGTTATTTAGTAAAAAGTTAATGGTTAATAGTGAATAGTCAAAAATATAGCATAGAACAAACGAAATAGCATCATTGTATGTGAGTGCATTGAAGCGCAGTGAGATAATCTCTTCGAAAAAGGGGATGCTGAAACAAGTTCAGCATGACGGCAATATGCTATTTAAAAGCGTTATTAATCGCTAATCATTAACCATTATTTAGTACTTTTGCATACACTATAAATTTGATATTAAGCCATACATGAATATAAAGGAAGTCCATAGTCATTTGATTAATCACGATATCAAACCTTCCATGCAGAGGGTTGCTATTATGCAATATCTGATGATCCATAGAACACATCCCACCATAGATCAAATATTCAATGATCTTTTGGTTGAAGTTCCGACTTTATCTAAAACAACGGTTTATAATACACTTAAATTATTTCACGATAAGAAGGCCGTTCTTGCTCTGACTATCGATGAGAAGAATGTACGTTATGATGCCGAAATATCGGATCATGCCCATTTTAAATGTAAAGAATGTGGAGCTATTCATGACATTCCCTTGGATGATGCGGATATTCCCTCTTTTAAAGGGAGTAAAAATCTTCATCCGGAAGAAACGCAGATATACTTTTTGGGACTCTGCGAAAAATGTGCGATGTAGGTTTTTATTTCTTGGAAGAACTGTATTGTTTACTGTAATTCTCTATTTTGAGTAGCGTTTCCCGCTTTACGCTGTCGAATGCCGGGCGTAATTCTTCTTTGACAGGCAGGGATGGGGGTGATTCCATTTTCAACGGATCGATAGGACTGCCGTTTTTGTAAACACGGAAATCAAGATGCGGGCCTGTGGATAATCCTGTAGAACCTACGTATCCGATTACTTGTCCCTGCTCAACCCGGTGCCCGACTTCAATGCCTTTTGCAAAACCTTTCAAGTGCATATATGTTGTCGTATAAGTGGAGTTATGCTTTACTTTTACGAAGTTTCCTCCCCCGCCTTTCTGAAATCCTTTTGCAATGATACTTCCTGATCCAATCGTTTTCACAGGTGTACCTACAGGAGCGGCATAATCAACTCCGTGATGAGCCCTGTATTTTTTTAGCACGGGATGAAACCGTGAATTGGTGTAGCGTGAAGTAATACGGAAGAAGTCCAGTGGCGCTTTTAGAAATGCTCTTCGTAAGCTGTTTCCCTCTATGTTGAAAAACTCGCGTATACTGTCCTGTTCGAAAGGAATAGCAGAATAATCTTTCTCTTTGTGTGAAAAAATAGCTCCGTTAATCTGTTCAATAGCAACAGGAATTGTATCGTCGATATATGCCATATTATACATCACTTTGAAAGCATCACCTTCCCTAATATCAAAAAAGTCAATCTCCCATGCGTAGATATCCGATAATCGGAGGGCGAGCATTGGATCTCCGCCATTGTCTGTAATCGCGTTCCATAGTGATGAATGGATAACTCCTTCTTTATATTCTTCTTTATAGACGATTGTTTTCTCATATAAATAAGCGCAGGCAGAATCTTTTGTCGAGAGATCTATCACCGAAAAGTTAGTCATGGAGTTGGCAAATACGATATAGCGTATATCTGCCAAACTATCCTGGGTAGTGAACGTATAATAGTGTTTTCCTGCAACTATCCTACGAGGATCTAATACTGTTTCGGAAACCTTGCATATCTTATCGATATTATTGGCAGAAAATCCTAGTCTGGAAAATATAATTGAAAGGTTTTCACCGGATTTGATCACATGTTCGATAACATCCAAAGAATCGATACATATTCCGTATAGATATATACTTGGATTTTTTTCAGGGATATCACTACTGGAATCAGAGGCGTTGTTACAGGAAAAAGTCAGGCAGGATAAGGATATAACAAAAAGAGGGAAAAGTCTTTTTGTTAATTGTTTTGCTGTTGCTTTGCTTATAATCATTATATGGGAAAAGATTTATTAAGAATAAGAAACTAGGTTTTTTATAAATTTATTTTCTTCAACACAAAGATACACTTTTTATTTTGTATAAGAAAAGTATCGATTTAGTAAGTTTTTCTATGAACTTGTCGAAAGTTAAGATAAATGAAATAGAGATTAACTCCGTAGAGCTCGCAAGCTCGGTTGGTTGACTACACCGAACCCTTCGATTTCTTACTTTGATGTATTTTATAATAAAGGACTAAATAACCTCATTATCGATTCTGCTAGTTTTTTATACCAGGCGCGTTTAATCCATTCTTCCAGGATAACTTCTTTACATAGATTTATTTCGTCAAGGAATATATTCTTATTCTCAATGGCAATAGTATCATCATACATATAACAATTAATTTCAAAGCTTAGTTCCAAGCTTCGAAAGTCCATATTTGCTGAGCCGATTACGGATAAATAATCATCGGAAACCAATGTTTTCGCATGAATAAAGCGGTCGTGACGTTCAAATATTCTGACTCCCGCTTTCAGTGATTCTTCATAATAGGAATGAATAGCAGGATCCATGAAAAAGAAATCCGATTTGTGGGAGAGCATTATCCGGACATCAACTCCCCTTAGCGCTGCTGTTTGCAATGCCTGCAATAGAGATTCGGATGGCATGAAGTAAGGAGTCTGTATATAAATATAATCATGAGTAATATTAACTATATGTGACATGGAATAGAGTAAGTAAGGCCATGGCGATGCTGGTGACTCCGGAACAATTTGCATTAGATTCTCGGAATATTTTTCGAATGGAGGAAAATAGGGTTTGTAGTTTGTAATAGCCTTTCCTCCTGAACAATGAAAATAATATAAGAATGTTGCTTGTAACGCAAGAACGCCGCTTCCTAAAATACGTAAATGTGTATCCCGCCAGTCGTTTGCATATTCATCTCCGATATTCATCCCTCCGGTATATCCGATTTTACCATCAATGATTACAATTTTCCTGTGATCGCGATAATTAAGTTGGCGTCTTACCCAGGGAAGGGTAGCCTTTGAAAAGCTTACAACTTCAACACCTGCTTTTCTCATTTCATTGTAATAGTAGGGAAGAACAGCGATATTGGCAATATTTTCATGAATGAAGCGGACTTCAACCCCTTCGGATGCTTTTTGCATTAAAATATCCTTTACCTTCTTACCGATTCTATCTTTTTTGAAATAAAAATATTCCATGTGGATATGTCCTTTTGCATTTCTCAGATCATCAAGTAAAGCATCGAATTTCCGTTTGCCATCAATAATAACTTCTACATCACTTCCATACATTACCCAGGAATCATTGCTTTGTTCCAAAAGATCAACCAAAGTAGAATATTGTTTTTTTACTTTTTTCTCATGAACTTCCAAACTGCTTTTGTCCGGAGGGGTATCGTATAAACAAGAGAGAACCTCTTTGGCAAAATGTTCAAATCCCATATCTCTTTTGCGCTTTTTCCGGTTGTCTTGACCAAAAATATAATAAACCACAAGGCCGATAGCTGGTAAAAAAAACAGGATAAGTACCCAAGCCAGGGTTTTGGTTGGGTTTCTGTTTTCAAAAAGGACAATTAAAATTGTTCCTGTTATTAATATCCCATATACAATTGTGAAAATTAAATGGAAAATAGTAAGAGAATTCATGCATCAATTTTTCTGCAAAAATAAGAAATTTACAGAAATTATGCAAGTTATAGAAACGAATTCAAGATTTAATATAGTTTACGGGTTTACAAGTGAACAGTTCAAGAAATCTGCGAAGATATATCGAATCTATGTCATCTGCGTGCTTATAGAATCGGTGGAAGTCCGCGAGGTTTGCGGGAAATATATAAAAATGCAACACACAATATGCAAAAAGAATAAAACCAATAAAGTAGATAAAATGCAAAAAATTAGCAGCTAACAACTATTTCCAGTTAATATAAAAGTTTAGAAGTTATTTAAGCTGTCTTGCTTTCTCTTTATATTCTGCGGCAAGAGTTGTTTCACCTAGTTTTTCAAGAACCTGACTGTAATGGATAAGTATATCATAATCTTTATCCCCTCCGTGGGTCAATGCTTTTTCCAGCCACAACCGGGCGTTTTGATAATCTTTGTTTTTAAAAAATGCCCATGCGTACGTGTCTTCGAATGTAGCTGTGTTCGGAGCTAACTCAACAGCTTTTCTTGCCAGTTGTAAGGCATATTCGAGACGATGATCCCGTTCACTTAAGGAATAACTGTAATTGTTTAAGAAGGTAGCATTTTGAGGATATTTCCGGATAAGGTCTTCGTAATATTTATCCGATTTTGCATAATCTTTTAACTGACTGTATGATTCTGCCAGGAAAAGATTGATCTGCATGATAACACTTTCCTCTATAGCATATTTTTTCCCTTCTTCCAATACGGAAACAGCATTTTCATATTCTTTTCTTACCGAAGATGCTATTCCATGAGCCAAATAAGGGAATGCATGTGTGGGAAAAAGAGACATTGCAGTATTGCTTTGCTTGTAAGCTTCATCCCAATCATTCAGGTCCAATAAAACAGCTAGGTATTGTTGCCATATTGCATATTTACTATCGTCACGGCTGATTACCTTTTCATATGCGGTTTTAGCTTCTGCAAACCGGTTATCCCTGGTTAAAAAATCACCGTACATGCTCCATGCTATCGGATCATCCGGATGAGCTTTCATTAGATTATCCAGCAGTTGATATGCTTTGGCGTTGTCTTTAGGAGATGAGTAATATTCCAAAAGGATCTTTATTTTTTGGTCGATATTTAATTCCGGGGAAGCAAAAGCTCTGTTTAGATAGCCGAATGCCTCATCGTATTTCTTGTTTTCCGTGTAATAATTATACAGGGATATGTTTATCTGAGGATTATTCGGATCTATTTTTTCTGCTTTCTTCAGATATGGAATGGCTTTATCGGGCATTTTATTAACGACATACAAATCTGCTATATCTAAATAATATCTTGGTTCGGTAGAGTAGGCTTCTGCTAATTTTTCCATTTCCTTTGCCGCATTATCCACTTTATCGAGATGAAGCCAGATACTTTTCTTTGCATTTGTTATATCTTCATTTACTCCCAACTGAACTTCAATTAGATTATATCCGTTAAGGGCTTCTTTTAGCTTGTTTTGATATATTAAAGATACCGTATAGTTATATAGATATTCGATGTTTTGAGGTTCGAGTTTAGATATTTCACTCCACAACTTTTCAGATAAAGCAAATTCACCTGTTTTATCATATGTTTCCGCTAATAAAATCTTATACCATATATTTGTATTGTTTAATGTGGTAGCTGTTTTTAGCTCTTCGATAGCAGCGGAGTATTTATTTTTATGGATTAGAATTTTTGCATATTCATAACGGGCAGCATCGTGTGAAGGATCTTTTGTAATTACTTGCAATAAAAGATTTTCTGCCTGGGTGTAGTTCCCTATAAGTCGTTCCTTTACAGCGTCGACAAATGTAGACGTATTTTGGCGTTGCTCGTTTAAGTTGATTGTAGTTTCCTGAACTGGTTGTTGTACGTTTTGTTTTTTGTTTTTCTTTTGAGAATAACCATTGCTCGCCAAAAATACAATCGTAACTAACAATAAGATGATCTTCCTCATGCTATATATTTATTTTCCGGTATGGCCGAACCCTCCGGCACCTCTTTCTGTTTCTTGTAATTCTTTCACAATTTCCCATGTGATGGTTTCGTGTCTGGCAATGATCATTTGGGCAATCCTCTCCCCATGATTGATTATGAACTCTTGATTTGATAAGTTTACCAGGATAATCTTAATTTCACCTCTGTAATCTGCATCAATGGTTCCCGGTGAATTTAAAACAGTGACCCCATGCTTGACAGCCAAACCACTCCTGGGACGTATCTGTGCTTCGAAACCAACAGGCAGTTCGATAAAAAGCCCTGTCGGGACAAGAATTCTTTCCAGTGGTTTAATTGCAATACTTTCGTTTAAGTTAGCACGAATATCCATACCGGCAGAAGACATCGTTTCGTATGCAGGCAGGACATTATTGGAATGATTTACTATTTTTACAACCATTATATATCTATATTTATCTTGATCAAAAACCGTACAAATTAACGCAATTAAAGTTCCGATTAGTATTTCATTTAATAACTATTTAGGTCGACTTTTATGATAAATAACTGGTGCCTGACTTTTTTATTGTTAATTTATTGAGGATAAATTCTTATTGAGCAATATATGTGGTATAAACCTACCCATACCGAAATCTTATCTATCCTTTTTATTAAAAATGTAGTAGCTTCATAACTATTATCTTGAATCTTTATCATTACTTCACAATAATGAATAACAATAAAGGATTCAGGCACAAAGTTACTACTTTTTGTTACAAAAACTTTGATTGTTGATTTTTTATTTTTATAGGTAGGGCATAAGCCTTGTTGAGATTTTGCAATTCCTCGTATATTTGTCAGCAGCGATAGAAAGATAAATAAGACTACTTGAAAAGAAGCTTGGTTTTTCAATAAAACGACTAGAATAAATTAAAAAAAGGGGCCAATTTTCTTTTTGGACACCCTTTTTGCAAATCTTTGTGTTTTATCCTATTCGTCCGTAATGCTTGTTTAGAATTAGTCATTATTTCGAATAAAAATTTTTTGTATATTTGTCGCGTGAAAATAAACGGTTTAAATTATTAAAAAAATATTATGAAGAAAGTATCTGTATTATTTATAGTGATGTTGGTATGTATATATGCGTATCCACAGAATTGTGAGAAGACTTTAACTACAAAAACTGATCCTGTTTCAGGTAAAACAACAAAAGAAGGTCAGATGAATGTTGGCGGTGGTTTAAAAATGGGTTTTAAGGGAGGAGAAGCTTTGGACTTGCTGCTTAAGAACAATGAAGGACAATATTGTATTGATATTGTTTTAGAGCTCATGTATGGAGATTTTGTTCCTGATGAAAACAATGCTATTTGGATGAATAAAGGTGATTCTATTCTTTTTAAATTTGAATCAGGTCAGATTTTAACGTTGTATGCTAAAGATAAAGTTTCTGCGGTAGCAGAACGACGTTCTTTTTCTTTTGGTTTTGTATTTGCATCGGCATTTAACCTCACAAAAGAAGAATTAATTCTTATATCCGAAAGTCCTGTAACATTTCTAAGAGTAACCCGACAAGGAAAAACTATTGATAGAACTTTGGACAAAAAGGAAATAAAAGGATTACAGACTATCGCAAAATGCTTACTTATGTAGAAGGTTGTTATTATAAAAGTAATTTATACAAACATCCTTATCACAAGGGACTAAAAAAGAGTTATTCATTTTAGAATAACTCTTTTTATCTGCTACCATTTATTCCAGTGTATATTTTCCGGGTTCCATTTGTCTTTGGGCTCATATTCTTGAGCAGGATAACCAATTGGAATAACACAAAAGGGAATAATGTGTTCCGGTAATTGCAGCATATCGGTAATAATTTTCATTCTATCCTCAGCAGGATAGATGCTTGTCCAGACTCCACCAAGTCCTAAATCTGTTATTGCCAGAAGAATATTCTCAGATACCGCAGAACAATCCTGTATCCAATATTGTTCCAACCATCCTTCTCCTGCTTTTTGCAGGTCCCCACAAACCAGGATGGCTGCCGGAGCCTGTTTTGCCATTTTTGAAGTGGGAATATCTCCTATCGCAGAAAGCGTATTTTCATCATTGATAACGATAAATTGCCAGGGTTGTTTATTCATTGCTGATGGTGCGGCCATGCCTGCGCGTACAATTGTTTCAAGTTGTTCTTTGGAGATTTTTTTGCTTGTGTAGTTGCGAATACTCACACGTTGATGTATTACATCTATCGCTGTTTTAGAGGGATTGTTTTGACCCATTTCATTCTTTTGTTGTTCGGAGCTGCAGGATGTTGTTACTATAAATAATAGAGTAACGACACATACATTTAAAATTTTAATACATTTCATGATAATTTTTTATTTAAATAATTCGACAAAGATAATTTATTTTTTACACTCAACGGATTAAATAAAAAATATTATGGAATACAATAAAATGATTTATTAACGATATCGATTGACTTAAATACAAAGTCTTTGGACTTGAGAAAATTATGTGTTGCTCTTACTGACTATTTCCATAGAACTTGACGAAATGTTAAATAATTGTTGCATAATCATTACGGAAACATTAAATTCTCAATCATTATTATATAGAAAATCATTTTGCATAAAATTTGTATTTACCTTTGCATTGAAATTAATTTGAATCATTGTAATGAGGAAAACTTTGGTTTTGTCGGTATTTATTTTACTTTTAATCGGAATTAGTTCCGGTTATTTTCATGCTTTCCGGCAAGGACAGTTTTCACAACCCCAAACAACGGAGCAAGAAAACAAGGATGATGCTTTGCATAAAAATTCTCTTCAATTCCTTTCCGAGGATTTACAGATCTTGACTGTTGCAGGTGAAAAACCTTCTTTTTCGATTCGATTATATTCCGCATTTCGTTTATTGGTTGTAACAATAGCTTTCAAAGAGATTTGTTTCAAACAATTTTTCAAAAATAAATTAACAACCAGCGAAATCACTTCGAACATTTGCCTTGTCAAGCGCCTATATGTGGGCTACTATACCTACGGACAGGGCAAAATCCGGATTTAGCCGGCTTTCTTTCCTTTATACTTCGGCTGTAAGCAGCCTTATTAGAGGTGTCATTGTTGATACCGAGTCTTTATTTATTTTATTATCAGAAAAATAAAAATGGAGATCAGAATCCTTAGGATTTATCTAATTCTGTTTTTACTATTTCGAGATATATAATATTTGTTTAATGATCAATAATAAAAGAAAGTCATGAACACATTCGAACATTTAGAAGAGAAAATACAAAATATGAAAGATGAGAAAATCATCAAAACAAAAAAAAGTCCTTTACAATCAGTCATTATTAGTGTAACAGGCATTCTATTGCTTTTGTTGGGGATTATAGTTGTAAACAATGAAACAATATCTCTTTTGCTGGCATTCCTAGGTACTTTGTTAGCAATCCCCGGCATTATTTTATTTATAATTAATATGGGGAAAAATTCCGTTGATTATATTTATGAACCTACCGGTAAAAGATTCAAAAAGCATACGGTTTATCTGGATGAGCAAGATGCCCGTAGCATGATGTCTTGCATCAATAATGACGATTTTAATAGAATAAGCCAATTTAAAAAAACGATGGATTCAGGGCATTTGCTGGAATGCAGGGGAACAAATGACGGACAGATTTTTCTTGTTCAGCTTTCCCAGTATATCCCTCATGATTATGTTCCGGCTTCACCTGTAGCGATTTTACGTAATAAAGAGGCGAAAGCCATGCTTGACTGGATAAAATCATAGGAATTAATAATTAATAATGAAAAATTTACGAGGTCGGCAAGAAAGATAAAATTAGTTAATAGTGAAAAGTTAAGTCGTATTGAACGAATGAAATAGCGTCATTGCGAGGGACGAAGCAATCTAGAAATTAATAATGAGCAATTAAAATTTTACAATTAATCACTAACTATTATTTTGTAAGTTCTAATAATATAATAATAATTTTTAACTTAAAATCTTCAAAGTATGAGTGCGGTATTTTACATTATCATTGCAGTATTTATTGTGGGATATGCTTGCATAGCATTGGAAACTCCCTTGAAAATCAACAAAACGGCGTCGGCATTGTTGCTGGGCGTTGCATTGTGGACATTGATGATTATTGGTGGCGAATCAATGATTGTCAATGCGGATTTAAAAAATCTCTTCTTACATGAAAATCCGGATGGGGCCGGATTTATGGATTGGATTATCAGCCATGAGCTGATTACACATTTGGGCAGTATTGCCGAAATATTGTTTTTCCTTATGGCAGCAATGACTATTGTCGAATTAATCGATACTTACGGCGGATTTAAGATTATTACCGATAAGATAAAAACAACAAGCCGGGTAAAGTTCTTGTGGATCCTTGTTATTCTAACCTTTTTCATGTCAGCCGTTTTGGACAATATGACAACGGCTATTGTAATGGTAGCCTTATTGCGAAAGTTGATGGCCAATAATGAGAAGAAAGAACGTTGGCTTTATGCGGGGATGATTGTCCTGGCATCTAATGCGGGAGGTGCATTCTCTCCGATAGGGGATGTTACTACCATTATGTTGTGGGTTGGCGGTAAAGTCAGTGCGGCAAATATTATTTATAAAACATTCCTTGCCAGCTTTGTATCTATTCTTGTACCATTGCTTATACTTTCTTTTCGCCTCAAAGGTAACTTTACCCGTGTAGACGAAGTGGATACGTCTGATATAGATTCCAACGATAAGGCTTCGTTCAGGGAACGTTTGTTAATATTGATAGTAGGGATACTTGCCTTGTTATTTACTCCTGTTTTCAAAGCGATAACCCATCTTCCTCCTTATTTGGGAATCTTAGGTGGCCTGGGCGTTTTGTGGGTATTGACGGAATTACTCAAAAGAAGGCATCCTCAAAGAGATAGCAGTAAATATTCTATTACGACTATCCTTACAAAGATAGATACATCGAGTGTTTTGTTTTTCCTGGGGATTTTATTGGCAGTTGCGGCATTACAGGTGTGCGGGCATTTGGCTTTGCTGTCTACGTCACTGGATAAAATGGCCATACCGGAGCCCGAAAAGTATTTTACGATCGGTTATATTATCGGATTGTTTTCTGCTGTTATAGATAATGTACCGTTAGTTGCGGGAACAATGGGAATGTACGATTTCCCTATGGATCATTACTTCTGGGAATTTATCGCATATTGTGCCGGAACAGGGGGAAGTATTCTTATCATTGGTTCTGCAGCCGGAGTAGCTACCATGGGTTTGGAAAAAATAGATTTTATCTGGTACTTTAAGAAGATATCTTTGTTGGCATTTCTTGGTTATACGGCCGGGGCATTGACATTTATTGTACAAAATTATTCTTCCACGAAAAATCAAATAGAAGCACCAACACAATCTCAGAACGTCAAACAAAGCATGTATGCTTCGCAGGAAGATAATCTGCAAAAGAACACATATTATGTTATACATGACGATGAAACTAATTATTTAAAAGCAACTATAAGATAATGATTTTAATGAAAATAAAAAAATGATTACCAGGGATTGCTTATTTCCATAATAAGTTTAGGGTATAGTAGAAGGAAAAAGTGATCCCTATTTATTTAACAACTTTAAAAAGTAGAAAGATAGCTGTTCTTTTTTAAATATTAATTTACTTACTGAACCGTAAAATTATTGCAACTTAATTTTACATATACTTTGATTGAAAAGCGCGCTATTTTTTCTACTTTTTATTTATGATATCTATTCTTGTAGATGTTTTTCCGGGTATGAGATTGGTAAGGATTAGAGATTATTACTGGTGATTAAAAAATAAATAGTTAATTAGAAACAAATCAATATTAACAGTGAATTTGTCAAAAATTGAGATAAAATGGATAGAGATTATCTCACTGCGTTTCGATGCTTTCGCTACACTTCGTGGCTCAGGTGCTTCGTTCCTCGCAATGACGCTATTTCGTTTGTTTAGAGCGTCATTGCGAGGAACGAAGCAATCTCCTGTCTCAACTTTTGGCAAGTTCAGTATGTATTTATTTACACAAATCAATAGTTTTATAGTAAAAAAAACTTGTCAATTATGTTGAGAAAATCGAACGATCAGTATCAGGAGAATTTACTTGCTCCCTTATTAGCCGATTATATAGATAAGCGCCACGAGTTAGTCTTGCTGGCGGAAAAAATAGATTGGAAATATTTTGAAAAAGAGTTTCTGCCGTTGTACTCCAAAGCAAAGCGGTTGAACGTGTCTTTGCGGCTTATGATAGGCTGTCTTTTATTGAAAGAAATTTACAATTTTGACAATGAGAAATTCCCTAGAATCTGGATAAACAATCCATATATGCAATACTTTTGTGGAGAAATTCGTTTTCAGCATAAATTCCCGTTCAATCTGAATGATTTCAACTGCTTTTGTAAGTTGATGGGGGAGTCGGGGCTGGAAAAGATTTTTGCATACAGTGTGTATTTTATGCGTAGAATGCATTAGAAGGGAAAACGCTTTTATCCGGTAGATGTCAGTTGAACAAATATGTAATTTATACCGAAATAAAAACTGGATTGCTTCGTGCCCGACAATGATGTTCTTTCGTCACTGCAAGGCAAAAAGGACCTGAACGCGAGGGATGTGAGAGTACCGGAGCATAGTAAGATAATCCGGATCTTTTATTCAAAATTGGGATTATCGGAATTAAATATACCTAACATTGGTGTTATACAAAGGATGTGGCATCGAACTTGAATAATATTCCATAAGAGAACAGTAAAATGGCAAAAGATATAGATCTGAAATCTGCAAAATGGAATAACATTGTTTTTGAAGGGAAAAACAAAGATTATGGTGCTTACCAATTGCGTATGTCTTCTTCGAAAAGGCTTGTTATTGCTTTTTTGATATGTGCGGCATTTGTAACCTTTATATCATTTCTTCCTGCCTTGATAGAAGCGGTAGTAAAAACAGGGAATACAGCAGATAACATTTCCGAATCAACGGTATTCGCGGATTTGCAGAATGGATTGCTAAATGAAAAAGATATTATCCCGGAAGGATCTTCACCGCCTAAACATCCATTAAAAACTATAATTCAGTTTACTGTTCCTGAAATTGTGGATGTAAATGAAATAAAAGAGGATGAGGAAATCGAACTATATCAAGATACAAGTTGGGGAATCGAAGAAGGAACCGGGACAGGTTTTGGGTTTGGTACCGGTGGGGGAGGTGGAGTGGAAATATTGCCTGAGTTTCCGGGAGGAGATTATGCCCGCGAGAAATTTCTGATTGAAAACATAAAATATCCGGAAGTGGCTATAAAAGCCCGTGTAGAAGGAACCGTTATTGTCTGTTTTGTGATAGAACCCGACGGAAGTGTTACCAATATAGAAATTGTTCGTGGAAAAGACCCCCACCTGGATGCAGAAGCTCTTCGGGTCGTAAAACTAATGCCCAAATGGAAACCTGCAAAGCAGCGTGGCAAAGCAGTACGTTTCAGGATCAGTATGCCGGTTACATTCGCCTTGAATTAAGGTAAATGTAGATGAGGGAAACACTGCAAGTGGAAAGGATAAAGCCGATAAAGCCGATAAAGCCGATAAAATAGATAAAGCCGATAAAATAGATAAAATGCAAAATTAACAATTAACAACTAACCACTAACAGTTAACCACTATTTCTGGTAACTTCCTGTAACTTGCGTAACTTCTATTTTGAATTTATAATTAATCACTAACAACGATCTCCTCTTCTTCTTCCGCAGCATTCCGTCCCCGGCGTTGAGCGAGAATGTCGTCATAATGTTTCAACCGGAGATTTAAGCGGGAGACAAACTCAATATAATTGCTGTCACCTTCCAGCAGCATCAGGGCTTCCAACCGTTTAATGATCTGAAGGAATACCCCGTCGACTTCCATGCGGATTGCCTTTGTATCTAGTTCCGTTTTACGAATTTCTTCTTCGTCTCCTTCCTTTAACAATGACTGATAGGTATCGTTATCCTGTTGCAATTTGTCTCTCCAGTCTTCCAATTTTACCCGGGACAGATCCTGATTATATTCTCCATTCAATTCCTGCAAAAGGTTGTAAATAGCAGCAGTTTCTTCCTGCAAGGGCATATGGGGAATATTACCATAAGCATCAAACAATATT
>JAVBLM010000008.1:0-86197 GCA_031553535.1 Bacteroidales bacterium | reverse complement strand
AATATTGTTTGATGCTTATGGTAATATTCCCCATATGCCCTTGCAGGAAGAAACTGCTGCTATTTACAACCTTTTGCAGGAATTGAATGGAGAATATAATCAGGATCTGTCCCGGGTAAAATTGGAAGACTGGAGAGACAAGCTGCAACAGGATAACGATACCTATCAGTCATTGTTAAAGGAAGGAGACGAAGAAGAAATTCGTAAAACGGAATTAAATACAAAGAAAATCCGCATAGAAGTCGACGAGGTATTCCTTCAGATCATTAAACGGTTGGAAGCCCTGATGCTGCTGGAAGGTGATAGCAATTATATTGAGTTTGTCTCCCGCTTAAATCTCCGGTTGAAACATTATGACGACATTCTCGCTCAACGCCGGGGACGGAATGCTGCGGAAGAAGAAGAGGAGATAGTTGTTAGTGATTAATTATAAATTATAAATAGAAGTTACGCAAGTTACAGGAAGTTACCAGAAATAGTGGTTAACTGTTAGTGGTTAGTTGTTAATTGTTAATTTTGCATTTTATCTATTTTATCGGTTTTATCGGTTTTATCGGTTTTATCCTTCCCGCTTGTTATGTTTTTATTTTTCCCGCAGGCCTCGCAGAGTTCCGCAGATCTTTTCTTGAATTCATTAAATTAAATTATTAACAACTAACCACTATTTATTCAACTTCTTCATAATCGGAGAAATCATTATCTTCATTATGCTTATCCCTGTCTTGATACCGGATAATTCTCATGTTTCCGATTCCTTCAATTATCGATGTTGTTAGGGAAACCAGAATACTAAATCCCAATGCCCACCAGAAGCTATCTACCGTGAATTTATCAACCAAAAAATCTATTAAAAGGATGACACAGGCATTGATGACAAGCAAAAACAACCCAAAGGTCACCACGGTAAAAGGGATGGTAAGGGTAACTAAGACAGGCTTTAGAAAGACATTGATTAATATCAATACAATGGCAACAATCACTCCCGTAAGCAATTTAGGATCTCCGATATGAATGCCCCCTTGTAATAACCATGCCGAAAATATAATGGCGAAAGTTGTAACTAATAATTTTATTGCGTAGAATTTTACTTTTTGAATGCTTGAGTTCTTCATGTTTAAAATATTATGGTATGGATAATATATAACGTTTTCCGGGCAGGCAATGAATAATTCCCCTAAACTCCAATACAAGTAATGATGTGCTTAGCGTATTAATATTTAATCCTGTTTGAGTTAATAGTTCGTCAATATTTAATTCTTTGCCGTGTTCTAATATGTCAACGATCAATTGCTCATCCGGGTTCATGTCCAGTAACAATTTTACTTGCCTGCTTTTGTTTTTTTGCGGTTCCTCTTTCCACATCATCATTCTGGCAATATCTTCTCCGGATGAAATTAAAGAGGATTTGTTGTACTTTATTAAATTATTACATCCTTCGGAAGTTTTGTCGCCAATTCTTCCGGGAACGGCAAAAATATCCCGGTTGTAAGAGAATCCGATATTCGCAGTAATAAGAGCCCCTCCTTTTTCGTATGCTTCCACCACTACAATAGCGTCAGACATTCCTGCAATAATTCTGTTTCTTCTTGGAAAGTTATGGGGCTCTCCAAATACCTCACTGGTAAACTCTGTAATCAAACCACCATTTTGAAGCATTCTTTCTGCTAACTTCCGGTTATTGGAAGGATATAATGTTTGTAATCCATGTCCCAGGATGCCGATTGTAGGTAAGGAATTATCTACGGAAACCTGATGTGCAACGGTGTCAATTCCGGCAGCTAAACCGCTGATAATTTGCAATCCTTCATATATGGATAGTTCTTCGATGATTTTCCGGGTCATCTGATTCCCGTATTCGGTAAATCTTCTGGTGCCCACAACGGCGACGCTTTTTTTGGGGTTTAAATCCGGGTTTCCTTTACCGTAAAGGATAACAGGGGCATCAATGCATTCCAAAAGACGTTTGGGAAAGGCATCATCATTTTTTAGAAATACGTTAATGTTATTGCGTTCGACGAATTCCATTTCATGGTGAGCCATGTCAAGGACCATATCTTTTGCAGATATGATGCTATCAACCATATCTTTTGAAACATGGTCAATACTTGATAGGATTTTTGCAGATTCTTTGAATACTAATTCCGCACTGCCGCATTGGTTGATCAACTTGTTTGCAGTGATACTTCCGATTAAAGGAATTTGAGTTAAAGCAATAGTATGTAATAGTTCTGTTTGTCGATGATTCATCAATCAAAATTATGTTTTGAAGATTGATTCATAGGGTCGGAATTAGCATCTCTGCAATTGAATAAACGGGGATCAAAATTAGCATTCTCAGGAGCCGTAAAGTCTTTCCTGGATAAATTTAGAGATTTATCTTCGTAACATTTT
Organism: Bacteroidales bacterium; assembly: GCA_031553535.1. Taxonomy (GTDB): domain Bacteria; phylum Bacteroidota; class Bacteroidia; order Bacteroidales; family WCHB1-69; genus JAIROC01. The sequence goes on along the minus strand of JAVBLM010000008.1, from coordinate 83,806 downwards.
TTTGTAAAAATAGCCCAAACCGGCAGAGCGGTATTTGCTCCCTGTCCTAATGCCGTGGAACGGAAATGAGCAGACCTGTCCTCGCAACCTACCCAAGCCCCTGCGGTAAGCATGGGAGTGTATCCCATAAACCATCCGTCGGAGTTATTATCCGTAGTACCTGTTTTTCCTGCAATGGCCATGTCCAGTTTGTAACGGTATCGTAGCCGTACGGCTGTTCCCGATTGAACAACGCCTTCCATTAAACGAACGGTTTTGTAGGCGGATATTTCATCCATGGCTTCGTTTTGTTCCGTTGTGAATGTAGCGAGAACGTTTCCTTTGCTATTGCAGATCCGGGTGATAAAATAGGGTTTTACATACACTCCCTTGTTATTAAATGTATTGATCGCCCCTACCATTTCATATAGCGAAAGTTCACAGGCACCCAAACAGATGGCAGGGACTTCAGGAATTTCGCTCGTCATTCCCAGCTTCCGTACCAGATGGATGACAGCTGCCGGCCCGTAACGTTTCATCAAATAAGCAGAAATATAATTCAACGAATTGGCCAACGCTTCGCTTAACGTTACCATTTGCCCTTGTTTATAGTCGTTGGAGTTTTTGGGAGTCCACGGCGGTAAATTAGGCTGTTCAATTGTTACGGGAAGATTGGGAATTTGCGAACATGGGTAATACTCACCCTCCTGCATGGCTATTGTATAGATGAAAGGCTTAAACGTAGAACCTACTTGCCGTTTCGCTAATGTAACATGATCGTATTGGAAATATTCATAATTTGTTCCCCCGACATAGGCACGTACTTTTCCGGTGGAAGGATCCATGGCCATAAAACCGCAATTGAGGAAACTTTTCATATATCTCAAAGAATCCCATGGGGACATAACCGTATCTATTTCCCCTCCTTTTCCATCGTAAACCCACATCTGGCAGGGTGTTTCGAATATCTCGCGGATTTTGTTCTCCGACACGCCTTTTTTCTTTAGCTCTTTATACCGGGATGTGTTTTTCATAGCCCGGACCATGATATTTTCCGTCTCTTGTTCATTAATCCGGTAAAAAGGAGCATTTTTATATCCTTTCCAATGTTTGAAGAATTCAGGTTGTAGTGTGTTAACAATCCATTCTTCTACAGCTTCTTCGGCATAAGTTTGCATTTTGTAGTTGATGGTTGTATAAATCTTTAAACCGTCTTTGTAGATATCCCAATAGGTACCGTCCGGTTTCGGATTGTCTTTTGCCCAGGCAGTAAGTTCTTTACGAAGAAATTCCCTGAAATAAGTCGCACTTCCTGCCCTGTGATCCTGTAACTTAAATTTTGATACATCAATAGGAATGGCTTTGATAGCAGTAAACTCTTCGTCCGTAAGGAAATTGTATTTATTCATCTGGCCTAATACCGTGTTCCTGCGGTTAAGTGCATTTTCCGGGTTCCTTCTCGGATTGTATTTTGTCGGAGCTTTTAGCATTCCAATAAGTAAAGCGCTTTCTTCTGTAACTAATTCGTTTGGCTCTTTATCGAAATATGTTTTTGAAGCGGATTTAATTCCATGAGACATGTTCCCGAAATCAACCGTATTCAAATACATCGCAATAATTTCATTTTTTGAATAATTCCTTTCCAGTTTGACGGCTACTACCCATTCTTTTAATTTTGCAAATACTACGCCGATAAAATTGCGGTCGGTTTCACGGGGGAATAGATTTTTCGCCAACTGTTGAGTGACGGTACTTCCCCCTCCTTTATTAGAGAAAGTGACCGCTCCGACAACAGCCCTTAACAAAGCGCGGCCATCTATTCCGGAATGTTTATAAAAACGAACATCTTCGGTTGCAATCAGAGCATGGACTAAATTTTCAGGTAACTGGTTAAATGGCACATTAGACCGGTTTTCAACATAATATTTTCCCAATACATAACCATCTTCCGAAATGATTTCCGTTGCCAGATTTGTCCTTGGATTTTCCAGTTCTTCAAAAGAAGGCATAAATCCGAGCCATCCCAACGAGATAAATAGAAAGAGCAGCAATACAAAAGCCCAACCACACCCAAAAATAATCCACAATCGTTTAATTGTTTTATTATTGTTTTTTTTCTTTGACTGTTTCTTTTTCTTATTGGCCATTGTTTGTTCTGTTTTTCGGTTCCGCAATATACAGCCCCATGGAAATCATACCGGGTAAACTGTCTACTCTCATTGCTTGTTCTAAAGTCATGGTATATTGTCCTGTCATAGGAAAGCGTACCTGGCTGAAATATTTTTGCAGTTCTATCACTCTTTTCCCATTGCCAAAGGGTTTTCCTTCGGGAGAAAATAAATCCACAGAGATCGTATCATGCGCTCGCATGCCATTTGGGAAAACAGTATGCAAGAATACATATATGTTTTGTTTTGGGTAAGTGTCGGTATAGCGTATGTTAAATCCTATATTATACAGTTTCTGCGTGTCGGAAATAGTAAAATGAAAAGGAAGCTGATCTTCAACAGTCCAAATCTCGTTTTTGATAGAAATATTTTCTCTAAAAAGATATTGGGAGTTGTCGCAGGAACAGATTATTAAAATAAAGCTTATACATAGTGAAAAGATAACTTTTTTCATAGATAAAGTAATTAATCATGAATACTTTTTAAGTCATCGATGTTGTAATTAGATTCTTCTGTTTTTCCTTGATTAATTTCAGCGTAATCTTCCAGTTGTTTGATTTTTTTCTTTTTGTTTATCTCGATGATTTCTTTCGCTTTTTCAACAGGGATTGCATATAGCATATGTGATGAATCATCTCTGTATGAATACCACATCAGCTTTTTAAAGATATCAATCTTATGACAAACAGCATTTCCCTTTTCCGTTTGTAAAACAGTATGTGTATCTGGAAAAGATTCTAATTCTCGTAAATAACTCTCGTTTTCGTAATTTAAACAACATTTTAGCTTTCCGCATTGTCCTGCCAGTTTCTGTGGATTAAGCGATAATTGTTGTGTTCGTGCAGCACTTGTTGACACGCTCTGAAAATTGTTTAACCACGATGCACAGCATAATTCCCTGCCACAGGACCCTAATCCTCCTAATCGTGCAGCCTCTTGGCGTACCCCGATTTGGCGCATTTCGATACGGATCTTGAATTTTTCGGCTAATGATTTAATCAGTTCGCGAAAATCCACACGTTCTTCTGCAGAATAATAAAATATAGCTTTCGATCCATCACCTTGATATTCTACATCATTAACCTTCATGTTTAAGTTCAGATCCCATGCGGCATATCGGGAACGCATCATGGTGTCTTTTTCCTTATTGACGACAGATATCCATTTTTCAATATCCGCAGTTTTTGCGCGACGGTGTATTTTTTTTGTTACCTGACTTACCTTTTTGTTTTTCATTTGCAGCTTAACCGCTTCCCCCATCAAGGAAATGATGCCGATATCATATCCTGATGTTGCTTCAACTACTACAATGTCACCGGTTTCAAAATTAAACTCTCCTTCGGGGAGATTCAGGAACTCTTTATGACTGTTTTTAAATTGAACTTCTGCAATATGAAAATCCGATGAAGTTGGAGTTTCTATTTTATCCAGCCAATCATGCGTTGATAGTTTGCAGCAACGGCAATTAAATTTTTCTTTATTGTTTTCTTCTTTTGATGGAGCTTGGCATAAACCACGCGTCAGGAATGGATTTGCTTCTATTTTGTCTGCCTCATGACTATGATCGCAGGATAATTGTATATCTTCGTAAAAATCCGAATTCTCGGGAATGAAATTTGTTTTTTCCATTAAATAACTACTCTATATAATATATGTATAACTTGCAAAAGTACATATTTATTTTGGAACTGATAGGATTTTGAAGGGAAAACTGTTTTCAAGGTTCTTTATGTATAACCGGAAATAAATAAAGACCATCTTTTAGGACAGTCTTTATCAATGTGTTATTTTGTAGCGGAGACGAGAGTTGAACTCGTGACCTCCGGGTTATGAATCCGACGCTCTAACCAACTGAGCTACCCCGCCGTGAATTGTGTGCAAAGATACGATTTTTTTTAAATATATTTTCTATTTTTGTTTTTAGAAATTAATAATATGATAACAAGATTCTTAAAAGAGAAAAATGACACTTTTTTTTGTTGATATTATGTGGTTTTCTGTATTTACCGGAAGATAGTATTGAATATTTTTTATACTTTCGTGTCCAAAGAAAAAAGCGTATGCAATCCAAAAGAAAGAACTGGTTGTTTTTGTTTTCCTCTAATTATTTAGGGGTCATGAATGATAACTTCTTAAAGCACTGCATTATTTTTATCGGTGTAACATGGCTTTTGCCCGGATATATAACCCAGTCGATGCTTATTTCATTGATATCGGCAGCATTGGTTGTTCCTTATCTGTTTCTTTCTCCCGTAGGGGGACGGTTGTCGGTATTGTATTCTAAACAGAAAGTATTCCGATGGTGTAAGGTTGCCGAAATACCTATTATGGTTTTGGCGAGTATTGCGTTTTATTATCAGTCTGTCGCATTAAGTTTGATAGCCGTATTGTTGATGGGAATACAGAGTTGTTTATACTCCCCTTCGAAATATGGATTGATTCGTGATATAGGAGGAGAAAAAAGAATTTCTTTTGGTAGCGGAATGTTTGAGACTATGGCTTTTCTGGGTATTTTATCAGGAACAGTTATCGCCTCCCTTATTGCAGATCATTATTCCTTTTCTTTGATTATTTCCTTATTTATTGGTTTTGCCGTGTTGGGCTATATAACAACATATAATATTCGTGTAAAGGAATTAGATGTTGAAAAAACGGATTATGGCAGTATTAATCCTGTCAAATTCCTGAAAGAATCGTATCTGTATGCTAAAAAATATCCGTATATTAATTGCGGTGTATTAGGCGTTTCGATCTTTTGGTTACTGGGAGGACTTCTCCAAATGAACTTGGTTATTCACTGTAAAGAAACTTTGCATACAAGTAATACTGTTGCAGGAATGGTTATGGCTGTGGCTGCTATTGGTATCGCTTTAGGATGTAGCTTGGCGGGAAGGTTGTCAAGCGGGATAATTAATACACGTATGATATTTGTCGGGTTGGCAGGAATGATTATTTTTTTACTTGGAATTATTCTCTTTAATCCGCCGGTTGTTGTATGTGCAATATTCGTTTTTCTGATTGCATTTATGGGAGGTTTGTTTGAAGTGCCTTGTTTGGCCCTGATTCAGACGGCAAATATCGGACGTAAGTTGGGCGATATGTTGGCTTATATGAATTTGGTTATTTTTGTATTTGTTTTGTTAGGAAGCGGTATTTTTTCAATCACAACCCAACTTTCTAATGAAAACAGCCTTGTTGTTTTTAGTGTGATTACAGGAATTTGTGTATGTACGCTGGTTTATTTTCTGCTCAAACATCCGAATTTTCTGCGGAATAATTTATCTTGAATGGAATGATTTTTATTGATTTTCCTTGTTGCATTAATTGGGGGGAAAGATTTTTCTTGTTTATTAAAATTGTATTTAAAAATTTCGTATTTTTGCAAATTGAAAATAGAAGAGATAAAAAATTAAAGAAAAATCAGTTATGTATTTAACACCTGAAGTAAAGAAAGATATTTTTAAAAAATATGGGAAATCAGAATTTGATACGGGATCTATTGAAGGTCAGGTAGCATTATTTACTTTCCGTATTCAACATTTGACTGAACACGTAAAAAAGAATCATAAGGATCTGTCAACTGAGCGTTCGTTGGTTCGTTTGGTAGGGAAGAGAAGAAAACTTCTTGATTATCTAAAGAGAGTAGATATTGAAAGATACAGAACCGTTATTAAACAACTCAATTTGAGGAAGTAATTTTTTACAATATAATAATGAAAAAGGCAAGAGACTTGCCTTTTTTTGTATTTTTACGTGATATAAATAATAAAATATGATAATTACAAAAACATTTGACATAGGTGATGGTAGAACTATTACCATAGAAACCGGAAAGTTGGCAAAGCAGGCAGATGGAGCAGTTGTGGTGAGAATGGGAGACACAATGCTATTGGCCACTGTTTGCAGTAGAAAAGAAGCCGCTGAGAATATTGATTTTATGCCCTTGTCGGTAGAATATCAGGAAAAATATGCTGCAGTAGGCAGATTTCCGGGGGGATTCTTTAAACGGGAGGCCCGTCCTTCTACTTATGAAATATTAATAGCTCGTTTAGTTGACCGTGCATTACGTCCCCTTTTTCCGGAAGATTATCATGCGGAGACACAGGTTTTGGTAACGCTTATATCAGGAGATAAAAACACGCTTCCCGATGCATTAGCCGGTTTGGCAGCTTCTGCAGCACTGGCAGTGTCGGATATTCCTTTTCATGGGCCGATTTCAGAAGTCCGGGTAGCGCGTATTAATGGTGAATTCAAGGTAAATCCTTCTGTGCCGGAGATAGAGAATGCAGATATAGATATTATTGTTGCCGCTTCGATGGACAATATTATGATGGTAGAAGGAGAGATGAATGAAGTTCAGGAAGCAGATTTATTAGAAGCATTAAAAGTGGCTCATGCTGCTATCAAGATACAATGCCAGGCACAGATAGAGTTAGCTGCAGAGGTAGAAAAAGCACGGGTAAAACGTGAATATAATCATGAGAACAATGATGAAGAACTGCGTGCAAAGGTAAAATCGGAAGCCTATGATAAAATTGCGGCTATAGCTAAACAAGCGACATCCAAACATGAAAGAATAGATGCTCTTGAAGAAATAAAAGAGGCTTTGATTGAAAGTATTCCTGAGGAAGAACGCGAAGAAAAAGAACCTTTGGTATCCCGTTATTACAGCGATGTGGAATGGCAGGCAGTTCGAGATGTGGTACTTAATGATAGAAAAAGGCTTGACGGCAGGCAAATGGATCAGATTCGTCCGATATGGTGTGAAACAGATTACCTTCCTTCGGCGCATGGGTCGGCTATTTTTACCCGGGGAGAAACCCAATCCCTGACAACATGTACTTTGGGAACAAAACTGGATGAACAGATAATAGACGGAGCTATTGTAGAAGGTACAAGCAACTTATTGTTGCATTACAACTTTCCTCCTTTTTCAACAGGGGAGGTGAAGCCGATACGCGGAACAGGACGCCGGGAGATAGGGCATGGAAATTTAGCCCTTCGTGCATTAAAACCTGTAATTCCTGTAGGGGAAGAGAATCCCTATACAATAAGAATAGTATCTGATATTCTGGAATCAAACGGTTCGTCTTCTATGGCGACGGTTTGTGCCGGTACGTTGGCGTTGATGGATGCAGGGGTGAAAATTAGAAAACCGGTATCAGGTATTGCCATGGGCATGATCAGTGATGAACAGACCGGTAAATACGCTATACTTTCCGATATCCTGGGAGATGAAGATCACCTGGGAGATATGGATTTTAAAGTAACGGGAACCGTTGACGGCATAACCGCATGCCAGATGGATATTAAGATAAAAGGATTATCTTACGAAGTATTGGCGGAAGCTTTGGAACAGGCACGTAAAGGCCGTTTACATATACTTGGAGAAATGATGAAGACTCTCTCTACTCCGAGGGAAGATTATAAACCTTTCGTTCCACGTATCGTGAAAATGACTATTCCGAGAGAATCTATCGGTGCGGTGATAGGGCCTGGTGGCAAAATTATCCAGGAAATGCAACGGGAAACAAATACCATTATTAATATAACAGAAGACGGGGATTTCGGTATTATAGATATTGCATCTTCCGATAAGGCTTCTATTGATGCGGCAATTGCCAAGATTAAAGGAATTGTTGCCGTACCGGAAGTAGGGGAAATATATCACGGGACGGTAAAAAGTATTCTTGCTTTTGGCGCTTTTGTGGAAATTCTTCCCGGAAAGGATGGATTATTGCATATATCCGAAATCGATCACAAACGGATTAATAATGTAGAAGATGTACTGAAGGTTGGGGATAAACTGGATGTGAAGTTAATAGAGATAGATAAAAAGACAGGAAAACTGAAATTATCTCGCAAAGCATTGCTTCCTAAACCTGAAAGGCAAGAGCAAAAGACGGGAGAGTAGTAACTTTTCTTTATTTATAGAATATGTTAGGTTATTTGAAACGAATAATTCTAACATATTTTTTTATAAAGTTGTTGATAGGGATTGTCTCGCTACACTTACACGAAGCATGTGAGAGTATCGAAGCGGACTGAGATAATCCAGTTATCTTTCTTTTCTTCCGGACAGGTTGGCTCCGCCGAACCCTTTGGATTTCGTCGTTCCTCCTTGTCGTGAAGAAAGAGCATTATTGGTAGATACAGAATCTTTTTGTACTTTTACAGTCTGGAATTATTGTTTATATGAAATTGTTAATGGGATGTCAATCTTGAAAAATGATTTAAGTAATTTACAGGAAATGTTTCCGGGATCTTTTACGGAAGAACAAAGATCAGCGTGTAAAACCGTGTTTTATAAGAAACTTTCCTTGCATATGCATGCGATCTATAAGGGGAAAATGCAAACAGTTCCGAAAGTACCCATGGATGGATTTAACTGGCTGAATGTTTGGTATACTCCCGGAGTATCGGCTGTTTCAACTGCTATACGGGATGATAATGATTTGTCTTACCGGTTAAGTAACCGCAGTAATTTAGTTGCCGTGTTAAGTGATAGTACCCGTGTTTTGGGAGACGGAGACTGCACCCCTCCCGGAGGATTGGGCGTAATGGAAGGGAAAGCATTCCTGATGAAATATCTGGGTGGGATAGATGCTGTTGCTATTTGCGTAGACAGCAAAGACGAAACGGGCGCGAATAATCCTGATAGATTGATTACATTCGGAAGTATGTTGCAGCATAGTTTTGGTGCTATAAACCTGGAGGATATATCTCAACCGAATTGTTTTAAGGTATTGGATGATTTACGTGAAAAATGCGATATCCCTGTCTGGCATGACGATGCGCAAGGAACGGCTTGCATTACCTTGGCTGCTTTAATAAATGCCTTGAAATTAGTCGGGAAAAAGATATCGGAAATAAAGATTGTTTTTTATGGGGCCGGTGCTGCCAATACGAGTATCGCCCGGTTGATGATGGCCGATGGCGCAAATCCTGCCAATATTATTATGTTTGATATAGAGGGAACGTTACATGCCGGAAGGGATGACTATAAAAGCAATCCGATGGCGTACAGACAATGGGAGTTGTGTGAAAAAACGAACCCTAATCGTATCACAAACGTTGAAGAGGCATTTTCAAATGCAGATGTTTTAATTGCTTTGTCAAAGCCGGGGCCGGATACGATTAAACAGGCATGGATATCCGAAATGGCGGAGAAATCGATCGTGTTTGCCTGCTCGAATCCGGTCCCTGAAATTTATCCTTATGCCGCTAAGGAAGCGGGAGCCTATATTGTTGCAACAGGGAGAGGAGATTTTCCTAATCAGGTGAATAACTCGGTATGTTTTCCCTCTGTGCTTAAGGGTACATTATTGGTTCAATCCCATCAGATATCGGATGGAATGGCTATTGCGGCAGCTCATGCTATTGCAGATTTTGCTCAAAAGAGAGGAATCCATCCTGATAATATAATCCCTAAGATGACGGAAAGCGAAGTCTTTCCAATGGTTGCGGCAGAGGTTGCCATGCAGGCGATAAAAGAAGGGCATGCCCGGATTGTAAGTTCGAGAGAAGATATCTACCGGCAAGCCAAATACGATATAGAAGAAGCACAAGCGCTTGTTCATTTGCTGATGGAACAGAATATTATCAAACAAGTGGAACCGGCAGTGTTGGAATCTGTTCTAAAAGAATCAATAGAAGAGATAATGAATCTCCCCTCCCGGAATATATAAAGAAATAATAGACTTCATAATTCCGGTTTGGCTGAGATTCTTGATTTCGGGTGGTTTATCTCTATGGGTTCTGTTAATCTATATTAATAGTTGTTAGAAGTTATACAAGTTAAATGAAGTTACAGAAATAATGGTTAGTTGTTATTGGAGTTCTATATTTTATCGCTTTTACCATTGCGGATGTGTTTTTCATGTCTAATTTTCACAATAGGTTTATTGATTGTTATAACTCTTTAGAAAAGTTTTTCTGCTATTTTTTATTTGTATATCCTTCTATCATAAGTTGCAGCAGTTCCATTTCCCATTCTCGTTCTTGCTTGTTGCGAAATTGCGATAACCAATCCGTTTTTGTTCTTGCTTGCTGTGAACTTGCGACAGCCAATCCCGTTCTTGTTTTTGCCTGCCGCAAAATTGCGACAACCAATCCGTTTTTGTTCTTGCCTGTTGTGAACTTGCGACAGCCAATCCCGTTCTTGTTTTTGCCTGTCGCGAAATTGCGGCAACCAATCCGCATTCATTCTTGCCTGCCGCAAAATTGCGACAACCAATCCGTTTTTGTTCTTACCTGCCGTGAACTTGTGACCGCCAATCCGTTCTTGTTTTTGCCTGTCGCGAAATTGCGATAGGATCTATTCAATAAAGAAAGAGATCTTTATTCAATGTATATGATGTTACTGCAATTATGCTTATGTATAAATCTGTCCGTATACCCTGTTCATTTTGACGTTATCCAGAAAATGAATGTTGCTGTTCGGGCAATGGCTTTGTCTCGTCTATTCTATTTTCAACTCTTGATTCGCATGATTCGTAATTCGTAATTAAATTCTCTCGACATTTCAAAATAAGATTTTGTCTGTAGCGGAAAATACATTTCCCTGGCATAAAAACAGCTTATTTTATGTATTTTATTTTATTATCTTTGCAAATTATTTATTAATTTAATCTAATTATCATTATCATGAAAAAAATTATGTATTCTGCTGTTATAACAGTAATGTCTGTATTCATTCTTTCAAGTTGCGGAGGCGGTAAAGGACAAACTCCGGAAGCAGTAGCGGAAAAATACGTTGCAGCATTTTTAAAGATGGACTTCTCCACTATGAAGAAGTATGCGTCCGCTGACGAGTTGAAAAACCTTGAAGAACAAGAAGGAGAAGTAAAAAATGCCCCTGAAGAAAAGAAAGAATTGATGAAAGCCCTTGCTGCGGCAAAGACTACCGTACAGCCGGCAGTAATAGACGAAGCTACACCCGACATTGCTAAAGTGAATGTTGACTATACAATGATGATGGAAGGTAAGGAATCTACCGGTGTATGGAAAGTGGATCTTGTTAAGGAAGATGGTCAATGGAAAGTTGACGGTCTGTCACTTAAATAGGCACATTTATACTTGAAAAGACGCGGTTTATTTATAATCCCTGTTATTATTACAATTCCGCTTCTTCTTGGTATTGTTTTCCATATCGAACGGGAAAGGGATAAGTCTCGCCCCCAGATATACGAACTGGCACAAGAAGAAGCGGAATTACTTCATTCCGGCGATATTGTTTTGCGGATGGGATATGGTGTTATAAGTGCTGTATTAGAGACCAGTTCCGGTGGGATGGGAGTTTCGCATTGCGGAATACTTACAGGGGAAAAACCCAATTTTACGGTTATTCACGCCATATCTTCGGAATTGTCGGAAATAGATGGTGTACAGACATGCTCCCTGAAAGAGTTTCTTCGCGGAGCAAAACCGGGTTCATTTGTGGCGGTAAGATGCAATGTGGCGGATGCCGGGGATATTGTCTTTCATGCCGAAAGATATCTGGAACAGCGTGTTCCTTTTGATCTTTCGTTCGACATTCGCGATTCGTCGAAAATATTCTGCTCCGAACTGATTTACCTTTGCATACTCAATGCATCAGGTTATTCGATATTCGACACATCCAAAATGGATTATAACTTCACCTCTTTTTTTGACAAAGACATTTTCCTGCCGGTAATCAATCACATTCAAAACAAAAAAAGTACATTAGCGTTGAATAAATAAACACATTCTTGATTACTGGTCTTGTTTCGATGTAGCAGTATATGATAAATTGATTATAAACAGAAGTTACGCAAGTTACAGGAAGTTATAGAAGTTACATAAAGTTACGGAGGATGGAGAAAACAAATTCTTTTATTGATTTGATTATGTGAAAAAAAAATCACATAATTTCGTATTCGAACCTTATAAGTCCATAGAAAATTATCCTAGAGAAGAATTATTCGAGCTTGTTTCTCGGCTAAGAAGATCCGCTGTTTCAATACCTGCCAATATTGCAGAGGGATATTGACGAAAAGGGAACGCAGAAAAACCGGAGGAAGCAAGCAAGTCATTAAAGAGTTATTGTAAAAAGATGTTCATGAGTTATAACTTCCTGTAACTTGCGTAACTTCTATTATAACTTCAAAATTAGAAATAGTTTTTTACTTTATCGGCTTTATCTATTTTATCCTTTCTGCTTTTTCTTTTCCGGCATTAAACGCATTTTTTATTCTTTGCTAAAATAAAGGGCAACGATATGCGTTACCTTATTTTAAAGTAATTTTAAGATAAGATATCTTTATCTTTATGTTTGCATATATAGATGGAATATTAGTAGAAAAAAATCCTACTTATGCTGTGGTAGATTGCCAGGGAGTAGGTTACATGTTGCACATTTCATTAAATACATTTTCGAAGTTACAACAGGAAAACCAGAAATGTCGATTGTTTACCCATTTGCAGGTTAAAGAAGATGCACATACCTTGTATGGTTTTTTTTCTCAGGAGGAGCGGTTATTATTCAGGATGTTAATAGCTGTTTCGGGAGTGGGTGCGTCTACTGCACAGATGATGCTATCGGCGATGAGTTCTTCGGAATTAGTATCGTGTATAGCAAGCGGGAATTCCGGAGCATTGCAAACAATAAAAGGAATCGGGTCCAAAACAGCTCAGCGTATTATCATTGAGTTACAGGATAAAATGAATAAAACAGATATATCTCTTGATAAATTAGAACAATCGGGGGATAATGTACGAAATGAGGCTTTGAGTGCGTTAGTATTACTGGGATTTTCAAAACAGGTGGCAGAAAAAGCAGTGGATAAGGTTTTGAAAAATACAGGCGGGGATATTACCATAGAAGGTTTAATAAAGGAAGCTTTAAAAATATTATAGACATTACACTTAGTGAAGAATAAATTATTCCTGAATTATTTATCACCAATGATGTATCTGATTATGGTCAGAGCATTCCTTTTTGATATTCCTCAGCAGCCAACCACTCCATTGGAATATCGTGATTATTCAAAAATAGCCTATGAATTAAATGCTCTTGATACACCGGATACGAAATTACGGAGTCCCATTCCGAAAGAAGATAATAATCCGTTGGATAATAAACCCAAAACACCTTTTTCATTAAGAGATCCTAAGAATAAAACCCAGGAAGTAGTTTATGATCCTTTGACAAATACGTATTCATTACAAAATAAAATAGGATCATTAAACGATGGGCCTTCAACCAGTTTATCTTTGGATGAATATTTGAACTATGACGTTGAAAAGTCCATGAAAAAATACTGGCGGGAACGCGCAGGTGTTTCAACAGGAAAAGAATCAACGGGGATCATACCACAAATACGTGTTCCTAGTGAAGTATTTGAGAATATTTTTGGAAGTAATCTTATTGATATTCGTCCTTCCGGATCTCTGGAATTGATATTTAAAATCATCCATACAAGTACGCAGAACGAAAATATAACGGTGAAAAACCGGAAACAAACTTCGTTCGATTTTGATGCGAATATACAATTGAATTTAAAAGCAAAGATCGGGGATAAGATATCATACGATCTTAACTATAACACACTAGCTAACTTCGACTTTGAAAATAAATTCAAATTGCGTTACGAAGGAAAAGAAGATGAGATTATTAAATTACTTGAATTCGGAAATGTAACCATGCCTTTGAGTAGTTCTCTTATTCAGGGTTCCCAGACCCTTTTCGGTGGAAAAGCACAATTGCAATTTGGAAAATTAATGCTTACTGCAGTCGTTTCCCGTCAAGATGGAGATAAGAAGACAATTACGGTATCGGGAGGTTCGGAGCTGAATGAATATGAATTCAGAGCAGATGATTATGAAGAGGATCGCCATTTCTTTATTGCACAGTATTTTTATAATAATTATAATGAAGCATTGAGTACGTTACCACTGGTAAATTCAAGAATCAATATTACACGTATAGAAGTTTGGCGGACAAATGTAGGATCTGCCGTGACGGAGAATAGAAATATTATTGCTCTTGCTGATTTGGCAGAAGCACATCCTTATAATAGAAATGTGCATTCAACCGGAATTAATCCTCGTAATTATCCCGATCCCAGAGCAAACGACCTCTTGCAAGGGATTAATTATAGTCAACTTAGCGATATAAATACGGCCTTTACTTATTTGAGAACATATCGGGGAGGAATGGTCTCCGGAATTGATTTTGAAAAGGTAGAATCTGCACGTCTATTAAATAGCAATGAATATACCTATAACAGTAAACTGGGGTTCATTTCTTTGAATTCCAAGCTAAATGCAGACCAGGTACTGGCAGTGGCTTTTCAATATACTGTTCTGGGTGATACTACGGTATACCAGGTAGGACAGTTTTCCAATGAAGTGGAGACCCCTAATTGTATTATGGTTAAATTGTTGAAAAGTACCTCTGTTAATCCTCAGATTCCTTTATGGAAATTGATGATGAAGAACGTTTATTCCTTGAATACATATCAACTGTCCTCTGAAAAATTCCGCTTGAATGTTTTATATAAAGGAGAAGAAGGAGGTATTCCCATGGGATATTTTACGGATGTAAGAGAAGAATACCAGGGAATTCCACTTATTCGTTTATTGGGAGCAGACCGTTTGAATTTACAATCTGCAGCAATTCCGGATGGAGTATTTGATTATATCGATAATGCTGCAACAGAAGGAGGTACAGTCCAGTCTAACACAGGAAGAATTTATTTTCCTTTGGTTGAACCTTTTGGAAAGGATTTACGGCAGGCATTGGCCAATGATCCTACTGCGGCAAATAAGTATGCCTTTGACTCTTTGTATACTTTAACAAAAGTAATGGCCCAGCAATATCCCGATAAAAACAAGTATTACCTGGAAGGAAGCTATAAGTCGGCCTTGGGGTCTATGATTACGCTGGGAATGGGCAATTTAGCACAAGGATCGGTAAAAGTGTCCGCGGGAGGAATACAGTTAACGGAAAATGTTGATTTTATCGTTGATTATAATATGGGGACTTTGCGGATTACAAATGAAAGTTATCTGCAGTCCGGGACACCTCTTAATATTTCTGTAGAAAGTCAAAACCTGTTTGGGCAGAAGAAGACAATGTTTGGTTTAAATGCGGAGTATACATTTAATAAGAATTTTTTAGTTGGGGCAACCATTTTAAATTTAAGGGAAAGAACTCCTGATGGACAGGTAAAAGTAAATTTTGGCGAAGAACCTATCAATAATACAATTTGGGGTATGAACTTATCATATCAAAGATCGTCGCGATTGATAACTAAAATATTAAATTACCTTCCTTTTTATAGTTCAACAACAGATTCCCGGATCCAATTTAATGGGGAGTTTGCACAATTTATTCCGGGGCATTCACGGTTGATAGGGAGAGGAAACAAAGCCGAACTATATATTGATGATTTTGAAGCGGCTACTACTACTTACGATTTGCGGTTGATGAGTATGTGGAAACTTGCCAGTACACCACAAAATCAAACTCAAAGGGGGATGTTTCCTGAAGCCGATCCTACTGCGGGATTGGAATATGGTTTTAATAGAGCAAGATTGGCATGGTATAATATAGACCCTATCTTTCATGATAAATCGTATTCAAACAGTTATTTTGATGGCAGCATCGACGATGATCAACGTTCCCAAATGTATTCCAGAAGAATAAAAGTAGCGGAGGTTTTTCCGAATCGTTCCGTTCTTGTTAATAGCGGGGAGGATCCGTACTTGACCGTTCTGGATTTGGCTTATTATCCCACCGAAAGAGGCCCGTATAATTACGATGCTTTAGGAGTGAATGGAATTTCTTCTGGTTTGAACAGGGATGGAACATTGAAAAATCCAAGTTCCCGTTGGGGAGGTATTATGCGGAAATTAGATAATACGGATTTTGAAAGTACGAATGTTGAGTATGTTCAATTCTGGATGTTAGATCCCTTCCTTGAGAATGAGAATAGTACTGGTGGTGATTTTTATCTTAACCTGGGAGATATATCGGAAGATATTCTTCGGGATGGGCGTAAAAGCTTTGAACATGGACTGCCTTCGGATGGAAGCGATAACGGGGTCGATTATACGATATGGGGAAGAGTTCCCGTGAATCAATCTATTGTAATGGCATTTGATAGCGAATTGAAGAGCCGGAGATATATAGATGTTGGTCTTGATGGATTATATGATTCTTTGGAACAAATTCATTTTGCGACATATTTACAGACAATACAAGGAATACTTGATCCTAACGTATATGACAGTGTGTTCAGAAAAGATCCTTCTGCTGATAATTATCATTATTTCAGAGGGAGTGATTACAATGAAAATAAGATAAGTATACAGGAACGATACAAGTACTTTAATAACATGGATCAGAATTCTCCTACATTAGATGATCGTCCGGAAGATGCAAAAAGGAATAATTATTTGACCCAATCGTCTTCATTGCCTGATATGGAAGATATTAATTATGATAATACAATGAGTGAAGATGAGCGGTATTATCAATACAAGATAGAATTGAAACCGGGTAAAATGAATATCGGAGACAATTATATTACGGATATCCAAGAAACTACTGTTAAATTAGAAAATGGGAATGTTGCTGATGTCAGGTGGTATCAGTTTAAAGTGCCGGTAAAAGACCCGGATCAAGTTATTGGTACAATCAGCGGATATAGTTCTATCCGCTTTATGCGAATGTTTGTAAAAGGATTTGAGGAATCTGTCGTTTTACGCTTTGCAGAGATGTCTTTAGTGCGGGGAAATTGGAGAACATATACCAATAATTTGCGTGAGGATGGGGATTATGTTCCGGGAACGGGAGGAGGTGAGACCTCTTTTAATGTATCAACTCTTAATTTGGAAGAAAATGCCCAGAGATATCCCATCCCTTATGTTATGCCCAAGGAGGTTGAAAGAGAAATATCCTATTTACAGCAGACGGCAAGAGAACTGAATGAACAGAGTTTGACTATGCGTGCTACCAATCTTTCTGATGGAGATGCAAGGGCGGTATACAAAAATACCAGTTATGATTTTCGTCGTTTTGGAGCTCTCCGGTTGTATGTTCATGGAGAAAAAGCTTTTGAAAATGAAGATCTCAAAAAAGGAGATGTAACTTTTTTTATTCGTTTAGGTTCCGATTTTACAGAAAACTATTATGAGTATGAAATGCCGTTTGAGCTTACTGGTTGGGGCGAATCAAATGATGAGCTTATATGGCCGGAATCCAATTACCTTGAAATTACATTACAGGATTTGGTTGATTTGAAACAAGAACGTAATACAGCCAATAGAAATGGAGGGAGTTATTCATTAAGTGATATATATTATTCTTACGATGGTGAAAATAAGTTGTCTGTTGTAGGTTCTCCTAACTTAGGGGAGGTTAAAATTATTATGATGGGAATACGTAATCCCAAGAAAAAAAGTATCAATGATAATGATGATATGCTTCCAAAATCGGTAGAAGTCTGGGTAAATGAACTGCGATTGGGAGACTTTGAAGAAAAAGGAGGTTGGGCTGCTTTAGGAAATTTAAAAATAGATTTAGCCGATTTGGGTGATATTGCTCTTTCTGCGAGCATTAGTACTGCTAACTTTGGGGCATTGGAATCGGGAACATATGATCGACAGGAAGAAACGTTAACAACGTTGGATTTATCTACTAATTTGCAATTAGGAAAAATGCTTCCGTCTAAATGGGCCATTAACTTACCGGTTCATTATGATTTCTCCCGTAATGTGGCAACCCCTGAGTATAATCCGCTTAATCCTGACGTAAAATTAAAAGAAGATTTAAAGACATATAATACTAAAGAAGAAAGAGATTCCATCAAGCATCAGGCTTTGGATGTTGTGCAACGGCAGAACTTTAATATTGTAAATGCACGGAAAGACAAGGGCCCTAATAATAGTGGCAAGAATCATATTTGGGATATAGAAAATTTCGACTTTTCATATGCTTATAGTGAAATGAAATCATATAACATTGATTATGTCTACGATAATATGTTCACGCATAATGGAGGTCTGGGATATACCTTTAATACTCAACCTAAAAAGATCCAACCGTTTAGCAAAGTGGAAAAAATGAAAAAGGAGAAATGGTTGCAGTTGTTTTATGATTTTAATTTTTCCTTATATCCAAGGAATCTTTCTTTCCGTACAAATATTTATCGGATGTTTAGTGAAAGTCTGTTGAGAAATAAAAGTACCGGCATAATTATTACAGAACCTATGTATGTTAAAGCATACGAATGGTCGAGAGATTATACATTGGCGTGGGATCTGGCCCAAAGTTTAAAATTCGACTATATGGCCACTGCCAATGCTTATATCATGGAACCTCCGGGAAGGATTGACACAAAAGAAAAGAAGACAGCAATCCGACAAAGTTTTGGTCAAGGTGGAAAGATGAACGATTTCAGACAGAACTTTAATGCAAGTTATCAAATCCCTATTAATAAAATACCTGTATTTAGTTTTATTACAAGTAGTCTTCGTTACGGATCGACATATTCTTGGACGGCGGCAGCAGAGGCTGTTTCATATTTGGGGAATAGCATTGAAAATACGAATACGAAACAATTTAATGCGAATGCGAATTTTGCAAACTTGTATAATAAATCGAAATATTTGCGCAAAGTTAACCAGGGAACTTTTGGAAGCAGCTTGAAAGATAAGCCTATTTTGAAGAAAAAAGAACCTGAGAAAGTAGATTTGTCGAAATTAACCAGAGCGCAACAGGACTCAGTAAAAAGGGCTGAAAAAGAGAAAGAAAAGGAGCAGAAAAATGTAGGGAAAGAAGTTTTGGATAATTTCTTGAGATTGTTAATGATGGTCAAAAATGTTTCTTTTGATTATAAAGAGGGCAACGGTACCGCTATGACAGGGTATATGCTTACTCCGGATCTTTTAGGTTTAAGTTTTAATAATAACGGAGCACCGGGGTTTTTATTTGTTTTCGGAGGACAGAATGACAATTTGCGCTATCTCGCTTCTCAAAATGGATGGTTGACGGGTAGTGAGTTATTAAACACTCCTTATCTCCGGCGTTACAATACACAAATTCAGGGAAGGGTAACTCTTGAGCCGATAAAGGATCTGAAAATAGATCTGACAATGAACAGGACGTATAGTTATACCGATCAATCATATTATATCCCTGATTCGAACAGAGTTTACCGCGATTATTCACAACAAAGAACAGGTAATTTCTCCATTACAACGATATGTACTCCTACTTTTTTCATGAAATCGGAAAAGGTTTCTTATATCAATCAGAATTTCGAAAACTTTAAGGCATACAGGGTAGAAATAGCGAATCGATTAGCTGAAAATCGTGAATCTCATAGCAGTGATTATAACCGTGGAACAGGTGAGTTTCCTGATGGATATGGTGCGTTAGACCAGGAAGTTTTATTGTATGCTTTTTGGGCAGCCTATTCGGGAAAGTCACCGTCAGATGTTGCGATTGGTTCACCCCTGTTGAAGATTCCTCTTCCTAACTGGAGAATTACCTATAATGGTATTACCAAGATTCCCGGGGTGAATAAAGTTTTTCAGTCCATAACATTACAACATGCATATACTTGTTTGTATCAAATAGGGGGATTTGCTACCAATCTGGCATATAACCCTGACTTTGGCGACTTACAGGTGATTAGAGATGCAATGAATAATTTCATCCCTTATATCGAAGTTGGACAGATTGCTATTACCGAAGCCATGAATCCACTTATCAGCGTGGATCTGACTATGAAAAATAGTTTACAATTTAGAGCAGAGTATCGAAAATCAAGAACGGTGACCTTGAGTATGGCAAATTTCCAGGTAACTGAAATAGCAAATAATGAAATTATTTTTGGTGCGGGCTATCGTTTTAAAGATCTAAAGATGACGTTTAATTTTGCGGGAGTTCGCCGTCAAACAGATGGGGGGCTAACATTAAGAGCCGATTTCTCAATTCGCGATAACAGGACGATATTACGTAAAATACAGGAAGATGAAAATGTGGCTTCGGCGGGACAACGGATCCTTTCAATTGCTGTAAATGCCGAATATCAAGTAACCAAAAATATTTTCTTCAAAGTTTTTTATGACCATACTTTAAATGATCCGGCTTTGGCAAATCAATATAAGAATTTAACAATTAATGCCGGATTCAGTATTCGAGTTATGTTGTCTGATATATAAAAATGTTTTTATATAAAACAAACTTTCTTGAAAAATAGTTGTACATTTGCATTCTATTATAAAAACAGGATGAAGAGAGCTAATGGATTTAAAATAATTACATTATGAAAAAACAATATATTGCTATTTGTTTTATATTCTATCTTTTTTATACTAATGTATTGTTCGCCCAAGTTGATCGTCCTCGCAGAGTGGAAATAGGAATATTCGCGGGGCCATCCATTGATTGGGCAGTTCCTCATACAAATGGATATAAATCAACAGGCGCTAAAGCGGGTGGAGTTTATGGAATTAATGTAGATATAAATTTAGTACAAACCTCTTCCAATTATTTCTTTTCGACAGGAATAAATGCCAGGCATATTCGTTATGGATTAGAATATCCGAATAATTATTCCTATTTCGATGATGCTACAAATCAAACCAATACATTGAGATCAGTTTCTGTTAATTCAACATTTAATACAGTATATGTTACGATCCCTACGGCTATTAAGTTAAAGACGACCAATTTCGGCAGGTTTGTTTTTTGGGGATTGGTAGGATTGGAGCATGGGATTGCCGTTTCTTCCAAATCCAATGATGAAGTGACAAATTCTTCGAATGGAACAAGAGAGGGAAAATTTGAAAAAGTTGATCAATATAAGAATACAGCTATTTTTAAAGAGTCTTTGTATATTATATTAGGGGCAGAGTTTATCATTCAGGATAATACAAAAGCAACTTTTGGGATAGCATACGATCATGGATTTAATAATATGTTTAGAGAAAAATATAAAAATTTAATAACTGGTCAACCGGTTAAGGCATATACCCATTGTATAGAATTTCAATTTGGGGTTATTTTTTAATGAAAAAGGCCATGTAGTTCAGCTGAATAGAACGTCAGATTCCGGTTCTGAAAGTCGGGGGTTTGAATCCCTCCATGGTCACAGAAACAATTAATTGTAGGAGTGAGGGAAAAGCATCTTTAATTTAAAGATGCTTTTCTATTAATATAAAATTTATAATAGATAAGAAATTGATGCAATCGGATTTTATTTTAGAGGTAGATTCTTCCTGGTCGTTATTCTTAGACAGGGATGGCGTTATCAATGAGCGGATTATTGGTGGATATGTACAGTATATTTCTTCTTTTCATGTATTAGAGGGTGTTCCTGAAGCAATCGCGGTTTTTAAAGAAATATTCGGACATATTTTTGTTGTCACAAACCAGCAGGGAATAGGGAAGAAAATTATGACAACAGACGAATTGCAACTTATTCATGATTATATGGAGAGTAAGCTTTCTGTGAAATTTAATGGAATATATTATTGCCCGTCCCTTGCCAGTGAGAATAGTTTGATGAGAAAACCAAATCCTGGAATGGCTATTCAAGCAAAAAAAGATTATCCTGAAATTGATTTCAAGAAATCGATTATGGTGGGAGACTCCGTAAGCGATATTGAATTCGGCAGGAATCTTGATATGAAAACTGTTTATATTTCAGATGAGGAAAAAACCGTGGGTGCGGATATGGTTTGTGCCTCTTTATATGATTTTGCAGAAATGTTTTTAAATCGACAATAAAAAAATATTTTTTTGACTGTTAGATTAATATGGAATATGCAGATTATTTAATCCTGTTTCCGGATTTATTATCAAAAAAAGATGTATTTTTGTAAAACTGGATTTTGTTTAAAGAAGGACCGCTAATATGCAAGAACTGAAATTATTGAGTTTTGATGTTGAAAACAAAGTGTTGCAGTTGGCAGAGATGTATAGGCAATTGAAGGAGGAGTCTGTAGTTTTAAAACGAAAAAATAAAGAATTAAAGGAAATAATAACCAAGTTAGAATTAAAAATTAAAACGCAATCTGAACAACTCGTCAAATACAAACTTGGAGAAAAAATAAATGATGATGAGAAATATACAGATGTCAAATTGAAGATTAATGAATTGGTGCGGGAAATAGACATGTGTATGAGATTGTTAAATGAATAAATATATGGCTGAAGAAAGAAAATCCATTACGTTGTATGTGGCTCAGCAGCCATTTAAGTTATCAATATTACCAAGCCAGGAAGAAATGTATCATAAAGCAGAGAAAAGAATACAGGAATATACACGGAACCTGGCTGAAAAAAATAATATAACAGATAGATTCGTACAATTAGGATATGCTGTCATCAATTTTGCTTTGAATGAGGTACATCTAACAGAAAAACAAAAATTTGTAGATACAGATTTAAAAAATAATTTACGAAAAATACAAGAAATTGTTAATTTGGTTCTGGATGAACCAAATCAATAAATGTGACGTTCTTTATATAGATTTAATCCCGCACAAGACCAATATCGTTTGTTAAACTCAACAGTAACAAACTAGAGTAGGCGTCTCGTGATTAGAAAAGGAGGTCGGATCTACAAAGAGGCTATGCCCACCGAAACCTTGACTAGTTGCGGCGTCTATAAACCTACGTAAATAGGAGTTTAAGTAGACCCAATTGGCTTGGCGGGATTTTTTATTTTGGCATGTTGAAAAATAGTAATTAAATAATAAATAATGAATATATTAATAATAATAATAGCAATAATAATAGGAGTAGGTGCAGGTGTTTTGCTAGCCTATACCATTATACGGAAATCAATCAGTAAAAAGAGTGAGCGCCTTCTTAAAGAAGCTAACGAAGAAGCAGAATTGATAAAAAAAGAGCGAATCCTACAAGCAAAAGAGAAATTTTTGCAATTAAAAAGTGAACATGAAAAAGTTGTTTCAGAAAAAAACAAAGCGATAGCGGCTACGGAAAATCGATTAAAGCAGAAAGAAATGTCTCATTCTCAAAAGCAAGAGGCATTACAACGTAAACAAAATGAGCTAAACCAGCAACAACAAACTTTAACTACACAATTAGAATCTATTGAAAGAAAGCAGGTAGAACTGGATAAGGCTTATAAACAAACACAAATGAAACTTGAAAGTGTTTCAGGTTTGTCGGTGGATGAAGCTAAAAGAGAATTGGTTGAATCGTTAAAAGAAGAAGCTCAATCAGATGCTGTTTTGTTGATAAAGGATATTGTTGATGAAGCGAAATTAGCAGCTAACGTGGAGGCTAAGAAAATATTGATTAAAACTATTCAACGTACGGCTGTAGAGTATACACATGAAAACTCTGTTTCTGTTTTCAATATTGAGAATGAAGAAATCAAAGGAAGGATTATTGGCAGGGAAGGAAGGAATATTCGTACATTGGAATCCATGACAGGTGTTGATATTATTATCGATGATTCCCCAGATGCTATTATTTTGTCCAGCTTTGATCCTGTTCGTCGTGAAGTAGCCCGGTTATCACTTAGTAAATTGGTGACCGACGGGAGGATTCACCCTGCCAGGATAGAGGAAGTGGTGACAAAAACAAAACGCCAAATCGAGCAAGAAATAATTGAAATCGGAAAACGGACAACTATCGATCTGGGAATACATGGTATGCATCATGAATTGGTTCGGTTGGTGGGTAAGATGAAATATCGTTCTTCCTATGGGCAGAATTTGTTGCAACACTCGAAAGAGGTGGCATTGTTATCTGCAACCATGGCTGCTGAACTGGGTTTGAATGCGAAGTTGGCAAAACGTGCCGGTTTATTACACGATATAGGAAAGGTTCCTGATAATGAGCCTGATCTTCCACATGCAGAATTGGGTGCTTCTTTGGCAGACAAATTCAAGGAAAAGCCGGAGATCGTAAATGCTATTGCGGCTCACCATGATGAAGCCGAAATGCTTTATTTAATTGCTCCTATCATTCAAGCTTGTGATGCTATTTCCGGTGCCCGTCCCGGTGCGCGCCGTGAAGTGGTGGAGGCATATACGAAACGTTTGAAAGATTTGGAAGAACTTGCGCTTTCATATCCCGGAGTAGTGAAAACATATGCTATTCAGGCAGGAAGAGAATTGAGAGTTATTGTAGGGGCAGAAAAATTGAATGATGAACAAACAAATCAATTGTCATTTGATTTATCAAAGAAGATACAAAATGAAATGACTTATCCCGGACAGATTAAAATTACAGTTGTTCGGGAAACACGGTCAATTAATTATGCTAAATAGTATTTTATAATTACACAAAATGAAATAAGGAGGTATTAATTATCTCCTTATTTTTTTATATAATTGGCTAAGTCTCATTTTGAATTGCGGAGAAAATAAGTAATAACGGAACAAAGAAGCGATTACCCTTTTCAAGGGGTAATCGCTTCTTCGTTATATAAGTGTTTTTTCTTTCTGCCTTCTGCTTCTTCGTGTGTTGCTTTCTTCCTGCTATGTCCTGTCTTTGACAGCCTCATTAATATCCGATTATAATAGTAGGTGACTTTTGAGGTAATATTTTTATATGAGAAGTAATAGTTGTTTGACAGTATGTACCGACAGTGTAGGAAATGAAAGTTGTGCCTTCTGTTATTCCTTTTAGATTAACAGGATTATCATTTGGACTTCCTTCGATTATTATATTCTCGTTGGAAAGACGCCATACGCCACCCTGTGTACTACATGAAAACTCCCTTGTTTCTCCAACACACATAGATATATCTCCTGTTATTTTATTAACCAAAGGGAAAACGCTTATTACAATTGTATCTGTTGTGGCGGAACATTGTGTTTCTGATGAAGTAAAGGTAAAGGTAGCATTCCCCTCGGCTTTTCCTGTGACTATTCCATCCGTATCTACGGAGGCAATGGAGGGATTATTGCTGCTCCAAACACCTCCTGATGCTGGATATAATTGTGTAGTTGTTCCAACACAAATACTATCGTTACCCAAGTTATCAATAACCGGTAGAGACAAAATAGTTACCCTTACAGAGGATGTATCGGAACAGAAATCAGCATTGGTGCCTATAATATGGTAAATAGTATCCTGTACGTCTGATAATATTGTATTTGTCAGGATCGTATAATCAAAAGTGTGATACGTTAAGACTAAATCCGTTGTATCCCCATATTCTAATATTAGAGAGGCTAAGTCTATTGGCGTAGAGCTACAAACTGCTTCAGGAGTTAGAAAAGAGAAATCGGGTTTGCCAATAGTACTTGTTTCAATAGTATAACTAATTGAAATTCCCGAACAATTGCCATCTGCAACATGTACAAAATAAGTTCCTTCTTCTGTAGCAGAATAGAAAGATATTGTGTCGCTTTGTATTAGCTGGTTGTCTTTATACCAATCGTAACGTGGATTAGTATATTGACGTGAGTTGTTTATATATAAATATACACTACCCCCTGCACTACATATTTTTGTTCCTTTGGGAATGGTTAATAAATCAGGCTTAGTTATAGTATCATATGTTCGTTGAACGTCGATTGAATTAGTAGTAAACCCGCGACATATACCATCTATCAAATAACACCGGTATTCTCCCGGTGTGGTTGCGAAATAGAAAGAATCTGTTGCATTGTCTATTTTGGATGTTCCTATATACCATTGATAAGTCAGGATGTCATTCGGTTCGAAATTCGGATCTGTTGGATACGCTTTCAGTAAAACTACTCCATTCTGCCCGCATATATTACCGGAGCTTGGGACTGAAACAACTTCAAATGAAAGATAGGGACAGTCTATTCCTTCCATTGCATTGTTTGATATATCGCAATCTTCGTAATTAGTGGCGGGAAAATCTACTCCGTCATCAATAAGACGCGCCCAAATGATTTGGTTATTATAATCAGCATCCGGTAGAGTGTAGTCAATAATTTCTTTCGTATTTGGAAATATATCTTTTCCAACACTTAAGGTACATATAAATTGAGCATTTTCAATTCCTGCCACAATGGGAGTCATATAAAAAGCGATAGGAGAATTAGCAGAAATAGATGCGGTCCCATCATTGCGGATGGTCAAACGTATCGTTGCATTTTTAGGGTTATTGCTTACTACATTTACTGTTACCCGCATATCTACTAATACTGCATCCGGTAAGCGATAAACCGGTACATATGCTTCCCCTTCCCGAACAATAGGCTGTTGTATCCATGCGCCATTATAGGGTTGGATTGTGTTACCATTTCCATCTATAAAATTTGTCAGTAAAGGCATCGGTTTTGCAGGCACTGTTAAATCTTCATTAATATGCAAGGGATTATATAGTGATTGATTCCATACTTGTGGAGCAGGAGCCCATTTTGCCCCTTGATATTCATATACACGAACGGAACCGGCAGAAAGACCAACTCCATATGCTGTTCCCCCCGTAACGATGATATTAGCAGTACCATCCAGGTTTACGTCTGCAATAGCAGGGTACTCGAATCCGGTACCTGAGTATATGTCTGTTCTGAACATAACAGATGTTCCTGCTGTAGTTTCATCTTCAGTTACTGTAATATAATCACTTCCGGTACCATTATTTCCTTTTTTAGGAGAAATAACCCTCAGCGTTCTTTCATCACGATAACATAAATCCTTGGCGCCATCGTTATCAAAGTCGAAGAGTGTAATACCTGTATTATCCGACCCATCTTTATGTTCCATTGCCCAACTTAGCATCAATCTATCTTCTATGTTTGTTGCCGATGCGTCATAGGTTAAAGCGATGATATGTCCTGATAAAACAGTAAGACTCGCTTCATTTGCATATTGATTAAATCGTCTGTAACTATTTGAAATTTGATTATTGTCCCAACCGGCAGCAGTCGGATTGGAAGCACTGTAAGTTATTGCACCCTGACGTAATTTTTCATCAGTCAACGGGTGGAACTTTATACCGCTACGGCCATCATTGGAGCTTCCCCTGTTAATCCATGCTGCTCCGGACAGAATACATATTTCAGGAAGTTTTTTAGTATAAGCACTTCCATCCCAACCGTCTTCTTTTCCATTAATATCGCCGATAAAAGGGATTCCAAAACTGCCGTGAATGCCATCGGAAAGGTATGTAAGAGCTGCTTTTACCGTATCCGGAGATTGTGGATCCCATACATAAACTAATATTTTCACATCTAAAGCTCCACTGACAAGGGTGGCAACAATAATATCCAGGTTTCCATCACCATCAATATCAGCGATACGTGTGAATCCATCATTCAAATAATGCGTTACCATATTGGGGTTTTCCGGTAAGCTCACAGAAACAGGTCCTTCTATTGTAGTATAAGTATTTTGCGTATGATCGGTCAGGCTATTTATCTGTATTTTATAAATACGATTACCTGTAATTATTTCTTGTATTCCATCACCATCAATGTCCCAAATAGCCGGTACGGCAGTAAAACGATCCGTATAGCCCGCACTACTTGGCCGGCGTCCGGTCATAGCAACATTTTTGATGTTATTGGCATTTGTTTGTGATGTTGTGGATGTATAACTATTATCAGCCAATCCTGTTGAACTGGTAATGCTGCTGGAGGTAGGAGAAGATGCTGCTCCCTGCCACGACATCAAAAGATCTCCTGTTTTCGCATTATATATCTTATTGTATACAATTACTTCGGGAATACCATCCCCATTAATATCAACGATATAAGGATGGGGAGTGTTAAATGTACCTGATAAGGTAAGGGGCGCTTTAAAACTCACGCTTGCAGTCCACATTATAGACATATCCGTTATCTGAGCCCCATTAAAAATGGGCTTTAATGCTTTAACTTCCCCAAGCGGTGTTGTTATTATAATTTCACCTGTTCCATCATTGTCTAAGTCTGCTAATGCCAGCAGTACGGGAGGACGATGATATCCTTCTCCAACTCCGCCTCCTGTTCCCTGTGCATAGTCTTGGCCTAAATCATACCGGTACATTGTTGTGCCGTCTTGTCCATTAAAAATGTTGATATAACGTAGCGTATTTCTGGCGGTAGGATAATTATTATAATGGGGAACACCCATCGCAACAATTTCCGGTTTGCCATCACCATTCAGATCTCCTACCAAAGGAGAGGAAAGAAGATCGACACAATCTCCTGTTGACGTTGATGTTCTAAACTTTTCTCTGATTCCAAAAGGTACATTAGAAGGCATTTCTTCTATACATTCTGCATCATAGGGGATTATGTTAACAGGATTATTGTATTCCCTTACATTAATATATAAGAATGCGTTTTTAGTATCTCCGTTACATTCTGCACTATATTCAATGCTTACCTGGTCGTTGTAAAAATTTAATGCGGGGGTGTAGATTATATAATCTCCTTGTACTTCTGCCGTACCTTGAGTTGCTGTTGGGCCATTTACAATTGATATAACGTACTCGTTGCAGGGTAATGTGTCGTTTTTTGTAACATCTACTTTCACCTTTTGCATAGGTGATGTGATAGCATAATCATTATGTACGGAAAATTCTATTATGGATTGTGCATATAGCATTTTACTTGGCATACAAGTAATAAAAACCATAATAAATAAAAGCAATAGGGGGGATATAAATTTATTACGTTTATATAACATTGTTTTTCATTTTATTTGAAAATAATCAAAGGAGGCGCCAAAAACATAAAATCCATTTTTTAGGATTTATAGGTTTAACGCTTTGTTTTTCGAAATTGTTTATCATTTTATTTTTTCTTTCCAGCTAATGAGATGAATTTTGTTTTCGGCTGAAAATGAGAAATCTATACTTTATTAAAACGTAACAGAAGTTTACGTGTTTGTTTAATCTGTATAAATATAATTTTGTAAAGCAAAGATAATAAATTTTTCGCAAATATATTTACATAAAAACACCTTTTTTTTTATTGGTGTAAGAGAGCTTGTGTTATTTTTATTTTGACAAAATGCGTATATAATAAGATAAATTCAATGTAATTTTATTAGTAATATATGAATTGAAGTAAAATACAAATTAATTACTTTTTATTTTATTTTTTTTAATAATTAACTATTGTTTTTCATGAAGATTGATATTCAGTATTATGGAATATATTAGCATAGTGTTTTGTGTAATATTTTAACGGATGATTCTTATAATCATTCATGTGTTTTCCGGAGACGAAAATATATTGGATGGAATCTAAATTTAGCTTGATTTAGATAAATATAGGAAGACTGTAATTATTATAAATAAATCCGTCATTTGTTGTATTTACAAAATACAGATCATACTATGAAGTATTATTATAATTTATTGATGATAAACAATAAAAAAGGCCGCCCCGGGGAGAGGCAGCCAATGATGAAAAAGATTTTTATTTACCGTTTTATACTCATGCGTTTTACTATACGCTGACCTTTATATTCCATTGAATACATATAGATCCCTGCTGATAAAGTGGAAGTATTTACTTCTATACTATTTACTCCCGGCTCCGATTGTACTACTTTGTTATAGAATAGCTGGCCGTTCATACTATGGATATGGAAAATAACCTCTCCTGATTCGGGAATACAATACTTTATTATCGTGCTGTTTTTGGCAGGGTTGGGAATATTTTGTTCCATACTGATTTTTGACGGGTCTATGGATTCTATACCTACTTTGTAATCCGTAATCCGTTTTGTTTGTATGGTATCATCCTGTTGGTAATTGTCCTTATCCTGTTTATCGATAAATGCCGTTATGTAATATACTGAATCGTCAGGAACAGTATATGGAGTCGCGAAAATATGAGATTCGGGATACAATGGATTGATTGTTTTGGAAATAGTCTCCGTTATTTCGTCAGTGATAGTTCCTTTGGAATCCTCTATCCGGGCATGTATTACTACATTGGAGAAAGGAGTAGCATCACTTTTGTTTTCCAATGTTACTTCAATATTGATATTGGTTCCTATGCTATCGACTTGCCCTGAAGGTTTATCGATGCTGACGAGAGCGAGATTATTTATGTCTGCACATTCATCAATGGCAGTTGTGCTGTTTACCATAGCAGAGTCGCAAATTAGATAAACAACAGATTGAAGCTGATACGATGGGGCCCATGGAACAGTATAACTGTTTTTGAAGGTGTACTCAACCGTATCACCGGGTAAAATAGCGCCTGTATTTTCTTTTATGCTATGCGTATAAGGAGGGATAGCATCGGAAGCATTAATAGATAATATTACATTGGTATTAAGTAATTCCATATTACCGGTGTTTATGATAAGTACGGTTTGATTTATTTCCAAGCCTGCATTCAGGCAATTCGTACTTCCTCCCGATATTGGATTAATTTTAACCGAAAGGGAAGGGTCAATATTGATGGTACGCCTACCCGTATCATTGCCCGGATTATCGTCAATGGGTACAGTCAGGTATGCGGTAGCCATATAGGTTCCCTTTGTGAAATTGAAATTGGCAGCCACTTCGAATGTATCGCTGCTGTTACTTTTTAATTTACCGCTTACCAAAGGATACGTAAAGGACGGGTTGGAAATGTTGTCTACAATATCCAATTGTATTGCAGTAGGCTGGGTTGCAAAGTCAATTTCCTGAGCCGTTCCATTTGCTACTATTACTTTCCATGTTTTGTTTTGCAGATCACAGGCATTAATCTCAGAGGTAACAATACCGGCAACAGCAACATCTTGTAGAGAAGAAATACGAATCCGGTCAATATACTGAGTTACATTCGCAGACATAACCATTGATTCAAAAAGGACACTGATACATTGTCCGTTCGTATAAGGGGATAAATCTACCTCATAGCGTTTCCAGCCATATACAATATCCGTTTTAAGTATTGACAATAACGGAGTGTATTGACTGCCGTTGGATGTAATCCGGACAGTTGTATAATCATCCGAATCCAGGGTATCATGGAAATACCAGAACTCTAATGTTGGCAATGATGTACCTGTCAGTTGTAATTGATGGGTGGCGAGAGAGGCCTTGGCTCCCCTGCTTCCGGAAAACGACAACATGCCGTTCCCGAATACGGGTTTTACTGCCGTATCCGCTCCTGTTCCCTGTGGTATAGTTTCCCAACCGTATATTGAATTGCTTTTCGTAGTAAATATCTGATGGGAGATGCCGTTACTGAAGTTCTCGTCCACAGGTAAACTAACTTTATTTACGCTAAAGAGGTGTAATAGTGTATCGTCATATATTACCTGATCGATATTACTGGAAACCCATGCTTTTATATGGTATTGCCCCGGATTTATGATTGATAAAACCGGCATAAGTTCTACCGTTATGCTTTCCCCGGACTCCAATCCACCTGTATCGATATGTACATATTCCGTATGTAGATTAAGTGCAGGATCCCGGACTTCGAGTGTTAAATCTATCGGATCTTGTGTAAAGTCATAATCATTTTCCCCGAGATTAGTCAGGTTTATCCGGACGGGAGCATAATCTCCATTACAAATTTTGTCGGGAATATTTACCGGGGATACCATTGACAGTATAGCTAAATCGTTACCGGTATACGGAGTAGATTGAGAAGACATGGAAAGTTGTAAGTCGGGCCTGTTTTCACTGACCGTAAGATTATCCGAAGGGGGAAAGATATCATCATCATAAGCATAGATAGAAGTATTGATCGCTTGAGTAGTAGATCGCCAAATAACTTCTCCGTTTGCGGCCCATGAACCGTCTTCATTATTACAATAGACTAATAAATTCATATTCGGCGGTAGATAAAAGAGAGTATCCAAAGTATACGTTATCCAGCCTACCATTCCGTTGGTGCTGCTTGTTGCCGGCCCCCAGACTAATGTGGCCCCATCTGTAAGAGGGTCTACATAAGTATTCCTGTAAACTATTGAATCACTGACCGCTTTTAAATAAAACGACACATTGTCAATATCGGAATTAGAGGTTGATGTATTATAGAATGCAATGCTGTTTATATATCCGCCAATTCTACCCGGATCTATTTCATGGCTCCTGTAATAATTGCGTGACCAGGAATAATCATAGTTGTAATAGTATGGATTATAATCTGACGTGGATGTTCCTGTTCCGATAGCAACCGTATCATTTTTTCCAAAAGCGGTAAATTTTATATACGTAGAATCCATCGGCATAATAGTGTTCCCAATGGTATCGGATATCATAACGGAATAAATTACATTGCTGCCGTAATATTGTTGCGGAACATGGGTTACCCAGGCATCATCTTCCAATATCATATCTATGGTATCATATAAACTAACGGAACCATTGACAATGGTTTTCAGGTTCATTCGGGGAGCTACCGTAGGCGCTCCCGTATAAGGGCGTATTACCGTATATATATCGAAAGAAAGCGCATAAGTAGTATTCTTTATAAATGGAGCCACAAATTCTGCCAAAGGTTTTACTTCCGAATACGCATAGATTGTATCTGCTTGTAGAAATGTAGTATTTCCGTTAATCGAAGCTATCCATATTTCTACTTCATTGGTATCCGATACAGGAAATGAACCTATCGTAATAACGGCTTGCCCCAGGAAAGGCAGTGCAGAGGGAGTATTCCAGGTATACGATACGGGATTATTCCCATTTAATGTCCATTCCAGTACAACCGTTTGAAGCGGCTGGCTGCTTAAATTGGTAATGGTAACTTCTACCGGTTTTGTTTGATTGGCAATATCCTCCGGGTTCCAATTATGGATATCTATTACAGCTTCCGGATCAGGGAATCGGATTTGGGCATAAGCTCCCATTATGGTAGTTGCATCCCTGGTTTTTCCATTTATATCCCGGGGAACATCCGGGATTAACGGACAAGCAACAGGTACCGGATTGTATATATCCATACCGGTGTTAATATCCATGAAGGAAGGGAATACGTTTACCGAGTGAATGTCTTTACCGGAAGTTGTTTGCCATGCGGCAAAATTATTGACAACCGTTCCCATATAATTACCGAACGTAGTACCTTCCGTATAAAAATTATTGTAATCCGAAGTAATAGAAGCGTCATCTATATAAACAGGACGGTACTTGGTGGTTACAATATTATTATTCTTAATAGCTGTAGGATAGGAGGTATTAATATACAAGCCATAACATGTTGCCTGTGCGGTTCCTCCCACATAAATGGAATTATGGTAAATATCAGCGGAAGAAGAATTGAATGTAAACACGTCAGAGGCGTTGCTTCCTGCCTTTGAGATCAATATTTCATTGTTGTATATCTTGGCAGGTGCCGTCTTCTCGTTTATATAAGCAAACCATACTGCATTGGGATCTTCCAAATTAGAATTTCGTAATGCATGTACCCTGTTGTTGGCAAATATATCCATATTACCGTATTGTACTACAAAACCTGTCCAGGCAATGCTTGAATAAGCATTACTATTCATGGGAATGGAAGTATTGTAAGAGATACGCAAAAAAGCTGTACTATTTAAGAAAACACTATTTAAATAGGCATTTATTACCGTATTGCTGTCATATATCCAGTTAGTCCCCAAATTATTTGTATCGGGCCCTCCATAAAGAATTACGCCATTATACCCTCCTGTAATTATATTATTTACAATACGGACATGGTGGGCAGCTTTGCTATTGTCCAGCTTACAGATGCCTACATGTGTACTTCCACCGGATAAGTTTTTTGCTAATGTTGTATCCAGGTTAATAATACAACCATTGATTTCTATATTCGTACACGAATCGGTAAAGTAAATACCCCTGCCTTCTCCCAGGATATTAACAGTTAGGTTTTTAATGGTAATATTATTACTGTTTCCCAATATGATTCCCAATACGGAATTCTCAATAATTACGTCGGAAGGATTGCCCGATAAAGAGCGTAATTCAATCGTATCATTATTTGTGAGGAGATTATTTAATAAGGTGAAGTCTACGCTTTCGGGATAATTCCCGCTTTCTACTTCCAAGGCCACTTTACCCGACATTCCGCAGGAAGCGATGCCGAAAATAGCTTCCGATATGGTGGAAAATTGTGCAGAAGAAGAATTGCCTATCAATATATTGCCGCTATAGGGAATACCGCTACATCCTATAGAGAACATTCGCAACGTATCATCCCTCCTGTTCGTATCTGTTACACCGTTGGGCATACTTACCCAAACTACAATTTCATCAATCTGACCCGGTACCGGTGTATAAGAACCAATGGTTACCGTAT
Source organism: Bacteroidales bacterium (assembly GCA_031553535.1). Lineage (GTDB taxonomy): Bacteria > Bacteroidota > Bacteroidia > Bacteroidales > WCHB1-69 > JAIROC01. Next base: position 49,484 of record JAVBLM010000008.1, on the reverse strand, counting down.
CGGTAAAGGTTTCCCTGACAGGGGCATTATTGTATAGATAATAGGGTAAGGGGAGTTGTGGAGTGCCGTTGAGCGTCCAATGAATCCGGCATGAATCCAGATCTTTTATCCCTGTGTTTTCAATAACCACTTCTACATCTACGGGTGTACCTGCTGTTACACCGCTGGATGGGGATGTTATGGATGCTAATGCAACGGCGTTGGAGTCAGGATTACTTCCCATTGTATTAAAACGTATATCGGGACGGTTGTCGCTCAGGAGTCCATTGATATTAGGAAAACTATTATCATCATATTCATATATCGACATGTAGCTTGATGTTGGAGTAGAATGAAATACTAGGCCATTGGACGATGGTGCATAAGCTCCCGTAGAATCTATCCAGTAAACCAACAGGTTTTGTCCCGGATGGAGGACAAACGGTTGTAATAATGTTATTTCGTTCCATCCTGTCACGGCATGTAAGGAGCCTCTCCATACCAGGGTTGCCCCGCTTGTAAGAGGATTTTCCCATGCAACATTACTTATGCTGTCATCCGGTACAGCCTTCAGGAAACAGCTCTGCGGGTTTCTTGTTATGGTTGCCGGAGACTGTACAGACCATGCCAGCGTAGTAATGATTTGTCCTGAAGAGGTAGGGCTTATTTCCGAAGCCAGGTAAAGGTTCCGGGACCATCCATATCTATAATATTCATGATAAGGATTCCCGTAAGTATTTGAGCTTTGGTTTCCTATGATAACATAACCGGAAGGCCCGTTCCATCGTTTTACATGGAAACTGTCTGCTATTGTTACCGTATTCCCCAGTACATCCGTCAGTGTAACGGAGTAAAATACATCGCTTCCGTAAGGAGTCCTGGGAATAGCAGCCTTCCATAAATTAGTTGAAACATCCGGTACCATAGGTAAGGTATCATATTGTGTACCTCCCGGTTGTATGGTCTCAACATATAATAATACATTTCCTGCCGGTATGGGAGAGGAAGAAGTAATCATCACGCTTATAGTAAAAGGCCCTGTTGTATACGTTGTATCATGAATGGGATTTACAAAACGCATTTGGATATCGCCTTTCCCGTAAATGGTTTTTACCAGTTCGTCATCCCGTGTAGTAGAATCGTATTTTCCGTTGGGCAATTCTATTTTGACCGATACGATGTCCGAATGGCCGGCTTGCGGGCTATAATAACCGATAGTATCCTGCCTGTTGAAGTCCCAGGGCAAAGCCGGATTGAAATACCGTGTAGTGTATACCAAAGGAGAGCCGTTTATGGAGTAAGAAACAACTGCCGAATCCAGATCCCGTTTGCCTTTGTTTTTAACGGTAACAACAATGGGCACCTGAATGCCGGGGGAAACCGTTATTGTATCGGGAATATCGATGGACAACATCGCGGCAGAATAATCCAAAGAGGCACCTCCCAGAACATTAAACCGCATGTTTACTCTGTCGGAAGTTAATGTTCCATTATAGGATGGAAAAGAACCGTCATCATAGTTATAAGCCGACATGTTTACCGGAGAGAATGATGTACTTTTCCATTCCGCATCATCTACATAAGTTCCGTCATTATTATTCCAGTATACCAAAAGATTAGAGTTAGGGGGAAGCATAAACGGTGTTGTCAATAAGATATCCATCCATTGATTTGTTGGAGGAGCTGCTATTGATCCTTGCCATACAAGGGTAGCACCATCGGTGACAGGGTCGATGTACGCATCCGAAGAAATATCAACATCCTGTACTACCTTAAAATACAGTGTCTGGTTATTCATCGTGGACGTACGGCCGTAATACGTTGGAAAATATCCGACAGAACTTATAAGTCCTCCCTGTCTGTTTTGATCTATCTCGGAGGATAAAACCAAAGAACGGGACCAACCATATTCATAATAAGGAGTGTAGGGGATATACTCGTGTGTATTTGTGGAATTTGTATCTCCAACATATTGAAAACCTGACACATTGCCTGCAGGCTGTTTTATAATATACCCGGAATTCACAGTTGCATCATTGCCGGTGGTATCTTTTCCCGTAATGGAATAGCGTACTTCTGTGCCTAAAAGAAATTGCGGGATAACCGCTTTCCATAAAGAATCACCGGAAATATGATCCATTAAGATAGAATCTGCTCGTACAAGCGTGCTGTTATGGGTTGCCGTATATTTTAACCGGGGTTGTTCAATACGGGCGGAGGTAGTGGTTTTTACTTTGGCATGGATGGCCCAGGGGCCGGTATTATAAACCGAATCCTTTACCAAAGGAGGGGTAAATTGTACGATGGGGGCACTGATCTTATAATTGGCCGCCGATAGTTCAAAGTTATCCAGTAACCATCCGTAGGACACTTCCGTACCGGAAACAGGGCCGTGTATCAAGATGAAACGGAACTGTACACTGGGATCATTTCCTACTTCGAAAGATACATCAAACACTTCGTCTTTCCACCATGACGGTTGCTGCGGCAAGACGGTACTGTCATCGGCTCGCCACTGGGGGTAACTTGCGGCATTAAATGCTTTGCTGGTATCATAGTTTAAGCCGTTTCCCAGGTAGGTTCCTTTTTCCAAAGTCTGCCAGCCCATACCTGTTATTTTATATTGTATTTTGGTGATATCGTTAGGTGATACCTTGCAGATATGGCTGAAACGCAGTTGTGCATGATTATACAGCTGGAGGTCATAGACCCCTGTTTCCACGATTACAGTATCTCCCGTAAAAGTGGGCACCCTTGCCCTGTACGAGTTAGGAGAACTTAGTGCATAGGCTGTGTTTTTAGTCCAGCCAGTAGATGGGGTAGGGGTAAACGAGACCGTGCTCCCATCAAAGTTTTCGGTAAATGTTGTATCGGACAATTGTCCGTGTACATACGATGTTAGTAATAACATCAGCGTTGTAGAGATTAAAACCCTTTTCATTGTGTAAAATTTTAGTTAATAAATAAGATTCAATATTAATTAGTTAGGTTAATTGTTTTTTGCTTTATTTGGTGTTTTTACTTTTGCTTTCAAGTTTTTTTTCATCATTGCCGGTGATGTACTTTTTTTGTTTAGGGCGTCATTGCGGGCTCGACCCGCAATCTTCTCAAAAAAAGGGGATGCTGAAACAAGTTCAGCATGACGAGGAATGAGGAAGAAGCACCCGAACGCGAAGCATGTGAGAGCATCGAAAGAAATGAGATGATCCCCAAAAAAGAGCGATTTTTCTTTTCAATTACTATCATCTTCCCGCTGTTTGACTGTTTATTATCGGATGACGGTGTTTTCTGCATGTTGCTTTTCATTCGCACTTGTCCACTTTTTCTCTCGTCTACTCGTTTACTTGTTCACTCTTCCCCTTCTTCCGCTGCATTACGTCCTTCCCGTTGGGCGAGGATATCTGCATAATGTTCGAGTTGGATATTCAACCGGGAAACAAATCCGATGTAATTGCTTTCCCCTTCTATCAGCATCAGAGCTTCCAGGCGTTCAATAATCTGACGGTACACCTGGTCGACTTTTATGCGCACTTCTTTCATCTTCAGTTCCGTTCTGCTGACTTCTTCCTCATATCCCTGTTTAACCAAGGCCTGATAGGCATCGTTATCCTGTTGCAGTTTGTCTTTCCAGTCTTCCAGCCTTACCCTGTACATATCTTCATTATAATTCCCGTCAAGTTCCTGCAAGAGATTGTAAATAGCCGAAGTTTCTTCCTGCAAAGGCATATCGGAAATATTGTCATAGGTATCGAACAGTATTTTTAATCGTTTTGCCGAGGCTACCACTTCGGAATCAAAATGATTGAGAGCTGCCTTATTCATATGTATCATTCCACGAAAGGCACTGTCCCGTTGCCGGTCGACTTCCATACGGGCTTCGGTAAATGAACCTTTCATGATTTTGAAGATTGCCTCATCTTCCTGGGCATAAAACGGTAAATAACTTCCCTGATAAAGGTTTTCGATCTTTAATACGATGGGGTCATATTCTATTACCAGGACTTTGAACTCGGTCTGGCACTGGAAATGTTCGTTGTTGCGGAGTGATTGGGTGTCTATTCGTTTAATCTTCATAACTATTTATTTTATTGGTTATTATTTATTATTGCGGAAACGTCCCTTTCCCTTCAGCTAAAGCCGAAAGCAAGAGAATATCGCTTCGATTTACAGAAACAGGTAAGAAAAATATCTTTGAATCCTTTTTGAAAGAGGAAAGTTCTTATTTTTGCCATTCTATCCCTTTGGAAAAGCCGTCCGAACGTTCGGAAACAAGCAAAGCATTTACTTTGGAGGTTTCCGACCTTCCGGAAACCCTCAAAGTGAATACCGGGATGCTTTCCGGTCTTCCGGAAACTTCCAAAGTAAACACTGGGAGACTTTCCGACTTCCCGGAAACCTTCAAAGTAAATGCCGGGGTACTTTCCGAACAGTCGGAAAGTTTTAAGACCGGAAAGAAACAAGTAATAGGTAAAGGATAGAAATAAAAACGTTGTTATTGGTAGAGAACAAGACATTCCTCCAGCTCCCTTTTGAAGGAGAAAATGCTTTTTCCCCTCGTCATGGCAAAAGTAACAGCGTTTCCCACTTTTTACCGGAATAATCGCCTTTAAGAGCGGCTTTAAACCATAAGAATTACCTCTATCCGGATTAAAAAATCGAAATTTTAGAAAATAGTAATGGCTCCCTAAGTATAAGGGGGAGAATAATTTACGCGCCCGCGAATATGAATTACGCGCTAGGTGCGCTGTGTGTGTGTGTGTGTGTGTGTGTGTGTGTGTGTGTGTGTGTGTGTGTGTGTGTGTGTGTAACTCTTTTATTTTTAAAAAAAAAATAAAAAACAGTTTTATTTGTTATATTTTAAAAAATATAATCGCGCGCGAGAATTTCTATTTCGCGCTTGGTGCGGTGTGTGTGTGTGTGTGTGTGTGTGTGTGTGTGTGTGTGTGTGTGTGTGTGTGTGTGTGTGTTACACTTTTATTTTGAAAAACCAAATAATCCACACTTTTATTTTTGCTATTTTCAAACATAAATTGTTGGAGAAACACCTTAAAGAGGGATAGCACATTTTGCACCTCGCATACAACACGTGAGAAACCACACATAGTATGAAAGGAAATAGTCATTCCTCTATAATTTAAGGGAGTAAGAGAGAAAGGAAATGCTGTTTTATAATTCATACCAGTTATTTATTGTAAATTCACGCTGCAAAGATAAACAATTTTTAATACAAAATAACAAAATGTAAAATATTTTTTCAATAATTAAAAAAGAAAGATATTGCGCAGGAAAGGAATATTATCTATTTGTAATGTCTGGTAAATCGGTCAATTTTATATAAAAATACATATTTAAATAAAAAGATAATGAGAGATGGTTTGATTGTTGTAAATAAAAATATTAATTCAATATTATTTTGATTATTTTGCCGGAAATTACGATAAAAAGACATACTGTATTGAAAACATCCATCCGGATAGAGAAATTATCAAAAGCCGACACAAAATAGTTCTTTTATTGGGATTAACTCCGTTACGCTTGCAAGTTCGGTTGCTATGTTGCTCGTACCTCACTCCTCAGCAATGACGCTTCTTTTTCACGTCACCCCCTTGTTTATTGCTTTTATGCAGGGGATGCTGAAACAAGTTCAGCATGACGGCAATCTGTTGGTTAGGAGCGTTATTGACGACAGTATGTTAGTTAGGAGCTTCATTCTCCTGCTTGGCACTTATAATAGATACAATCCGGGGTTCTATTTCTTCGAAAGGAATCCCTGTTTTTTTCTTGATACGAAAATGAGTTAAGCCTGTCGGCTATGCCTTAAAATGTTGCCCTCGGAATAGCTCTATCAGGGCTGTATTGTTTATTGTATTCATCCTGAAAATTTCATAATTAACTTTTTAAAAGAGTATTGAAAAAAAGGATACTTTTGCAAGCTTTTTTTAAAAAACATTTTTAACAAAATCTTTTAACAATGAGTTACAATAAGTTTTTTCTAGTTTTGACAACTTTGTTTGTTTTACAATTGCCGGTTAAGGCACAGTATCATCTTCGTAATGGCGATATGTCCAACTGGGTTAGTGTAGGAGCAACGGCAGAACATGCCCAGTATTGGAATTCTATGAAAAATGGAGCGACAGGCTCATATAACACTACACCTGGAAAATGTGTTTTCCAAAGTACAGATGTTCCTCCTGTACCGGGTATTACCTATAGTGCTCAACTAAAATGTGTAGAAATCACTGTAGTTATTTTTAAAATTAAACAAAACGGACAAATGACCACCGGCCGTGTAAGTGCCAACTCCGCGACTGCTACCGATGCAAATGGTAATTATAATTACACGGATGTAAGTAATTCCGAATACAGCACTCCAATAATGGGCAAACCCGATTCTATCCGTTTCTGGGCGAAATGTGTGAACAGTTCCCTCGCAGACTCTGCCAGAATGAATGCCGTCATACACGATGATTATAATTATCATGACCCTGAAGGAACAGGAGGAAGTGCTTCCCATCGGTTAGGAAACGCTACTTTAAATTTCAACAGGGTTGGGGCCAACGGAACTTGGATAGAATATAAACTACCCTTTGTTTATAATGGACCCTCTACTTCGTCTCCTGCCAATATTTTAGTAACATTTACTACAAATAAAACGGCAGGGCAAGGAACTGTCGGAGATGCATTATATGTAACGGATGTAGAATTAATATATAGTTCATGGCTCTCTGATTTAAAAGTTAATGGAACTACTATTGCAGGATTTGAAAAAGATGTTTTGGATTATCCGGGACCTGCATTAACGGGCGCTTCACCTTATGCCTTTCCATACGATGAGGGAGATATTTTACCTGTCTTGGAAACCCATAATCCTAATGCAAATGCAGTTGTTAGAAATGTAACAGGAGAGAATGGAGATGCCGATGGCGGTTATACCTCTATTTTAGTAACTGCTGAAGATGGGACAAGCAAAGAATATAAGATACATTATGCTTCAGGAAGTTCCTATGATAACACGATAGCTTCATTGGGTTATACACTGGATGGACTAACTAGTATCCCTGTACCGGGCTTTAGCTCTACTGTATCAAATACTGCAATAACATTAACAGATCCCGAAGAAGTACGTATTCCGCAAATCAGAGCGGAGGATATTGTTTTAAACGATCCAAATGCCACAATATACAGTATCAATCAGCCAACAAGCGTAAATTCGGTCGGCAGTATCAGGGTAAGAGCACAAGACTATAGCCTGAAAACTTATACATTGACTTTTTCAAAATCAATATCTACAGATTCAACGCTATCTTGGTTAAAAGTAGGCAATGTCGATATTCCTAATTTTGATGCCGAAACATTTGAATATAATTATAATGTTACAACATGTGTAACTGCTAACGGTAATATTCCGACTGTTACGTATAGTACATCAAGTCCATGGGCAACTGTTAAATATACCCAAGCAATTACAACAACAAAAACTGCAACGATTGAAGTAACAGCAGAAAATGGTGCCCAAGCAACATATACGATAAATTTTATCTTTAACAGTGATGATGTTTCTTTTACCAGATTCAGATTCAGTGGTGGAAATTCGTATGATATCACTCAAGTTACAGGGCAAACTGTTTATGAAAAGGCATTCTCTTTTACTTCTGCTCAAACAATAACACCTACCTGGACTTGCGGTGCTGCAACATTCGATAGGACTCCTGCAAGTACGGTATATTGTCCAGATACGAATTATTTCACAGTAACAGCTCAAGATGGAATCACAGAGCAAAAATATAAAATTGTACTAAAAAACACGAACTGCTATTTGGCAACCGGTAATAATAACGGTATAAGATATAATTATAACGGATCAACTAATCAAAATAGTGGAGTAAATATTACGAGTACAAATAACAATAATACAAATACTATTACCACATCAACAGTAACGATACCTGTTGGGCCTAACGTCCCACCCGAAGTTGTAGTTTATGGTTTGGCTGCTGGCAGTATAGCTCCTCCTACCGTTAATATTGTTCAACCCGGAAATAGAAATGATACTGCTATCGTAACACTTACTGCCAATGATGGTATTACCTCCAAAACATATAGAATACCTTTTAAAGCAACCCTTTCAACAGATGCGACGCTTAGCAACATAACTTATAACGGAAATCAGGTTATGGGGTTTGCTCCCAATATAGAAGATTACACAGTTACATTGCCCTCTAATGCTGCTTCAGTTCCTGAGATTGCTGTTACTCCAAACTTTCAGTATCTTGCGGAGGAAAATATAATCATAACTCCGGCAATATCTTTATTAGATACTACCAGGATTACAGTAATTGCAGAAAATGGAATCGCTACGAAAACCTATTCTATAAGCTATGATGTAGGAGATCTTTATATACAGGCTATACAATATGACAATGTGACTATCCCGGGCTTTAGTTCTAACGTTTATTCTTATACGGTGGATATACCTTATTCTACAACAACGCCGCCACAGATTTCTGCCATCCCTAATTTAGAAACGGCAACTGTATTATGTTCTCAACCAACTACGCTTCCTTATCAGGGTAAAGTGTATTTACTTTCCGAAAGTATGACGGTTATAAAAATGTATACGATAAGCTTCCGGTTGGTAAAAAATACAGATACCACTTTGACAGATTTACAAGTTAACGGCATATCGTTGCAGGATTTTAACCCGCAAACATTTTCTTATGATGTGGAATTACCTTATATGGAATTGAATATCCCTGTAGTTGAAGCAACTACTACACACCCTTTTGCAACGGTTGACGTTAGACAAATAGATACTATTGTAGGAACGGCTATTGTTACTGTTACCGCCGAAGATGAGGATTATACGGCTACTTATACTGTTAATTTCACAAGGGAATTATCCCCGGTAACCTCTATGGATACGGTTAAATATGAATATAACAACCAACACTATACGTATGCAATAAGCAATAACGGAACAGAGATAGCAATTCCTCTTCCGGCAGAAACCGAAGGAACTCCAACTATCACAGACATCGTATTGTCGGATAACCGTGCGGAATTTACAATAGACGAACAACCCGGCACAACCAATGTCCTGACGGGGACAGTAACTGTTACGGCAGAGGATTTAACGGAAAGGAGCTATTCTATCACTTTTGAAAGAATAGAATCGGGAAACACATTATTAACAGATATCAGTTATAACGGTAGTTCTATTCCGGATTTTCATCCTGACACAACAACTTATTATGTTACTTTACCCTTTGGCACAGTACAGCCTTTTGCAATAACTGCTACTGCTGACTGGAAAAATACGGTTGTTCAGATTGCACAGGCAACACAGACATCCTGGCAGGCACAAATTCAAGTAACTTCCGAAGATGGAGATAATTCCATTTCCTACACGATTCATTTTATCCGTGAAGGAAATGTTAATATTGCCTCTCTGTCGTATAAACTTGGTGCGACAAGTATTCCGGTACCAAATTTCGATCCTCAAACCTTGGTATATAATGTACGCCTCCCTATAGCGACAACAGAGATTCCCTTCCTGGAGTATGTGCGTGAAGATAGCAGAACACAGGCAACACAAAATGTATTGTCTTTACCTAATGGGCAAATTCAATTGACATTCATTACCTTTGATTATGCGGATACCTTAACCTATACGGTAAATTTCGAGGTTGAGCTCTCCACAGAAGCGCTTCTGTCCGACTTAAGGATAAACGGTGTAACTGTTGAAGGTTTTCATGTTGATCTATTGGGATATTTTATAGAACATGAATACGGGACGGAAACGTTGCCTGTAGTTACTGCCCATGCCACCCAGCCTGATGCACGAATAGAATATACGCATATGAGTCAGTATCCAGGTATAACCATTGTAAAAGTATATGCAGGCGATACTACAATTAGCCGTACCTATACGATTTCTTTCAGTATGGAAGCAGGCGACAATAATTATTTATCAGGAATTACCATAGATGGAGCCACTTTGGCGGGATTTAGAAAAGATGTACATTTTTACGAAGTATTCTTGCCTTATGGGACAGCCGAACTCCCTGTTGTAACGGATGCAATTACCGAAGATCAAAAAGCGATTATGAGCATTACAAATATATTGCAATTTGCTGATACTGCCAAAGTGGAAGTTACCGCACTTAATGGCGATAAGAGAGTATATCAGCTACTTTTTATTATTCGAAAAAATAATGATGCACAGGCAAAAAGCATTTCTATAAATGGTGAGCCACTGGCAAATTTTGTTCCTAATACCCGAAACTATAATTATAAACTACCGGTAGATTATTCAGGAATACCATTTGTGACAGCAGAATTGAACGATTCCAACGCTACCTATCAAATCATACCTCCGGCTGCTATTCCGGGGCTAATACAGGTAGTTGTTACTGCTGAGGATGGGGAAAGTCAATACATCTATCGTATTAACCTTACAAAAGAGACAACGTCCATTGTTTCGTTTGAAAATAAAGTGGAAATTAAAGTATATCCCAATCCAAGTTCGGACAATATTTACTTTACAATAAACGGACTTCAGACCGGCAGTCTGGAAATATATACATTTGACAGCAAACTTATCGGCAATCACATCTTGCAGGAAGGAACAAATACTATTAACATAGCAAATTTGCCAAAAGGTATGTATTTTTATAAGGTTTCCACTAACAGGGAAGTAATCGGAACAGGAAAGTTTATAAAAAATTAAACCTATAGAAAATAAGACGTAATACATACATCGTATAACAAGGATTATAATTGATCTTTTAAAAATCAAGGGATGTTTAAAAAGTTTTAGACATCCCTTTTATTGTTTTATTTATGATAATATAACATTTCATCTCTAAACTCAATTATATTACATTTATAATCTCGTTCGATCAAGGTTCTTGACCTTGGTTGTTTTATCTTTACAGGCGTTACCTGTTAGTTCCTGATAATTTATAGCCTGTTTGGATAGATTGAACATAGAAAAATCCTATGTTGAATTACCGCTTAGTTAACTTATTTTACAGCCTCCGATGGACAGGTAACGTATTAAAATCTATCTGGATAGCATAAATTTATCTTTCTTTTTTGGTATACAAAACCATTTTAAGCTGTAATTTGTTTCCGATATCCAGAATATTGACTACATCCTGCAAATTAAGGGATCTATCCGCTTCGATAACTGCCCGAATCTCTTCATTTTCCTGCTTGGTACTTATAATAGATACAAGCCGGGGTTCTATTTCTTCAAAAGGAATCTCTTGTTGATCTATAAAATACCGGAGATCTTCCGTTATGGTAACCGTAACCATTTTTTTCACAACCGAACTTTCCGAAGTTGTTGAATTGGGTAGCAATACCCGAATGGTTGCAGGTGTTACCATGGTGGATATGATAAGAAAAAACAGCAACAAGAAAAACATAATATCGTTCAATGATGCAGTATATACCTCTGCCGATCTTGACTTTTTACGTTCTATTTTCATCTCTAAGAAGAATTATCTGATTTTTATAAATCGTTTGTATTCTTTAAGTGCACCCAAGACTTCGTTTGAATACTTATCAATTGTTAATACGATTTTATCAATCTGATTATTGAGGATATGATATCCCGAATAAGCGATAATGCCTACAAGCAAACCCACACCCGAACAAATCATTTTTTGATACAACCCATCCGAAATACTTGCAATATTCAAATCATTGGTTATGGAAATATTGTAGAATATCTTGATAACTCCGAAAATAGTACCCAAGAATCCCAGCATAGGAGCTACGGATGCAATAATACCCAGGTAATTCATCTGGCTTTCAAGCCTGGCTACCTGAACACGTGCTTCCGTTTCCATATTTGTTTGAATCTCATCTTCGGGTTTTTCAACCGATTCAATTCCTTCTGCTATCACTTGACAATAGGCATATTCTTTTTCCCGGCTGTACTTTGCGGCAATTTCCATTTTCCCGGACCGGATTTGATCCATCACATAGGTAAACCATGAGGAATCTTTTTTTCCTAGTTTTTTCAATGCAATAGTTTTGTAAACAATAAGGTATATTGCTATTAATGAAAGGAGAAGAAGAGGAACTATTATCCAGCCTCCTTTCATGAGCAGGCTAAGGTAGTTTTCAGAGATAGGGGGAATCGCTTTTTCAATTTGTTCTGTGTTTATTTGTAAAGGAATCATAGTTAATGAATTTTTATATTTGCTAAAAAATGTGAACAAAATTATCCCCTTTTTTTATGCAGTCAATAAATTATTCTAAGAAAATTATCAACCGAAAAATGAACAATATTACTTTAACATGAATGAAGAAATATATCTGGAGGTGCACTTCTTTTATTGAATATCATCGAATTTGCCATGATGAAAAAGAAATGGGTAAATTACCCCTGTCCGGCAAGGTGGTTGACCTTGTTGCTGATATTTACTCATTATAGATCGATTTTGTGTCAACCTATTTTAGGACGGGACAGATTAGCAAAAAAGGCTGCCCCTGAGAGAGGCAGCCATGATGAAAAAGATTTTTTTTATCGTTTAATACTCATCCGCTTGGTGATTTTCTGCCCATTGTATTCCATCGAATAAACATAGATGCCAGTAGCTAAATTGCTTGTATTTAATTTAATAATATGTTCCCCTGGTTCGGATTGTATTACTTCGGTGTGTAATAATTGACCACTCATACTGTTTATATACCCTGCTTTATAAACAGGAGCATAATATTCGGTAGTTTCGGTTGTCGTACTTGCTTTTATAATACAATTATTTATAGTTATGTTGGAAGCATCTCCCGCAAAGCGGATACCATGGCCGCCGGATGATACGTCTATGGTTATATTTTCTATGGTTATATTATGGGAATTGTTTAACAGAAAAGCCGTACCTCCCGTTGCCGGTTTGAAGATTACATTTTCACGAGTACCTCCAAACTCGGAATAAGACCTGATTGTAAGAGAATAATTACCGAAATAATTACTTATATTCGATAAATCTATCTCATATGGATAAGTATATGCGGGAAATTCTAAAATAACATCTCCTCCTATACCGCAATTTTCCATTATTGAGTATAGTTCGTCTAAGGTGGTAAAATTCACTCCTGCAATTTTTGTTCCCGACAGAGGCTGTTCGCAACCAAATACAACAATCTGTAAAGTATCATCCGAAGTAACCGGGTCGATTTGTCCGTTGGGAGACGAAACCCAAACGGTAATCGTATCATATCCATATAGAGTGGAAGTAAACGTTCCGATAGTATCCTGTTTTTTCAAATCCCATACTAAATTGCCGCTCCATGGAAAAGATTGAACAGGATCGCTGTTTACTTTCCAATAAATGGTAGCCGTTGCTAAATCAGCAGTTCCTTTATTATGAATGCTGATCACGATAGGAATAGATGCTCCCGTTTGAACTACGTTTCCTGCAGGACAATCAATGGAAAACATAGCAATGGAATTGACATCGGTCAAATCGTCTGGCTGTTTAATATAATAACTCGAACTGACGGTTAACGTATTGGTATTCGTATCGGTTCCTGTTGCGGAATAGGAAACGTTTGTTCCCGTTACAAACTGTGGAATGCTTGCTTTCCACAAAGAATCACCGGAAACATGGGTCATCAACAGCGTTGCGGTGTCTATCTGCTGCCCGTTGACGGCGGTATAGAAAAGTGTCGGTTGATAAAGCGGAGCCGTGGTGGTTGTTTTTACCTTCGCATTGATTTCCCAAGGGCCTGTACTGTTTACAGTATCATTAACTAATGGAGCAACAAATTCTACAATAGGGACTCTTACTTCGTGAGAAGCACCGAAGAGTTCAAAATCATCAATTAACCAGCCATAAGAGACATTTGTTCCATCTGTTGTGCCGCGTTGGAGGAAAAACCGGATTTGAACATTTGCATCATAGGGAACCAAATTAGATAAATCAAACAATTCTTCTTTCCACCATGACGAATCAGGCATTGCGGCAATATTGCCAACCTGCCAATTCGTATAACTTTCTGCATTAAAAGCATTCGTTGTTTCATAATTCGATGCGTTGCCCATATAACTCCATTGAGGAATAGATTGCCATGATTGACTGGTCGCCAGGTATTCAATACGGACAATATCGTAGGGAGATACCTTACAGATATGTTTAAACCGCATTTCGATAAAAGACATTCCTGAGAGATCATACACCGGAGTTTCTAAAATCACATAATCGCCTTTTTGATTGGGAACAGCCGTTCCGTAAGAATTGGGCGAACTCGTATAATACCTAGTGTGAATTTTCCAGCCGTTTGCCAAAGCTGTAGAATTAGAAGCGGATAGCCTCCAATTGAAAGATGCCGGATTGTCAAAATTTTCACTGTATGTTACCGTTTGGGTTTGCGAAAATGAAACCTGAAACATACACAATAGTAGTCCTAAAATAATAAAAAAATTCCTTTTCATGATTACTTCCTTTCTCAAATTAATTAAAAATTTACAAAACAAAAATATATTATATTTTTATTTATTATCCAATATTGAATAGTACAATAATAGGATAAAAATAAGACAAATGTAGGACGAAATTTTCTTTGATAACTTTAAAAGAAGACTACAAAGAATCGGGTTTGGCCGTCAGACCGACCAAATAATCATATAATTCCGATACTTTCAAGTTCATTTTATTGGCGAGACGCTGTTTCTTTTTATTATAAGTCGGAACAGAAAGGTTTAGCAAATAGGCAATTTTCTTTGTATCTAGATTCAGATAAATGCAGGAGAGTAGTTGTATGTCATTTGCCGTCAAAATAGGATGCGCTTCTTTCAAAGAGGAAAACAGAAAAGGATTAATTTGTTGAAAATAAACCAGAAAATTATTCCACTCCATAGAATCATTGAGTTGTAATTTCAACTTACGTATAATGGAATCCAAGACAGGATTTTCATATTTATTGGGAATTGTAGCAAGATCTTGCAATATTTCTTTAATTAATTCATATTTATTAGATTGAGATAAAACATTGGCTGTAAGTATTCTGTTTTTTGTTTCTATTTCATTATTCAGTTGTTCCTTTTCCAAAGTCGCTAATGTTTCCTGCTCCTTGAACTGTTGTTGTATGATTAGTTTTTCACTCTTCTCTTTTTCCAATTCCAATATGGTAATTTTTTGATTGTTTTCTGCAATCACCTGTTTATTTTCTGCGATTATTTTTCGTTGTTTATTGCGTATGGATTGTACTCTTAGTATAAAAATAAAAATTATTGCCAAAACGAAAATAAATAGAATAATTACCATAAAAAGTATACGCTCTGCTTTTTGTTTTGCAGTCTTTTCTGCCAATTCTTTTTCCGAGTTTATTAAATCAAATTGTATTTGACTTTTCTTTACTCTGCTCATATCATTCAATTTGACGGAAGAATCTTTCATCATTATAGCAGAATCTTGATATAAAAGAGCAGTTGTGGGCATACCGGCATCTCGATATAGTGCTGTTAAATGTTCATATAACTCAAGTCGTCCGGGAACCTTGGGTTTATTTTCTAAGGCGATACTTGCATATTCAACGGACTTTTGAAACTGATGTTTTTCTTTATATATTCTCGAAAGAACCAATAACAATTCTATTTTGAAATCACTATTTTGTATTGGGAATTCATTAAGTGTTGTTAATGCCAGATTTAAGGCCTTGTCATATTCTTTGTATGAGTAGAGGCTTTGTATTTTTACAAAATTAGCATAGGACAGATTAATCGAATCTGTGTGTTGATCCGTATAAATCATTATTGCTATGTCCGCATACTTTTCTGCTTGTTCGTAATTCTTCATTTTATTAGCAATAATACTCAAATTCATAGCAAATATTCCTGCTTTTCCGGTCGTATCTTGCAATTCTTCTTTGGCAGTATTGTATCCCCTGATTAAATATTCATTCGCTTTATCCAGATCATTATTAATCATATACAGCTGTGAAATATTATTTAAGATTGCTATCTCTTCTCTTTTATGATTTTCTTTGATAGTAATCTTATATGCCTCAAAATAGCATTCTATTGCTTTTTCATAATCCAATATGTCAGTATATACAAGTCCTAAATCCGATAAGGCTCCCGCTTGTATATCCGTCCAGTTATTATCTATTGCGATTGCATTTACCTTTGTATAATAATCTATGGATAGAGTATAATTTTTCTTTATCCATTCCTGCTTGGCTAATACTAATAATTCTTTGCAATGAGAACGGGTATTACCGTGAATCTTCGAAGGAATAAATATAATGAAATAGAAAATAAGTATATAAAAAATCTTTGTTTTCATTAAGACCATTGTTTTTGAAAAAACAGAATACAAATATAATAAAAAAATTAACAATAAAAAACTGCCAAGATAGTGATTTAAATTCGAATCACAAAAAGAATGTATCGTTTAATATTCTCCCTTTTTGTGATCCTCTACCTGCGGAATTTCCTCAAGTAGAAAGAAATACCAGAAGCTAAATAAGACATATTGCTGTCTATAGCTATCTTTTGGCAATAATTGACCGGAATTTCCCTATATAATGCTTTTATTTGCTTCGCGATTAATTAAATTCGTATATTTATCGGTCTCTTAAAAAAAGACTTATTTTGTGAACGATTTACAAGCATATGAGTGAACCCCTCCCTCCCAAGCAATCGTATGGAACAATAGCAAGCGAGTGGGCAGCCCACACTTATAGGTGTGTATTGTCCACACCTATAAGTATGGAGCGTCCACACCTATAAGTGTGGATAGACCCTCCGGTTAAAGTTCCTGACCCCGGTTGTTTTATCTCTATAGGATTTACTTATAATCCCCGGAAAACAAAAAAGGCCACCCCGGAAAGGAGCGGCCAAGATGAAAAAGATTTTTATTTATCGCTTAATACTCATACGCTTCACTATACGCTGGCCTTTGTATTCCATCGAATACATATAGATACCGGATGATAATCCCGATGTGTTTATTTCGATACTTTGGTCTCCCGGTTCCGACTCTATTACTTTACTGTACAGTATTTGACCATTCATACTATGGATACGGAAAATAACTTCACCGGATTGGGGAATACGATAGCCTATCATTGTACTATTGGTTGACGGATTGGGAATATTTTGATCCATGGATATACTTATTCTTTCTATTGGCATTATGTCAACATAATCCGTTGTGCGTTTGATCCGTAAAGTATCATTATGTGGATAATTATCCAAAGGACTGCCGGTGCCGCTGCTAACAAATACCATTATGTAATATACCGAATCATTGGGTACTGTATATTGCTTAGTAAAAGGATGAGGAACCGTAGACAAAGTTCCTATATAAGAACATGGTTCCGTATATTCATCAAGTTTTACTCCCTGGGAGTTTTCTATCCTTGCGTTGATCTTTATTCCTGAGAAGTCATACATATCACTCCTGTTGCTTAATACAGCACTGATATTAATCAAATCTCCTATTTTATCAGTATTCCCTGACGGATTACTGATATCTGCAACATACAAATCCTTCATATCTACACACTCCTGTACGGACGCTTCACTATGCACCATAATGGAATCACATCCTAAATAAGCAACTACCTGTAATTGATAATCTGCGCTCCACGGAACAATGTAATTTCCTACAAATGAATGTCTAATGGATTGTCCTACCGTTAACGTTCCCGGTAACATTTCCTTTAAAGTATAATAATGAGCAGAAATTACAGAGCCGGTATCGATACTCAATACCAGTTGAATCCCTGATAAATCCATATTACCGGTATTTTCTATTGTTACTTCTTGCCAAGCTTTCGCTTCTCCTGCCAAACAAGCACCTGTTGTGGATATTTGATGAACTCGTACAGATAAAGACGGGCTAATGACAAATGATAAAGTAATAGTATCATTGATATGATTATTATCTTCAGGCAAAGCAGTGATATATGCTTTGGCAGTATAGGTTCCGGGAGCGAAATTAAAGTTAGATGCTAATACAAACGTATCCGAGGTGAATCCTGCCATAGACTTTGTTTGTAACAATTTTGTGAAAACCTGATTAGTCGCCCCTGTAATTTCCAATGTAATAGTAGTTGGATTACTTGCGAAATCCAATACGGGATCGGTCAAGTTTTTTAGTACGACCTTCCATTCTTTATTCTGTAAATCACATGGAGAAATTTTAGTAGGAAATATATCAGCTACAGCAATATCCTGTTTAGCCGTAATCCGGATACGATCTATATATTGTGTAACATCACTATTCTCTGATTTCTCCATCGCTTCGAATAGCAGTTTTACACATTGATTTACTGCAAAAGGAGGCAAATCCACCGTATACCGTTTCCAGCCATAAACCGGACCGTATTTTGTTAATGATAATATGGTAGTATATGTTAATCCTCCGTCTATTGTAATACGCACATCGGTATAGTCTTCCGAATAAACGGTATCGTGGAAATACCATAAATCCAAAGCCGGTGATAAAGTAGCACTTAAATCCAATTGTCTGGTTCGCATCTGAACCATTGTGCCTCTACTGCCATGGAATGATAACATTTGCGTCCCATAAACCGGTTTTACTACGGTATCTTTGCTTATTCCTTGCGACATGGATTTCCACCTGGTAGAAGTATTTCCCGGTAGGAATTCAAAAATCATTGGAATACCTGAACTGAAATCTTCATCTATAGGCAATCCGAATCTACCCGATATGAAATAGGATACCAATGTGTCATCATAACGTATTACATCCGGGGAACTGAATATCGATGCCTTCATTTTATATTGCCCTGCAATCATGATTGGAAACACTTTTGTTAATTCAATTCTTGCTATTTCTCCGGACAACAATGTTCCTGCTTTAACTAACGTATCGAAACTAAATGTTATAGGTTCTGTAACTCGTAAAGAAATACTAACATTATTATTTGCAAAGTTATAGTCATGTACCCCCGTATTTGCGATTGACACAGATATGGTAGCATAATCGGGAGAGCATAATGTACTTGTTTCAAAACCATCCAAAGAGAAAATACTCAGATTATAATTATTATAGATTCCACTGCCCGGCTTGTATTTTATACGAACAGAGTCTGTTATAATTATAACATTCCCTACCGTGTCGGATACGGTTAATGCATATATTACCTGACTTCCATAATACTGATTTGTGATTTCCCCTTTCCATAGCCCATTTTCATAGGTCATAGGGAAGTTGCTATGTAGTATTTGGTCGCCTACAATAGTAGAAACATTCAATGTGGGAGTAGTAACATTCAATGCACCTGTTTCTTCTCTTATCACAGCATAAACAGGGAAAGACAATGTTGTTATTGTATCTTTCAAAAATGGTTCGGAATACCATGCTAATGGAATTATTTTTGAGTATCCTTTTACCGTGTCATTCCATTTCACAGGATCCGGTACACCTGTATTATTGAGATTTTCTACCCATACTTTAACTGTCATATCTGAAGACGGAACAATACCAATTCCTATAGATATCTCCGTATCGTCATAGGCATTCAAAGCGGTGGTGGCTGTCCATGTAACAGAAGGATATGGCACTCCGTTTATACTCCATCCAAAGACAGCGCTGGTAATAGCGGTATTTCCTAAATTAATTGCTTTTACACTCACAGGAACCCTTTGTCCTTTTACTACCTCTTGCGGTAAATAGGTTATATCATGAAGCATCAGGTCAAAACTTGCATCTTCATGGGTATAAGCTCCCATGCCTGTTGTCTTTTGCCTGTTTTTGCCATCGATAGTAACAGGAACCTGGAAAAGTAGCGGACACATTAAATAGGCATAATCTGCTAATTTCAAGCTGGTTGTTGCGTCTGCAAAATGGGGTTGAACCGATACGGAATATTTATCTGTCGGAACCTTGCTCCTCCAGGCAGTTAATGTTGATATATTTTCACCGGCGTAACCTATATATCGTGGAGCATACATATTATTATAATCTATGTCGTATAAACTCATATTAGAAACTGAGTTTATATAAACAGGATATGCAGAAGAGGATTCCATCACTATATTATTGTTCTTTACTGTAATAATATTATTTGCCGAATGAACAATATTAATCCCCCTGGGCGAACTTGAGCCTGTAACATTTATGGAATTATGTACTATATCAACATGAGAATTGGCAACATAAATTCCATGATAAGAATCAGTAGCTCTTACCCTTACTTCGTTATTAGCAATAAGGCCGGCATTGGAGGTTAAGCGTTGGTTTTGATTATCCACATATATGCCATAAGGCATCGTAATAACTGTTCCTCGTTGGATAATCTTATTTCCGACTACATTTCCATTGTTATTAGTCATGCATAATGCATACCATGTGGTACTTGAATTTAAATCCTTGCTCAATATCGTATTATAACGAATATTCATTCCATCCATAAATTTAAGATATGATCCGTAATAATATTGATTCCGCACTATATTACTGTCGACAGTAAGAGTAGTTCCATATTGAATACCCGTACCTCCGTAAAACCATATACCTGCATAACCCCCATCTATAAGGTTATTTGTTAATCGAATATTATTGGATATACCCGTGTTCTCTTTCTTGAAGATACCGCATTTTGCCATCGTGGGAGACGAATTATCCGCATAAACAGCACATTCCTTGATAATAACATTATCACAACCGGAAGTAAAGACTATACCGTGTGTGCCTCCTATTGTATCCGTTGCATTTGCCCTGGTATTTATCGTAAGATTTTGTATAGTTACATTGGTATTACCTCCCAATGTAACAGCCGGCATTCCTCTAAGTGCCTCTATACGGCACAATGAAGTATCCCCATTTTCCGAAGTAATTACCAGCGGATAACCTCCTAAAGATGCAGATGCCGATGCCAAATCCAAATGACCTCTATGGATACCATCGGCAAATTTGACCGTTATAGGGCCATTAGCACCACAATGTGTGGCAGCAAAGATAAAGTCTTCTATCGTTGTAAATTCCATGCCGGGAATGGTATAAACACCACTTAATGGGGCAGTACATGCATAAATATCCATGTGCAATGTATCATTTATCTGCAAGGAATCCAAACCTGTTCCGTTTACATCTGTAATCCATGCCGATATCGAATTATATCCTAATTGTGGAATAATGGTATCCAAACTTATTTCTACTTTTTCCAGCGGAAGTAATGAAATGCCCGTACGTGTAACAAGTGATTTTAACGTTCCATTATTAGCCGATACTACCGATAAAGAAGTAATTGGTGTTTTCCCTACATTTTGTATCGTTAACGAAGGATATGAAGGCGTATTCATGACATGCAATGCCGGGAAAGAAATATCCAATGCCATTGCATCCAATGCTTTGGGAGCTATATGATATGCTCCCATATTCGTAACGGATAATCTCGGATAACCTTGAATATCTGCCTGTATCCTCTCATCTCTCGGGCATAATAACATCATTGTATCCATAAGTTTCAGACAGGTACTTATATCTACAAATACCGGTAATACCCGTATGGAATTACTGTCTGTGATAACTGTCTCACGCCATTTTGCAAATGTCGATACAGCACTTCCGGCATAACCTACATATTTTGAATTATACAGATTATTATAATCTATGTCACATTGATTCAAATAACTTGTTCCATTATTTAAATAAATAGGATATCCGGCGTCTTTTGAATCGACAATTATGTTATTGTTTTTGATTGTTAAGAAATTACCGGCTGTATTATATATATGTATTCCACTTGCCCCATATTCACCATTTCCTTTAACATAAATTGAGTTATGCAAAAAATCTGCCCTCGTATTGTAAAAATAATTACCGTAATAAGCCTCTTGCATAGTTGAAATAAATTCATTATTCGCAATAAAAGCTCGATCTATTGTATTGTAATAATTTACATAATAACAATAGAACGCTCGTCCTCCGTATGCTGCTTTAGCACGTTGGTTGATACGATTAACTATCATATTATCAATATTAGAATAGTAAATTGACATTCCTATCCAATAACCATATCCTCCTAATCTTCTTCCTAGTATGGTATTATAGGCTATACTTTTGAAATTTGTATAGTATAGATATAAACCATAATTATAACTATTCTGAATAATATTGCTGTCTATGACAACATTGGAAATATACGAGGATGTGGATGATCCCCCATAAAAATAGATACCACAATATCCTCCATCTATTAAATTATTAATAATAGAAATATTATCACCTCCTGTTCCTGTAGGTTTATAAACAACATAAGAAGTAGCAGTGGTTGTTGGATTATGCAATAGCCTATTATCACGGATCACAATATTGGTACACGGGCCTGCAAAATGAACAGCATACATACCTTCTGTTGCGTCTATCGTAATGCCTTTGATAATAACATTACTCGTGTTGGATAAAAGAATCCCTGTACCTGTAGTTTTTATCACCACATCTTCCGCATTACCGTTGGAAGAGGTTATGGTTAGAGTATAAGGATACAATTTATTGCTAAGATCTATACCTTGTGTATACACAACAGGTTCTATTTTGAATGTCACAGCAGCACTCATTCCACAATATTCCAATAGTTCCAGTCCGGTTTGCAGATCCGTAATAGCCTGGCCTTGACCAATAGTATATACACCACTCATAGCACCATCACAAGCATATATTGTTTTATATAAGGAGTCATTCAACGTGCGGGTATCTGCAATACCATTAGGAAGTGTTGTATATAAAACAAGGTCATTTTTCTTCCGGCTTATAGACAGATTCGCCAATGAAATAGGATTACTTATTGTATTAGGAGCAAGGGTGCCATTCCATGTATAAGAATGCGTACTTCCATTATACACCCAGTTGATGACAGTACTGGTTAAGATACTTAACCCTTCATTTTTAATCTGTACTGTTAAAGGAACGGATGCATTTGATGAATAGACTTCTCCCAAGCTTATGAATGCATGTGGGGAAACATCGGTTTGCCTGTTAAAGAAATGATAAGCCCCTATCGTCGTATTTTGACTACGGGGAATGCCCATAATATCATCTGTAACCATAGAAGATGCACAGCTTATGCCTATACTATCTAATAGATCCAATGTTTTATCCGCATCAAGGAAATTAGGCAAGACCTGTACGGAATTTCTGTCGGTTGGAACCGTTTGTTGCCACATCGACATGGTTGTAATATTACTCCCGGCATAACCTATGTAGGTCGGAGCATACATATTATTATTATCAATATCATAAGATCCGGTAGATAATCCGCTTAAATAAATAGGAAAAGCATTCGCTGATTCTGATTCCATTACAATATTGTTCTTTTTTATGGTCAATTGAGTTGTACTCGCATCATATGCATAAATACCGTATGCTGTTGAAGAACTTTTTACATAGATGGAATTATGCAATACCTTTGCAAGGGAATAACTTATTAATATGCCATAATCATTCATATAAGAAAGCATAATCTCATTATTAGCAATAAATGCGGTATCTCTAGTATTATACATATTTGTGTAAGAAAAAGAAATACCATAGGCATAACCTGTCCCTACCGTATTCCGTTGACTAATACGATTACCAATAATATTTCCATTG
This sequence comes from Bacteroidales bacterium, assembly GCA_031553535.1. Classification (GTDB taxonomy): domain Bacteria; phylum Bacteroidota; class Bacteroidia; order Bacteroidales; family WCHB1-69; genus JAIROC01. The sequence goes on along the minus strand of JAVBLM010000008.1, from coordinate 25,923 downwards.
TTATAATATCCATTCATAGCATACCAATACGGACTAACTGAGGAAGTTCTTCCTAATATAATATTATGGGATATACTTGTATAGTCTGTATAGTAGGAATATAGTCCATAATAATAATTATTCTGAATGGTATTGCTATCTATTACAATATTAGTAGCATAAGGGTTTGTGTTGGAATTTCCACCATAGAAACAAATCCCATAATATCCTCCATCTATTAAATTATTAATAATGGAAATACGGTCCCCCCAAGTTCCTGAAGGTTTGTAAATAACATATCCGGATATAGACGTACTGGTTGTGGTTGTACTATTTAACAGTCTGTTATCACGAATAACAAGATTGGTACATGGACCAAGAATATAAATCCCGTATGTCCCATTAACGGCGTCTACCGTAATATCCTTAATAAGAACATTATTATTTCCACCTAGTATTATTCCTGCGGCTTTAGTTTTTATAATTACATCTTCTGCCTTGTTAGTCGATGAAGCAAGCGTAAATGCATAATTTCCCATTTTTGAAGCAATGGAAGATAAATCAAGAGTCCCTTGATATGTGCCCGGCAAAACTTTCAGAGTTATATTACCGGAAGCCCCACAAATAGACAATACATTTATAAATTCTTGTGGGGAAGTAAAATTTTGCCCATTCCCTACAGTGTATGCACCGGTCAGCGGCAAAGAACAAATATAAGAAGATGTACTTACCGTATCGTCCAATGAAAACTCATCATTCAATTGCCCCAGATTTTGGATCCATGCCACCAAGATATTATTTCCTGCTGAATTATAAGTAATTGTACCTAAAGAAATTTTTGCTTTTTGATTAGTAGACAAAGATCCTGTCCAAGGAACCGTTCTTGATACCCCATTAAATTCCAAATGGATATTTGCTTCAGTAAGTGTTGTTGTTCCAGTATTTACAAGTGTTACCTCTATTGCTTCTGTTTGACTCAAAATTATTCCATCCCTTAGCTGGGTGAGGTTTTCCAAGGCCGCATTTACTGCCAAAGGAGCCTTGCCGTGATAACAACCCATGGTAGTAGTATCGTTCGAACGATAAATATTGTTTATATCTTTAGGAACAATAGGGCTTCTACTACAATAAAAATCCGTATAGTCTAATAATTGCAAATTCCGGGAACTATCCATAAAATGAGGACGGATGTTTATTGAATTAGAATCCGAAACAATGTATTCTTGCCATTCTTCCAAAGTTGATATTGCCCCGTCTATATAACCTACATATGCAGGAGCATGCATATTATTGCCATGGATATTCCATTGATTATATTTAGTTGCCGATGTCAAATAAATAGGGTAACCCTTATTCTCCATCACGATATTATTTCCTATAATGGAATGGTCGGCAACATTATTATAATCATATACATAGATACCATAACCATCATTATCGGAACATTTTGCATAAACAGAATTGTACATAATATCCGATTTGGATCCGGACATGCCAATCCCATAATAACTATATAGCATAGATATAATTATCTCATTATTGGCAACAAGTGTTTTTTCTGTTATATCCTGATTTATATAGTTGGCAGAAATTCCTTGCCCTCCGCCGGTAGATTTATGTCGTTGATTGATCCAGTTACAGGATATGGTTTTATGATTACCATAAGACATGGATATCGCATACCAATAACTATTTAAATTGGATGTCCTTCCTAATATAGTATTGTAAGATATACTATTAGAACTCGTATAATAAGAATAGATCCCTTGATAATATTGATTTAAAATGGTATTGCTATCTACTATAATTGCTGTATTGCAAGCGGAAGAAGATGCACCATAGAGATAAATTCCGGAATATCCTCCTTCTATAATATTCTTAATAATGGAAACGTTGCTGATAATACCTGTTCCCGATGTTTGATAAATAACATATCCCGAAACATTCGCATTATTTGTAGTTGTGCTATTTAATAATTTACAATCGCGGATAACAATATTGGTACAAGGCCCTGTAAAATGAACAGCATAAGTACCTTCTTTTGCATCTATGGTTAGATCCTTGACTGTAAGATTGTTTGTATTGGACAATTTAATTCCGAATGCATCTGTTTTGAGTACAACACTATCCGCATTATGTTTTTCAGAAGTAATGGTAAGTGTATAATTGGTAAATACCGATCTTGGGTCACTTAAATCAATCCCTCGTCCTATATGGGTATAGGTTCCGGATACTAATTCAAGTATAATATTACCCGCTACACCGCATAGTTGGAACCGCTTTATAGCATCATCAACAGAAGCAAAATGTCCTCCTGTTTTTGCAACTTTATATGTACCTCCAGCAATAGGTCCCGAACAAATATAACCGGATATATGAGCCGTATCGTCATACGGATTCTGGTCGATTAATCCTCCTCCCAATGTTGCTATTCGAGCTACCAGCGTATAATCACCTGATGCAAGATAACTGATTTGTCCTAAAGTAATAGTATCTCCTTCCGCCTTCCCTAAATTACCTGCCCAGGAAACAGTAGTTTCCGGAGACCCATTGTACGACCAGGCTACAGTAGCAGAATATATACGCGTTGACCCCATATTGATCAATATAACCTTTGCTATATCGGATTGTCCCAATATAGTACCTTCTCTGCAACCAACTATTTCAACCAAGGTCGCATTCGTAGTATCAGTGGCCGAAAATCCATGATAACAACCCATGGCAGTGATGTTTCCGTTGCGTGGTTGGCCGTTAATATCTTCCGGCACACTTGTTAATATAGGCGGGCATGTAATCCCATAAGGGTTTATCAACTCCAAATTCGTTGCCTTATTTTTAAAAGAAACATTGTGGGAAACTGAATTCCGATCGGAAGATACCGCTTGTCGCCAGTCTGCTATAGTGAGCTTATTTGATCCTGCATATCCTACGTAATTAGGAGCATACATGTTATTGTAATTCAAATCACATAAAGTCACATTGGTGATAGCACTCAAATAAACAGGATATGCGGCTGGTGACTCCATGATAATGTTGTTATTCTTTATTATCAATAGATTAGTGTTTGCATCCTGTACATAAATTCCTCTTGCTGCACCGGAGCCGTTTATGTAAATGGAATTATGTAAAATTTTTGCACGGGAATAACCTGTCCCTATACCATAATAGGTAGTAGTCATCGAAAGAATAATCTCATTATTGGCAACAAGGGCGGTATCGGAAGTATTATACTGATTAAGATAATAACTCAATATTCCATAAGTACCCGTTGATATTGTATTACGCTGATTGATACGATTACCAATGATATCTGCATTGTTATAATACATATACATTGCATACCAATATGAACTTGTGGAAGAAGTTCTCCCTAATATAGTATTATGAGACAACCCTTTATAGCCTGTGTAATAAGAATATAATCCATAATAATAACTATTCTGAATAGTATTGCTGTCTATTACAGTATTGTTCACATATGCAGAATTGGATGTTCCTCCATAAAAATAAATCCCATAATATCCTCCGTCTATTAAATTGTTGATAATGGAAATGCTATCTCCCAATGTCCCCGAAGGCTTATAAATAACATATCCGGATATAGCCGTAGTGTTTGTGGTCGTACTATTGAGTAATCTATTATCACGAACAACAACATTGGTACAAGGACCGGAAATATAAACCGAATACATTCCTTGTGTAGCATCTACCGTAATAGCTTTAATAAGAATATTATTACTGTTACTTAGTGTTATACCTACCCCTTTTGTAACTACAATCACATCAGAGGCATTACCTGTAATTGATGTTATCGTTAACTTATGCCCATTCAATGCTTGTGATACGTCCGTTAAGTTAATATTTTCAGTATATGTCCCTGATTGAACTTGTAAAGTAACGTCTCCATCTGCACTGCAAAGAAACAAACGCTCTCTAAACTCCCGGAAAGATGTAAAATCAGAACCGGGAATAGTTTTTCCCAAACTATATACACCACTCATCGGATTTGAACATACATAACCCGTTTTAGAAGTGGTATCGTCTGCCGGATAATTATCATTCAATGATGTTCCTAAATTCCCTATCCATGCATCAATTGTATAATATCCTGCAGCTACATGAGTAATAGCACCTAGTGTAATGACAGCCTTTGCTTCAGTGGGCAATGAACCTGTCCATACCTTATCCGGCTGCCGTATATTATTCCATTTCCATTGAATGGTAGCTTCCGTTAGTGTGGTTGATCCCGAATTGATCAATTCTACTTTGATCGAGTCTTTTCCTCCTATTATTAAGCCTTCACTATTACCGGTAATATTCATCAGGGTAGCATTTACGGCATAAGGAGGTATTCCATGGTAACACCCCATTGTAGTAATTACCCCTGTACGGATACGATTATCTATATCCAAACTTATCGAAGCATCTTTCAAGCATTCCAAGCTGGTATAATCCAATAATCGTAAATTAACGGTACTGTCAACAAAGCCCGGACGCAGACGTACCGAATGGGCATCAGAAGTAACCGTTTGCCGCCATTCGGCAAAACTTGTCATAACATCACCTGCATAACCTATATATCTTGGAGCATACATATTGTTATAATCCAAATTTAATTTAGTTAAATAATCCGTTCCTTCCAAATAAATAGGATAAGCCGAAGAATCTTCCATAATAATGTTATTATTCTTTATAACCAACTCATTAGAAGCTGAATTTCCTATACATATTCCTCTCGCAGCTCCCTTTCCTTTTCCGTAGATTGAGTTATTTATCAGATCGGCTTTTGCATTATATATATAGATAATATTGCTTGCTTCTTGTGGACTTATTCTAAATTCATTATTGGCAACCAATTGGCTGTTTTGTGAAATATTGGTCTGATAATACAAATATAACGCATAAGGATATCCAATAGAATTGCTGCGTTGAATAATACGGTTCCCAATGATATTATCCACATGAGTGTAATATGTATATATCCCATACCAATTGTTCCCTGCTTTTACAGACCGAGTATATACCGTGTTATGAGAAACACTTCTGCAATCCACATAATAATAAGGGTATATAGCATACTGGTATTGATTCTGTACAACATTACTATCAATTACAACATTACGAATCATGTTCGCCATAGACCCTCCATAAAGATAAATACCGTAATATCCCCCATCTATTAAATTGTTAATAAAGGAAATACCATTTAATCCATTTATGTTGTTCGCATATACGACATAATTACTATAGACTTCTGTGGCTGTATCTCTTAACAACCTGCAATTCCGAATGGTAATATTGTTACAAGCTCCCATGAATTGTAAGCAATAACTACTTATTGAATCGGTTTGATCCACTGTAATATGTTTTATAATGATATTATTACTATTGGATAATAATATACCTGCACCTGATGATGGTTTTATAATCACATCTTCCGCATTATAAGTAGAAGAAGTTATGGTAAGAATATTATTTCCTAAGATTCGCCGCAAATCTGTAAGATTTATTCCTTCGGTATAGGTACCAGGCTCCAATTCAAATGTAATATTACCTCCTAAAGGAGTACATAAACCCAATACATCAATAGCTGCTTTCAGACTGGAAAAATCTCCATTTATACCTATGGTATAAGTTCCTAGCATATTGGGAACACAACCATAGATAATTACCGATAAAGTATCATCATAAGTAGCAGTATCCTTCATTCCGTTAGGCATACTTACCCATACCGTTATCGTATCAAATTGTTCAAAACGCGGAGTATAAGAACCAATAGTAACGGAATCCTCAAAATCCCATGGCAATGTTTTTCTCGACCATTGAAAAGGTGTTTTCACAACTCCATTTACAGCCCAATTAATGGTAACGGAATTCAGGGCAGAATCTCCCTTATTACGAAATGTTATATTTACCGGATAACTAACACCTCCCGAAGTTTGACCTCGTAGTGGCGAATTGATAGATGTTAATGCAACAGAATTATCCACATTAGGTACTCCTGCAATATAGAATCTTGCATTAGGACGATTCGTTGAAGCAGTACCGGCACCTGTGGGAAAATTATTATCCTCCTGTGCATAAATTGTCATATTATTTGGCGTTTGCGTGTGATAAAAATAGGAATTAGAACTACCTGGATACGGCATCCCATTTTTATGTACCCAGTAAACTAATAAATTTTTACCAGGAGGTAAAAAAAATGGTTTATTCAAATCTATTTCATACCATTTCGCACCACTAACGGAATAAGTTCCATTCCAAACTAAGGTAGCATCCGTTTGAGCAGGATCAATATACCCTGTTGCAAGTTGTGTATCATCTACCGCTCTAAAATAGCATGTTTGATTATTTAAACTCCATGAATCAGAACCCTGATATTGCCATGCTAATTTAGTAACCAGTCCGCCTAAAGACGTCCCGCTTAATTCGGAAGCCAAATATAACTGACGACTCCAACTGTGTCCGTAATATGAATTCATTGGTGTTGAATATGATGTTGATGTCCCATTTCCAACAACTACATATCCAGCCGCGCCTCCAACCGGTGGTTTTTTAATATAATAACCACACATAATCGTTGCATGATTGCCCGTAGCATCTTTCCCTGTAATAGAATATACAACAGATGTTCCTTCTACAAACTGGGGAATGGTAGCTTTCCATAAAGAGTCGCCGGAAGTACGTTTCATTAAGATGGAATCAGTAGTAGAGACACCGTTAAAAATAGAGGTATATTTTAACCATGGGTTCTCTATATTTGCTGTTGTAGTTGTTTTTACTTTTGCATGTATTTCATACGGTCCGGAAGTATAAACCGTATCTTTAGGATATAAAGAGGTGAACTGGACAACAGGAGGATTCAGATCATAAGAAGCTCCTGTTATTTCAACATTATCTATTAGCCAGCCATACGATACTTGTGTTGCCGGTGTAGCGCCATGGGTTATAATAAAACGAAATTGCACCACCTGCCAGCCTGCTTCAAACCATAAATCAAAAACTTCTTCTTTCCACCAACTTGGTGCCGGAAATGCCAAACTATCCTTGCCTGTCCATTCTGGATAACTATTTGCATTAAATCCGTACATCCTGTAGTTAGCAGCTTTCCCCAAATAAGTATCCCACGGCAAAGATTCCCATGGGCTCATAGTACCTCCTCCCATAGCAACCCGGTATTCAACCCGGGCAATATCCCTAGGTGATACTTTACAAATATGACTGAATCGTAACTGGACATACTCATACTGAGTAAAATCATAAATAGGAGTGGTTAACACTGCCGTATCACCAACCAGGTTTGGAACTGTCCCTAAAAAAGCATTCGGGGTACTCACATAATACTTTTTATTTACTTTCCAGGTTCCTCCCGGAGTAGAAGCAATAGAATAATTAACGGAATTCCCGTCGAAGTTTTCAGTATATACTGTCTTAGATAACTGTGCATGTGCACAAAAGGATGTTACTAAAAACACCCACAATGGTGTAAAAATCTTCCCCATACAACTTTTTTTTAAATTAATAAATTTGATTCCCTTTACTTATATTTAATTTTCTATTTAAAGAACAATTATATTTTTTGTCTGGATATGCTATTAATTTAAGCCGAAATAGTTTTATTTCTAAAATATTGAATTAAAAATCTTTCTTGGTAATTTTTCTTTTATCCTTCCACCATTATTTATATTTCCTTTCTTTTTCACCAAATCTTTTCCTAAATCTTTTCCCCTATCTTATTTAAAAAGTAAATATAAATATTTTCTTCTGTTAAGTTTCTTTTTTGTTTTTTTTTTTGTAACTTTGTTTTGACAGAGCGAAGGTATAACAAAAAAGTAATATAAAACCATTTATGTGGTAAAAAAATACAACTTTTTAAAAAAAAAGCCATAACGCATTGACGGTATGATTAAAAAAAATGAACTTAATTACAAAAAAATACTTGAATGTTATAAAAAAGTACCTGATAAAAATGTGTTTTTGTCTAATATCGGATATGAAAGAGGAAATTTCTTAAAGATTTTGAATAAAAAAAAGAATATTACTGTATCTACCTTAATTAAAATAATAAATGAATTTGATAAACCTATTACCTATTTTTTTGATGAAGATAATGTAATAGATACCATTTCAATGGAAAAAATATCAGGACTTGAACAAGAAAACCACGAATTAAAAAGAGAGTTGGACATATATCAAAGATCAGAACAAGACAAAATAGAAAAAATAGAAATACAAAAAGAAACTATAAATGCTTTAAAAGATAAAATAATTATAATGGACAACCTAATCAGCCAGGTAAAAAAAACTTATCCCAATATAGACTTTGGCTCCACGGGAACAAGGATTACCAGTCAATAGACTTGGAAGACATAAACGGAAAGGCATGAAGCTTTATACATCGGTTGTTGAATAATTCCAATAAAAAAATGATAACCCTCTAATTTGTGTGTTTATATAATTCTTAGTTTATTATCCATATAGCTATAAATAATATGGGATATTTACATGTATAATGGAATCAAATGTAAAATTAAAGATCGGATATTTGGAATGATTTTTTCTTTATCGACAATAAGTTTGGAAAATCAGATTAACAACACTTTAATATCCGGGTTTTATTTTAAAGAGGAAGGTTACATAAATTACCAAAAGGTACAGGAAGACGTAACTCATGAACATCTTCGTATAGTTTCTTGTAATACATCCGTTAATCTATAACACAAAATTAACTTTTGATATTTTTTAAAATTACAACTGACACCTCTTTAGATCTCCGGTTAGCCTTGGAATCGAAAATAAAGTAACAGGAAAGCAATAGAATAATAGAAAATACCCCGGAAAATATACCAAAAGTTTTTGGCATGGCTGTTTTTGCATGCAAACGTATTCCGTCGGTTGTCGGGAAGAGCTCAGGAATCTCTGAAAGCATGCCACCAGTTGTCGGAACAATTTCGGAAATCCCCGATACTCATTTATCAAATACGATTTATTGATATAATCATGGATATCAATCGTTCCATTAATCGGATATTGCCCAACCTTATGCGCCAAATAATCCCCACTTGCTTTTTTGTTCTTTTTGGGCATAAACTGTTGGAAAGACAACCCAAAGGCAGACAACACATTTCATCCCTACAAAGAACACGTAAGAAAATCACACGCAATATGGAAAGAATAACCATTCCTCTATAATTTAAAGAGATGAGGGAAAAAGCATAATGAATTGAACTCAAATACAAAAAAAGGCTGCCGGGGAGGCAGCCACAATTTGAATTATGAAAAAGATTTTATCTTTTAATACTCATTCGCTTTGTTCTCTCCTGTCCATTAAGTGGGCATGGAATAGAAATAGATACCAACCGCTAAATGAGATATATTCGTGTCCATTGTCTGAATACCTAACTTGTTTTTTGCCGATTTATTGTATAATACATGTCTACTTATTGGAGAAAGAGTAAATATTACTTCTCCATCGAAAGGAATACTGTGTATAGTAGAGATACTATTATTAACGGGGTTGGAGAAATTCTAACCTGAAATTTCTAACTTTGCCCGCAATGAGGTTATCTATCTTACTTTTAATTGGATTAACTCCGTTGAGCTTGCAAGTTTGGTTATTCCATACCTTAATAGGCAATCTTTGTGTCAATTTTTGACAACCTCATTATCAAAATGTTGCATGGATAACTTGTTTGACATTGTCCGCTTTACCCATTGTATAATAGTGAATGGCAGGAGCTCCGCTTTTTAACAGATCTTGTGTTTGTTGTATACACCATTCTATACCTACGGTATAAATGGCCGAGTCGTTTTTACATTTTCTTATTTCGCCCATAAGCTCTTCCGGGATATCAATGTTGAATGTTTGTGGTAGTAGCTCAATATGTTTATAGGTAGAGATAGGTTTTAAACCCGGAATTATAGGAACAAGAATCCCTGTCTTACGGCATTTTTCTACAAACCGGAAGTACTTCTTATTATCAAAGAACATCTGTGTAATAATATAATCTGCCCCTGCTTCTACTTTCTTTTTAAGATTTTGAATATCGGTCTCCAAATTAGGAGCTTCATAATGTTTTTCGGGATAACCGGCAATGCCTATACAAAAATCGGTTGAAGTATTATTTTCCGGTTCATCATCCAGATATTTTCCGGAGTTCATACCGGCAATTTGTTGTACAAGCTCTGAGCTATACTTATAATCCGTCGATTCAGTCATAAGGCGTTTTTGCCCTGTTTGGGTATCGCCTCTTAGAATCATAACATTATGTATATCAAGGAAATAAAGATCCATTAAGTCGTTTTCCAGTTTTTGTTTCGGAATTCCTCCGCATATAAGATGGGGGACTATTTCTACTTCAAAGCGGTTTAATATTGCTGCAACGATAGCTATGGAGCTGGGACGTTTTGTAAGTGTGACTTTCTTAAAGCTTCCATCCGGATTAGGACGAAAAACAATTTCATCCCTATGGTATGTCACATTAAGAAATGGAGGTTTAAACTCCATCAAAGGTTCAATAGACTTGTGCAGTTTTGTCATATCACTTCCTTTTAATGGCGGGACTAATTCAAAAGATATAAATGGCTTGTTTATATTATTTATAATATCTATGACTTTCATGTTTGTTGTTTAATAAATGATTTTTCCTAGTAATTTCTTTCCTTTTGCCTCGGAGGTACCTCTTTTATGTATGTAATCTTTAAATTGATCTTGTCCGACGGCAGTAATTCCAAAATAACAAGCTTCGGGATGCGCTATGAGCAAACCACATAAACTTGTAGAAGGTAAAATGGAATAACCGGACGTTATGGCGACCTGAATGTTTTTTTCCGCTTCCAATAGTTTGAATACGTCTTTCTTCATAGAATGGTCGGGACAAGCAGAGTGTCCGAACGCAGGACGGATCATATTCTGTCCCTGGGCTATATTTGTATGTATCCATTCTGCTAGGGCTTCTGTTAGGCGTGCACATAAACTGTTTCGAAGCAGATAGTCGAAGTCTTCATGATTATTGTATTCTTTTCTATCGGAAACCTTTAGGCAAAACAATCCTATGGAAGAATTAATCTTTAAGGATATCGGAGGAATAAAATCAGCGAGGCAACGACATTCTTCTTTGGTGGATTGTTGTCGCAACATCGGCAAACGATGACGATCATCTAAAACAATATCATCATTGTCGGCATAGGCATTAAAGAATCGCACGATTAGAGAAGCATCAAATTCTTTATTGTTGGTTATCTCATTTAAAACATGCAATGCTGTTTCATATAAATTATGTGCTTCTTCGTTACTTTGAACAATTTCCGGATATCTTCCTTTAAAGCCCCAGAAATGAAAAAACGGGTTCCAGTTGATGAAAGGGATCAATAATCCGATATCCGGCTGATGTTCTAAAATAGTTTGTTTGCCAAACGATTCAGGTTGAAAGAAACTTTCCTTATCAAAGACGGGAGCTTTCTCTTTTGCTTCCTTATAACTCCACAGTTTAGTTTCTTTTTTTATATATGTTTCACGAATATCCTTTTGATTAGCCTTTATTTCATTAATATATTCTTTGTTTTGTAATATGCGTTTTGCAAGATAAGCAGCCTGTGAAGCATTTCCTCCATGTATAACTCCGTAATCGTATAAGGGTGCCAGTTTTACAGCCGTGTGAACCGATGAGGTCGTGGCTCCGCCTATCATTAGAGGAATTTCCATTTGTTCTTTTTGCATTAAACGGCAGAGTTCTTCCATTTCACTCAGCGATGGCGTTATCAATCCGCTTATTCCTATCATGTCGGCATTGTATTTACGGGCAGAAGCAACAATGGTATTATTATCAACCATTACGCCCAAGTCAACAATTTCGAAATTGTTACAGGCAAGGACAATTCCTACAATATTTTTGCCTATATCGTGTACGTCGCCTTTCACTGTAGCGATTACAATAACCGGACGTTGCTTCTTTTCAACAGCATTTTGTGCTTGTTCTATTCCGGGTTGTAACAATTCAACTGCTTCTTTCATAACACATGACGACTTAACAACCTGGGGGAGGAACATTTTCCCTTCGGAAAACAGTTCCCCCACTTTATTCATCCCATCCATCAAAGGACCTTCGATTATTTCAACAGGATTTTCGTAAACAGTCGATGCTTCATTAATATCAACGGGAAGATATTCCGTAGTACCTTTTATTAATGCCTGTATAAAGCGTTCCCTTACCGGAAGTAATCTCCATTGTTCGTTTTTCCCTGTTTTATGAGGAACATTATAGTCTTTAATTATCTCTGCTACTTCAATGAGTTGTCCGGTAGCTCCCGGTGAACTATTTAAAACCACGTTTTCAACTGTTTTTAGGAGTTTGGGTTCTATTTCATCGTAAATTTGCAATGAAGCAGGATTTACAATGCCCATATCCAAGCCTGCCTTAATAGCATGGTATAAGAAAACCGAATGCATGGCTTTCCGTATCGTATTATTTCCCCTGAATGAGAAGGATAAATTCGAGATCCCTCCTGAGGTTGATGCTTTGGGGAGGTTTTCCTTTATCCATCGAACAGCTTGAATAAAATCTACTGCATAATTGTTGTGTTCTGCTATGCCGGTTCCTATGGTAAGGATGTTTACATCAAAGATAATATCCTGCGGAGGGAAAGACAGTTTAGTTGTTAATAAGTCATACGCACGCTTACAGATTTCTATTTTGCGTTCAAATGTTGTTGCTTGTCCTTCCTCATCGAAAGCCATTACTACTACCGCAGCTCCAAATCTACGGATTTCGCCGGCTTTGTTTAGAAAACAATCTTCACCTTCTTTTAGACTGATAGAGTTAACTATGCATTTGCCCTGTGTGTTTTTTAATCCTGCAAGAATAGTATTCCAGTCGGACGAATCGATCATATAAGGCACTTTGCTGATAGCCGGGTCGTTATTGATGTAGCGGATAAATGTTTCCATTTCTTTAGCGCTGTCCAACAGTACATCGTCCAGGTTAATATCAATAACGGAAGCCCCGTTTTCTATTTGCTTACGGGCAATTTCCGATGCTTCTTTATATTTCTTCTCACGGATAAGTCCGGCAAACTTTGCTGACCCTGCAACGTTTGTCCGTTCACCTATATTGATGAAATTATTTTGTTTTGTGTCAACTACTACACTGTCTAATCCGGTGACGTATAACTGGTCTGTTTTTTCAGGGATTTCTCTTGGAGCAAGATGTGCCAGTTCTTCTTTCAGTATTTTAATATGTTCCGGAGTTGTTCCGCAACATCCTCCTGCAATATTTATAAGCCGTTCTTCCGCTATTGTTTTCAGGTATTTCGCTGTTGTTTCGAGAGTCTCTTCATATTCTCCCATTTCATTAGGTAAACCGGCATTGGGATATATACAAAGTCCGCAGGAAACAAATCCCGACAGTTCTTTTATGAATGGATACAGATCATTTGCTCCGAAAGAACAATTAAGTCCGAAACTTAATAAGGGGAAATGAGATACCGAATAATATAGTGATTTTAGCAATTGGCCTGTTAATGTCCTTCCGCTCTTATCGTTTATCGTTACCGATAGCATTACGGGAATCTCTATTTTGTTTTGCTCCTGTATATGAGAGAGTGCATACAATGCAGCTTTTGCATTCAGTGCGTCAAATACGGTTTCGATTAAGAGGATATCCGCTTGTCCGTCTACTAACCCTTTGATCTGTTCCATATATATTAAAACCAATGCGTCAAAGTCTGTAACACGAAACTCCGGCCTGCTTAAGTCGGAGGAAATAGAAAGTGTTTTGGATGTAGGGCCAATGCTCCCTGCTACAAAAACAGGCCGTCCGGCTTTTTTAGCTTCTTCTTTGGCCAGTTGTGCGGAAGTGTAGTTTAGCCTGTAAATTAAATCGGAGCAATGGTATTCTTCCTGGGAAAGCCCATTGGCATTGAATGTATTTGTCTCAATAATATCGGCTCCTGCTTCAATATATTGCCGATGTATTTCCCTAATGATATCTGGCTGTGTCAAACTCAGCATATCATTATTCCCTTTTAGCAGAGCCGGATGATGTTTGAATTCTTTTCCCCGGAAGTCTTCTTCACTTAATCTGTATTTCTGTATGGATGTGCCCATCGCCCCGTCAAGTATAACAATCTGGTTATTTAGTATTTCTTTTATTCTGTTATTCATTACTTTGTTGTTCATCGGTTATGGTAATAATGGTTAGTTGTTAATTGTTAATAATTTCTTCTGAGGGCTTGCATAATCAAAATTAAGGGATATACCCGACGAGCACATCGCTCCGAAAGTCCCGGTTGTTACTACGTCCGCTTTTTCGGCGATCTCCTCGGGAGAAACAGTCCGGGCTAACTCCGAAACTTCTTCTGCTGTAAGAATAACGGCTTTTCCGTTTTTTATCTTTGTGTTTATATCTTGATATGTTTTTGACATGATAATTTGTTTACAGGATTATAAAGGATTATAATTACATGGATGAGAGAAGCATATATGTCTCACATCGGCAACGAGGAATTTTATTCCTGGTTGCTAAATTTCTAAATAGAAATTCTCAAAAGGGAAATAATCTAGCGCATGCAGCGCATATGCATAGAAAAAGCAGTGCAGAAAAGAAATTTAACTCTACATACTAAGGTTCTGTTGACCGGATAATAAGCTAAGATCTGCATTTTGACATTAGTTTAAATTATAATTCCTAAAAATTCTCAGGCGGGTTTTGGCACCTTTCGAAAAAGCTTCGTAGGTTGCCGGAGTGTCGTAGAGCCCGTCTCTCAACTCCTCTTTATAATTCAAACAATCATTTTAATGATTGAATTGATAGCGCAAAAGTATAATAAAAAATAATATCCTTGCTTTAATGAAGTTTATTTTTTTAAGTTTCCGGAAGATAAAAGATTTAAATTGTTAATAATTAATGTATTATACGATTGATTTTTCTTCTTTTAATTGTATGGAATCAAAAAGTTAAAGCTAAAAGAATAACTGTTACCGGGAATTTATAGGAAAGATAATTGCATATTTCACCTTTGGCGGATAGTTATTAAGATGTTTTCTGCTTTAGAAAATGTTTGACAGACATAATCTGCTTGAAAGGTAGCCGAGGCCAGGCATCTTGAATTGAGGCTTCTATGCTAAAGCATCGTTATAGTCTAAGCTAATATATTTTGCTACCTAAGACTGCCTGAGACGGCACCCTTTCCTTGCCTTGGAGAAAGTCTCTTCCGAGTTTAAGCGGAAGCACCTTCTTTGCCTAAGCGGAGGTAGCTTCCGAGCCTAAGAAGACATATCCTTCGAGATGAAGTATATATCCCGTTCTATGGAGGGGTTGATTTTATTTTACGTTATCTCTTAGGTATTACCTGCTAATTCACGGAAAATAAAAAAGGCTGCCGGAGAGGCAGCCACAATTTGAATTATGAAAAAGATTTTATCGTTTAATACTCATTCGCTTTGTAATCCGCTGTCCATGGAATTCCATGGAGTAGAAATAGATTCCTGCAGCCAAATGAGATACATTAATATCTATTGTCTGCATACCTAACTCGCTTTTTATAGATTTATTGTATAACACCTGTCCGTTTATTGAAGAAATAGTAAATGTTACTTCGCCGTTTGCAGGAATGCTATAAATAATAGAAGTATGATCATTTGCAGGGTTCGGGACGTTCTGGCTCATGCTGATTGTTGACAGGGGGATAGATTCTATACCTAGATTATAATCCGTAGTCCGTTTTATCCGGATGGTATCATCGTGCTGGTAATTGTCTTTTGCCTGCTTGTCGATGAATACGGTTATGTAATACACCGAATCGGCAGGAACAGTATATGAAGAACTGAATACATGAGAAGCAGGGGAGAGTGTATTGATCGTCTTGGAAATAGTTTCCGATAGATTGGCAACGATATTCCCTTTTGAATCTTCTACCCGGGCGTGTATTCCTACATTAGCAAAAGGAGTGGCATCGCTTTTATTTTCCAGCGATACCTCTATGTTGATGTTGGCGTCTACGGCATCCATCTGTCCTGAAGGCTTATCGATATTGATAAGAACAAGGTTACTTATATCCACATATTCGGTGATGGCAGCTTCTTTGCTTATCAGTGCGGAATCACAATGCAAATAGGCAAGGACATGTACCTGGTATTCGGGGCTCCATGGAGTAGTATATAGACTATTGAAAGCAATGGTAACCGAATCCCCCGGAGCTAATGTGTTGGGTGAGGATGCTGTTGTTGTAAAATGATAGGCAGGGGAGACATCCTCTGCATCCACAGACAGAATCAGGTTGAGTTGTGGAAGAGGCATATTCCCCGTATTCTTTATAGTGACTTCTTGCTTTATATCAATATCAGCCAATGCCGGACTTCCATCATTACTTGTGCTATGGATGCGGATAGTATAATTGGGATTGATGAGAATATCCCGTTCTGCGGTGTCGTTGGCAGGAACATTATCTACCTTGGAGCCAAAATATGCTTTCATGGCAGTACTTCCTGTCGGGATAATAGTATTAGATAAGACAGGTATTGTATCGGAAGAATTTCCATGCAACACTTTTCCTTGTAAAGAAACAGGATATATTGTCCCGTCAAGATCTAATAGGATAGATGCATTATCATCAAAAGTTATCGACTGGTTTCGAGCTGCTGCTATTACTACGGAAACGTCATATCCGGAATGGTTACATAAATCAGGATCCGGCGATATGATAATCTCAGAAACGGCAGCGTCCTCTTCCGAAGATATCTGTATATAATCTATATATTGTGCCGTTCCCGGATACTTATTCATGGCTTCGAATTGTATCAGTACGCAAGCACTGTTTGCTGTAAATTGATTCAATGGATATCTATATCGTGTCCAACCATGATTCCCATTAATATCCCGCAGGTAAAGGGTTATTAAATTATGCACTACACCATCTACTACTACATCTACATCCGTATAAGAGTAATCATTTGTAGATGTGTTTGAATCGTGGTAATACCAAAACTCTACAAACGGGTTGAATGATTGATACAAATCCAGCTGACGAGTACTTAATGTGGCTACAGAACTTACCGTTCCCGGGAAATATACCATGGCTGTCCCTGAATCGGGTTGTACAGCGGAGCTTGGGTTACTAACTATTTTCCATTTAGCAGTGCCGTCTACGACATACGAAATAAACTCGGCAGGCAATTCGGTTGTATTACTGAAATTCTCCCGTATAGGAAGGGCTATTCTTCCTGATATAAACTGCGTTTTTAAAGTGTCATCGTAGGAAATGTTATCTATAGGGCTGTTTACCCATGCTTTAATGCCATAAGTGCCTGAATACATAATGGGCAAGGCCGACATGAATTCTACGGGAGCAGTTTCCCCGGGTGCCAACTCTCCTGTGTATATTATATTGGTATAATGATAATAATGACCTACAGGATCACTGATCTCTATTCCTACTTCTATTGGATTTTGAACAAAGTTATATTTATTCTCTCCCAAATTGCTAACGGCTATCTTTACAGGAGTGTAGTTCGGAGAACAGAGGCTACCTGTATTTACAGGTTCTACCATGGACAATATTGCCAGATCATAGCCTGAATAATATTCGGCATCTGCAGATAAATCTATCTGAATATTCGGACGAACTATAGTCTGGATTCCTGAAAGACTGGAAGGGAAAGAAGACGGATCATATTCATAAATAGACATGGGTTTATTTTGAGTTGTAGATTGCCATGATGGGCCATTGGAACCGGAAACTCCGGACTGATTATCGACATATACCAATAAATTCATATCGCGGGGTAAGTAAAAAGGCGTACTGAGTGAAAATGTCATCCAATCTGTTCCCGGCATAGTTGCAACGGCAGGCCCCCATACTAATGTTGCCCCGTCAACAAACGGATTTACATATCCTGATGAAACCGTAGAATCCGGAACCGCTTTTAAGTACAAAGACACATTATTAACAGCAGAAGCGAAGGGGGATGCATTGTAAAAGGCAATACTGTTTATATACCCTCCTCTTTTACCTGGATCTATCTCATAGTCCATATAATAATTTCGACTCCATGTATAATAATAATTGTACGGATTATTATCAACGGTAGTGGTTCCCGTGCCTATTGTAACAGTGTCTTTCCTGTCCGGTTCGAATTTTAAATAAGTAGAGTCTACAAGTGTAACTGTATTGCCGAAAAGGTCTGATACCGTCAGAGAGTAAATAACCTTGCTGCCGTAATATTGCCGGGGAATTGTTACTTGCCATATACCATCGGTCAATGTCATAGGTACAGATGATGTAAAGGTATGGTATCCGGTAACAGTAGTTGTAAGGTTTAATTCCGGTGGAGATACAGGGGCGCCCGACTGTGTGCGGATCACTGCATTTACATCAAATGTCAACCCGTATATAGTATCTTTCACAAACGGAGCAACAAATTCGACTAAGGGACGTGCTGTTGTGGAAACAAAAGCGCTATCATTCCTCTGATTAACATCTTTTGCTGTATTAACAGTATCTATCCATACAATTACATCGAATCTGTCGGTACCTGTTACCGGAAACGATTCTACCAGAATATTCAAATCTTCCGAAGGCGCCAATGACGGTGAAATTGTATGTGTTACAGGATTCTGCAATTGCCCATTCAAACTCCAACCAAATACGATTCTATTGACAGGTACACTACCTGAATTAAATACATTTAGAGAAATATCAACAACTTGTTCTTCAACAACCTCTTCTTCCCAGGAGTTAACTTGCAATAACATGACATCAGTACCTGTTGTAGACTGGGAATAAGCCCCTATCGAAGAAAGAGAAGGCCGTTTTGCCCCTGTTATATCTGTCGAGATTCCCGAATAAAGAGGAAACAATAATTCTTGATAGTTTGCCAGCCTCAAACTGGAAGTATAGTCAATAAAAGAAGGCATGATATTGATAGAATTCACATCCATCGTTATGGAAGATTTCCATGCATTCAAATCAGATTGTATTACATCATGGTATCCCAGATTTCCTGATGAGTAATAATTATTATCACTTATCCGGTAATTGGATTGAAAAGCCACTATATCTGCGGATAAATATATAGCATAAGGATTCACTCCTCCATTAGCGATAAGGATATTATGACTTACGGTAGCATTATAGGTCGTATTTCCAATGGTTGACCAATACAAAGCATTAAATGTTGATCCGCCTGTGCCCGTCAGTAATACCGTATTATATACATATTCCGATACTTTTGCATTGCCTATATGGATGCCATAAGTTGTTGATGCTGAAGAATTCAGATGTATTTCATTGTTGGCGACTAATACCGAATCGTTAAAATAGGTACGTATTCCATATAAAGAAGTAGTGATAGCTGCATTATTTGAATAAATACTATTGCCTACTATACTGCTTGGAGGCATAAAACGACTTTGGTTGATGCTCATACCATACCAGGTTTTTTCCGTATTGGTAGAACGGGACGTTATTTTGTTGTAGGAAATACTTTTTGGATTTGCATTTTCAAGGAGTACACCCATATTGTATTGTCCTGAGAAAACATTATGATCAAATACAAGATTAGTAATATTGGGTCTATCGGCAGCCTCTAAGGAAAAATTTACTGCATAAGAACCTCCTGATACAGTACAATTTGTAACAGTCAGTCCATTTAATGTTCCTGTAGCCGTTATTTTGTGGAAAGCATTTTTCCGTATCGTATCTAATAAAATCATACAGTTAGTAACTGCAATGTTAGCACATGGGCCGGTAAATTCAAACACATGGGAATTGCCAGCTGTTGCATCTATGGTTAAGGCATTTATAATAATGTTTTCCATTGAAGAAAACAAAAACATGGGATGACTCGATAACGGTTTTAGCGTTACATTCGCTGCACTACCGGATAATGAGGTTATTTCCAATGTATCGCTGTTTGTCAATAACCCATTCAATGGGGAAAGATCTATATCTTGGGCATATGTACCGTCTTCCAGCTTTAATGTTACTTTTCCCGATATACCACATTGTGCTAATTGGAAAAGTGCAGAAGCAACATCAATATAATCCGCAGAGTAAGAACCTACCGTATATTCCCTCTCTAAGGCACCATCACAAGCAACAGTACTAATCATTACCGTATCGTCATGGCTAACAAGGTCAACTATCGTGTTAGGAAGTTCTACCCAAACAGCTATATTATCCATATCCCCTGTATTTGGAGTATAATATCCTACAACAACCGTATCGGTGAAATGAGTAGGGATAGGGGTAGTTAATGTATAGATAGAGCCCGGAAACAATGATGTTTGAAGTGTGCCATTCTTTGTCCATTGTATCTTACAGGAAGACAAAACATCAAGTCCTTCATTACGAATAGTTACAATTACCGGAACTTGTACATTTGCCGTTACAACTCCTGATGAAGGAGAGTTTATAGCGCATACGGAGGCTGAATTATTGTTTTTTATTTCTTCTAACACAAAGAATCGTACATTGGGGCGATAAGTAGAATAATTAGCCGAAAAGGGGCCTATTTTAGCCATGTGGAATTCCATATCATGGTATCCATAAGCGGCCATATTATCCATTGTAGAGTGGTGATTAAATGTATATAATGATGAACCTGCATTTGAGCCATGTTCGTGATTCCAGTAAATCATTAAGTTTTTACCTGCAGGCAATTCAAACGGGGTATCCAACTCAATTTCCGCCCAGCCCGGCTTGCTTGCACCTATTGAACCTTGCCATACCAATGTTGCACCATCTGTAACAGGATCAACATATCCGTTGGATGTAAGATAGGTATCGTCCACCGCTTTAATATAACAGGTTTGATTTGTGAAATTCCACGTACCTGTATAAGCATAATCCCATGCCAATTTTGTAATAATCCCCCCTTCGTCGGTTGGTGATAATTCGGTTCCTAAATATAATTCACGACTCCAGCTATAATAAGCAAATGTATTCATAGGTGTAAAATACCTGGTTGATGTACCGGTACCCACTATAACGTAACTTGTAGATGCAACATTAATATAAAAACTGTCTGCAACTGTTACCGTATTCCCTAAAAAATCATTTAATATGAGTTTATATGTAATATTATTTCCCGCTTGTGTTTGCGGAATTGTTCCTTCCCACAAACCGGTGGTTGTGTTAAAAACCATTGGCAACGTATCATATTCTACTGTTGCATCTTTCCTGTATTCTACAAATAAAGAAACATTATTTATTTGTTCTCCTGTAATAGATTCTATACGGGAAGTTGTCTTATATGGTCCTACGTCGTATGCAGTACCCGTAACATGCTCAACAAACTTCATTTTTAAATCACTGGTACCATAAACAACTTTGGTTAATGTATCATCCCATATTGTAGGATCATATTGTGAATTGGGAAGACTTACCCAGGCAGTAATAGTATCAGACGCATTCACCCGTTGCATATAATCGCCTACTCTTATTTGTTCATTAAAATCCCAGGGCAAAGCCGGATTAAAGTGAACAACAGTGTCTTTGGGCACTCCGCCATTTATCGCAAATGAAACAGTAACAGAGTCTAAAGGCAAATCACCTTTATTCTTTACCGTAACAACAATAGGTGTTTGATAGTTGGATGCCGTTACGGTGGTGTCATTTATATCAATAGAATGCATAGATGCAGAATTGTCCAATAGGGAGTTGTCTACCAAATAAAATTTCACATTGGGGCGATTACTATTTATTGCAATGTTTTCAGTGGTAGGCCATGCGCCATCACCATACGATCGTATATTCTTATTTTCTACTGTTGTATATTGCCATCTGAGTGTTGTTCCGCCGTTATCTGCAGAATTGCCATCTTGATTTGTCCAGTAGATCATCAAGTTTTTGCCCGGAAGTAATAAAAACGGTTCGTGTAATACAAATGTCACCCAACTTATACCGGAAGTAGAATTTGTTGCTGTTCCCCAAACCAGAGTAGCTCCATCGGCTATCGGATCGATAAAATAATTTAATCCTGGATCTATAATCGAATCTTCAACGGCCTTAAAATACATTGTTAAATTTTCCAGATTAGAACTTCCGGCTCGCGCACTATAATAAGCAACCTCTCGTATAAGAGCTCCTTGCCCAAGGGGATCAAACTCCCAATCCATATAAATAGATCTGCTCCAACCTCTATGAAAACTCGCACAATATGGTTCATAGAAAGAGGAGCCGGTACCTGTTCCTATTATTAATTCTCCGGAGACATTATTGGATATTCTTTTTATATGATAGCTTGAAGAAATAGTTGCTTCATTCCCTGTAGTATCTTTACCTATAATAAAATAATCTACTGTTGTTCCTGTTTCAAATTGGGGGATGATGGCTTTCCATAAAGAATCCCCTGAAACATTCTCCATTAAAATAGAATCTGTTTTTATATGAACTCCATTATTTGTTGCCACATATTTTAAATAAGGTTGTTTAATTGCAATGGTAGTAGTTGTTTTTACTTTTGCATTAATTTCCCAAGGGCCTGCACTGTAAACAGTATCTTTTACAAACGGTGTAATAAACGCTACTATAGGGTCGCTTACAGGATAAGGAGATGCGGTTATCTGTATGTTTTCCAACAACCATCCAAAGGAAGCCTGTGTATTGGGAACAGACCCGTGTATAATCACGAAACGGATTTGAGCAATCTCATTACCGATATGGAATGACATATCGAAATTTTCTTCTTTCCACCAGTCTTGACCAGGTAATACGGCTATATTGTTTGCATCCCATTGGGAATAACTGGCCGCATTGAATCCTGTAGAAAGATAATTAGTAGCATTTCCACTATACCACATCGCATCAACGGTCTGCCAGGATCCCGATCCTATTCTATACTGTATTAATGTTTGGTCATTGGGTGAAACTTTACAGATATGATTAAACTGTAATAGTACATACCATTTCCCCGAAAAGTTATATGGGATAGACTCTAAAAAAGTAGTGTCTCCGACTTTATTGGGAACTAAACCCAAATAAGAACTTGAAGTTGCAGATCCCGTCAAACTGGGAAGATAATAACTTGTATTCGATCTCCACGAGCTTTGAGGTATTGAGGTATATGATACATTCCCATCGAAATCCTCTTGTATAAGAATTTGTTGGGAAAATACTTGTTGCATCACAAGCACCAATAAAACGGACAACATGATTAATTTTCTTTTCATCTTATTCAATTATTAATAATTCCTACTCTGTTAAAAGGATTTTCGGCTTACTCCTTTATTTTTCTTTGATATTCTAAAACAAAAATAGAATAAAAAGCAAAAAACAGCCAATAAAATACCGGGATAAAAACGGACAACAGTGAAATAAAAACGGACTTTTTTCTTAATGAAATCTAATTATGCCTATTTTGGAATTTTCTTTAAAAGAATTTATTCGATAGTCAGTAAATATGAGTATAAATTATTTGTTTCAACTCCCAATTTATTAGCCAGGCGTTGACGCTTCTTTTGGCAAGAATCAAGAGATATATTTAATAAAGATGCAATCTCTTTTGTGCTGAAGTTAAGAAACATATAAGAAAGATAACGAATATCCGAAACAGTTAATTCGGGATGTTTTTCTTTCAAAGAGGATAAAAAATCAGGAGATACCTGCTCGAAATAAGCAAGAAAATCATCCCAATGTTCGGATTTATCCAGTTGTGATTTCAACTCTTTAATTATTGATTGTAGCTGCGAATCTTCGGAATGGACAGGGACTTTTGATAAACTCTGTATGATCTTTTCTATTATTTCATTCTTATTGGATTGGATCAAGACCTTTGCTGCCAGTTGCCTGTTTTTATTATTTAACCGCTCTTGTTCCAATAATGCTAACGTTTCTTGTTTTATCAATTGCTGCTCAATAATTAGTTTTTGGTTTTTTTCCTGTTCCAGTTCTAATTCCGCAATCTGTTTGCGTTGTTTACTTTTTATAGATTGAATACGGAACGTCCAGATAAGTATAATGGCCAGAAAAGCTATAAAAACAATAATACATATAAAAAGAGTGCGTTCTGTTTTTTGTTTTGTTTTATATTCGGTTAATTGTTTTTCCGAATTAAATAATTCCATTTGAATACGGCTTGTTTCTACATATTGCCTGTTGTTTATTTTATCCAAAGAATCTTTTACCTGTAGAACGGAATCCTTATATGATAAAGCCAACGTGAGAGAATTATTTTCTTGATAAAGGCTGGATAGTTGATCATAAGCCTTCATTTTTTCTTTAATGTTAGGATCACCATGCAATATTTCATTAATGTAATAAATAGCTTTCTCTAAATTTCTTTTATTCTGATATATCTTGGAAAGAAGAAAAAAGAGTAAAACTTCCTGTTTATGATCCATGTCTTCCTGTAAAATATTCAGAGCCATAGTTTCTGCTTCGGAATATTTCCCTTTCAACAATAGGAGTTCAACGGTTACAATCTGCGTACTGATTTTTGAATTTATATCATTTGTTTGTATGTTTTTTGCAATATTGAGATATTGCTCAGCCAAGGGGATGTCTTCAGCCCTAATTGCCATCGTTGCAATATTGGATGCAATGGCTTCCATCTTAATACTGTCATTCAATTTTATGGAAACATTATATGCTTTTTTCAGATAATCTAAAACTTTACCGTATTCATTATTGGCTTCATATAGTACTGATATATTATTCAAAGCCGCACATTCGGCATCCAGATCCTGGAATTTAACTGCCAGTTCATACTCCTTTAAAAAATATTCCATAGCCTTATCGTAAGCTAATAAATCGGCATAATTTATTCCTAAAAGATTCAATATAGACATTTCCAGTTCCGTAAATTTATTCTCCGTTACTATAGGTTGTATTTTTATTAGAATCTCAATAGATTTAGCATGGTTTCTTTTTAAGTATTCGCTTTTTGCCGTTTCAAAAAGTTCTTCGCAATACTCCTGGGTACTTGTATTTCCATAAGTAGTGGAAGAAAGTAATAAAAAGGAGAAAAGTAGTATGTGAAAAATCTTTGTTTTCATTTATATTATTGTTTTTATAAAACGGAGATACAAATATAATAAAAAATTAACAATAAACGACATAAATCTTTCGCAGTTTCATAAAATTCCATGCAAGAGTAGAGATGCGATATGTCGTATTTTATTGACATTTGGACGATGGCTTCGCTTCGTCTTTTCTATTCTTACTTGAAAGCAAACGGTTTTATTTGGTTCCTTGTTAGTTTAAAACCCTCCAAGGTTTTGCCCCCGAGGGTTCTGTTCAGAGGTCTTAATCATATGTCTCTTTCCAGCCTAAGGGAAAGACGCCTATATTATTGCCAATGGATGATCAGATACATAAGCCCCACTCAGTTGAGATTTTTGCCTATAGCATACCTGCTTTCTAGCGTCACCCGCTACTGGACGTTAGTGTCTGGAACTAGAATAACATGAGTTCGGGATTTATATATCATTTTATCAATGATTTAATGAGTTTTCATGTCGTTAAAAGCCACAAACAAATGTACCCATATATGAAACTCACAAATAATAGACCTTTGGGGAATCGTTCATAGCATAAATTAAGACTTCGATATAAATATGTAATGCTTTCGGGCTTTCCAGAAATCCCAAACAAAAATTTAAAACGTTTTCAGACTTTCCTGAAACCTCCAAATGAAAGTTTTTGACGTTTTCAGACTTTCCTGAAACCTCCAAATGAAAGTTTTTGACGTTTTCAGGCTTTCCTGAAATCTTCAAATAAAAGTTTTTGACGTTT
The DNA here is from genome assembly GCA_031553535.1 of Bacteroidales bacterium. Taxonomy (GTDB): domain Bacteria; phylum Bacteroidota; class Bacteroidia; order Bacteroidales; family WCHB1-69; genus JAIROC01. Next base: position 213 of record JAVBLM010000008.1, on the reverse strand, counting down.
TCAGGCTTTCCTGAAATCTTCAAATAAAAGTTTTTGATGTTTTCAGGCTTTCCTGAAATCTTCAAATAAAAGTTTTTGGGTCTATTCAATAAAGTGTGTCAAGGTATATTTTTCCATCGATCTCCAAAGATAATCATAAATTGCAACATGATTTCTCTCCATCCGGCAATAGGCCTTGATTTTTCAATGATCTTACTCTGTACCAGATATAAT
>JAVBLM010000012.1:0-11028 GCA_031553535.1 Bacteroidales bacterium | reverse complement strand
ATCGTGCTCCGTGTTCCCTCCACCCACTCCCTATACTCTTGTAGTTTGCCGCTACATGGCTCGTAGAAACGACGAAGCAATCCCTATTCCTTTTATCCCAACTTTTGACAAGTTCAATCTTTACATTAAGAATACTTTGTACCCATTGTTCCTTTTTTTATTTTTAGAACGAATTGATTTTTCTTGTAATTATGAATAATATTTTTCTATTTTATCGTTAAATTTAAATGTTAGATTAAATATTAAGTTATGAAAAATATAAAATTATTTGTTGTATTTGTTTTACTTCTTTTTACTACAAATATATTTGCACTTAATATAAAAGTACGATTGTTGTCAGATTATCAACTCAATAAAGTAGACATCAATGTTGTTTCAGGTGCATATTCCGTATTATGCGATAACATGAAAGTTCTTCCTGTAGACCTTTCAGCAGGTACATCCATGACATTAACATATTATGAAGGAAAAATTCGTATGGAAAGGGGGCTTGAACTAGTCGGTTTCTTTTCAGATATAGAATTTATCGGAACAAAATATAATAATGCTTTTTCTTTAAAGACGGCAGAACTGCCCAAAGAATGGATATATGAGGAAAATTTAAAAATATTTACATCTTCTTCAGAACTACTATTAGTAAATACGATAGGTCTGGAAAAATATATTGCAGGAGTTGTACAGTCGGAAGTTTTTGGCAGCTCAGATGATGTTGAATTTTTCAAGATACAGGCAATCGCGTCACGTACCTATTGTTTAGCAAATTTGAACCGTCATTTGATACAGAATTATAACTTATGTGATGGCGTTCATTGTCAGGCATACAAAGGAAAATGCACTCAGGCAGACATCTTGAGAGGTACCTATGAAACGTTTAACGATGTTGTTGTTGATACGGCTAATAAATTAATTTCCACAGCATATCATTCCAACAGTGGGGGAGTAACAGAATCGGCAGGAAATGTATGGCAGAGGGATATACCCTATCTACAATCAATAAAGGATACATTTAGTATAGGGGCACGTAATTATCAATGGGAAAAGGTTATTCCTAAAAAGCAATGGATTGCTTATTTTACGAGCACATTCGGGTCAAAATACTTACAGCCTGAATACCAAGAAAAAATATTGAACTTTGAACAGGGAGAGCAACGTATTGCAAAATGGATTATTGAGGAGGATACTATTTACACGAAAGATATCAGGGCTAATTTCAAGCTACGTTCTTCTTATTTTTCCGTTCAGCCAACGGGAGAGAATGTGTATCTCAAGGGAAAAGGATATGGGCATGGTGTCGGCCTTAGTCAGGAAGGGGCAATCCAGATGGTAAAACAGGGATATGGTGCTGCTGAAATTTTCCGTTTTTATTACCGCGATGTTAAAATTATCAAATATACGGATATTATTAATTTCTAATTGATAAGATAATCCCCCAGGCTGGAATTATACGATTCTTATTCCGGAATTTATTTAAAGTTATTGCAATAAAATGGTAATAAAAGTTCAGTAATAGATAAACCGGGAATGACAATCCCTATATGGAAAGAGTCGCAAAGCGATGCTAAAAGATCCACATATGCTGCATTTGATTACATATTGGCCATATTATAACGTTTATGCTTCCCATAACTAAAAATACGGTCTCAAAAAATATATATGGTGAATAAAAAATCTCTATATTATCCGTAAAGTTGTCTTTTCATTGTCTCAATTGTACTATTTACCCTTATCTTTTTTTCCGAAAGAGAAATTTTTACCTTAAAATGAATGTCATGGTATTGTAAAAGCATATCGACAGCGGTTTTTACAGTTTCACGAGGCAGTAAAAGTATATCGACGGCAGTTTTTATACCTTTACAGTATTATAAACCCTTTTCCAATGTATTGAGATGCTTCCGAAACATTCTATACAATACAACCCGGGCATTTGGGTGATGTTAGCATTATTAATCAAGATAACTTACAAATTCATGCTTCCCACAATCGAACTCCTCATTCTAATCGAACGAACACAAAGAATGATAATCTTAAAATGATTAAAATAATTTTCATAGCAATAATGGAAAATTAATCCATAATCAGCTTTTGGCAACTTCCTGCTAAAGGGAATAAAAAAAGACTTTCAAAAATGAAAGTCTTTTTTATATAATACGAAAAAACTATTCTTCTTTAGCGTCTTTTTTAGCACGTGTCTTCTTTGGTTTTTCTTCAGAAGATACTTCCTTTTCAGCCGGTAATTCTTCTTTAGCTTCCTTTTTAGCACGTGTCTTTTTAGGCTTCTCTTCCGAAGGTTTTTCTTCTTCTTTTGCCTCAACACTATCTGCTTCTACTTCTTTAACAGCTGGTTTTTTCTTGGTTTTGCTTTCTTGCATTTCCAGGTTCGCTTTTAAATTCACCAAAGCATCCAAATCTCCTAATGTTGATTTTTCAAGATTATCAGAAAGTTTCTTTGCTGCTTTGGATCCTTCTTTTGCTTTCTTTTTTTCGCCTTCTTCAGAAGCGTCTCTTTCTGCATCTCTTAAATCTTGCCAAACTTTAGCATGGGATAAGACGATTTTTTTATTTTCTTTGGAGAATTCAACAACCTTGAATTCTTCAGTTTCGCCCGGTCGGATTGTTGTTCCGTCTTCACGTTGTAGACCCCTGTTAAAGGCAAATCCTTCAACACCTTGTAAACTAATTACAGAGCCTTTATCGTTTTGGTTAACTACGGTTCCTTGATGAACACTGCCGATAGTGTAAATAGTTTCAAAAACATCCCATGGATTTTCTTCCAGTTGTTTATGCCCTAAGCTTAGACGACGGTTTTCCACATCCATTTCTAGAACAACAACATCTATGTTTTCTCCAATCTTCGTGAATTCTGCCGGATGTTTTATCTTTTTCGACCAGGAAAGATCGGAAATATGAATTAATCCATCAACGCCTTCTTCCAACTCAACAAAAATTCCGAAATTGGTGAAATTCCGAACAATCGCCGTATGGCGTGAATCAATCGGATATTTCTCAGCAATAGTGATCCAAGGATCAGGAATTAATTGTTTGATGCCAAGAGACATTTTTCTTTCTTCACGATCCAAGGTCAGGATAACGGCTTCTATCATTTGTCCTACAGTCAAGAAATCCTGAGCCGTACGTAGATGTTGTGACCAAGACATTTCAGATACGTGGATCAATCCTTCAACACCTTGTAAAATCTCGATAAATGCACCATAGTCTGCAATAACAACAACTTTACCGGTTACTTTATCCCCAACTTTTAATTGCGAATCTAATGCATCCCAAGGATGGGGTGTTAATTGTTTTAGCCCTAACGCAATACGTTTCTTGCTTTCGTCGAAATCAAGGATAACAACGTTGATTTTCTGATCCAATTCAAGTACTTCCTTAGGATCCGTTACACGTCCCCAGGATAAATCGGTAATATGGATTAATCCGTCTACTCCTCCTAAATCAATGAATGCACCGTAATTTGTAATATTTTTAACGATACCTTCCAACACTTGACCTTTCTCAAGTCCGGACATAATTTCAGAACGTTGAGCTTCCAGTTCAGATTCGATAAGGGCTTTATGAGATACAACAACATTTTTGAATTCATGGTTTATTTTCACTACCTTGAATTCCATTGTTTTATCTACGAATACATCATAGTCACGTATAGGTTTCACATCGATTTGCGAACCCGGCAAGAATGCTTCAATGCCAAATACGTCAACAATCAATCCACCCTTTGTTTTTGATTTTACATATCCGGTGATGATTTCATTGGTTTCATGTGCTACATTAACACGTTCCCATGATTTCAGTAATCGCGCTTTTTTATGAGATAATAGAAGTTGTCCTGCCGCGTCTTCCTGGCTTTCTACATATACCTCTATTTTGTCACCGATTTTCAGGTTTTCCAAATAACGTAATTCATTTGCCGGGATTACGCCGTCGGATTTAAATCCAATATTTACAACAACTTCTCTGGTATTTCTTGCAACAATGGTACCTTCTACAACTTCTTGCTCTACAATGGCATTAAATGTTTGGTTGTAGATATCTTCCATTTGTTTTTGCTCTACATCGGAGTAATGTTGTTTATCTTTGCCTAATTCATCCCAATTGAAATCATCTGTATTGGGAACTATTTTAGGTTGAGCTTCAAGCGAATGTCTTCTTGATTTTGCAGGTGCTGCTTTTTTTTCAACTTGCGGTTCTTCTTCCGTATTTTGAGTATCTTCTACTGCTAATGGAGTATCTTCGGTAGGATTAGATTCTTCAGAATCCGGAATACTGTTTGTGGTTTGAGTTTCTTCAACTGGTTGTTGAATTTCTTCAGAATGGTTTAATTCTTCTGTCATTTTCTATTTTGTGCAAGATATGCACATGTTTTTTTAATAGTTAATAAATAGAGGTTTACTGTATTTTATTATTCCAAAGAGCCTCTTTTGGAATAGTTTGCAAAGATACAACTTTTTTCTTTTATTATCAGAATTATACGAATTATCCTAGTAATAAAATATTTAAAATTCAATGATAAATGTAAGAGGATGATTTTGTGTTACAAAGTATCTAAAATTGATAGTATTTCCGTACTTCTTCCGGAAAATCCCTTATTATATACATTGGATAGGATTACAATAAGTACTTCATCGGTTATTCTTCTTATAAACAAACTATTATTCCCATTCCACAGGCCGCCATGATAAATTAACGCATTTCCATATTCGTCACAGGATAAGCGCCACCCATATCCGTAATTATTGCATAGAGGTTGGTCTGGATTCTGAGGAGTATACGCCATGTGTAAAGTTTCGGACTTTATGATTTTTGCCTCATATAAAGCTTTATCCCACAAATACAAATCGTTGGTTGTAGTAAAGACACCTTTATCCCCTAATACTCCGGATAAGAAATCCCTTTCATAGTATTTTAAGTTGCTTCGATGTCCAATTGTGTATCCTTCGGATAGATTTTTTCCATAATGATAGAAATAGGTTTCTTTCATTCCTGCAGGTTCAAAGATGAAGCGGCTTACGAAATTATAAAATGGCATTCCTGATATACGTTCAACAATGCTTGCTAATATTGCATAACCGGTATTGCTATATTCAAATTTTTTGTCAGGGACTTCCAGTATTTTTGGTTGATGAATAGTCATCATATTCAACAGGCTGTCATTTGTCATCAGATAATCTTTGTCTTTGTGGTATTTCTCCGCAAACTTGAAATAATCCGGCAAACCCGAACGATGACACAATAATTGATGAATGGTTATTCCTTTATAAGGAAAACCAGGGATGAATTTCTGAATGGCGTCACTTAAATTTAATTTTTTCTGTTCGTATAGCATCAGAATAGCGATGGCAGTAAATTGCTTGGACACCGAAGCCAACTCATATTGTGAAAATTCATTCAAACGTTTCTTTCTGGGATAGTCGGCATATCCTGAGAAATTTTTATAAATTATTCTGCTTTGTTTGCCTATTAATATGCTCCCATTAAAATGTTTTTCGGTCAGCATATTTTTGAAAACACTATCAATTTGCTGTGCTTTTGTATTTAGGGAAATACTATCAAAAAAATTATTTATTGCGATAAAATCGGCTGTACGATTTTGCCCTGCAACAACCATAATTGATAAAAGCACAATTACAAACAAAGAAACAGATACTTTCCCTTTAATTATTTTAATCATACTACAAAGATAAAGATCTGGCTAATATAATAGAGAAGAATGTTTTTCTTAAAATAAACAGTTTAATGTTAATAGTTAACAGTACACAGAGAATAAGCAGAAAGCAACATGCAACAAGCAGAATACAGACATATTGCCTGTCGTATCGACGCAATGGAGACATCCCTGACAAAAGAGCAATTTTTGTATCAACTTTTGACAAGTTCATTTCATATACCTGAATATTAATGCTATTTTTTTAACCCTTGATTTGCATTAATCACTAATTTTTATTATCATAAATAAATAAAATTATAATAGTAAATACCTGTTTAGTTATCGAATTATAATATTTGTTTTTATTAAATTAATATTTAGTATATGATTAAAATTTTTATAATAAACTTTTTTTAAAAAATGGCATAACTAATAAAATAGTTATATATTTGCATGTCGAATAATGAATACGATTTTAAATTATCTTGAAAAGATTTTAAATGGAACCCTATATGATACCGGCAAACAGGCAACATTATCTTCTGTTCTTTGAGGAAAGGATGGGAGAAGGCCTTCATTTCTTTCCTTGCAGGGATTTTTTACTTTTATATAGCCGGGCAAAATGCTACGCCTCCGGAATATCGTCCGGTTTACCCGGCAACAGCATCGGAATTGTATTACAAATAATAACGAAAAGCCTCTTTCTTTTTTATGGAAAGAGGCTTTTATTTTGTTGTGGGTGTGCGATGCATCGCATTTCTACGTATATTTTTCATTATAAAGATTCCAAATATATTGACAGCTATTTTAATATGCAGGAAGGAAACTCCCCAATCCCGGTGGGTAATCCTGAGCCGACGGAAAAGAGAACTTTCATCTCAGTGGGTAATTCTGAGCCGACGGAAAAGAGAACTTCCATCCCGGTGGGTAATTCTGACACGAGGGAAAAGAGAACCTCCATCCCGGTGGGTAATCCTGAGCCGATGGAAAAGAGAACTTCCATCCCGGTGAGGAAATCTGTCGCGGCAGATTGGTTAACCGGCAATTCATTTCCTTCCTTTTCCTTTTTATTTTGTAAATTTTTATTATTAATCCTATAAACTTATCTATATGAAAATAGACGATTCAAATCTCAGCGGACTTCACAATGAAGAACATTATCAATTTCACGCCCAGTTCTTGAATTCAGTCAAGGCTTATGGCCCCGAAATACTAAAGATCGAAGAGCCATTCAATAATTCGTATATTCCCGGTTTTCAAAAGGAAGACGAATCGATAAAATTCGTCCGCAAAAGTCCTTTTACCGAAAGGCTGATGGCAATGGATGGGGAACGGGACCGTATCGCAACCGGTTTAGTTCTGGTTATCAGAGCTAACTTTTATCATCCGGATCCCGAAGTGGTAAAAGCTGCCAAACGGCTGAAAATACTTACCGATGTATACGGGAAGATTTCCGATAAATCATATAGCAAAGAAACCGCGGCCATTACGAACCTGGTACAAGACCTCAATGGAGCCTATGCCACGGATGCCTCCATGGTTTGTCTTGAGAATTGGGTTGTGGGACTGGATAGCTGTAATCAGCAATTCCAAGGACTGGAAAATGAGCGATATTATGAATTAATGGAGAGAACCGACCTGCGTATGGAAATAGTCCGTGAAGAGATCGACCTTATTTATTATAGTATTATCGAACGTATCAATGCCCTGATGGTAATCGAGGGAGAGGGAGCATATGCGCGTTTTGCCGAGGAACACAACCTGCACATCGAATATTATAAAAACATTATTGCCCAACGCAGGGGACGCGCTGCCGCAAGAAAGGAAAATGAGGACGAAGAACCAATTATAAATGACGAATTATAAATTATAAATTACGAGCGGAACGAACAGGAAAGCGTCATTGTGCGCAATATGTTATTTAAAAACGTCATTGCGGGCTCGACCCGTAACCCCCTTGTTTATCGCTTTTATGCAGGGGATGCTGAAACGAGTTCAGGATGACGGAACAAAGAAGCATATTCCCCCTTTGACCTGAGGCGAAAGCCGAAAGCATGAGAGCTTTTGCTCGAATAACGCGGCGCAGGGGGATGTAGATCAATTACTCTTCTTTAAGCAGGCAATTAAAAATAACAAAGATAAGAGACATTGTTATGGCAGGAGCAAAAAATAAACGGACAAAAAAGCAATCCCGGCTTTCCCGGAAGGAAAAGCATTGTTTCTGCTTTGTTTGTATCGTTGCCTACTTTCCACAAACACTCTCTACAGCACACCGGCATGCTGCTAAGTTGCCGGAGAGTATAATAACGTATAAAAACCACCCTGCGTTCGTATGGGAAGTGTTGGCTCCTTCCGAGCGGGCTTTGCCCGTGATAAACTATACTACTTTAAAAAACATAGAAAAACTACTTCTTACAAAACTATGTAAAATAAAAGCGTAAGACGAGGTTCCGAAAATCGTTAAGAGTAGGATTATTTTGTAAACGTTATTAACAATGAAAAAAATAATTGTAATAATAAGTGTTTTAGCAGCAATGGTGACTGCTGCATTGGTATTTACTTTCTGTACAAAAGAGATAAAAACAGAAACAGATACAGTAGAGAAAATCTCAAACGCTGAATGCTTCACGGCAAGAAAAGCGACTCCATATTGTTTTGCTCCTGCTGAACTTGTCCAACTGGAACTTTCTTCGGGAACGGTTATTAATGTATGTATTAAGTGCGATCAACTTAAAGAAGGCAGACTGGAAACCTGCTTCAATCTTGAAGAAAATGATGAATGCAATCCCCCTTATCCCGCTACAACCTGTTGTCCTTATCCTATACATATTGAGTATAGGATGCCATTTCCATTAACTACGGAAAATTTGCGGAATCCTTATAATTGGCAATGGGCTCAAACCGAATGGGGAAATTGTACATGTATAAATAACCTTCCATCGGAAGTAAGTGCCGGTGAGCTGATACAAATTGTAGGAATGTCGGAGCTTGCATTCTGTTTTGATTAGCTTTATCTTAATCCTGTTTAGTCTCATATTGAGGCTGAACAGGATTCTTTCACCTTTAGGGGAAAATCCAAATGGCATAGGGATAGCGTTTAGGAGCAAAGAACACTTTCCGAAATGCTCTTAGTTATTTAAATAATTTCAACAATAAAATTATTAATCGATATATAATTTTGAAAGCTAAACCGTATACTATTTTTATTGCAATTTTATTCTTGTTATGCAATCTTTCACTTCATGGGCAACAGGATATGAAAGGTACTGAATTTTGGTTAACGTTTGGAGCTAATAGCGGTCTTGTTTATGATGGTAGAAATTTACAAATACGTATTGTCGCAAGCGACCGGATGGCAACCGGTATTATTTATTTCACCCATTTAAATGATTCTGTCCCTTTTTCTATTGCTCCCGGAAGTGTGTTTATATATAATCTTACGCTTGCCCAAATATATGCTGTATATAATATAGGAACAGGTATAAGGGATTATAGCATTCATATCACAAGTGATAATCCTGTTAGTACCTATGCCCTCAATCAGAAGTCTTATTCCACTGATGCTACTCATATTCTGCCGATAGCTGCTTTGGGAACAGATTACCATCTTCTCTCATATTCCGGCACTAGCGATTGTTATGTGCTTGTAGCTACGCAAGATAACACTCAAGTGTATTATAACGGAACGTTAACGGGAATTCTCAACAGGGGAGAAGTATATTATTATTATTACAAATGCTATCCTCCTCCTTGCGATATAACCGGTGCCCGTATTACTGCCGATAAATCCGTGGCTCTCTTTGCTCTGAAGCCAGGAGGACTTATACCTTATATGCCATTGCAAATAAGTGCATCCGATCATTTGTTTGAACAATTGTCCCCTGTCCCTGCCTGGGGGAAAAACTTTTTTGTTCCTGTCAGTTGGCGGGGAAGGGATATTGTACGTATCGTGGCATCGGAAAACAGAACAAACATTTCACAGACAGGAGGAACAATACGAGTAGTTCAGGGCGGACAAACTACGCTAACCAATCTCCGGGCAGGCCAATGGGTGGAATTGGACATATCCTTAGACAGTAATGGTTGTTATATCCAAGCCGACAGACCGGTGGGAGTATGTACATATCTTGCAAGTTATGAGTACACAATTGATCTCCACCCGGATGATCATTCTTCCGACCCTGCTCAAGCCTGGCTTCCTGCTATAGAACAAAGAATAGATTCGGCATGGGTTACCCCTATTATTCCCGGTTCTAACTTTACTACTTATATAAATAGGCATCATGCTTTAATTATTACCCCAACCGCAACCAAAGACAGTACTATCGTAAAAACAGGTATGGGAACAGAACAGGCCCTGAGCGGTGGTACATGGTATAGCCATGCTTCCGGTTATTCATTTTATGATATACCGCTTACCCATGATACCGCATATTTTTTCAGTAATCCATTTGGAGGGCTTATTGTTATGGGGTATGGTACGGGCGCTGCAGAAAGTTATTATTGCCTGTTGGCATCTGCAATGCGTAATCTTGTGAAGACTGGATTTTATGTGAACGATATTCATTACCAGGAAATAGATTCCGGGGTTATTTGCGGGCAACCCGTATACTTCCGTGCTAAAATAGACAGTAATGTCAGTACGAATCCAGGTTATCTGAAATGGTATATCAATAATGTAGAAGAAGTTGCCGCCCGGGATCAGCTCTTCTGGAGCAAAACCCTTGCACCCGGCGTTTACCAAATAAAAATGGTGATTCTCTATAAAGATGATATAACAACACAAACATTAGAGACAAGTGTTACCATTGTGGATCTTACCTTTGATATACGGACAATTCCCGAAACCTGCGGCAAAGAAAACGGCAGCATTACACTTACTGTTGACAGCAGCCAGCCCACAACAATACAATATGCCTGGGACGGACTGCCGGATACAACAGCTACCCTAACAGGGCTTAAAGCCGGAACATACAAGGTAACGGTTCGCGATACATTCTGCATAGTGGAAGAAACAATAACCGTGGAACATATAGATGGCCCTGTTGCAGAATTTGAAGCTAATCCGCCAACGGCAATACTTGGGGACGAAATCCGGTTTACAGATAAATCCCTTCAGGGTGATGGAAAAATAACTCTCTGGCACTGGAACTTTGGCGATGATACGGAGAGTTCTTTGCAGAATCCGGCACATACCTATCGTACTGCACCGGGTAAGTTTATGGTTCTGCTCAAAATTGAAGATGAATTCGGGTGCAGGGACAGCATAGAGCATGAAGTTTTGATACTAAAAGGGTTGGATTTTCCCAATATATTTTCACCTGTCGGCAGCGACGGCAAAAAATATGTTTTCCGCCCGCTTGAAGACG
>JAVBLM010000063.1:0-7057 GCA_031553535.1 Bacteroidales bacterium | reverse complement strand
TGAGTATCTCCGGATTCGATAGGTTAACTAAATCTTTCACTTCGGTGTGAAACTGGAAATGTTCGTCGTTACGGAAACGGGAACTGTCTACTAATTTAATTTTCATGGTTTATAAAATTTAATGATTACTATTTATTTTTTTCCCTGCGGGGGATATTTTTTCTTCCAATAAGCGCCGGAGGTTCCCGAACCCACCCCAGCAATGCCGGACATGGTTTCGGAGGTTCCCGATACCTCCCCAGTAACTCCGGGCATGGTTTCGGGGCTTCCCGATACTACCCCAGCAACTCCAGGCATGGTTTCGGAGGTTCCCGAATCCACCCCAGTAACTCCGGACATGGTTTCGGAGGTTCCCGAACCCTTCCCCGAAACTCCGGGCATGGTTTCGGGGGGCCGTTTTGTTTGTATCGTTGCTTTCATAGTACTTTATTTCCGGAGTTGATCCTGTCAATGTTTCACAAACGTTTTGCTGTCGGCAACCTTTCCGTCACAGACAAGGGTAACTATATAAAATCCTGTTGTATAGTTCCAAACATTGAATGTTCGGCTTTGTGAATGTATATCCAATATATAATTATCAGACAAACCCGTAAAATAATAGTTTGAAATATAGATGGAAGCATTTTCCACTTCGTTGAGTTCGTAGGCAACCGTTATTTCATTGGTTGTAGGATTAGGAGATATGGATACTATTTTATTCGGCTTTGTTTCCACTTTCACTTCCGTACTGTCTTGAATCAGTTGGAGCGTATTTTCTCTATTTATGGAAATATTTTCTACTGCATTAGTTTGGGAAGAATAACTTCCTTGCGGATTCTTGACATGGATAGTTGTTCCGCCTATTATTTCATTTGATGTGGCATCAACTTGAATTACATCCAAATAATAAGATGCTTGAGAAGGTGGTTCTAAAAAATTAAATTGTATATCCATCAACCCTAGCTCATAGGGAAGAGGATGTGCCCACAAATAGAGATTCTCAAGAATGCCATTTCCATGATCCAACAATATAGTTTGTTCTCCAATATAATTAATACTGCTCCCACGACGGCCTCCTGAAGTCCACGCATCATATAACACAGGGTCCAATCTAACTTTTATTTCTACCTCATTATAATCTGATCCGAAATACGGTATAAAAACTAAATGGGAAGGCCGGTAATCATGTTGTCCTGCTGCTATTGTTGTTCTTGTGGAGTATCCTTCATCTATTTCGAGGACAGATACGCTTTTTAATGCAATCTTATTATTGTATCCCACATTTCGGTATAAAGAATCATCCGTTTCCGGAAAAGTCATGGGTTTATTTCCCTCAATTCTTGCCAGTATACAGTAACTCCATGAGGACGGTTTGCCCCAGGGATTAAAATTGGTAAAATCTCCATCAGAATAAGAAGATACCCATAAAGGAATTTCCAAGATTATTTCTTCGCCTGCAGGGATAGCAGGTATAGGAACCCAACTATTTAGATTCCACATCATTGGAGCTGACTCATAGTATTGACTCCATAACGATTCCCCCAACCATTTTAAGTAGGTAACAATTCTTCCCGAATAAAGTAGTAATTGTTGATTTTCACGGGAAGGTGTATTGCCGATGTTTTTTATTTTTACATAAACGAAACATGGGCGATTCCATTCGGGATCTTGATGTTCCTGTATGCTATCAGGCTCGTGTCTTAGCCAAATATCAGGACTATACCATAGACAACTCTCCGGACTGTTCAACAAAAACATACCAGATCCATTAACAGGTTCCATACCCGTATCATCCTCCGTATCCCGGATGATTAAGTTTGACAAATCCTCTTTGATTTCCACTTCCGCATAATCCTTATAGCCATCATCCGAAGCTATTACTTCCAATTTATATTTCCGCCCAATAACGGCAGAATCGTTAAAACTCATTCCTGTGTGAACTAAACTATCATTTAAATACCAATTATACGTAGCCGCTTCACCAACCGGCACAGCGCTTAACTGGATATTTTCGTTTGGATAGGCATATATCTCTTCCCCCGCATCTGCATAGAAAGGTGTCCGGGCTGACTTTATAATGGAATAAGCTTCTCCACCTATGATATCGCCGGTTTCATGATCGGTCTGCATCACATGGAATTCATAGTTTACCTGGCCGGTAATTTCCTGTGTGAGGAAATTAAAACGCAAGTCCAATAAGCCGAACTCTTTGGGTTCAAAGATTATATTACGCAGACTTGCATTATTTCCTTTGATCAGAATGGTTTGCCCTCCTTTATCTTCTATGTTTACACCGGTTGCACCTCCCCGCTGCCATGCCCGGTATAAAACAGTATCCAGTTTGGCGGTTATTTCCGCTTCCTGAACAAGGGTTGCCGACCCGGCATCCGTTGCTTTAAACTGTAAACAGAAAGAATGTGCCCTATTATAAGCGTTCCCTACCGCTATAACTCCACCTATGTTGCCCGTTTTAATTTCAACAACATTTACATTTCTCTGTGCAATATTATTATTATACTTTACATTGTTATTTATATCCGATGTTTCAGAATAAGTCATAGGATCATTATTCGCTATGATTCTCGCCAACAAACAGAAATGCCACTGAGTGACTACAATATTACTAAAACTTACATAATCATCGGCATTAGGGACATCCCACTGGAATTTTATGATAGTATCTCCACCCGACGGCATAGCTGGTATGTGTAGTGAATTTATATAATTACCTATTAACGGACCTTGTGGAAAATAATTCCCCGTCCAATAATAGTCCCATATTAAAGAAGCACTTGCTTTTGCCCAATAAAGATATAACTGTTCATCTCCCCGGGATGTCTCATTCCCAATGTTTTTAACTCTTACATAAACATAGTTAGTGGTATTAGACTGAGGACTTTGATGTTCATACCCGCCATCATCAATATTCCTTACCCAAATATCAGGACTGTTGTACATAATTGCACCATAATCATTAGGTTCCTTACCAATATCACCTTCCGTATCTCGGACCATTAGATCAACCCCTTCATTGCCAAGATTTACACTTTTCCATGCGATACTATTGTTGTTTCTTACATTGCTTTCTATATCTTCCGTTTCAGGATAACCCAGCGGATCATTTTCTTCGATTCTTGCCAATAAACCAAAACGAGAAGGATTGTCAGTCATGCCGACGTATTCAGTAGGATTGGGAGCATACCAGGAAAATGCCACAGTGAGACTTTCTCCGGGTTGCATCAAAGGTATAAATAACGAATCAATAAAGTTACCAAATAATGACACACTTCCATTCCAATGACGAGGCCACGACAGGGAATCTGCTTGTGCCCAATAGAGACGTAGTAACTCATTCCCTTTAGAAGATTTGCTTCCTATATTTTTTATCCGGACATAAATATAATTGATAGTATTGGGTATTGGATTTTGATGAATTACATTGGCATCGGATCTATTCCTTATCCAGATATCGGGACTATTCCACATGGCTCCAGCAGATGGATTAGGTTCTATTCCTGCATCATCTTCGGTATCCCGAACCATTAAATTTCCTTTTTTGTAAGAGATGCTTCTACCAGCAATGTTGTTATTGTTCCTTACATTGCTGTCTATATCCCTTGTTTCCGAAAATGTCATGTTATCACTGCATGGTCCTTCGATTCTTGCTAATAAGCGGAAATGATCAAAGTTATTAAAGGCAGTAATTTCATAATCAACAGGATTAGGAGTGTTCCATTCAAATGACATGATATATTCTCCATTTGACGGTATACTAGGAAGATTTTTAGTGCCGATAAGGCCACCTGTTAATAGAGGACCACTACCAAAATTAAGATAATTTCCTGTCCAATAAAAAGGCCATGCTAAGGAAGTACCTTCTTTTGCCCAATAAAGATTTAATTTTTCATTTCCCAAAGATGTCTGATCTCCTATATTTTTTATCCGGACATAAACATAGTTGGTCGTATTAGATACGAAACTTTGATGACTGGATATATTATCAGCTTTATTTCTTATCCAGATATCAGGACTATTCCATAAAATTTCATTAATTGGATTAGGTTCCACACCTGCATCATCTGGAATGTCTCTTATCATTAAGTCTATTTCTTGCGTATGATTACATGTCTGAGCCATAACTACTGCTGCATAAGCATCTATTAAACCATAACCCATTTCTTTATGCCATGTGCCATTTGGACAATCAAGTTCTGACTGATAGTTATATAAATCCGGTCTGGTTTTTTGTGCTGTATATTCAATAATATTTCGGACTTGCTGTTGTGTAAGATTTGAATCCACAGATAATATCAAAGCGGCAATGCCGGACACATGAGGAGCAGCAGCAGAAGTGCCATTAAAATTACTATTATATTCTCCAAAATATGGATATCTAGTAGTATGGATATTTATTCCCGGTGCAACGACATCTAACGAAGGACCATAATTACTTCCCCACCAATATTCACCATCATATGTAGATATTGATTTTCTTTGACCATTGGGAATTATTGCTCCGACAGATATAACATCGGACAAAGTTGCTGGATAATTAATGAATGGAGCATTATAATTGCCTGAACAAAAAACAACCACACAACCCTTGCCTTTTCTACCTCGTGTAACAGCACTGTCTATGGCTTCCTTTATTAATGGATAAACCATCGAATCTGTAGCAACACTGATACTCCAAGAATTATTGATAACATCCGCTCCATGTTTCCATGCCCAGTTAATTCCATCCGCCCTGGTCATTTGTGATAATATATTTACATCAAGAGTATTACTAACAGCCATTAACTTGCAGTCGGGAGCCACACCTGCAATACCAGTTGTATTATTTCTCACAGCACCGATAATTCCAGCTACCTGAATGCCATGCTCATAATTAGAGTCTATAAAAAACCGTTGTGGCATAGTTCCGCTTTCACAATCATAACTCAACGGATGCATATTCGCAGCTAAATCAGGATGAGTTGTATCAATTCCATTATCAAGAACTGCAACTGTAATGTTCTTACCTGTTGATATCTGCCATGCATCACATAGTTTAATATCTATTCCTGCTATTCCTCCATATTGTCCGGTATTTTTTAAACCCCATTGATTTCCAAAACAAGTGTCGTTTGCGCAACTGGTCTTATATTCAAACATTAAATCGGGTTCTGCATATTGAAATAATCCCGATTCATAGAAACGATTGGCTAACTCCATAGCATTGTATATAGAGTTGTCCGTAATACTCATTACAAACCATAAAGGCATAAACTGATTCTGATAAACAATAATTACCTGTTCTTTTTCGGCTTCCTGTCGAAGTAAAATAGTGTCTTCCTGTGATTTTAATTTCACGTAAAAAAAGTTCGATAGACCGATTTTATCATGGTATTGGCTTTTAAAATAAGGGGCAACAATAATATCTTTTCTCATATTTTTGATTTCCGATAATTTTGCCCAATAAGCCATATCTGGTAAATTATCTTCCAGACTCAATTCCGCCCAAAATCGTTTATATCTGATTTTTGTATCTGATTGTATCTTTTCAGGAATATCAATACGTAAGGATTGTTGTTTTATGTTATTTGAAACAAATACATTAGCGGTGTCTTTATCTGCTGCAACCGAAACAAAAATATGATTTGTGTTCAGTTCCAAATATTGTTTCTTGCCATTACTGTAGTAAAAATATGGAGTTTGAGCAATCGAATTTACAAAGAATAGCAAAAATATTAATCCGAATAAATAGGTTTTCTTTTTCATTGTTATTAGTTTTAATAAATAAAAGTTACATTCAATTCAATATTACTTCCTCTATCCAATTTATCTACAATAAGTGCAACTGTCCATCTTGGAGCAACACCTGAGTCATTCAAACATATCGCAATATTCAAGTGATATTCATTTAATGAAAGTTGTTGTAAATTTTTAACGATATTAGAAATACCATTAGGAGCGCCTCCATATACAAATAATAGAGAATATTGATCGAAATCAATAACTATTGGTGTATTTCCTCCTGAGCATGGGATAAAGGAAAGTAATTCTTCTTGAGAATTAATAATGTAAATTAAACCATGTTGAAGATTATTAACATCCCAATTGCAGCCAGAAGAAAGAGAATAGTCCATTATATTAATTTCTATTGAATCGTATTGAAAAACAATTTCCTTATCGAAAACAGGTGTTTTTACAATGTAAAAAGGTTGCATTACAACAGATTTACAATTTCCGCCTCTCAAATTAGTATAACTAACAACAATACTATCATCGTATTTCATAATATCTGTAACGTCAATTGTCCAACCTTCATTAGGTCTGATTTCATCAAAAACTGCGATAATTTGGTATTTTGAGAAATCAATATTGATGTCGGCAAAACTGTCCGTTACATTATTAATTGTATTCATTGCATTTATCAAACTGTCCCATGCCATTTGTGTTCGTATGACTAGATTTTGTTTCGGGAGACCTTCATTACCTGATAAATTACCTTGTGATATCAGAACAAATGTATCTAATGGTTCTTCCTGTATTATCCTCCAGTTTGCAAGATTATCAGGTTGGGCCGTGTTTTTTGTATTTACCTCCAGTAAGTTTCCATTGCTTTCTTTGACAATTAAATAACGGCTGATATTTGTATCCTCCATGTAGCTCACATAATACACCCGGCAGGGATAATCCAGTTCGAGTTCCTCACCGGCAGAGGTAGTAATGCTATATTGTGTCTGTACTTCTTCTTTGGCGTGCAGGGTGTACTGCCGTGTTTCCTGGCTCATGCGTTCCAATACAATGGTATCGGAGGCAGACTGTGTGACTTGCGCCGATACAAAAAGAGAGACAAAGGACGCGGCTATGGATAAAACGATCTTTTTCATGGCATTACTTTTTAATTAGTTTATAAATAACTCTTGTGTCGCCGGAAACACTTAACAAATATATACCGGTTTTCAAAAATGAAACATCTAACGGGCTATCGGTAAGCAATCCCGAAAAAAGGCGGCTTCCTTTTACATCATGGATTTCAATACGGGTGTTATTCCCTGTGTAAGGGATGGTTAATAAATCATCCACCGGATTC
>JAVBLM010000054.1:0-7835 GCA_031553535.1 Bacteroidales bacterium | reverse complement strand
AATTGCAATTTCTTATTTTTTCCCATGATAGAATCATTTAAAAAATAATGTCAATAATTTCCGGTATATTGATTTAACCGCCTTATTCTTTTGCAAGAAATAAAAGAAAAACTTGGCTTGTGTATTTTTTGTACTTTTGCATATTCTTAATTGCAAAGTATTAAAAATAATATTGTGCTATATAGTAGCCAAAGCAATTACAATATAGGGGAAAGAAGTGAATTTTTTCTCTAACCACCTCCTTAAGGTGCATCCCGGCAGGGAGGGTATTTCGGTGTTCAAGCAAAGAGTACCTTTCCCTGCACTGCACCTGGGGTCATCGCCTACCGCCAACAGGAACACACGATGGCGGTAAGCTTTATGTATCTAAGTTAGTTTTACAGAGAACCCAAATGCCCTGCCTCCATTTTTTAGGTTTATATGTTTTATCATAAAAAACAACATTTTTTATGATAAATAGACTAAAGTGAGATATAAGGGTAAGAAAATACGCAAACAAAAAAGAATATTGCAAGAAGATACTTTTTGCCGATATCAAAGAAAAAAGATTTTTCATGAGAAATTGTTTGATATGTTTTGCAAACGTAAACATTTTTTTAATATATGTAAACATTTTTTCCGTATTTTTACACAATGCATACGTATATTATTTTAAATCAGGAATAAAAATTTTCAACATGAAGAAAAACATACCATTATATCTGCAAAGATTTAAGGAGAATACAAAACAGTTCGGATCATTCGATTTAATCCAACATATTCTGATAATGCCGGTAGACATCCCATACTTTGGAAACATAATTCTTTGCATACTTGCCATTATAATTTCCACATTTCAGTTGAATGTTTTTTGTGAATCTCCGGTCTGAGAGTTTGGTTAACATTTTTTCCACGTCTTTCCAGCTATTGGGATTATATCCTTTCTTTTCTGCCAATAACCTGGCATCGTCGATATGACAAGCACCTGCATTATATGCAGCCAAAACAAATTTAGATAAATCAGTGGAATCTATACCTTTTTCTGCATACCTTTCTTTTAGGTTTTTTAAATATTTACACCCATATAAAATCTGATTTTCTGCAGAATATGGGTTATCCATGCCCATGCGTGCTGCCGTTCGGGGCATAATTTGCATTAAACCGTAAGAACCTCCTTTTCCTGTTGCAGAGGAATTAAACCTCGATTCCTGATAAATAACAGCAGCAACAAGACGCCAATCCAGATTATATGTTTCTGCATGTTTTTTTATCAAATCATCATAAAAAGAAATAGAATTATTATTGATCTTTTGATGATATATCCCGGCTTTCGTCCTGTTTTTAGAAGCCGGGGAATAATATTTCTCAAGTAAAATAAAATAATGACGTGTATTTTTTAAGCTATCCAACCAACCATTCAGTACCCGTTGTAAAGAAACATTTTGCTTATTCACCGCCCAATGCAATGGTAACGTATCGGTCAGAACCACCGAGTAATCTACATCCCCATATAAAACAGAACTCGATTCCATTACTTTTTGATCGGCTATCGCCATATCTATTTCTTTTTCATTCACTAAATCCAAAATATAATTTATATTAAAGGTTTCTTTTAGTATCAGTCTAATATTTAACGTATCCAACTCACGGGATAAAAACAAAGCGTCTTTGTAAAAATCGGAGAAGCCGGGAACCACTAATAACAACGGTTTACCGGATGAAGTGTTTGAGTTGTATAAAACATGAAAGTTCTCATCTATGAGCATATTATTCTTATGCTGAACCAATACATGGGATGAATAGGAATGCGGGGTGGTTAATAAAAAGAAAACGCCCAGTTGTGGATTATCATTTAAGTCCATTGCCAATACATCCACCTTGCCTGTCATTAATGCCCAAAAGCTATCCCAGTAAGCATTATATACCGTATAATGTGCCTTGAGATTGAAGTGCTTGGCAAACAACTCCATCAAATCATAGTGAAACCCTTTAACAACACCATTTTCCACATAGTAATCCGTTGTATTCTGCTTTATTCCTACCCGGATAGAACCCCGTTTTTGAATAGCGTCCCAATCCGTATATGCGTTACGGTATTGAAGATGGTTAGACCTGCTCCATATAAACACAATCACCAGAACAACAATCAATACAGCAGCCGGTATAATAACTTTTTTCTTATTTATCCATTTATCAGGAAAATTCATTATAAATAATTTTTGAAGATTGCTTCGTAGCTCATTCCTACCAATGACAGAGATCCTACTTCATTCTTAACTACCATATTGCCGTCATGCTGAACTTGTTTCAGCATCCCCCTGTAACTTTCTTTAATTTCTATAACTTCCTGTAACTTGCGTAACTTCTGTTAGTTATTTATATTTTTATTGATTTTTAAATACATTTGCTATAATCCATTTATTGTTTAATAAACTTCTTTACAAGAAAAGTCCCGTCTTCCAGCACAAATCTGACCACATAAAATCCTCCGGCAAATGCAGATACATCCAACTCTCCCGAAACTTCATTATCCACTGTTTTTTGTAATTTACATCTACCCAACATGTCATATATATAAACATGTTTCACACCTGTAAATGAAGTTATCTTGAAATGTATAATATCATTTACAGGATTTGGAAAAATTTGCATGGGAGAGGCAACCGAAACAATATCTGTTATCCTGACAGACTTATCAGGAGGTTGCACTCCCTTATAGAAAGCTATTCCTCCCGCATAATTACCTACAATCAAATCCGGATATCCGTCATTATCAATATCACCAACTGTCACCGCGGTTCTTATTCCTTCTTTTATCGGGAATATTTTATTGTTATCCACAACAAAAAACAATTCGTCCAATTCCAAGGTAAATGTTCCGTTTAAATTATTATCGATGTTTTTGTAATAAGCTATTGCTCCTTTTTCCGAGGCAACAAACAAACGTGTTTCTCCTGTATTTGTGCGAAAGAAACAAGGTGTGGCATAGCCGAAATAAGAGTTATCGAAATCCCGGACATTCACTTTTCCCAAGCTATCGGTTACAAAAACAAATGCCGGACTGTTAACAGTTCCCGTATTTCTGTAATAAGAAATCATCCCTCTGCGGGCACCAACTATCAGGTCCAATAATCCGTCATTGTCCAAATCGAAAAGTTGCACGGCAGCATATTCCGGAACGGATATCGATTTGTAATTTGTTACCGGAGGCATAAACGCAAGCATATCCGAAGATGCCGAATTGTTTTCCAAATAAATCAAGTTTTTAGTTGATGTTCCCAGGATAATATCCGGCTTTCCGTCTCCATTTATATCCCCAAGGGAAGGTATCAAAGAAGTATATCCCAGTCTTCTAAGATCCGCTAAGTCTTCCGTTACCAATAAGAAAACAGGATTCGATTTGGTTCCGATATTTTTAAAATAAGCTATGGATGCCGAATAGTGGCATGTAATAGAATATCCGTTGGTTGTTGTACTATCATAATAACCGTAGTTCCCAATAATAAGGTCTAATAGTCCATCCCCATTCATATCATGGAAAACCGGATACGCCCCCGAACCCAAATCAATCATTTCCTCCTGCAAAAAAGACTTTGTCTGTAATGTAAAATGAGGATTCTGCTGTGTTCCTACGTTTTTATAATACCAAACACTTTCTTTATTCTCCGATTTTGTCAATGCCAGATCATAGGGGGAAACGAGTAAATCTTCCAATCCATCATTATCTACATCCATCAAAACAGGACAAGGCATAGAGTATAACTGAACCGGAGTATCATAGGAAGGGAACAAGCTGTCTTTAGAGATCATGTGTGCAGAATCCAAGTTGCCGCCATTTGTCAATAAAATTAAGTTAGGATAATCCATATCTCCCAGCAACAGATCGGGTAATCCATTCCCGTTCTCATCCAAAGTCAACATGGTAGAACCGGTATGCCGGTGTGTCTTCAACGCTTTTCGTCCGCATTTGTCATTGAGTGTAATGGCATTATACTCATCATTCTCTGAAAACCTTCCCCAACACCGGTCTTCCAGTTCAAATTCCAAATGATTGAGATTTCCATAGATTTCCATAGACCTATTTTTATGATAATCCACATACTTCCCAAGAGACCAAAACGCCAATATATCCAGATCCCCATCTCCATCCAGATCTTCAATAACAACGTAATCACCTTCCGTACAGAATAAATTAATCGGATTCTGCCCCTGATTGTATACCGACAATATTTGTTCGGTAAACAACTCGAACTTCAACATCGTATCGGAGACATTGCGATAAACCTTGATCCCTGCTTCGTAATAAGTAAAAATATCTTCTTTCCCGTCTTTATCAAAATCAATCAACTGCATAAATCCTTTCATTGGAGGGAAAAGATGAGCATACTGTGGAGCATATTCATACCGGTTGCCTTCTTCTTTGTGCAAAAAAGGCAACACCCTGGTTCCATGAACATCGAAAGCGATTAAATCCTTCATGCCATCCCTATCAAAATCCACCCAACCAAACTGCATACTATTCATCCCTCCTGCCAGCGGATATAAAAAGGGTACAGAATCAGGACGAAGAATATTAATGGAAGGGCTTTTAACAAAGCCATAGTCATGCAATTCTTGTGAAAACAAACTTTGAGACCCAAGAAGCAATAAAATCACTTTTATATAAACAAATCTTTTCATATATATAAACAACGGCAAAGGTATCATTTATTTTTTACTTTGAACTAAAATTTTCAAAATACATTAGTTAGATACATGGGGTACCTATGATAAAACGCTGGAAAACAAAACCCGTTACCTCAGCCTTGCTTCTCCGTTAAATATTTCCAGAAACGCTTAGGCATGTGTTGCCGTTGTAACTTCAGGTTTTTCCGTTCCTTTATAGAAATAGACCGGATATACTCTTTCCAGGAACTTTGGAAATAAAGCTCATCTTCCGTAAGTAAATCCGGGTGCAGCTTCCCGTTTTGCCGGTTGATCTTTAAATCGTCAAAATAAACGACTTCTGTCTTTTCCAGATCATAATACAAAGCATAGTTCCGCTTTAGGTCATAGATAACCCACTGCTGATCGGCAAAACGATCCTCAAAAAAATCTACCGATAAAGGCAATACATTATATACAGGCTTAATGGCTGCGAAGTAAGTCTGATCTGTTGTTTTCTGGAAACGCACAAATTGCCGTACTTTTTCCGCTTCCCTTCCCACTTTCTTAAACACTTTGGATAGCTCCAAAACATCCGGATCCGCAAAATTCAATTCGATTGACCTCGGAGCCATAAAGGACTTGCAGATATAATTAAACAGCACTATCTCTATTTCTTTCAACTCAGACAGCCAACAGGTAAATAACATCTGAAGGGCCGACGGGGATATTTTCTTTTTCAATCCGTTTACTACCCTATTGGCTTTGTGCTCATCCGTTATCACATGATAACTTTCCGTAAAAAGCAATGATATCTCCTCTTTTGAGATGTATTGTGGGAATTGTTTTCTGTCAAATGCATCAAACACACACGTTAACAGTCCCTCAAATGTACCATCATAGGTAAACGATAGATATTGTTCTTTTTTCATTACGGTTATTCGGGAAAAAGTAACTGTAACTGCGTTTTGTTTTTTCTTTTCTCTTGCGTATTATTCACAAACAGTTGCCGGAGATTTTCCGGACGCATTTCGTTGACGGTAACCAGGGGTAACTCCTTGCAGGAAATAAAATATTTTGCCCGCTTGATTACAACGCCCATTTTCCGTAAATGCTCCGAAGACAAACGCCCGTAACGGCGTGAGGCTACAATTAACTTGGCAGATTTAACCCCAACACCCGGAATACGTAATATCATCTCATAATCAGCAGTATTTACATCTATAGGGAATAACTCGGGATGCCTCAGTGCGTAAGCCAGTTTGGGGTCCAGTTCCATATCCAAATCAGGGTATTGGTCATTCACAATCTCGTCCACCCGGAACTGGTAAAAGCGCATCAGCCAGTCGGCTTGATATAATCTGTTTTCCCGTACAAGAGGAGGAGTTGAAATAACAGGAAGCCTTGAATCTGCAAGATTAACAGGGATATATCCCGAATAATATACTCTCCTCATGGAAGGTTGCCTATACAATAAAGACGCCAGATTAAGTATTTGCTGATCATTCTCAGGGGAAGCCCCAATCACCATCTGTGTACTTTGCCCTGCCGGAGCATAGGGTTGAACATAACGGAACTTCCGCCTGTCTTCTTTACTTTCGAGAAAATTCTGATGAATATGCCCCATAGGCTTGAATACACTGGGATAGTCCTTTTGCGGAGCAATCAATTTCAAACTGTGTTCCGATGGTATTTCGATATTCACACTCAAACGGTCAGCATATAATCCTGCCTGTGACACCAACTCGGGGCTCGCTCCCGGAATAGCTTTAAGGTGAATATATCCATTATACCTATGTATAGTACGCAAATCTTTGGCAACACGTACCATGCGCTCCATCGTATAATCCGCATTGCGCACAACACCGGAACTCAGAAAAAGACCTTCGATATAATTACGCCGGTAAAATTCTATGGTTAATTCTACTAATTCGGAAACACTGAATGTAGCCCTTGGGACATCATTACTACTTCTGTTTACACAATAGGCGCAATCGTATTTACAGTTATTAGTGAGCATAATCTTGAGCAAAGAAACACAACGCCCGTCTTCCGTAAAGCTATGGCAAATGCCCCACCCCGAAGCGGAACCTATCCCCTTTGTTGTATTTTTCCGGGTTGTCCCACTGGATGCACATGAAACATCATATTTCGCTGCTTCGGCTAATAATTTTAACTTATCAAAAACTATGGGATTCATATCAAGCGCTTTACAAAGTAAAACTTATATATACAAAGATAGTAAAAAATTAATCTTACAACAGGTGTGAAGCCGTTGTTTTCCTTCGAGATTATTTTTGTTTTATATAACCGGAATATGATTTCTTCCTTTCTTTGTATTCTCTTTTATAAAGTTAAACATAAAAGAGGAAAAATAGATAAAAAAAGCGGAACAAAGCATTATCATCACCGGTCTTCCATGAAATATTCCCAGAAGTAAAACTTGCGACAGCCTAGATTCCGTGAATCTACCCAGAAGTAAAACTTCCGACAGCCTAGATTCCGCGAATCTACCTAGAAGTAAAACTTCCGACAGCCTAGATTCCGCGAATCTACCTAGAAGTAAAACTTCCGACAGCCTAGATTCCGCGAATCTACCCAGAAGTAAAACTTCCGACAGCCTAGATTCCGCGAATCTACCCAGAAGTAAAACTTCCGACAGCCCAGATTCCGCGAATCTACCCAGAAGTAAAACTTCCGACAGCTCAGATTCCGCGAATCTACCCAGAAGTAAAACTTCCGACAGCTCAGATTCCGCGAATCTACCCAGAAGTAAAACTTTCGACAGCCTGGATTCCGCGAATCTACCCAGAAATAAAACTTCCGACAGCCTGGATTCCACGAATATTCCTTATAACATGCTTGTGATAGCCATTCCCCATCGCAAAATTGCTTGCCCGCGAGTTTTTTCTCATTGTTTAAAGGCGTAAATCCCTGCGGCAAAAAGGATGAATGTCTTTTACAATTGCCGGATAGCCGGCATAACTTTACTTTATACATACAAATGTACTATTTCCCGGCAGCTCAAAATAAGATTTGGCCAATTTTATATTACTTAGATATAATGTATATTTTAAATATATTTTATTGAAGTTGCCAAAAGTTGAGATAGGAGATTGCTTCGTTCCTACCAATGACAGAGATTATCTCACTGCGTTTCAATGCTTTCTCGTGGCTCAGGTGCTTCGTGCCTCGCAATAACGCTATTTCGT
>JAVBLM010000020.1:0-11964 GCA_031553535.1 Bacteroidales bacterium | reverse complement strand
TCTATTTCTTTTAATTTTCATGTCATTTTGTTTTAAAGGTTAACTATTTTGTTTTATATTGTTATTTTACAAGAAGATGTCTATTTCTTTTGAAACTTTCATGCGGTAATGCAGGAGGTTTTCAGGCCTCTCTGAAAGAGCCAAAGCAAATGGGGAAACGCTTTCAGACTTCTCTGAAAGTAGCAAAACAAACGGGGAAACACTTTCAGACTTCTCTGAAAGAGCCAAAGCAAATGTAAAAATGCTTTCAGACTTCTCTGAAAGAGCCAAAGCAAATGGAAAATATTTTCAGATCTCTCTGAAAGAAGTAAACCAAATGTAAAAGTGCTTTCAGACCTCTCTGAAAGAAGTAAACAAAATGGAAAAGTACTTTCAGACTTTCCTGAAACCTCCAAACGAAAGGGTAAAATATTTTTAGAAAATACCGGATGAATAAAAATCTTTAAAAAAGTTCTTCCCTGTAAGGGATGGCCAAGAACTGCGGTTTTTATTACAAAAAATAAAACCGGAAGAAACAACCCGGAAGCAATAAATAAAAGGAAAAACAACAAGACATATAGAGATGTCCGTATATCATGGTTTACGTATATGCGCTGTATTATACAAATCCTTCTCATTTATTTATTCTATTTATAAATTATCTTTGCAAAGATATTTATTTTTTTAAAGAAAAAGCATTTTATTTAAAATTATTTTTGTTATTTTATCAATTATTAATAATTATACCAAAACATTTCGATATATTTTCATATAGAAACAAAAAAATACACAGAAATGGTGTTTTTAGTAAGATACCATTTAGGAGGAATTGGTGTTTTCAGATTAAAGTGATAGGCGTATTTCGAATATTTATTTTTTATGAAGAGGCAAAAAGATATATGAAATACGGATATAAAACCATATTATAACTACTTGTTTCTTATATTTTTATCAAAATATCATGATTATATAAAATAATTGTATTTTTGCGTGTATTTATAAGTTGCATGCAACCCTACGAACTGACAGTGCAGACATTGACGAGAGTAAAATTAGACACTGAATGACTGTCCCCGTGAGTGCGGTTTGACAGGCAGAAGTGAAACTTGAAAATTTTATACATCTAATGAGCTTTTGTCATCGGGGGACAGTAATTCAGGTCTGGCTGGACTTTGTGAACGACTTGGACAGACAATGTCCGTAAAGTCGCTTGCAACATCCAAAATATTGAAAACGAAATGGCTAAAAAGAAAAATCTAAACGGACTTCCAAATAATCTGATATAGCAGTACTTCAGTACATTGTTCTATTATGAAAAAGGTTACATGGCTGACTGGATTTGGAACGCAGCTAACGAAAAAAATGTATCTGATATTGAAATTGACATTATGAATCAGAAAATATTTCCGCAAGCACTTCAAATAAAACCAATTGTGGAGCAACTTAGTCGTTTACAACAGACTATTAAGAAAGAATTGACAAGCAACGGATTCTCTGAAGACTTTATCGTGAAAGCAAAATTTGAAATTTACATTGCACCTGAAAATAAAGCACAGAAAATTTTTAGTTGTTTAGCGACATTAGAAGATAAAGATAGAAATATTTATAGAAGCAAACCATATGCGGAAATGGCATATGAAGACAAATTTAAAGTGTATAAAATAACTTTGGCAGATAGAATAAAGAGTATATTCACAAATAAGACAATTTGAACCAAAGCATGATTCACTACAAGGGCAGCATGCAACAAGCGGTATTCTATGATCACAAACAACTCTGTTCACTAAAAGTTACCAACAATCTTTACTTTCAAAAAAGTAATAATTCATTACCGGTAAACAAACTCCCCATATTCACTATGGATTGTCACCTTCTTTTCTTCCGAGGATTCGCAATAACCGATAACTTTGGCATCCACATTAAATTGCCGGGAAAGAGTGATAATATCTTTTGCAATGTCGGGATCCACATACAATTCCATGCGATGTCCCATATTAAAGACTTTGTACATTTCCTGCCAGGGTGTGGAAGATTGTTCCTGTATCATCTTAAATAATGGAGGAACAGGGAAAAGGTCATTCTTAACTACATGCAGTTTATCTATAAAATGTAATATTTTGGTTTGTCCGCCTCCGCTGCAATGAACCATTCCATATATCCGGGAACGATATTCCTGTAATACTTTTTTAATGATGGGAGCATAGGTACGTGTAGGAGATAAAACCAATTTTCCTGCATCAATTCCTTCCACTGCACTCGGGTCGGTAAGATTGTATTTACCACAATAAACCATTTCTCCGGGGATGGCAGCATCAAAACTTTCAGGATATTTCTTTATTAACGACTTGTTAAAAACATCATGGCGTGCGGAGGTCAATCCATTGCTCCCCATTCCCCCATTGTATGTATCTTCATAGGAAGCCTGTCCGTAAGAAGACAATCCTATAATTACATTCCCTGCTTTTATATTTGCATTGTCGATAACATCTTTCCGCTTTAACCGGCATGTAACGGTAGAATCTACGATAATAGTACGAACCAAATCCCCGACATCGGCAGTTTCCCCTCCGGTAGAATAAATCCCTACTCCCAGATTACGCATTTTCTCTAAAAATTCCTCCGTCCCTTCAATAATTGCAGTGATCACCTCTCCGGGAACCAGATTCTTGTTCCGTCCGATAGTTGATGACAATAAAATATTATCCACAGCACCTACGCAAAGTAAATCATCTGTATTCATCACAATAGCATCCTGGGCGATTCCTTTCCATACCGATAAATCTCCTGTTTCTTTCCAATACATATAGGCCAAAGATGATTTTGTTCCTGCACCGTCGGCATGCATAATACAGCAATAATCTTCATCATCAGCCAAAAAATCAGGAATAATCTTACAAAATGCTTTCGGATATAATCCTTTATCTATTTTCTCAATCGCCCGATGAACATCTTCTTTGGATGCGGAAACCCCTCGAAGATTGTACTTTTGCTCACTCATAAATACTGGTTCTATAATTTAGTAAATCCCTTGTAATTTAATTTACAAATATATAATTTTTAAAAAGAGGACTTGTTAAAAGTTTGGAAAAAAGAAGTTGAAGGAATAAGAAATTAGGGGAGCTACGATTTTAAGTCATTAAACAACGGCAATGTATTGCTTGAAAGCGTTATTGCAATCTCTTTCACTGATACAGATAAGTAAATTCTTATAACCCAAGTGAAGAGTACTTTATCTTAGGCGTGTAAGATGCATTCCCCCAGGCTCGAAAGGTGTATTGGCTTAAACTGGCAAAATACAATTCAGGAAAGGATAATTTCAAACAATTAATTATGAACTTGTTAAAAGTTCATAAATTATTTTTACCAACAATAACAAAGATATTAAAAAAAGTGATACTTTTGCCTGACCGTTCAGTCAATAAAATAAATAAAATATGCCCAGAACAGAAGAACAATATAAAGAAATACGTAATGAGAAAAAAAAGCTTATTACAAATGTTGCATTAAAATTGTTTGCTAATGAAGGCTACACAAGGACTTCCATTAATCAAATTGCCAAAGAAGCAAATATCTCCAAGGGCCTTTTATACAACTATTTTCAAAGCAAAGAAGAATTATTGAAACATATTCTCAACGCATTGGGAGAAGAATTCAGCGAGTTTATCGATCCTAATAAAGATGACGTTGTCACAGAACAGGAAGCATTCAATTATATTGATATTACTTTCGAGATGTTGAAAAATCAGCGGGAATCGCTCAAGTATTATTATCAGCTTGCTTTTCAGCCGGAAGTAATGGAGATATTAAGCAACCCGAATGTTATCCGTGAAGATATAATCAAACAAGAGTATTTATTACTGGATTTTTTAGCAGCAAAACAACCCAATGTCAATCCGAAAATAGTAGTTACAAACATCATCTCCTTTATGAAAGGTTTTTCCATGATGTATGTCTATTCTCCTGAAACCTATACAGACGAATTTTTAGAAGAATACAAAATATATTTAAAAGAATTTATCGCAAAATAACAACTAAGCAATTATAATATGAAAAAATATTTGACCGTAATCAGTGTCTTTACACCTCTTTTCTTCCTTATTTCATCTGCCCATGGCCAGGATGCCAAGGAAATCGTGCGCAAAGCCGAAGAGAAATTTAACGGGGAAAAATCAAATTACAGTGAAATGAGCATGACGATTGTCCGCCCAAAATACCAGCGTAATATCGAATTCAAGGCATGGAGTGAATTCGAGGGAGATGCGCTGACCTTAATCACCGCTCCGGCAAAGGAAAAAGGACAAAGTTTCCTTAAAAGTGGGAACAATATGTGGAGTTGGAATCCAAGCATCCAGCGGTTAATCAAAATGCCGCCTTCGATGATGTCGCAAGGGTGGATGGGCTCCGATTACACAAATGATGATATCTTAAAGGAATCTTCCCTGGTAAAAGATTATACCCATAAAATAACCGGAAAAGAAACCATCGACGGGATGCCTTGCTATAAAATCGAGCTTCTTCCTGTAAAGGGGAGTAGTGTGGTATGGGGAAAAATAATCATTTGGATTTCCGAAAAAGAATATTTCCAACTTAAAATAGAATTCTACGATGAAGACGAATCCCTGGTAAAAACGCACAAATCATCCAAGATAACGACATTCGACGACAGGAGATTGCCATCTGTTATGGAAATTCTTCCGGCAAATGAACCCGGGCATAAAACAATTGTAACCATTAAAGCAATGAAGTTCAACATTAATATCGAGCCGAATTTCTTTTCTCAACAAAATATGAAAAAAGTACAATAACAGTAAGCAAGGCAATAAACATCATTCTACATTTTAACTCCAACAATGAAAGATATCATCAAAATAGCATGGCGAAATCTGTGGCGAAACCGCAGGCGGACAATCATTACGGCTTCTTCTATCTTTTTTGCCGTATTTTTTGCCGTCATCATGCGTTCTTTTCAACTGGGAACGTATAGCCACATGATCCGGCTTAGTATCGAATCCTATTCAGGATATCTACAAATTCAAAATCCTGATTATTTCGACGATCCCAGCATTGACAATGTATTTGAGCCTGGGGAAGGAATGCTGGAAGAAATCTCTTCCATTCCCAATGTGAAAAGTGCTGTCCCGCGAATCGAGTCTTTTGCTCTGGCATCTACCGGATTGCTCTCCAAAGGAATTATGCTTACCGGAATTTCACCGGAAAAAGAAAAGAAAATGTCGAACCCGAAACATAAACTGGTACTGTACAGTATTTCCGACAAAAGCATTGAGAATTTAGAGCAAAAAGTTAATCCGGCTATTATTGAAGTACTAAAATTGCATAACAACAGTTCTTTCACCTCCGCCGGAAGATTGATTGAAGAACTCGACCTTCAAGGGAAAGACACTTCTTTCATACGTATTATTCTGGATGAGACTTTTATCCCATCCAGGTATCTATCGGAAACAGATGATGGGATTCTTGTTTCAGACCGGCTTTCGAAATATTTAAAAGCAACAATCGGAGACAGTATCGTATTAATCTCCCAGGGATATCAAGGTGCGAGTGCAGCAGGCGTTTATCCTATCCGGGGAATAGTAAAACTGCCCTCCCCTGATCTGGATAACAAACTTATCTACATGACTCTTGAAAACATCAATACATTTCTGGACCTTTCAGGGCAAATTACTTCTATTGCCATTAATCTGGAAAATACAGATAAAATGAAAGAAACGGAAAAGATACTAAAACAAAAATTCGAGAATCAGCAAACAAGTGTAAAAAACTGGGAAATATTATCTCCTACTCTCAAACAACAGATTGAAGGAGATTCCGCAACAGGAATTATATTTTTAACGATTCTATATATTATCATCTTCTTCGGAATCTTCGGAACAGTGCTTATGATGATATCCGAACGTATGCGTGAATTCGGCGTTATGGTTGCTATCGGAATGAAACGATTCAAACTGGCTTCCATCATTATCATAGAAATGCTATTTTTGGGATTGATAGGTACAGTGGCAGGAATGCTGACTTCGGTTCCCATCATTCTATACGGATATTACTATCCTATAAAACTGACAGGCAACATGGGAAAGATGATGCTGGAAATGGGATTCGATCCTTTATTGCCCCTGGCATGGTTCGACAGTTACTTTTATACACAAGCATTCGTAGTTTTTATCATGGTGCTAATAGCATGTATCTACCCGACACGAACCATTCTAAAGTTAGATGCCATAAAAGCGATACGGGGATAAATTTAGTGAATAGACAGGCAAAAAAGATAAAACCGATAAAATGAAGTTGTCAAAAGTTAAGATAAAATGGATAGAGATTGCTTCGTCGTTCCTCCTCGCAATGACGCTATTTCGTTTGTTTAGAGCGTCATTGCGAGGAACGAAGCACCCGAACGCGAAGCATGTGAGTGCATCGAAGCGGAGCGAGATAATCCCCTATCTTAACTTTTGACAACTTCATAAATAAAAACGATAAAGGGGTTGAATTTTTAGGAAAGATACGGAGAGCAACAAAAAGTAAACGTGTAAACTGTAAACAACTAAACAAGAATGAAAGAAATTATTAAGATAGCATGGAAAAACATATGGCGGAATAAAAAGCGCAGTATCATTGTAATTATTGCAGTAATACTGGGTGTTTCAGCAGGAGTTTTCACCGACGGATTATTACAGGGATGGGTAAATCAACGGACTGATATGGTTATTTACACAGAGAACGGACATCTGAAATTATACAATCCGGATTTTTTGAACAACGAGGAAATAAACAATTATATCCCTGGCAACGAAACGATCTATCGTTATCTGAAAAATGATTCTTCCGTAAAGGCATTCAGTCAACGGGTAAAAATCATGTCGATGGCAGCTACCTCAAGAGGGAATACGGCTTTAATGCTACAGGGTATCAACATGGAGGATGAAAAGAGAGTTTCCGAATTATACAAATATATTATTCGGGGAACCTACTTTGAAGAAGGGGGGTCTTACCCGATTGTAATCAGTGATAAAACGGCGGAACAGCTGCGGGTAAAAA
Source organism: Bacteroidales bacterium (assembly GCA_031553535.1). Classification (GTDB taxonomy): domain Bacteria; phylum Bacteroidota; class Bacteroidia; order Bacteroidales; family WCHB1-69; genus JAIROC01. Next base: position 4,935 of record JAVBLM010000020.1, on the reverse strand, counting down.
ATTATGTGTTAACGACAGAAATAATAGACAGCTTATCACACGCAGGAATACCTGAAATTGTGATCGATTCATTACGATCAATCGAAAACATACGGTTTGAATCCGAACATAAAATAAAAAAAGAAATCTCCGCTTTACTCACAGAAAAAGATGCTTCAAAATACGGGGCAGGCATATTACATGCATCCGAACAATACAGGCTTCGTTCTAAAATTGTTTTTACCTTTACCGACAAACAAGGGGAATTAATAACACAGGCATTCAAGGTTTGCGGCATTTTCAAAACAAACAATACCATGTATGACCAGGGCAATGCTTTTGTCTTACAACCGGATTTAGTACCTATTACAGGTTTGAATAAAAACGAATTCCATGAAATCGGAATTTTATTGAATGACGATGCATCTTTAGAAAACACGCAAGCAGGTATCAAGAAAGCCTTCCCTGAACTTAGCGTACTTAGCTGGAAAGAATTATCCCCTGATGCCTCTATTTTATCAGAATATATGAATCTTTATTTATTTATCATCATGGGATTTATACTGTTTGCTTTGGCATTTGGAATTATCAATACTATGCTGATGTCCATTTTGGAACGCACCAAAGAATTAGGAATGTTAATGGCTATCGGGATGAACAGGGGAAGAGTTTTCAGTATGATTATGATGGAAACCATTTTCCTAACCATGGTAGGAGCAATTATAGGCATGTTGGCGGGATGGCTTTTGATTTTGATTACCGGAAAAACAGGAATCAATTTTGATTCTGTCGGGGAAGGATTCGAAGCCGTTGGGTTTGCCTCGGTTGTTTATCCGACCATTGATGCATTTTTCTTTTTCGCAATCACGCTTTTAGTTATTCTTACAGGAATATTGTCGTCTATTATTCCTGCACGGAAAGCATTAAAATTAAACCCTGTAGAAGCTATACGGGTTGACAATTAACTTATATAAGTTATGGAATATTTATTTATCCTTATCGGTTTTGCAGTTCTAATTATAGGAGCGAACTTTCTTGTGAATGGTTCTACCGGTCTTGCCAAACGTTTCAATGTTCCGGATCTGATTATCGGATTAACTGTTGTAGCCTTTGGCACTTCTTCTCCTGAATTGGTAGTGAACCTGATTGCCGCCCTCGATCCCAAATCAACCGATATCGCACTGAGTAATATTATTGGAAGTAACTCTGTAAATACTTTCTTTATTTTAGGGATGACAGCATTAATCTATCCTGTACGATCCCAGTTAAGTTCACGACGATTTGATATTCCGTTAAGTTTACTGGCACCGATTATCTTAATATTGATGGGTGTGGTTTTTGGCCCTACTTTTTCCCGTTTGGACGGCATTATTTTATTGATCATTTTTTCCACATATATGTACATCACTATGCGTAATTCTATTAAGGGCAAGGACAATATGGTATCATGTGAAGAGAATTCGGATCATCGTATCTATATGCCGATCCCCCTTGCATTAATAATGATAATCGGGGGAATTGCAGCGCAGGTGATAGGAGGAAAATTAATCGTCAACAATGCGGTAACTATTGCTGAAGAGTTAAATATCAGTCAGTCGGTAATCGGATTAACCATTGTCGCACTAGGAACATCATTGCCGGAATTAGCAACCTCGGTTGTTGCGGCTTATAAAAGAAATTGCGACATTGCATTGGGGAATATCATCGGGTCAAATATTTTCAATGTCTTCTTTATTTTAGGGACAACGCTTGTAATCCGTCCAATAACCGCTTATAATCTTATATTGACAGATCTATTGGTTCTTATTCTGGGTACTGCGTTGGTAATTGTTTTTATTTCAACTAACAAACAATACGAAGTAAAGCGCTGGCAGGGAGGAACTCTTGTCTTGCTATATATAATATATGTTATCTGGATGATTATAAAAGGATAACTATTACAAAAAACAAAGTATTCAACATTTATGCATATACGATAAACATATGAACGTAATTGAAGTCAAAGATTTAGTAAAAACATATACAACTTCCGTACTGGAAGTTGTAGCAGTCGATCATGTAGATTTAACTGTTAAGAAAGGAGAGTTTACGGCTATTGTAGGCCCTTCCGGTTCAGGGAAAACGACACTTTTAAACATGATCGGTGGCTTGGACAAGCCCACTTCGGGAAGTATCCGGGTGAATGATATTGATATTACACAACTCAGCTCCAAGGAACTGATTGATTTCCGCTTGTACAATATCGGGTTTATCTTTCAATCGTATAACCTGATTCCCGTACTGACGGCTAAAGAAAATGTATCCTTCATTATGGAAATGCAGGGTGTCCATAAGAAAACAGTGGATGAAAGGGTAAAAGAGATCTTAACTGAAGTCGGCTTGGGCGACCGAATGAACAGCCGCCCCAATCAATTATCGGGAGGACAACAACAACGGGTTGCAGTAGCGCGTGCGATGGCATCCCGCCCTCAATTCATCATTGCCGATGAACCTACGGCAAATCTGGATTCAAAGACTACCGAAAAACTGCTGGACCTGATGGAAGAATTGAACGAAAAAGAACATATCACTTTTCTTTTCTCCACTCATGACCAACGTGTTGTAAACAAAGCCAGGCGAATTATTGTACTGGAAGACGGAAAAATTGTGGAAGACAATGAAATCATAAAATAAAATGAATAGAGGTTATCTCACTGCGTTTCGATGCTTTCGCTACACTTCGTGGCTCAGGTGCTTTGTTCCTCACTTTGGACAAACCTTTACCGTCATGCTGAACTTGTTTCAGCATCCCCTTTTTAAGGATGACGTCGTCATTGAGGAACGAACGCATTCGAACGAAGCAGGTGAGAGCAGAGAGACTTTTAGTCGAGCTAATCTCCTCAAAAGGAAGGGGATGCTGAAACAAGTTCAGCATGACGCCAATAGGTTAGTTAATAGCGAGGTGGGATCTCTGTCATTGCGAAGAACGAAGCAATCTCCGTCGTTGGTAGGCATGAAGCAACCGAGCTTGCGAGTTCAACGGAGTTAATCCCCTAAATCAACTTTTAATCATTCCGAATATAAAATCCGTCAACATTAGAAAAACGATGAAATGAAAAAACGAATAGTTCTTCTTCCCTTTCTGTTTTTATTTTTCACGAGTAAGGCCCAGGTTTTCCAAGTATCCGGTTACCTGAAGGAAATGCATTCTTTCTATTTTATGCAGAACGAGATCCCCTTACCCGATGGTGATTCCACAAAATTTACCTATTACAATCTTTTTCATAACAGGCTTAACTTCACCATTCGCCCTTGCAAGGGATTCGAAATCGATATAGGTATGCGCAACCGCTTACTCGACGGCGCCCTGATACAGCAATTCCCGCAATATGGAGATATGCTATCGTGGGATAACGGCATTGTAGACCTTAGCTGGAATATTATAAACAAAGGAGGATGGCTGCTCAATACTTCTTTCGATCGTTTCGTCCTGGATTATTCCTGGAAAAAATTCCAGATCAAGGTCGGCCGCCAACGCATTAATTGGGGAATTAACCTGGTATGGAATCCCAATGACCTGTTCAATGCCTTTTCCTATATGGATTTTGATTATGAAGAACGTCCCGGCAGTGATGCCATTGCTTTTACATGGTATTCCACCCCTTCTTCTTCTTTGGATGTTGTTTTTAAAATCAACAAAGAATATGCAACAACAATAGCTGCCCGTTATCTATTCAATGTTAAGGATTACGACATTCAGGTTTTAGGAGGACAATGCGAAAAGGATCTGGTAGTTGGAGGCGGATGGTCGGGTGGAATTAAAAATGTATCTTTCCGTGGCGAAGCCAGTTTCTTTGTTTCTGTATTCGACAGGACAGATCCTTTACAAACAGCCCTTTCCGCTACCGTTTCGGTAGATTATACCTTTAAGAATTCGTTATACCTTCAGGGAGCTTTTCTTTTCAGCAGCATGGGCACCACCAAGCGGCTGGGAGGAATATCCTTGCTGGGAACCTCCTCCGAATTAAGCGCCAGACAACTATCCATAGGAATGTACGAATTGTTCGCACAGGTCTCCTACCCTATTATTCCCATTTTGAGTGTTGATTTTGTGACGATGTTCAATCCCGGAGATTTATCCCTTTATTGCAGCCCCAATATAAGCATTTCATTACATGATAACCTTGAATTGCTGCTGGCGGCACAACTCCTTTTTGGAAAACAAGGAAGCGAATACGGGGCAAACGGAAATACATATGCCGCTTTTTGCCGTCTGCGATGGAGCTTTTAACAGGGATTATCAATAAAAACAATCAAACAGTGAGAAGATGACAGTAAGTGTTGGTTAAGAGCGTTTTTGCGGACTTGACCCGCATCCGAACGTGAAGCATGTGAGAGCAGCGAGGCTTTTAAGTCGAGCTGACCCCCTCGTTTATTGCTTTTGTGGAGGGGATACTGAAACAAGTTCAGCATGACGGCAATATGTTGGTTTAGAGCGTCATTGCGAGTATTTATTAAAGGTTCACACAAAAGGAAATGACAGCAACTGAAAAGAAAAAGCGCTCTTCTGTCAGGGATTATCTCACCTTCTGACAAGTTCACTGATTAAGTTACTTGCTAACAACAGTCACAGAGCCGTTTTTTATTATTGGTTTTATCCCGGAATAAGAAATCGCATATACTACCCAATAGTAAACCCCATCCGGTACCTGCTTCCCTGATTGGGTTGTTCCATCCCACCAGAAAGAATCATCGTAATCGGGGCAGCCCGGGTCTTTGCACTGTTTCTGCCAGACGGGAACACCCCAGCGGTCGTAGATTTCTATCGTAAATTCTTTAAACTGTCCCGCGTCTTCAAGCGGGCGGAAAACATATTTTTTGCCGTCGCTGCCGACAGGTGAAAATATATTGGGAAAATCCAACCCTTTTAGTATCAAAACTTCATGCTCTATGCTGTCCCTGCACCCGAATTCATCT
>JAVBLM010000076.1:0-24706 GCA_031553535.1 Bacteroidales bacterium | reverse complement strand
TGCAAATTATTAGCACGAGCTTTTGCTGTAGTAAATCGTGGCGAACCTTTTGTAAATATAAAAAAATATGCAAGTTAAATGGTTTTTTGAAAAAAGTTTGGAAAATAGTTGTTTTTTAGCATAGAATGCGTTCGGGTGCTTCGTTCCTACCAATGAAAGAGATTGCTTTGTTTCTCTCAATGATGCTTTAAATCAACATATTGCCGTCATGCTGAACTTGTTTCAGCATCCCCTTTCTTTTAAGAGGGGAGGGATTGCGGATCAAGTCCGCAAAGACGCTATTAACCTATGCTTACTGTCATTGGTAGGAACGAAGCACCTGAGCCACGAAGTGTAGCAAAAGCATCGAAACGCAGTGAGATACCCCCTTGTTTATTGCTTTTATGCAGGGGATGCTGAAACAAGTTCAGCATGACGGTAATAGGTTTGTAAAGAGCATTATCTGAGAGGAATGACGAAGTATCCGAAGCAGGTGTGCTATCCAAACGTATTTGTTTACAGATAATGAAATGCTATCTTTGTTTGTAGCTTTTATAGGCATTAAAGCTTAATAAAGGATTGGCGGAATGCTGAATAAATCCGGATATATGTTATATTACCATAATTGCGGCCATCCGCCAAGCGGGTTTCCTGCTATGAGAATATAAATCCCGGCTATAAAAACAATAACATCCAGGATTATTTTGAAAATATCCTTCATCGGGATGAGCCCTATGCCAATCCAGATAAGAATTAACGGCCATAGTTTAATAAGGTCATATACAGAAAATGAAACAATGTTTAAGGTTCTTAACAATAATAAGATCCCGATTGCAATAAGTAATAGCCCCCAAAATATATTTTTACGGTTCATCTGTTTGTGTTTTTATATTTTTATTTTTTCTTACGGGTAATAAATGGAATAATTATTAATAAAATACCTGTGAAAATCAACAGGGCAGGGAAGTATATATTCTGCCAGGAATCAGGAATAATATTTCTTAATAAGAAGAATAAACCGATAAAGACAAAACATATTCCTAAAATTGCGGATCCCGTTTTTGTATTATTTTTTACGTTCTTCTGCTCTTTTATTTCTTCATTACGATAAGCATCTTCATCCTTTTTTCCTTCGCCTTTCTCTTCACCATTAACTTTGATTTCTTCTCCTTCATCATCAATAACAGTATAATCTACTGTTTCCGCATATTCTGTTTTGGGCGAGTTTATCTCATTATCTTCCGGCATTATCAGTAATAGAACAAAGTAGAGTATTATTCCCGAGCCTCCGAAGAAAATCAAAAACAAGAACAGCGCCCTGATTATGACAGGGTCAACATTTAGATATTCTGCAATTCCACCGGCAACACCGGCTATTTTACGATCTTTACTGCGTTTTAATTTTTTATCATTCATAATTTATCGTATAAGAATGTTTTTTACAATTAGTACTTTTATTCCTGCGGCACAATAATCCATAGAATAATATAGAGTAATCCTCCTCCCCCTGCAAAAAGCAATAATAAAAGAAAAAGTAAACGTATAACGGTCGGGTCAACATTAAAATATTCTCCTAATCCGCCGCATACACCGGCAATCTTTCTGTCTGTTCTGCTCCTTGTTAATTTTTTATAAGTCATGGTTATATAATTATAGATCAATGGTTAATCCGTCATAGGCCAGAGCCATATTTGGCGGTATGTTTTTACTGCATTCTTCATAGGAAATATAATGACTAATGTGTGTGAAATAAGTTTGTTTGGGATGTAAATACTTTGCAACTTCGATAGATTCTTCCAAATTGAAATGGGAATAATGCTTTTCAATCCTTAATGCATTTATAATTAGGAGATCCAAATTCTTTAATTTATTCAGTTCTTGTTCTTCTATATGACTGGCATCCGTAATATATGCCATATTCTCGATCCTGAATCCAAGTATGGGCAAATGATAATGTAAGAGTTTGATCGGCTCGATAACAATATTATTCACCGTAAAAGGTTGTTTTCCTATAGAATGGAGGTTAAATTCCGGAATTCCCGGATATTTGTTTTTGCTGAACACATAATAAAATTCTTTCATGATGGATTCGCAGGTAAACTCATCGGCATAAATATCCATAGGTTTATGTTGCATGTGGTTAAAAGCCCTGATATCATCCATGCCGGCAATATGATCTTTATGGCCGTGCGTGAGCAAAACAAAATCCATATGCTTTACTTTTTCCCTTAGCATTTGTTGCCGGAAGTCAGGGCCGACGTCAATTATAAACTGTTGTCCTTTATGAGAAATCAATACGGAAGAACGTAATCGTTTGTCGTGTACATCATCCGATTGACATACTGTACACTGGCAAGCAATGACGGGCACCCCTTGAGATGTTCCTGTTCCTAAGAAAGTGATCTTCAAATTATGAATTATTTACACTGTTCAAATATTTTCTCAACGGTTTCTGCCGTTATCGAGCCGTTTTCGCCTAGCCGCGTTCCACGTTCACGGAAACGAGTTACTATTTTTTCGCATACATCGTCACCGATACCATATTCCGATAATTTTGTCTTTAACGGCAAGGAACGGTAAAAATTTTCTGTTTTTGCAATAGCGAGTTCTATTTTTTTATCTTCATCCGGTTCGGTAATATTCCAAACGCGCTCTCCATATTGTAATAACTTTTTGCGTTTTTCGTTTTTCATCACCCGTAACAATGCCGGCTCTACGATAACTAATGTCTCGGCATGTGTCAGGCCTGTCAGTGCGGTAATTTCGTGGCCGATCATATGAGTAGACCAGTCCGAATAAACACCCATTCCAATAAAACCGTTCAACGCCATGGTTGCCGATAACATAAAATTAGCCATTTGGTCGTAATCGAGTTGATTATGACGTATCTTGGGTGCTGTTTCGATCAGTGTTAACAATATTCCTTCCGCCCATCTATCCATAAGAGGAGAATTATTATTGTCAACAAGATATTGTTCCATAACATGGACAAAACTGTCGGCAATACCACATGCTATTTGAACAGGTGGGAGAGAATATGTTGTTGTTGGATCCAGAATGGAAAATTGCGGGTAATTAGAGTAAAAAGCGTATTTTTCGTTGGTTTCCAGATTTGAAATAACGGCACCCCTGTTCATTTCCGATCCGGTAGCCGGAAGTGTTATCACATCTGCAAAGGGAATCGCGTTTTGAACCAAAGAGTCATCCAGAACCAGATCCCATGCATCACCGGAATAAGGAATTGCTGCCGAGATCAGCTTGGTTCCATCCAGCACGGATCCACCGCCAACTGCCAATATGAAGTCTATTGCTTCTTTTTTTCCTAACTCAACAGCTTTTCGCAGTGTTTCCACTTTAGGATTGGGTTCTATTCCCCAGAACTCAATGTAATGGTGCTGTTTCAATGCTGACTTTACCTGGTCATACACTCCGTTTTGCTTTACACTTCCTCCTCCAAAGGTAAGCATGATTTTTTTCTCGGTTGGGATTTCATTTGCTATCTGGGAAATGGTTCCTTCCCCGAAAATTAACTTTGTTGTATTCTGAAATGAAAAGTTTTTCATTATAAAGTATTTTAATGGTTTAATAAATTAAAAGTAGTATAATGCAAAGGTACATAAAATAAAAAACTATGCCTTGTATATAAAATAAATCAACAATTTTTCCTATAAAACAATAAAAGGAACTAAAAGTTTTTATTGTTATTTTATCAAGAATCATTCCATATGCCCTCCGGTACGGGCTTGATGTTCTAATTCTATTTTCCCAAACCGGAATGTAATACCGGCACTGATAAAACGACTGTTTACCTTTGTTGAACTGTAAGCTATGTAGTATGGATTAGTAGTATCGTTTCTTTGTTTATTCCAGTTGAATATATCCTGTACATTCAGGTAGACTGAAATTTTTCGCTTCCAGAAGTCTGACCGTAATCCACAATTGATGGAATAAACAGGTTGTTCTATGAGGAATAATGTCTCTGTTTTAGAGCGGTAATTTCCGGAGAGATTAACTTCGAGAAACTTCCATAATTTCGCCCAGAAATTTAATTGGAAGCTATAAGTAAGGTTATCGGTAATTGTTTTTTCATTTTCACGGAAAACAGTTTCACTATGCAATTGATAAATACTTGCATTAAGGCGGATATTCATAAAAGATTTGAGTTTGTACATAATGTTGGCATCAGCACCGTATCGGTATGATTTTCCGGAATTAACCGGCATGTAAAAGGTTACGTATCGTCCAAAAAAATCATTGTAGATTACATCCGTAAGATTATTGATTTCATCTTTGGAGTTTTTGAAATAAGCGGATAAACCAACCGAACCGAATTTTGTGAAATATTTTGTCCAACCGGCTTCTACCGAATTGGTATAAGTCGGTAATAAATATTCGTTGCCTGTAGAATAGTTATCCTCTCCATATACAATGAATGTATTTAATTGGGTAATTTGAGGATAATTAACCCTTCGTGTATAACTTAAGGTGAAATTATGCATCGATTTTGTGGAATAGCTCAAATGTAAAGAAGGAAATAACCCGGCATATGTTTTGTTGCCATGATGTTGGGGCTGGTTGATGATTTCATAATTAAAATCTCTGAATTGAACCCGTACTCCTCCCTTTATTGTAAAGTTGCCGAATTTTTGCTGGATAGTCAGGTATCCCTCAAGATCAGTTGCTTTGGCATGAAGATTTTTAAACCGCATGGAGTCCAGGATATATGTATCGGAAGAATTGGCGAGAAGTGTATCGTTTCTCCAATTCTCAATCCCTGAAGAATAAGAGCCGCTGGCGCCAATTGATATCTCTCCGGTTTTACAATAAGGCAGGTTGTAATCTATTTCCGCATCAACAGAATAATTTGTGTTATCAGCAGGTGTTTTTTTGTTTACATCCTTACTTGGGTAATTATGATATAATCGGGAATAAAAACTATTTTGGTCGTATTTCCAGTAACTCCCTCCAATATCTGCTGCAATAGTATGTCCTTTATTGTTGAATTTATGTTGATACCACGCACCGATATATCCTCCTATATAAAAAGAACTTGAATTTGACTCTTCACTATAATCGTAAATGCCTGCTTCGGAGAGAAATTCCCGGTACTGATATTCTCCGGAGGAATAATTTTTATTAAAAGGACTTCCATAGGCTCCTCCCCAAAAGGAAATCAGGTTCATTGTGTCGAAAGTATATGAGCCATTTGCATATAATCCTGTTGAGATAGAATTATTTTTAGTTTCGTTTGTATAATTTCGATAACTGGAGGTATCCATATTCTCGTTGAATGCAATATTATACCCGTTGGATTTCATATTGTATGTATAATAATACCCGTGAGCATAAAGATTGATCGAAAACTTTTCATTGGAAAACATATATGAAAACCAAGGAGAAGCCATGGGCCTGCTGGAACCGTTAAGTCCGAAACTAATAAAACTATTCTTCTTTATATTAGACTTTGTAATGATATTAATTATTCCTCCTGTTCCTTCGGAGCTATATCGGGCGGAAGGGTTGGTGATTACTTCTATTCGCTCCAAAGAGTTTGCAGGGAGTTGTTGTATATATGTTTTCAGGTTTTCGGCATCTAATCTTGACGGTTTATCATTGATCCAAATTTCAACACTTGAAACGCCTCTAAGCGTAATATTTCCTTCGATGTCGACTTCCACGCCGGGTGCATTTTGCAGGGCATCGGATGCCGTTCCGGTTTGTATACTGGGGTCTTCGGATACATTGTATAATGTTTTTTCCCCGTCCACCATGTAAACCGGTTTTTTGTCATATATTGTTACCCCTTCCAAGGTAGCAGGAGTTGGTTGCAACCGGATTGTATCCAACTGTATTTCCGTATTATTACCCGTGATCGATAAAGGCAGGCGGTAAACATCGTATCCGATATAAGAAGCTTGAAATATATAATTTCCGGCTTTGACATTTGCTATTTTAAACTTTCCCTGTTCATCCGTGGATACTCCGCTAACAGAAGTACTATCCTCTGCTTTTAATAATCCGACATTTGCATAGAAAAGAGCTTCATTTGTGTAACTGTCTAAAACAATACCTTTAAGTGAATAATTTTGACCATTCAGATTATTTATTACTATTAACGAAATGGCTACAAACAAACAAAGTGTTTTTTTCATTATATATTGTTTTAATATGATTAAATGTATGATTTTCTATTACTGCTTAGATGCATCAGTTATGAATATTGATTTCTAAAAAGAGATATGAATTTAATAATCTATTAAAATACCTGTTATGTTTATAAACGTCTTCGTAAAAAAAATATTCTTTTTTACGCATAAAACAAATGTGTAAAATGGTTTCCCAATAGATAAGTTAAAAAGAACACTTTTTTACTTTCCATGTAGCCATATAATAATAACGTCCGAATCATCGCTGATTAACAGTACAACGTCTTTCGAAGAGGTATATGTTTTTTGATAGGCCTCAACTATATCATCATCATCTTTTAGTTTTAGATAAAGTTCAAATTTTTCTGAGTTTAATACATTTTTTACTTTGGATACAAGCCTTTTTGCAATTGTATCGTTTCTATTTCTTTCATACGTCAATATTTTAGTAAACTTAACGCTATTAATTTGATTGGCGATACGATGGTCGGGAAGATACTCATGAAGCCTAGCAGCCCCACTCGCATAGACGTATGTAAAAGATCTTTTCTCAGAATATTGCTCAAAAATACTATCCAGCTGTGCGCTTTGCGCCTGCAAAGCATTTGTAAAAAACAAAGATACTACGGCTATTAACATAATTTTTTTCATACATATTTACTTTTGAAATGATTCATTACTTATTTTTAGAATGGAATCTAATTTCTTTTCCATTCGTTCTGCTTTATTCAATGGTTCCAAACCTCTATCAATCATTGTTGAGACCCTATATAGATTCTCATTAACTAATTCTACAGCAAGTTTCTTGTCGTTAATACGGACACCATTTATCATAACATAAGCTGCGTTTTTTTGCTCTAATTGATAAAAAATGATTCCTATGACGAATATCAAACATGCTGTAATTCCACTTGTAAGATATAACATTCTTTTATGGCTAAATATAAATTTATGAGGCTTGTTTATCGTTTGGAAAAATACTTTAGTGGAAGAGGGGGCTTGCTCTTCTTTTTCTTCCTGGAATGTTTTAAATAGTAGCTGATCATACGTATGCTCATCTTTTATTTCTTCGGAAGGTAACGTATCACGGAGTAATTTCTCTTCATCCAGTGAAGTTTCTCCTTTGTAGTACTTGTCAATTAATTTTTCAATATCGGTATTCATTTTTTAATCGTATTAATTTGTAGTTCAATTAGACGTTCTTTGACTTTTTGCCTCGCCCGTGATAAATTAACCATTACGGCATTTTCATTTGAAGAAGTAATATAGGCGATTTCTTTTATTTCGAATCCTTCAACGTCTCTTAATCGAATAATGGTTCTTTGTAATTCCGGTAATTGGTTTATGAATTGTTTAATTATTTTTGTTATGTCTTTTTGTTCAATGATTTCAACTGTATTATAATCTTTGGATTCCAACTCGTCGGAAATTAATTCTGTTTCCTTTTTCTTTCGTAATTTATCCAAACATAAATTCCGTATAACTCTCATAGCAAAAGCGGATATGTTTTCAATTTCCTTTAAGGTTGCCCGCTTTTCCCATAATTTCACATAGAGGTCCTGTACACTGTCTTTCGCTAATTCTTCATCCAGCAAAATAGATTTAGCCATTCGATATAATTGATCAGAAAGTACAAGTACTTTGCTGGAGAAAGTGTTTTGATCCATATATTTTTCCTCTAGTTATTATAATGACGTATAAATAGGGTATAATCTTACATTGTTTATATGATATAGTACTTGTATTATCTTAACGTTACAGGAATAGTATGAATAACAGCTAATCTTACCGTAACCGAGCGGTTACTGCTTCGATAACCGTACTGTTATTTTTATTTTAATAGAACAGTTGCGCTTATATAATAAATATTATTAACTCGATGAAGATAACTTTTATATTATTGAAAATGGAGTAGGGGAATATTCCATAATAATAAAGGACAAAACGTATGTCTTGCCCTTTATTGCTATTAAGGTAAGCAAAGAATTAATCTTATGCTCCTCCTGTTCCAACAAAATAATCTTCTTTATCTTTAAAAAGGATATTGAATGAAGTTAAGCTTCCGTAAGTACGTGTAATGTATTGTTGTAAGTCTACTTTTTCTTCATCTGTTAGTTTTTTATGGCTATTGATATTTTGTTCCAATACCCTTAACCGGTCGCGTACCATTACAATTTTATGGAAAAATGTCTCAATGGGCATTTCTTTGGGTTGTGCATTGTTTCCCGGTTGTAGAATGAGGGTTCCGTTTTCCCATCGTTCTCCCAGTGGAACATCGTATTCAATAGCATTATGTTTTTCCAGGATTTCATTGAGAACTTCTTCCACTTCTTTTAGTGTTAATTTGGGTTCGGTGGATGCTGATTCCGGGGTTTCTAAAAGTTCCAAATCTTCCAGAACGGTTCTTTTGGAGAAGCTGATCAAACCACCCCTTTCGAAAATGATGTCACAATTAACCAACGTTACCGAACATACATATCCCATTCCATAAAGGCTGTGTTTTACCCGTGCTCCGACTACTAAATCTTGTTCTTTCATTTCTTTTTTCTTTAATAAATTACATCAGATTAACGAAACTGTCTTGTTTGTAAGAACGGAATAACCTATCTTTAATTGTCTGCGGCTTTATCGCATTCTATTACAATTCGATAGCTGGATTCCCCAGAGGGTTGATTGAAAATAGTTATATAATTCATCTTCGAATTACTGAAGACCTTTGATCTTTTGATGATGGCAAATCAAAACATTCTCGTTATCTTTCTGCCAATAATGCAAGCCATTGCCTTGACAATATTTATACTCCCTGCAATTCGTGCATATTCCTGTTTTTGTCCAGTCTCTGTTCCTAAAATCCTGATATTTAGTTTTCCATATTTCGTAGAAATTATCTTGGTAAATATTTCCCTGAACAAAATCCCTGTCAATATTAGGGCAGGCGGAAATAGAACCGTCAATAAGTATCGAACCTATATTAATTCCTGCCCGGCAAAAGAAAAAGCTATCCCTGACCTTTAATTCGTATTTACCGGTATAACCTTCACAGCTGAATTTTATATCTATTTTTTTTTCCTTTCGTTTGTCGCAAATGAAATCAAACAAACGTTTTGTTTCCATATCGGAAAGGAATAAATCAGGATTATTGCCCGCTCTCCCAATGGGGGCAATGGTAAATAACCTCCAAGCCTTTACTTTTTTACTAATTAGAAAATGATAAATTGATTCCAGTTCATTGATGTTTTTCCGATTAACACAAGTTACCACATCAAAATTCAAACGGTTTGTATTTGCAACCAAATCCAGAGCCGTACTAACTTTTTCAAAACTTTGGGAGTTGTTACGCAGCCAATTGTGATTATCATTCAAACCATCCAGGCTGAACGTTAAAGCACCCATACCTGCATTTAGCAATTGTATATGTGTTGGTTCATCATAGAGCAAAGCGTTGGATACCATGCTCCATCGAAACCCCTTTTTGCGGATTTCCCTGCCGCAGGTTGTAATGTCTTTGCGTAGAAGAGGTTCTCCACCTGTAAGAACGACGGTAAAATGTTCCGGCTTGTATGAAATGGTCTCTAATGCTTTCAGGAAATCTTCCAAAGGCATATCTGCGCTGGAACTATTCTTGGAACAATCACTTCCACAATGCAAACAATTCAGGTTACAACGTGTGGTACATTCCCAGAATAGGTAATTAAGAGGATGTTTCTTTATTTCGTATCTCTTATATTTATTGAATATTGCCCGCTTGATTTTGAACATCTTTTTCTTCCAATTCAATATTCAACTCTATCAAATCCTCTACATTGGCGATGATAGTATCCAATGTTTGATAATATCCATTTTCAAGGGAATCAATATCTTCGAAGCGGAGTTTGATATTCTGGCCATATTCCAGGTATAATGAAAAATTCCCCCGATTATCGGTCATTGCATATTGCTTGCTATGAGCGACCTGAATCTTTATATTCTCGATAGGTTCGCCTGTGGTTTTCGATTTAACGTTTCCCTCGAGGTAATAATCCAGATAACCATCATGAGGAGTGCCATAACAAGCCTGAAAAACAAACATAGCAGAAGTAAAACTGACACATCCGAGTAATTTCTTACCCCATTTTTTAATAGTAGTACTCATTTCTATATTCTATTTATCTATTTTGATACTAATAACCACTAATTTAATCTATCTTCAATACCGCTAAAAATGCCGATTGCGGTACTTCTACATTACCGATCTGACGCATACGTTTTTTTCCTTTCTTTTGCTTTTCCAACAGCTTGCGTTTCCGGGAGATATCCCCGCCGTAACATTTTGCCGTAACATCTTTACGTACTGCTTTTACTGTTTCCCGGGCGATAATCTTTGATCCGATAGCTGCCTGAATGGCAATATCAAACTGTTGTCTTGGAATCAGTTCTTTCAGTTTTTCACACATTCTTCGTCCGAGTGAATACGCATGGTCGGTATGAATTAATGTCGACAATGCATCTACCGGGTCCCCGTTAAGCAGGATGTCCAACTTTGTCAACTTAGACTCTTTATAATTATTGATAAAATAATCAAACGAGGCATAGCCTTTCGAACAGCTTTTGAGTTTATCATAGAAATCAAATACAATTTCTCCTAACGGCAGATCGAATGTGAGTTCTGCACGGTCTGTAGTAAGATAAACCTGTGATTTGAGCGTTCCCCGTTTTTCCAGGCACAATCTCATTATCTGTCCGATGAATTCCGATTTGGTGATTATCTGCGCATGAATATACGGTTCTTCAATATGATCGATATTATTGGAAGGGGGCATGCCCGAAGGATTATGCACTTCTATTACTTCTCCTTTGGTTGTAAATACCCGGTAGGAAACGTTGGGGACAGTAGTGATAACGTCCATATCGAATTCCCGGTCCAACCGCTCCTGGATAATTTCCATGTGTAATAATCCCAGGAAACCGCAACGGAATCCAAATCCTAAAGCAAGCGATGATTCCGGTTCAAAGCTTAAAGAAGCATCATTTAATTGCAATTTCTCAAGCGAGGACCGTAGTTCTTCATAATCATCGGCATCTACGGGATAAATACCGGCAAAAACCATGGGTTTTACTTCCTTGAATCCGGAGATAGACTCCTTACAAGGGTTTTGAACATGGGTAATCGTGTCCCCGACACTTACTTCTTTGGCAACTTTTATTCCTGAAATGATATAACCGACATCTCCGGCTTGCAATACTTTACGTGGCTCTTGCGCAAGGCGTAAAACACCAATTTCATCAGCATGGTATTCTTTACCTGTTGATACGAATTTCACCAGATCACCTGTTCGTATCTGTCCGTTAAAAATGCGGAAGTAGGCAATAATTCCTCTGAATGAATTAAAAACAGAGTCAAATATCAATGCCTGCAAAGGTTGATTTACATCCCCTTTTGGTGGGCGGATACGATTAATTATGGCATCAAATACCTGATCTATCCCTTCACCTGTTTTTGCACTGATCGCCAGAATATCACTTTCGTCGCAACCGATCAGGTCAATAATTTGATCTTTTACTTCATCGGGCATTGCGCTTGGCATATCCATTTTATTAAGGACAGGAATAATATCCAAATCGTTTTCAATAGCAAGATATAAATTGGAAATAGTTTGTGCCTGTATTCCCTGTGTTGCGTCCACTACTAAAAGTGCTCCCTCACATGCTGCGATAGAACGGGAAACTTCATATGAAAAGTCCACATGTCCCGGAGTGTCTATCAGGTTTAGAATATATTCTTCATTACCTTTGCGGTAATTCATCTGTACGGCATGACTTTTTATGGTGATCCCTTTTTCACGCTCCAAATCCATATCATCCAAGACCTGGTTTTGAAACTCCCGTTCGTTTACTGCCCCCGTATGTTGTAACAACCTATCTGCGAGGGTACTTTTTCCATGATCTATGTGTGCGATGATACAAAAATTCCGTATATTGTGCATGTATCTGTTTCTCTTATTTAATTGATTCTAAATATTTAACTCAATCCCCGTGTAGTTTTGGGGCGTTATTTGTTTTAATTCTTCTTTTACCTTATTGCTTACTTGTAATCCGTCAATAAATATATGAATGGATTCTTTTGTAATATGCGATTTTCCCCGGGTTAATTCCTTCAAAGCTTCGTAAGGATTGGGATATTGTTCTCTTCGTAAAATAGTCTGTATCGCTTCAGCTACAACGGCCCAGTTTTTATCCAGATCAGCTTGTATGGCTTCCTGATTCAGTAACAACTTTTTAATTCCTTTTAACAAAGAATTATATGCAATAATACTGTGAGCCAGCGGAACACCTATGTTTCTAGTGACTGTGCTATCCGTAAGGTCTCTTTGGAGGCGGGAAACCGGTAATTTAGCTGCAAGTCCTTCAAATAGAGCATTCGCGATAGAGATATTCCCTTCGGAATTTTCAAAATCTATGGGATTCACTTTGTGCGGCATGGCAGAAGAGCCTACTTCTCCGGCTTTAACTTGTTGTTTGAAATATTCCATGGAAATATAAGTCCATATATCCCGGTCAAAATCAAGTAAAATTGTATTTATCCGTTTGATGGCATCGAAATAGGCAACCATATTATCATAGTGTTCGATCTGTGTGGTTGTTTGTAGTCGTATTAGATTAAGTTTCTCTTTCAGGAATTTATTTCCAAATGAAACCCAGTCTATCTGAGGGTATGCTGCATGATGAGCATTGAAATTCCCTGTAGCTCCGCCAAATTTACCGCAGAAAGGGATTTGGTTCAATAATTCTATCTGATTGTCGATGCGCTCGTAAAAAACATACCATTCTTTTCCCAATGTAGTAGGAGAGGCGGGTTGCCCGTGTGTCCGGGCTAGCATAGGAATATTTTTCCATTCTTTAGCTTTTTCCAACAATGCCTGCTGTATATCCTGTAATTTATTAGTTAGTATTTTTTCATGGAACTCATGAAGAAGATATGGTAAAGCGGTATTGTTAATATCTTGTGAAGTAAGTCCGAAGTGAATGAATTCTTTATATTTACCAAGATTTAATTTTTCAAACTTTTCTTTCAGGAAATACTCAACAGCCTTTACATCATGATTAGTGGTTTTTTCTATTTCTTTGATGCGAATCGCATCTTGTTCCGTAAAATTCAGATATATAGATTGAAGTGCTGTATGTTGATTGGGATTTATGTCTTTTAGTTCAGCTAAGGGCAACTCACATAAGGTAATAAAATATTCTATTTCCACTAATACACGGGCACGTATGTAAGCATATTCCGAAAAGTAATCCGATAATTCCGATATGGAACTGTAGTAACGTCCGTCTAAAGGGGAAATGGCTGTTAATGTGTTTAATAACATGTGTCGCTTTTTTGTTGCAAATATACGATTTTTATGGATTGCTTTTTATATTCTTTTAACACAAGTTATTCACAGATAGAAATAAATATGTTATAACAGAAGTTATGCAAGTTACAGGTAAATACTGTAACAAACAACATGCAGGAAGGATAAAATCGATAAAATGCATTAACCATTATTTGTAACTTCCTGTAAATTCGTCTAACTTGTATGACTTCTACTTTTGCTTCAAACATAAACGAGTAAAAAATGTTAATTAGTTATATGTGAAAACTGATATTTTATTATTGATCAATATAGCAAAAGAAGGATTTTATGAAACAAAGTGATTTGAAATTAGCCGTTTTAATAGATGCCGATAATATTCCGTATTCCAATATCAAAGGGATGCTTGATGAGATTGCAAAGTTAGGGGTTCCTACAATCAAAAGAATTTATGGAGACTGGACAAAACCCACTGTTTCGGGATGGAAACCTGCCCTGTTGGAGCATGCAATAACACCTGTTCAACAATATAGTTATACGACAGGCAAAAATGCAACCGATTCCGCAATGATTATTGATGCGATGGATATCCTGCATAGTCAGAAAGTGGATGGCTTCTGTCTGGTTTCCAGTGATAGTGATTTTACACGATTAGCCACAAGATTAAGGGAGTCTGGGATGCTTGTAGTAGGTATCGGAGAAAAGAAAACACCGAAACCTTTTATTGTTGCATGCGATAAATTTATTTATATTGAAATTATAGATACAACAGAGAAAACAAAAGAAATAGAAGAACAAGTTACAGATGCTGTCCAAGAACCTAAAATAGATAAAATCGATACAAAACTAATCCGGTTGATTAAATCTACAATAGATGACTTGGCAGATGATAATGGCTGGGCATTTCTTGCCGATGTTGGGAATTTGCTCATTAAAAAGAAACCTGATTTCGATCCCAGGAATTATGGGTATTCGAAACTAACGCCATTGATAAGTTCTTTAGGTAGAGATTTTGAAGTTAATGAAAGAGAGATAGAAAATACACATATAAAACATATTTATGTAAGGAATAGAGAATAATCTTTGAATAGGTTTATACAATGAAAAAACTCATGGAATCCATGAGCTTTTTCATTGTAAGAATATATTTCCTATTTTTTCTTATGTTCTTTCCGTGTAGCTTCGTTAACATCGTGAACAAGATTACGAGTGTCTTTTCTGATTCCATGTTTGGCTTCTTTGGCTTCCTTCCTGATTTCTTTTTTAATTTCATTTGCATCTTCTTTTGCTATAGATATTACATCTTCTGCAAACGGATCGCAAGAAGCTCTTTCTTCTTTCTTAAATTCTTTTAAGTCTTCGTTTACTTCTTTTTTTAATTCTTTAGCCTCTTCCCTGATAAATTTCAGGTCTTCTCTAGCTTCTTTTCTGATTTCATGTTTTATTTCATGAGCTGTTACCTTTGCGTTTTTCGATTTTTTCTTATGTTCCATGATTTATAGGGTTTAATAATTAAATAAAATGTATTACTTAGCGAAATGATTTTTGCATTTTCTTGTTTTTCAAATAATAACAGATTGGAAGTCTTTTTGTTTGATTGAATGATTTATTTCTTATTTAAATGTTATCCTCTGGGTTTATTTATCATATTTATTTAGTTTTAATGTAGGAGAAAATTACCCGCAAGCATACTATTCTATTATCTGCGCACGCAATATAATAAAATAATTCGACTATGGCATAGATGTCGGAATTCTGCAGCCCCCTCACAAGGTGTCCTTCACCCAGGCTTAAAAAGAAGATCCTCATTTAACCAAAAGAGTTAGGCTGAAGTAAAAGCCGGAATCCTTTGTTTATAGCTTAAATAATAATAATGTAATCCCAAACTCCCGTTGTTTTAAGTATCAAATTAAAATATAAACATTCCGGTTATTTTTCTGTTTAAAAGAAAATCATAATTGTTTTTATTAACCAGAGTGAAAAATATGTCTATACATCCTTTTATTTATACATTTATATCTTCCTTTATTGCTTTATTTCCTGTAGTCAATCCAATCGGAAGTGCTTTTATAGTAAACGGTTACTTCGAAGGAATAGATGATAGTCAACGAAAATCTGCAATAAAAAAAATTGTTTTTTACTGTTTAATAATAGCAATAGGAAGTTTGTTGGCTGGCCATTTCGTCTTATTACTTTTTGGCCTTGCCATACCTGTTATACAAATAGGAGGTGGAATTATTATTGCGAAAACAGGAATAGACTGGCTTTTAGATTCAAAGTCTGCTTCCAAAAATAGTGATCATGATACAATAAAAAATATGAATATGGATGATATTTCCGGAAAATTGTTTTATCCGTTATCATTTCCTTTAAGTATGGGGCCCGGAACTATTTCGGTTATTATTACATTGATGGCAACGGCTTCGGTAAAAGGAAATATGATACTTTCGGGAATCCATTATTTGAGCATTATTCTGGCCATACTTATTTTGTTAACTATATTTTATTTAATCATGTTGCATGCCCCTAGAATTACAAGAAGATTGGGACATTCCGGTAATGTAGTTATAAATAAATTAATAGCCTTTATCACTTTTTGCATAGGGATACAAATTATTGTTACCGGTATTGCTAAGGTTTTCCATTTAACAATTCTGTAGAAAGTTAAATCCTTTGATTTATATTCAAAATGAAAAAGTATATAACAAGTTATAAAACTCTTTTATAGGAATATCGTAAAGTGTATAATCATAAACTGAAAATAGTATGAAAACTAGCTTTTATAAATTGATTCATAAAAATTTACAATATCATATTGGAACGGAGCAAGAGAAGGAGATCTCTCAAAACCTACGTGATAATGCAGAAAAAACTTCCGATCAAGTTCTTCAGGAATTGAATTCCAATTTTCAGGGATTAACTGAAGTTGAAGTTGAAAAGAGGCTTGCAGACTTTGGGCATAATGTAGTAATACATGATAAACCTAAGCCATGGTATAGGCAATTGTTTGGAGCTTTTAATAATCCGTTTAACTATGTATTGTTTATTCTTGCACTGGTTTCTGTTATAACAGGAGATAATACGGGAACGGTTATTATTATTTCCATGGTATTACTTTCCGTGGTTATAAAATTTACTCAGGAATATAAATCAGGAAAAAACGCGGAAGCCTTAAAAGCAATGGTACATACTACATGCAGTGTCACCCGGATAGGAGACGATGGGCAATCTGTTACAAAAGAAATACCCCTGGAAGAACTGGTTCCCGGTGATATTATACAGTTGGCGGCAGGAGATATTATTCCTGCGGATATCAGGTTACTGCATAGTAAGAATTTATATATTTCTCAATCCGCATTAACGGGAGAATCTTTGCCTGTTGAAAAAAATGATTTTATTAATGATGTATCCGGTAATGTTCTTGAAATTAAGAATATTTGTTTTATGGGAACGAATGTTGATATTGGAACCGCAACAGCTATTGTTCTGACAACAGGAGCAAAAACATATTTTGGTTCTATGGCAAAGACGATTACATCAACTACTCCACAGCAAACAAGTTTTGATATTGGAGTTAATAAGGTAAGCTGGTTGCTGATTCGTTTTATGTTAATTATGGCTCCGTTTGTTTTCTTTGTGTCAGGGTTTACCAAAGGAAACTGGCTGGATGCATTACTCTTTGCATTGTCGGTAGCGGTTGGCCTTACACCTGAAATGTTGCCCGTTGTGGTTACCAGCAACCTGGCTAAAGGTGCTACGCGAATGGTGAAAGGCAAAGTAGTTGTAAAGCGGCTTAATTCTATCCAGAATTTTGGCGCAATGAATATCTTATGTACAGATAAAACAGGGACATTAACACAAGACAGAGTTATAGTAGTAAAACATCTGGACATTTTTGCCAATGAAAGTGAAAAAGTTTATGAGTATGCTTTTTTAAACAGTCATTTTCAATCCGGTTTGAAAAACCAGATGGATATGGCAATTATTGATAATGATGATGCTAAGAATTATAAAGATATAGATAGCCAATGGAAGGTAAAAGATGAAATTCCTTACGATTTTGTTCGAAGGCGTATGTCTGTTATTATTGAGCAGCAAGACGGGGAGCCCTTAATGATTTGCAAAGGAGCTATTGACGAGATGATTGCTTGTACATCTTATGTTAGTACCGCATCTGGAGAAGTTCCGATAGATGAGAAATTGAAAGCTGAAATCCGAAAGAATGTTGCGGACTTAAACGAAGATGGATTGCGTGTGCTTGCTGTCGGACATCGGATCTTTCCTAAAGATCACGGAAGTGTTTATACGGTAGATGACGAATGTGATCTGGTAATGGATGGGTTTGTTGCTTTTTTAGATCCGCCGAAGGAATCCTCGAAAGAAGCAATAAAATCGCTCAATGAGAATGGGATACAAGTCAAAGTGCTTACCGGGGATAATGATGTTATCACGGGTAAGGTATGTCGTGAAGTTGGATTGTCCTACGATAAAATTATTACCGGAAATGACCTGGATAATTTGTCGGACGAAGAAATGATCCCCTTGATAGAGAAGCATCAGGTATTTGCCAAGTTAACACCTATGCAGAAAGGACGGATAGTTCAATTGTTAAGGAGCCAAGGAAATGTGGTGGGCTATATGGGTGATGGAATTAATGATGCAATTTCTTTACGGGATGCAGATATTGGTATTTCGGTGGACACTGCCGTGGATATAGCCAAGGAAAGTGCGGATATTATTTTATTGGAGAAAAGCTTGATGGTTCTTAATCAGGGTGTGATTGAGGGGCGTAAAACCTTTGCCAATACAATGAAATACATAAAGATTACGGCAAGTTCTAATTTCGGCAATGTGTTATCTTTGCTGGGAGCAAGTCTATTATTCCCATTTCTGCCGATGTTGCCATTACAGATCTTGATATTGAATTTATTATATGATATTTCCCAAATTGCCATTCCATGGGATAATGTTGATAAAGAATATCTGGCAAAGCCTCGGAAATGGGTGGCAAATGATATTAAACGATTTATGCTTATCATGGGGCCTTCGAGTTCTATTTTTGATTATGTGACTTTTGTATTGCTTTTCTTTGTCTTTGGGGCAAATACTATTGCTAATCAAAATATCTTTCAAACAGGATGGTTTATTGAGAGCCTTTTTACGCAGACGTTAATCGTACAGATTCTTCGGACGGAAAAGATCCCATTCCTTCAATCACGTTCCAGTTTCCAAGTACTGGCCTCCGGTGTATTCCTTTTGTTGATTGGCGTTTTATTACCTTACACGGGCTTGGGAAAATCGATAGGCTTTGTTGAATTACCCCATCAATTTTATTTTTGGCTGATTGGCATAATGGTTTGCTATATGATTGTGGCACAGTTATTGAAAATGTGGTATATTAAACGTTATAAGAGTTGGTTATAACAGTAAATTATGTAAAACTTTTATAGCGAAAATCTTAAATATAAGGAGTATGATCAATAGTTTTATCTTGAAAAAATGGAAGTATAGTGTGATTTTCTTTCTTTTTCCTTCTATATCTTCTTATTGCCAATCTTCTTGGCCGTTGTCAGGAGCAAAGGATAATATCAAAGTAACGATTTTCAAGCCGGTTACGGAAGATTTAAAGGATAATAATTTGAGTTTTCGGACTGCAATTGCATTATATGAAGATAATAATACACCCATATTCGGTGCGATATGGGGGAGTGCTCGAGTGGAAAATAATGCTTCTACTAAAACAGTGGGAATAATCAATACTTCGGTGACAGATATCCGTTTTCCTGATGGCATTACCGAAGATAGAAAATCAGAAATGATAGAGATCATTCAAGAGACATTTAATAATAATAATCTGGAATTATCGATGAATGATATTTCAAGCGATTTGAAAAAAGCGGATAAGGAATATCAATTTGCATCGGAAATCAATCATAATCCACCTAAGATTATTTATTCAAAAGAATCATCGTTGTTAGTTACAATAGACGGAGAACCGATTATTGAAAGTACTTCAACAAATGGTATAGACGCGGTGGTTAATACTCCTTTTCTTATTTTGAAATATCAAAATAATTTTTATTTAAGCAACGGGCAGTTATGGTATAAATCGTCAGTAGCAACAGGTAATTATCTCCCGGAGAAGAAAGTTCCTGCTGTAGTAAGCAATATGGCGAAGTCTCTTAAATCGGATGATGAGGGAGCTATTGCAGAAGAAAAAGGTAATTTTTATCCCAAAATTATAGTAAGTACGGTTCCGGCTGAATTGATTCAAACAGAAGGCGACCCTGCATTTTCAGCGATAGAAGGAACGGGATTATTATATGTGAGCAATACGGAAGAACAAATATTATTTGATATAACTAATCAGTCTTATTATGTTTTATTATCAGGACGTTGGTATACATCTAAGGGATTGGATGCCGGATGGGTATATATAAGTCCGGAAAAACTTCCTACTGATTTTGCTAAAATCCCGGAGGGTTCGGATAAAGATGTTGTTTTAGCTAGTATTCCCGGTACACAAGCTTCTGGTGAAGCTATGAGGGACGCACAAGTTCCTCATGCCGCTGTTGTTAGCAGGTCGGAAACAACCACAGAAGTAACATATGATGGAGAACCTGTATTTGAAACAATATCCGGAACCAATATAAGCCTGGCAGTTAATAGTTCAAGCACGGTTTTGTTGGAGGGGAATACATATTTCCTGGTTGATAATGGAATTTGGTTCATCAGCTCATCACCTGACGGCCCATGGTCGGTGAGTGATTACCGGCCTCAGTATGTTGACGATATACCACCCAGTTCTTCAGCATATAATGTAAAATATGTATATATTTATCATAGTACTCCCGAAGTTGTTTATGTTGGATATACCAGTGGATATCTTGCCAGTTATATAGTAGGTCGTACGATTGTATACGGAACAGGTTATCATTATCGTTCCTGGAGAGGGAGGTATTATTATCCTCGTCCAAGTACTTGGGGATTTGGGATGTATTATAATCCTTGGTATGGATGGTCAATAAATATATCTTATGGTGTAGGAGGATTCGGATGGTTTGGTTTTTATTCTCCTTGGCGGCCGCCGCATTGGCATCGGCCACCTCATATAGGATGGGGATGGTGGGGGCCACCCGTATATAGACCGCCATATGGGGCACCCTACACACATTATTATGGGCATAGAACGGCAATAAACAGACCGATTCGTTATGGAACAGGAATTTCTGTTCGTCGGGCTGCCGAAACGAAACAAATCCATAATGCAAATATATATAATAACAATAGAAGAGGAGTGTCGCCTTCAAGAGGGAATGCTTCTTCGCTGTCCCGGCCTGCTACACAAGGGAGCAATTATAATTATAGTAACAGGGCACGTCCTGCCGATTTATCAAGAGAAATGAATAATAGGCAATCTTTAGCGCGTCCGGGAAATGCAGGCCCCTCTTCAAATACGGGAGGTAATAATGCTACAATAAATAGGAGGCCTTCAAATCAGTCAACAAATACAGGGAATAACCAACACAATACAAATAGACAACCTTCAACACGGCCAACAAATGTTGAACGAAATCAAAACAATAATAGACAGTCATTATCGCGTCCGGCCAATACTGGAAATAATAACCAAAATACGAATAACCGCCGGGTAAATACAAACACTAATAACTCAACAATAAATAGACAATCTTCAACACGTTCAAATAATAATAGAAGTTCACAGACTCCTCAACAACAGAAAGGGACGAGACAAAACAGGTAAAACTCTATTTGATTGTTTGATTAATCGACAGGATAAAATATAAAAAATATTTTGTGATATTAAATAAACAATTATCTTTGCCTATATTTTATAGATTATGAAGATCAGATGAAGGGAATTTCGGAAGGGAAAAGTGGATTAGGTACAGCACCGGTTTATTTTACAGCAATTTCATCTATACTTGGAGCCATATTGTTCTTGAGGATGGGGTATGCAACCGGTGTCTTAGGATTCTGGGGAGTAATTTCCATCATTATTCTTGGTCACATGATTACCATTCCTACCGCTTTAGCTATATCGGAGTTAGCTACAAATACACGTGTAGAAGGAGGAGGGGAATATTTCATTATTTCCAGATCTTTTGGATTAAAAATAGGTTCTACGATTGGAGTTACTCTCTTTCTTTCACAAACAATCAGTATTGCTTTTTACACAATTGCTTTTGCGGAAGCGTTTCAGCCCGTTTTCAGTTGGTTTACACAGGAATTTGGTTTTGAACTGCCACGACAAGTAGTTAGTATACCTACATTGCTTATTTTGGCATTTATAATATTAAGAAAAGGAACGGGATCCAGTGTGAAATTGCTTTATGTGGTGAATATTATATTGCTGTTAGCACTAGTTCTTTTTTTTATAGGCAAGCCAATAGATCCGGATGGAGATCCTTCCCGGATCCCGGGAAATAACTTCGGCTTTTTTAATAAGAATGATTTTTTTATTTTATTTGCGATATGTTTTCCTGCTTTTACAGGA
Source organism: Bacteroidales bacterium (assembly GCA_031553535.1). Classification (GTDB taxonomy): domain Bacteria; phylum Bacteroidota; class Bacteroidia; order Bacteroidales; family WCHB1-69; genus JAIROC01. The sequence goes on along the minus strand of JAVBLM010000076.1, from coordinate 2,732 downwards.
ATGACGGCAGGAGTAGGGTTGAGTGGGGATCTTAAAAATCCCGGGAAATCTATTCCATTAGGAACTATGGCAGGGACACTTACCGGATTGGTTGTTTATATGCTGGTAGCATGGAAGTTTTCAACTTGTGCCTCGCAGTTAGATTTGGTCGAAGACCAATTAATTATGACAAGAATAGCTCTTTTTGGTTTTGTCGTCATTCCGATAGGACTTGCGGCGTGTACATCTTCTTCTGCTATCGGATCTATGATGGTTGCACCGCGTACACTTCAGGCGATTGCCAGTGATATGACATTTCCGTTCCGAAGGCTAAATGTTTTTCTCTCCAGAGGAAAAGGAGAAACAAGAGAGCCATATAATGCTTCTCTTGTTTCTTTTGGGATTGCCTTGATCTTTGTAGCATTGGGAGATGTTAATACGGTAGCTGAGATTATCTCTATGTTCTTTTTGATAACCTATGGAACGTTATGCTTAAGTTCGTTTCTCAATCATTTTGGATCTCCTCCTTCATATCGCCCTCGATTTAAGTCAAGATGGTATATTTCGTTAGCCGGTTTTATACTTTCCGTATGGGTAATGTTTATGATAAATCCGTTATATACGTTCTTTGCATATATAGTTATCATTGTTATTTACCTGTTTGTAGAGCAATCAAATAAAGACAAGAAAGGCTTAGTGAATATTTTCAAAGGGGCATTATTTCAACTTAACAGGAGGTTGCAAGTGTATATGCAAAAACACCAGTCCAGTATGGAAACAGAAGAATGGCGACCTGCTGCCGTTTGTATTTCTCCTCATTCCATGGAAAGAGGAAAAGTGCTTGAATTGATGAAATGGATAAGTTACCAGCATGGATTCGGTACCTATTTCCACTTTATTGAAGGGTATTACAGTAAACAGACGTATAACGAATCAAGAAAAATCTTGGAAGAGTTAATCAATACCCAAAGAGAAAAAGGAAGTACGCTCTATATTGATACAATGATTTCGCCATCTTATACTTCAGCTATAGCTCAGGTAATCCAAACTCCTTCTATTTCAGGGATGGAGAATAATATGGTAGTGTTTGAGTATGATAAACGGTATCCTCAGGAGCTTAATCGGATATTAGACAATGTTAACTTGGTCAGAGCAGGTAATTTTGATATTGGTATTTTTGCCGGTTCGGAATATCTTATCCGGAATAATAATGGAATTCATGTATGGATTCGGGAAACCGATGAAAGGAATACTAATTTCATGATCTTGTTAGGCTATATTATCATGGCACATCCTGATTGGAGAAAAAGTGAAATAAAGATTTTTATTACCAGTGCTCAAGATGGAAAAGCAGAACTGAAAGAAGATTTAAGGAAGCGTATTGCTGCCGGTAGATTGCCTATAACACTAAAAAATATTGAAATAGTCGTTCTCCAAGAAGACCAAACATTTAGTAGTGTTGTGGAAGAGTATTCCAAACATGCAGGATTGACCTTAATAGGCTTCAGGGAGGAGATTATCAGGCATGATCCTGTAAAATTCTTTACGGATTTTAATGGAATTGGTGATATATTATTTGTGAATGCATTTCAATCCAAAGAAATTAATTAGTTTGATTTTAAATTTTCAAGTAAAGAAAAAAGATAGTAATCAAAATAAAAAAAGTAGCTTAGGTTTAAGCTGCTTTTTTTATTCTTGGAAAAAGTAACAGATTATATATTTTGCCTTTCGATATGCTAAAGAGAAAAAGCGTAGTTTAAACCGGAGTAAAAACATGCAGAAAACCAAAAAGAGAAATGACATTCCACTGCCCTTTCACACTTCCATAGTATTTCGACAAGTCCAGTGACCGTTTCAGGCTCCAAAGGAAGGAAAATAAAATACATTATTGATACTGCATGGAACCTTTTTAAAGATTTTTATCTGTCCGGATTTTCCCGAAAGCATTTTACACTCTCGTTTGAAGGTTTCAGGAAAGCCTGAAAGCATTTTACACTCTCGTTTGGAGATTTCAGGAAAGCCTGAAAACGTTTTACACTCTTGTTTGAAGATTTCAGGAAAGCCTGAAAACGTTTTACACTCTCGTTTGAAGATTTCAGGAAAGCCTGAAAGCATTTTACACTCTCGTTTGGAGATTTCAGGAAGACCTGAAAACGTTTTACACTCTCGTTTGAAGATTTCAGGAAAGCCTGAAAGTCTTTTACACTGTTGCATGAAAGTTTTGGAAAAATCCGGCATCTTCCTTCAAAACAGCAATATAAAACAGAATTTTTAACCCTTAAAATAAAAAAGTATGAAAATTAAAAGAATTGATTTCAACCAGCTACGCAACAATGAGCATTTCCAGCTCCAGACCGAGTTCAAAAACCTGATACAGGAATGTGACCCTATTGTATTAAGGATCGATAACCTTTATCAGGGAAGTTATTCGCCGCTCTATGATCTGGAAGACGAGACAATGCTTAAACTCAGGAAAAGTTTATTTACCGAATCCCGCCTGGAAGCCGACCGGCAACGGGATAGTGCATTCCGTGGAATGATATATGCGAACAAAGCCGCCCTTCATCATTTTGATTCCGAAGTGGTAGCTTCTGCCAAACGGTTGGAAATATTGTTCGATACCTGTGGAGATGTTACCCGTCTGCCCTTGCAGGAAGAAAGTTCGGCTATTTACAACCTGTTGCAGGAATTGGACGGAAATTTTAATGAAGATATGCACAGGGTAAGACTCGAAGACTGGAAAGACAAGCTCC
>JAVBLM010000021.1:0-74366 GCA_031553535.1 Bacteroidales bacterium | reverse complement strand
GCCTCCCGGGGATTACAGGATGAAAATCATCACACAGTATACTGCCGGGGGTACTATGCTTAAAGAACCACGTACTTACATGTTTGATTATCCTTTGGCAATAGTATAGATATGTAAATCATTAAAGCCTGAGTTGCGGATGCTTTAGCTTAGGCTCTAATGATGTCTTAGATTAGAATCTAAAGGTGTGTTAGATTAGAATCTAATGATGCTTTAGATTAGAATCTAACGATGTGTTAGATTAGGTTCTAAAGGCCCTTTAGATTAAAACCCAAGTTGAGCTTGGGCTCTGTCCAGGCTCAACTTTTAAAACAGGCCTTACCTGTAAAAACAACAAGCTTAATAAAAGGAACATATAACATATAAAAAACGATAACATCCCCCTAACCCCCTTCGAAAGGGGGAACTGGAGAAAACAAACAAAGTACGCTATTGAATCTTGCAATCAACATTAAATACATCAAACTATGAATACTATTTATTTTTTATGGAAAGTATGGCTCCGGCTCAAGACATTGGCACAAACCACGGAGAATGATTATGCAGCGGAAGTTTCCACTGCCGGTAGAATCAAAAACAACGAAGATATTGCCAGGCGTATTATTGCTGAAGGGTCTGATATCAAATCCGACACCATACTAAGCATCCTTAATCAGAGCGACGGGATTATTCGTTATTATCTTCAACAGGGGTATAGCGTAGCAACCAACTGTTGCAAATTCACCCCGCGGGTAAGCGGCTCATTTACATCCTCCCATACCCGGTTCAACCGGGACATTCATAAGATTAGCGTGGACATCACCCCCAGTGCAGAGATGTGCGAGGCTTTGGAACAGGTGGGGGTCAGTGTGTTGGGCGTAAAGGACAACAGTGCCTATATCACCTTGGTAACAGATGCTTCTACCGGGTTGGCCGACGGCATTATTACCGCAAATGAAAATATTATTATAGAAGGTGACAATCTGAAAATCATGCCCCAGGGAGAGCCGGGTCTGGGAGTATCCTTTATAGACCGGGCAGGGGATGTTTACGCTGTTGTAGCCCCCCTTAAACAAAACAATCCCAGGAAGATTACCGCCCGTGTACCGGATCTTTCTCCCGGAGAATATATCTTGCGGATAACAACAAGGTTTAGCGGATCTCCTGCCCTGCTGAGGGAACCGTACATGATTGAATACGACAGGGCGTTGATTGTTCTTCCATAATGGAAGGGAAAAGTTAACAAGTTTACGAGTTTACAAGTGGACAAGAATACAATTACGAATTAAAAATGAAACATTAAGAATGAAAAGCACATTGTCATGGCTAAAAAGCAATTCCCCCCTTTGAAGGGGGAATACGCTCTGAACAAACAAAGTACTTAATTGAATCTTGAAATCTTTAAATAGTAAATCTTGAAATTAACAACTAACGACTAACCATTAAATCTTGAATATTAACTAACTAATTATTAACTAAAATTATATTATCATGAAGAGGATTTTAATCATTACAACATTCCTGTTATCAGCAATACCGTATATTCACGGACAAGCGCCAAGGATAACAATAACCGAGAACTTCGACGGGAGTACGGTATCCTTTACTTCAACTCCGGCAAATGCCTGGATAACAGACAGCGATTATGCGTTCAGTTCTCCCAATTCATACCGGACAAGATCGCCTAACCGTACCGGCAATATTGTTATACTCGAATCACCGCCTTACGATTTCAGTTCCTATTCCGGCAAAGATGCCTGCGTGCAATTGCGTTTTAAGCATATATGCAAGGTATCTCCCAATGATATAACAAGAATAGAATACAGGATACCCGGAAACAATTGGCAAACGTTAAACCAGAATACCTATCAAGGAAATGCATCAAACTATGACGCAAATAAAGCATTTAGCGCTTCGAGTTATCCCCAATGGCTGGCCGGTGACAGTTTGGCAATGCCTGCGGCTTCCTGGTGGGAAGAAGAGATCTTCGATGTGTCTTTTGAAGTGAAAGGAGAACAGCAGGTACAGTTCCGTTTTGTGTTGGAACATGGCGCCGTACCCGGAACACAAATATCGTATGGCTGGCTGATAGATGATTTTACAATTATCGCAGCCAATCATCAACTTAAACTCCCTGTTATTGAATTTATGGCTTCCTGTCCCAAAGATACTGTCCATAAAGTAGGGCCTTATGATATCCATGCAAAAGTTAAAACAACTACCAACGCCCGCATAAAAACCCCATGGTTGAAATATATGGCTATCTATAATAACAATGTAGTAGAAACAGATTCCGTGTTGATGGAAAACATATCGGGCGATTCGCTGTGGCGTGCATCTATCAAGCAATTCGTTATGGGGACCGAAGTAAGCTATTCCATTACAGGAGAAGATACTACGGGTAATTATACCACCCTTATGCTGAGGTATGTAATATCCATGTCATCAATGGGCGTGGGAAGCGAGATTATCATACAGGATAACGGAACAAATATCACCAGTAATAATTATCCATTTATGTTCAATCAAGGATATTCACAGTCGATGGCATTGTATCCGGTTAGTGAAATAGGCAACAAAGCGGAGGGGCTTATCGAAAAAATAGCATTGAGGGTTCGCAGTGCTGCCAATACAGGAGCTCCTATTAGAATATGGTTGAAAACCGTTCCTGTTTCAAAAACAACCTGGGATGCATCAACCGATAACCTCGGCTGGACAGCATTGACACAAAAAGCCACGCTGGTATACGATGGGGTCTTCCATTTTGCAACAACAGGATGGGTAGACATTCCTTTGGATCGTAAATTTAATTATTCCGGCAAGGAGAATCTGGTAGTACTGTTCGAACAATATTGTGGAGGGAGTTCATGTGGAATGACTAGAAGTGCTTATTTTTATAACTCAGGCACTGCCGTTGATCAATTTTGGATTAAAGCTTCTAATTACAATCCACCTAATGCCACCACAAGCTTATATATAGGGGAAGACCGCCCGGATCTGCGTATTGGCATATTGGGGATTTCCGATTCCAATTCGGTGGCTCTACGTACTATCGACTATCCGAATGAATCATCTATAGTTGCCGGAAGTTTAAATCCTGTGGTTGTAACCATTCACAACAGAGGATTTCTCAATCTGGATTCTGCCATGATCTACTGGAGAGTCAATTCAGGGGAGATAAACGAGTATGCATGGAAAGGAGGCCTGCCCTGGGATTTCAAATCCCAGGATACAATCGGATATTTCATTCCCCGTACCGCCCTGTATGATACGCTCACAGTCTGGATTGCCATGCCTAACGGGCAGGTGGATACCATTACCGAAGACGACAGCTTGAGTGTTGTTTTATTCGGCTGTGCCGGGCAGTTAGAGGGGGATTATTCGGTTGGGGCCGGCGGTTTTTTCCCTTCCTTTGATGCGGCAGTCATGGCAATGAAGATTTGCGGGGTCAAGGGAAATGTCCGGCTTATGTTTAAGGAAGAAACATTTACACAAAACCTGACGTTTTCGAGCTTCATCAACGATCTCATGGGGCCTTATAGGCTGGCCATATCGTCTGCTCCGGGAGACAGTGTGGTATTCAAGCCGGCTTCGGGGGTAGGTATCACCTTGAAAAATATACGAAATTTTGCTATTGAGAATATTACAATTGATGTAACTGCGGGAACACATGGGATTCAACTGCTTGACAGTTGCTTCAACATCGTGATCAATAATTGCCGGATAGTAAATTATCAAGCCAATAAAGATCAGAATCATCTGATCTGCAGATCAACAGGTCCCCACAGGACAGATAGCCTTCGGATTACCAATAATTTGTTGGATGGCGGACACTACGGAATCTATGTATGGGGATCCAGTGCCACCAATTCGGTAACAAATATCGTGATAGAAAATAATGTTTTACAAAATCAGTATTCTCGCGGAATATATCTTTACGCGGCCAATTGCCTCAGTGTATCTTATAATACCCTGTTTGCCCGGAAGGCCGGCGATCTCCTGGGGGATTGGTATGGGATATATATGTGGACCAGTCTTGGCCCCGTAATCGGAAACCGGATTGTCAAACTTACCGCAACAGACGGCATAACCACGCCAACAGGAATATATTTGAGTTATTATCATCGGGGTGACAATCCTATGGGGCTGGTTGCCAATAATGAAATTATCATTAATGCAAGCGGTTACTATAGTGGAATACACTCCAATAGTTCCAATTCCCGTATTCTACATAATTCTATTTATGCTGGAGGTACCGGCGCTGCAAGAGTAATAAATATAGGCAATAGTGCAAATACGGTGGAAGTAAAGAATAATAATGTCATGGTGACTTCAACATCTCCTAATGCATCCCCTATTTATCTTGTAAAAACCGACGATTTTACGGGAGTCCTGGATGTTAACTCCAATAATTATTATGCATCGAATGGGAATATTGGATATGCCAGCGGTATTATAAAAAACAAGACAGACTGGGTAAAGGCTATAACCACAGATACGCAATCGGTTAGTATTCGTCCTGATTTTGTTGATTCTTCTTCCTGTTTACAGCTAAATGATACGACAGGACTAACGTGTAGCATTTTGTCGTCAGTACCGAAAGATATAGATGGATTCTTCCGGATAGGAACGATAACTACCATGGGTTGTTATGAGGCAGTTCCCCCTTTCCCTGCCAATGGAATGCTGGAAGAAATAATCGGTTTACAGGACGGCTCAATAGCAGGACAAACCGCTTCCTTAAAGGTAGTATTGGTCAATACGGGAGCAGATACAATCAAAGAAGTCAATATTGGCTGGTCGCTCAACGGGCAGGTATCGCCCAATACAGTAACAAAAAACATGCAACTGCCCCGGATGGGAAGAGACACCATTACACTGGGTGAAATAACGTATCCTGCGGATGACCTTATTACCAAAATCTGGATCAACGATATAGGAGGCCAGCAAGACCCATATCCTGATAATGATACGGTAAGTACAACTACCTTTGTCTGTAACCTTTTTGCCGGCCCGTATGTTCTTGGAGAAGGTGAAGAATATAGCAGCATAGACAACATATTCGATTTTATGAAGATGTGCGGAGTATCCGGTGATATACAGCTTCTGTTGAAAGGGGGCACGTATAATGAGAATTTGGTACTTCCCGATTTTAGTTCCGTCATGGGGCCTTATACCTTGGCCATAACCTCTGCTCCCGGGGAGAATGTAATTATTAAGCCGTTGTCCGGCGTGGGCATCACGTTGAGTAATATAAGCAATCTTACCCTTGACAGCCTTACCATTGATGTAACAACAGGCACACACGGCATCGAGTTTTTGGATGGCTGTACCAATATCGTGATCAACAATTGCCAGATCGTAGGCAGCCAGACAAACAGTACATCTTATCTTATCTGTAAAGAAACAGCCACCGGTAAAGTGGACGGCCTTCGGATTACCCATAATTTCCTCGATGGCGGATATTATGGGATTTATCTGCGTGGAAGCGGCATCAACCCGGTTGGCAATGTGGTTATAGACAGCAACCGGTTAGAAAATCAATTTTATTCCGGCATCTATCCTTTGTATGCAAATTGCAAGAGTGTATCTTACAACAGGGTATTGTCCGGGCAGAGTGGCAGCCTGTCTCCCGATTGGCGCGGCATATCCATGAAGCATAGTGTGGGGCCCATCACCGGAAACCGGATTATGCAACGTAATTCAACAAGCATAACCACTCCAAGAGGAATATTTCTGGATTCCTGCCTCCAGGTTACACTGGTTAACAATGAAATTATCCTGGGCACAACCGGCACCTTCCATGGGATATACTCCCATGCTTCGAATGCCCGTATACTGCATAATTCTGTTTATGCCGGAGGTAGTGGTAATGCAAGAGGTATATACATAGCAAATACAAGCAACAGTTTGGAAATAAGGAATAACAACATTGTATGTCTTCCCCCGTCGGCACATCCTCTCTACCTTGAAGGAACTTCTTATCTGTCTCAATACAATATCAATTCCAACAACTATTATGCTCCTTCGTATATCGGATATGCCTCTGGAGCTATTATGAATTTGTCTGCATGGAAGCAGGTTGTTCTCACGGATGTATCATCTGTACAGGTACTTCCTTCATTCGTAAACGAGGCAAGCAGTTTGAAATTATCCGATTACACTCCTTTAAGATGTCCGTCTCTTGCGGATGTCAGAACCGATATCGAAGGGTCGCCCCGGTATCCCTTTACTTCCATGGGAGCCTATACCATGGGCGTATCCAATACGGTAAAAGTCGAAATAGTATCACAGGGCTGGCAGGAAAAAACAGTATTGAACATGAAGCAGCCCATGGCAGTATTACTGACAAATGCATGCAATATGCCTGTTACATCTGCTGTTTTTGAATGGGAACTGAATGGAATACCTCAAACGCCATATCAGTGGACAACTTCTTCTCCGGTGGGCATATACGATACGGTTGGTATTAAGATCGGTTCCTTTGCCGTTCCGCGTGATTCAAGTAAGGTTACAATATGGGTAAGTTCCGTCAATGGCCATGCCTCAGAGAGTAATAAAGTGACAGATTCCTGTTATTATGTTCCTCTATCGGAATTGGCAGAACCCCTTATTACGGATACATTGGGAATGTTGTTTTTTGATGTTCCTGTTGAAATCTTTACACGTTCCGGAGCGCCGGCAACCCCTCCACAAATGGAAGTTACGACTAGAATAAACGGAGGTAACATATTTTATACCACCATTCCCATGACTCTCAATAACGGGAAATGGATTGGCAAAGTTCCCCAGCAATATTATAACAGTACCGTGATTTATTCGGTAACGATAGAAGATACCGTTGGAAATATCCATACTATTACAGATTCAACCTTTTTGGCATTCCTGCCTTCCAGTACTTCGCAAACACGTGTCGGCACATCCACTGATAATGCTGCAAAAATTCCCCCTGTGGATGTTTATGAGGGTAAAAGCTGGTCAAAATCATTGTATTTGAGTTCCGAAATGGCATTATTACCCAATCACACACATTATATTACCGAACTGTCCTGGGAATTATATGCTATATTCGACGGTTCTTCTCCTGCAACATATACCCTTTATGATCAATCTATTTATTTAAAGGCTGTTCCGGATCAGGATTTAACCGACCCCAGCTATCTAACCTGGACAGACCCCATACAGGATGGAGCAACGCTGATCTGGTCGGGCGACCCGAGGCTGTTTGCTGCTTCCGTGAATGTACTCAATCTGGCGGTTCCTTTCGAACTGCCTCCCAATATGAACCTATTGGTGTATTGGGTTAATGACGACAATAATGTAAATACAAAGACAGAACTCTCCTGGGGCTATACAACTATTCGCAATATGGCAGTATTTAATTATGGCGCTGTTTTTCCTACCGGGAATGGATGGTTGGAGGATAAAAGGCCTAATATGAGATTTATTGTAGAACGCCGTTCCGAATTCTATACCCAACCTGACTTGAGTTTAACGTCTTTGATCGAGCCGGCAAATAAAGAAGATACGTTATGTTCTGATGGCAATGCTTCGGTCAAGGTAGCTTTAAGTAATTGGGGCTCTTTCAGCTATAACTTTTATACCGACAATGTTACGTTGCATGTAAAGGTAACCAATCCGGTTGCGTTCAGTACAAGTACGGTAATTAATGCAGGGGTATTAAATCCAGGGGAAACAATGGTTGTGGATGTTACCCATAGTTTACCTGTTTTCGTTCCCGGCATATATGATATAGAGGTATGCTTGAACAGCCCACTGGATAGAATCGCTTATGATGATACAATAAGGGGGACTTATATTTCGGATCATTTATATCTTCCCGTAGATGAGAACTTCAGTAATGGGCTATCACCGTTAGTATTTACTTCCAAAGGCAACACAACGCATCGTTGGGACACCATCATGCAAGGAACAGGAGCCGATACGGCAGTAAGGCCCGTATTCGGAAACAAAGTGCTGTCGTTTTCCGGAAGCCGGGGAGCCATGGCTTATCTTTCTACCCGCCAGTTGCAGTTGACAAATGCGGCGCAGCCCACGTTGGAATTCTGGTATTTTCATGACACCGTTAAATCGGAAGATTACACCGATGTTAATATTCTGGTGGGTGGAAATACCTATACTCCACTGTCTTTGCTTAAAAAGGATAGGGTATATGGCTGGAAACACTACGAGGTAGATTTGTCCCCCTATACCAACGGGCAATGTATACGTGTACTCTTCGAATCAATGGTCATGACAGAAAATGTGGTTCAATATATCGATCGTATCCGTATCACATCCCAACAGGATGTTAGCGTGGCCGGTATTATTACCTCGGAGCTTTCGGCCTGCGATTTGCAGAACAAATCATGGAAAGTAATACTGGAGAATTCCACCGCGCAGCAGATTAATTTCCGGAATCAACCAACAGGGATAAAATTGGATATCATAGACAATAATACCAACCCGTCGTTTACGCTCCCGCTACGAAGTGGCATATTGGCAAATAACAGCAGGGATACATTTGAAATAACTGCCGGTTTCAACTTCACAAAGGAAACATACAAAGCCATGGCATATTTAACCACTCCGCTGGATAGCTATACCAGCAATGACACAAGCAGGGCTACCATTGTTGTCAACCCGTCTTTGTCGGTTGAGATCAAACCTGTTAGTGGAGGAACCAGTGATTGCGTATCGGGTGATATGGAGGTAAAACAGGAAGTAGTTGTTAGAAATACAGGGAATATGGATTTGCCGGGTAGTAACCTGAACCTGGATATCATATCCAATTCCTATACATTCTCTGCAACAGGCCTTATTTCTGATACGCTCTTACCCGGGGATTCGAAAACATATACGTTTAATGAATATACCGTTCCCTGGGATGCAACTTATGCCGTAGATGTGGAAGCCTCCCTGGTTTGTAATCCTACATTGGTACGCGACATTAAAAGCATAACAGAGTGTGTGAATATAAAAGACCTCTATATCCTCAGTATAGATAATCCGTCCGGTAATGAAGACAAAGTAGGAGATGAGATCAATATAACTGCTAGCATTGTAAACAGCAGTGATATGGATGAGTTTAATAATGTAGGTATCTATGCAGAAATAATGGATATGGATGGCAATCAAATCAATCGTTTTGCGGAAACTATTCCCTATATTGGTTATGAGGAGACCGTTCCATATAGCTTCCAGGGAGCATATACGGTGCCCGAAGATACGGCATATATCATAAAGGTATACATAGCGAGCAAGGATGATTATACCTACAACGATACCATGACGATTGCCCGCAAGACAGATTATAATATTGATGTAGTGAAAATAGAAGGATTAACAATCAGCATGGGACAAAACATTCCAAACCCTGCCGGTAACAGTACAACAATAATATATGGTATTCCAGAATCGGGAGAGGTTATTTTCCGTATTCATAGTGTAAGAGGGCAGTTATTGTATAACATGGCAGTAGAATCGGAAAGTGGAACAAATACAATAGAAATCAATACATCAGCTTTATCTGCAGGAATCTATCTGTATTCGATAAAATATAAGGGTCAGCATATAGTAAAACGCATGAGCGTAAAACGATGAAAAAAAATCTTTTTCATAATTCAAATTGTGGCTGCCTCTCCGGCAGCCCTTTTTATTAATACACTTCAATAGTTTCATTGATGAATTGAAAAAGTATCAGATCATGAAAAATTAATCTAAAGTAAAAAGAAAATATATATATAAAATAAATAATATTCAATATTTTTCGTTATATTTGTATTCCATTTATTCGATTAACTACTATCATGAAGTCTGATTTTTTCTGTAAGATTATTATATGTTTTTTCCTTATTGTATATATTTCCAGCTTCGCATATGGAGAAAATCGTTCCTATTATGAAAATCAATTACAATTAGCCGAAAATGAACGGATAAACGAGAATTATGTGAAATCCCTTGAAATCTTATTGGAAATAAAACCTGTTATTGAAAATAATAATTGGGCAGATCTTCAATTAAGGACACTTCATAATATCGGGTTAATGTATGCGATGATTTTAAATTATGACAAATCATTGGAATACTTTATAGAGAGTTATCAATTAGCAATAAAGAATTCGGATAAACTTCAGGAAATAAGAATCCTAAATAACATAGCAAATGTATATTTTGCAACTAATGAAATAGAGAAAGCCAAAGAATATATCGAAAAAGCCTATGAAGGGGTTGTGCAGATTCGTGATACAATGAGAATTGGAAAATTTGCAGCCAATATGGGTTTTATCGCCAATGAAATGGGCGATCTTGATTTAGCTGAAAAATATATAGATATAGCCATTGCAACAACCGGTTATCGATTGCATGATACGGTTTCTTTAATCAATACCTATCTTGAGAAAGGGAAAAATCTATATTTAAGGAAAAGATATTCTGAAGCTGAAAAACTGCTTTTAGAATCATTGGAGAAATATCCCTCAAAAAAATATGATACCTATACAACCTATTTTTTACTAACACTATCTAAAATATATCAAGAAACAGGTAATATTCAAAAATCTATTTACTATTTAAAAGAAGGCTTGAGTAGAAATCCTAATTTATCAATGAAGATATCTTTATATGAAGAATTATCAAATTCTTATAGAATGAATAATTCCCCACTTCAGGCGCTTCTTTATCAAGATTCATTGATAATAGCGAAAGACTCATTGGTTAAAATAAACAACATGAACCAAGTAGCAAATAGCCAAATGCGATTCGACCTCCTCAATTCCGAAAAAGAATTAGCGGAAAATAAAGCTAGGCAAAGGTCGGAACGAATTTTATTTATATGGGTCATTGTTTTTATTGTTATTCTTGCATTAATATTAATATGGTTACTCCGTATACAATCGGCAAGAAACAAACAACAGAAAGTCATTGCAGAAAATAAGCAAGAAATTGCAGAAAATAAAAGAAAGATCATAGAGCTTGAATTGGAAAAGGAGAAAAATGAAAAATTATTGCTCGAACAACAACTGAAAGAACAGGAAACATTCGCATTATTGGAGCAGGAACGCCTTAATAATGAAATAAACGAAAAATTACTTCTCGAGCAGCAGTTAAAGGAACAAGAAGCATTGGCATTGTTAAAACAAGAACAATTAAACAATGAATTAGAATTAAAAAACAGGCAACTAACTACAAAAGCTTTATTTCAATCCAATAAAAATGAATTGGTAGAAGGAATTATAAATACACTTTCCGAAGTCTCTAATCAAATAACAAATGCTTCATTGGATTCTGTTATCAAACAATTAGAGATGCAAGTAAAAACTCCTTCCGAATGGGATAGTTTTCTTACTCACTTCGAACAAGTTAATCCTACATTTTTATCTGTCCTAAAAGAAAAACATCCTTACCTGACAGCAAATGACATACGTTTATTAACTTATATCTACCTGGGATTAAATACAAAAGAGGTTGCCTCGCTGTTGAACATAACTTTTGATTCATGCAAAAAGAAAAAACAACGGATTGCAAATAAAATGGAGGTAGAAACTTCTTTTCTTTATAATTACTTGATTAACATAGTATAATTATCTCTCAATTATTCTCTTTTATTCATATCCTGAAAAATACATCTAATTTTGCTTAACTTTTATTAACTTTTGTCACCTTTTGTCTCCTTTCCCGTCACTTTTTGTCTCCTCAATAAAATCAATTGCAGAATTAATTTAATTTATTTTTGTTTTTCATTTTAATGCGCTCAAACTAAATGATCAAAATAAAAATAAAAACTTAATAACAAAATATTATGAGGAAGCATTTGTTTAATAATGATTTAATTAAAATAAAATTTATTATGATGAAGAAATATTTGATTTTTTTACTAGGAATCTTCTTTCTAAGCCAGAAAGTTAACTCTCAGGCTATTGTATTTACCCAACAAAACTTTGATGCAGGTTCTGTTAATTTTCAGTCTTCACCTGCTTCCTCATGGAAGATAAACACAAAATATTATACAAGTTCTCCAAACTCATATATCGGAACTGTTCCAAACAAAACTGGAGACTCTATTATACTAACAACTCCTTTATATAATTTTCGTGCAGGCGGTTATTCCAATATACTGCTTCGATTTAACCATATTTGTAAAATATCACCACAAGATATTGTTCGTATAGAGTATAAAAGAAAATCCGAAGTATGGAAAGCTATACCTGCATCTGCATATATGGGAAAAGCATCCAATTATAATACGACCGGATTTAATGCAAAAAGTTACTCCGAATGGAAGGAAATCGATAGTATTGCTCTTCCCTCCCAGGTTTGGTGGAAAGAAGAACTTTTCGATATGAGCTTTGAAGTCGGACTGGATGAAGAAGCTCAATTCAGATTTATTCTAAAACGTGGAAATACTGCAGGAACACAGATTTCATATGGTTGGCTATTGGATAATTTTGAAATCATCGCCTCAACCGAACCTATAACAATTCCCATTGTACATTTTAACTCTCCCTTAATAAAAGGCGACGTTTATAGTACCGGTCCGTTTACAATTAATGCAAAAGTAAAAACAACAAGCATTACACCTATTAAAAATCCATTGTTGAAATATACCGCTAAAAAAGACGGTATACATATCGCAACAGATTTCATATTAATGAATAATATATCAGGCGATTCAATATGGGAAGCAACCATTCCTCAATTCATGGCCGGTACAGAAATTGTTTATTCCATTACAGGAGAAGATATTGCAGGAAATTATGCAACAGAATATTCCGGATTCCTTATAAAAGAAGCGCGGGGAGAAAATTCTATTATTGTAGGGAAGAATACAACTTATACGGACTATTCACCTATATACACTCGCAATAATTATAGTTGGTCGCGTCAATTATATTTGGCAGAAGAAATCAGCCCCTTTTCATTAGGAGGGTCTATTACTAAATTAGCATGGCGTTTTTTCAATGGCTCACGACCGAATTATACTTATACAAACCAAACCTGTTATTTTAAGGTAGTAAACGATAATATTGTCTATTCAGGATACGAAGATCCTACTTCGGGAAATGCAACCAAAGTATGGCAAGGAAGTATTACAACATCAAGCGAAGGATGGGTAGAAATTGATTTGATACAACCTTTTTTCTTACCTCCCGGAAAGAATCTATTAGTGTATTGGAATAACGAATACGGTAACTATACCAATGGAATACAATTCTCTGGAACAGCAATGAATTCGGATATGGCAATATACGAATCTGCGTCTAGCAGTTTTTCCGATGCCAAAATGTATTCCGGAACCTTAACCAGAACACGTCCGGATGCACGATTTCATATTATTGAGAATACATTATCCAATTCTACCTCATTAATTTCCATTGATAATCCGACGTATGCTACCACAATTGCCGGCGTTCCCAACCCTGTTGTTGTTACTATCCGTAATGAAGGAAAGTTAAATTTAGATTCTGCTGACATCTATTGGTCTGTTAATGGTGAAACACCAAATTTATATAAATGGAAAGGGAATCTGCCTTGGGATTTTGAAAAGCAAGATACTATCGGCTATTTCATTCCTCGATTAGATAAACATGATTCATTACTTGTCTGGACCTCAATGCCAAATGGAAAAACAGATTCTATCTCCTATGATGACACCTTGTCCTCCATTATCTATGGATGTAATAATAGGTTAGGTGGAAACTATATTATTGCACCGGGAAAAGATTTCGACCATATGAGCGACTTCTTTAATATGATCAATGAATGCAGTATAAATGACAATATCACCTTACGGATTCCCAGTGGAACATATGATCAAAACTGGGTGTTTTCCGACCTTGATAAAATGATTTGGCCTTACACATTAACCATTACATCTGAAAAAGGGCATCGAGACAGTGTAATCTTGAAACCAAGTTCAGGAGTTGCCATTACAATAGAAAATACAAGAAATATTATATTCAAAGATATTACAATTGATGCAACTACGAGTAACACGCACGGGATACAATTGTTATCTAATTGCACCAATGTTGTCATTCGGGATTGTAATATAAAAGCCAATCCTACCGCATCAGCAGAAACAGCCTGCGGTATATACAGATCCGCCAATTTGACTGACTTTATTGATAATCTTTCAATAATAAATAATCAAATAGAAGGGGGATACGGAAGTATTTATATCAACGGAGGAACCTCAAACTTATTAGGAACAAACGTAACCATTGACAGCAATGTAATCACCAATTCATATTATTACGGAATTTATCTGGAAAACACAAAAACCAAAAGTATTTCCGATAATACAATTTCCTCCGGATCATCAACAGGAATAAATTGGACTGGAATATCCAGAAAAGGCATCTATTTAGAAATAAATGATGGGGGCAATATTGTCAGAAATCGAATTTCATCAGACAATGTAAATATCACAACTGCATTAAAAGGAATGGCAATTTCGAATATTGACAATGCATTTATTGCAAATAATGAAATATATCTGAATTCAAAAGCGGCAACAACACGCGGAATAGACTTTGAATACCCTAAGACAACAGAATTATTTCACAATACAATTTTACTTACAGGGTCAGGAGGAACAAATTTCCAATCCTTTTATTGGAATATTGACAACAACACATACTGGAATGCAACCATAAAAAATAATATCTTTATTGCCAATGGAGGAAGCAAGTTTACCTCCTATGCCATATATTGCCATACCTATCAATCCCTAAACCCTGTATTTCAACAAATAAACAGTAATTGTTATTATTCCTCCGGTCTTAATTTTGGATACATTGGCAACGGATACAGTGATTTATCTATATGGAAATCCGAAGTACTTACAGATTCCAATTCTATTAATTTCTTCCCGGGTTTTATAAATCCGGCTACTGATTTAAGACTAAATACATATACAAATTTAGTTTGTGATACTATTGTATCCGTTACCGATGACATAACCAGAACCTCCCGGCCAGGTAAATTAACTACAATGGGATGTTATGAGGGCATTGTATCCAATGAAGGAGCTATGATGTTACATATTATCGGATTAAGGGAAGGGTCTATAGTAAATGAAGAAGATTCCCTTAAAGCGGTATTACTCAATACAGGTACTTCTACAATTACAAATGTTCAACTAAGCTGGTCTTACAACGGAACTACACAAACTGTTACGAAACCAACATCCATAACAAAAGGAGGAACAGATACCATTACATTAGGCAAAATTATTTATCCTTCATCTTCTTTTACAGTAAAAGCATGGATTGATAATTTGGGAACAATCACAGATTTATATCCTAATGATGATACAATAAGCACTTTTGTCCCCATTTGCAATTCTGCCTTTGGAGGAACGTATCTTATAGGCACAGGACAAACAATTGAAACTATCAGTCAGGCAATTGAGAATTTAAAACTCTGCGGAGCAAACGATGATATCGAATTTCAACTGATAAGCGGGCCGCCCTATGTTGAAAATTGGGCATTTTTAGACCTGAAAAATATAATGGGGCCACATAAATTAACCATCACTTCGCAAGCAAAAAACAGAAATGCTGTAAATCTTCAACCATCATCCGATGTGGCCATCTTAATCAGAAATACATCAAATATAGAGTTTCAGCATCTTACAATTCTTGCATTAAATGCAAAAGCTCATGCTATCCAAATTCTTAACGGATGTTCCAATGTTGTTGTTGACAATTGTAATATTATAGTTGAACAAAACTCACCTTCTACTTCTAAAGTTGCCGCTATTTACAGGTCGGGAACCGATACATTAGACGGCCTTCGTATTACAAATAATCTATTGAATAGCGGTTGTTATGGGGTTTACCTTCAAGGAAGTAATTCAAACTACATCACAAATGTCATTATTGACAATAATACAATACCCGCACAATATTCATATCCGATCTATCTAAATTATGTAGACTGTAAGAGTATTTCTTCTAATTCGCTTATAAGTAGATCAAACGAACCAGCGGATATAAATTGGCGTGGTATTTATATGGATAGGGCTAACGGGAATATTACAAATAATAAAATACAACAACAATATACAACTATAACACAACCTAGTGGTATATATCTAAGTTATTACTGCAATAATTCTAAATCAAAAACAACAGGGCTAATTGCTAATAATGAAATTATTACAAAAGGATCGGCCACAAACCATTCATATTCCGGTATCCATATAATTGAATCCAATGCTAAAGTCTTTCATAATTCCATTTTTACTTGGGGAACCGGTTCCATAAAAGGAATATTTATTAATAACAATGATGGTCATGTGGCAATAAAAAATAATAATATATCTACAGATCCGTCGTCCACATCAGCTTGTCCTTTATATATTACAAATATTTCTTCGTACGATATTAATTCTAATAATTACTATGCTCAAAAAAATGTCGGATATTTCTTGGGATCCACTATTTCTGATCTAACAATATGGAAACATACATTAACTACAGATGTCTCTTCCGTAAAATCTACTCCCAGATATTCGAGTAATCCGGCAAGCAATTTAAATGTAGCTGATCCTACTGGATTAATATGTGAGATTATTCCACCGGTTTATACTGATATCAACGGAAAAACACGTACAAGAGGGAATACTACAATGGGATGCTATGAAGCTTTCCCATCCCTTACAGAGAATGCTATGCTAACAGAGATTATTGGGCTCAGAGAAGGTTTCGTTACAGGGCAAACCGATTCTATTAAGGTTGTACTAGTCAATGCAGGAACAACTACCATTACAGATATAGATTTGGCTTGGTTATTCAATGGAGCTTCTCAGACTTTTACAAAAGCAGTTACGTTACCCCCAGGAAAAGCAGACACCATTACATTGGATAGAATTACTTATCCTCAAACACCTTTTACAATATCTGTTTGGATTGAACAACTAAATACAGGAGGATTGATTGACGAATTTCCAAATGATGATACTTTAACAACTTCTGTTTTTCTTTGCCCTTCGGGTTTAGCCGGAACATATACTGTCGGTAAAGGTGAAGATTTTTCCGAGTTAAACGAAGCATTCAAGTTTATTAATACTTGCGGTGTTGCCGATGACGTAACCCTACTTTTAGCGAGTGGCACATACAATAGAAATTTGATATTTTCTGATTTCAGGAATTTTACAGGATTCTACAACCTGACCATTACATCAAAAGCAGGACATAGAGACAGTGTGATTTTTAAACCTTATTGGGATGCAGGTATTACACTGGAAAAAACGCAGAATATCATTTTCAAAGCTATTACTATTGATATGCAAAATGGAACCCATGGCATCCGGATTTTAGATAGTTGTGCTAATCTTGAGATTAATAATTGTAAGATTTTAGTTAACCTGACAAATAATTCTAAAAGTTGTCCTGTTTACAAAGAAAATATAGATTATATGCTTGATGGCCTTAGTATTAAAAACTGCTTATTGGAGGGAGGGCATTCCGGAATTTTCTTACAAGGATTCCCTACAGATTATATCAATAATGTTATTATAGACAGTAATGTCATTTCTAATCAATCTCAATATGGAATATTTCAACAATATGCTAATTCTTTAAGTATATACTCAAATACAATATCAAGCAATGTATCTTTTGACGGTTTGTACCACGCTATATATATGCATTATAGTAATGGAAATATTCAATACAATAAAATACATCAGCGAAACATCACTACAACATATCCTTATGGTATATCTTTGCAATATTATCACGCCAACACCTCCTCCAGCACACCGGGGATAGTTGCAAATAATGAAGTTATTGTCAGTAGTTCCACCGCATACGAAGGAGGGATATATGTAAGTAATTCAAATGCCCGAATCCTTCATAATTCTATTTATGTCGGAGGAATCGGCGCATCAAAAGGAATATCCATATCTCAAGATCGAATCCATTTGGAAATAAAAAATAATCTTATTTCAATGGAATCATCAACGGCATATCCCATGTATTTTTTCCAAACGACAAATGCCGGTAATTGGGATATTAATTCAAATAATTATTATGCTCCTATATATATTGGGGGGACTCTCTCTACTAATATTACGGATTGGAATACTTGGAGACAGTTAATCGCTACAGATGTAAAATCTACAAATATTTCTCCTGATTTTATTAATAATACAACCGATTTAAAATTATCCGATTATACAAAATTAATGTGTGAGGCTATTTCTCCGGTTCATAACGATATAGAGATGAATAGCAGGACCACAATTACCACAATGGGTTGTTATGAAGGAATACCGTCTTTAAATGGGAATGCTATGCTGGCAGAAATCATTGGATTAAGAGACGGATCTATTTCCGGTCAAAGCGACTCTGTTAAAGTAGTATTGGTTAATTTAGGTGCCACAACAATAACGGAGGTCAACCTAGGTTGGTCATTTAACGGAGTTACGCAACAATCCGTTCCAAAATCAGTTTCAATTCCACAAGGGAAGCAAGACACCATCACCCTGAATAAAATTCTTTATCCTTCCCTTCCATTTATTACAACGGTGTGGATTAACCACTTAAATGCAGGATCTTTAATAGATCAACATCCCGACGATGATACGGTAAGCATTTCTACCTATATTTGTTCTTCCGGCTTAAGCGGAGAATACACTGTTGGTATCGGAGGAAATTTTGAAGATTTGTCTCAAGCACTCAATGTAATTAATACTTGCGGTGCAACAGATGATATCCAACTTGGATTAATAAGTGGTACTTATACTAAAAATTGGAAAATACAGGATTTCGGATCGGTAATGGGCTCTCATATTTTAACCATAACATCAAAAGCAAAACACCGAGATAGCGTAATGCTTAAAACAAGTGGAGTGGGTATAACCCTAAAGGATGCCAGTAATCTTACTTTTGAAGCAATTACGATTGATGCTGCCTCTAATGGAACTCATGGTGTCGAACTTTTAAATAATTGTAAGAATATTGCGATTAACAATTGTGCTATTTTTGTTGATTCAATATCTTCTAATCCACATGCAGCCATATATAAAGGGATAATTTCAGATATAGTTAGCAATATTCGCATTTGGAACAATTTTCTAAACGGAGGATATTATGGAATATACTTAGATGGAAATGCCACAAAACATATTGAAAATGTGGCTATAGACAGTAATATTCTATCTAATCAATATTATTACGGAATATATCCAAAAAATACGGATTGTATAAGCATATCATATAATACAATAGTAAGTAGAATCAATAATGCCGGATCGTCTTGGGGAGGAATAAATATGGAATACAGTAGCGGAAATGTGATTGGTAATAAAATCCGTCAACGTGCCACAATTATAACTTCTCAAACCGGTATATATTTAAACAGATACCATAACAGCAAAGAAATGGGATTGGTTGCCAACAACGAAATAATTATAAATGCAACAGGTACAGGCATATATAATGTTAACTCAAATGCAAAGATTTTGCATAACTCCATTTATATCGGAGGTAGTGCTGCCGCTAAAGGAATCCATATTGAAAATAATAATGTTCATCTGGAAATTAAAAACAATAATATTGTAACGACGTCATCAACTTCATATCCCATGTATCTTGCCGGAAAAACCTATTTGTCGCAATGGGATATCAATTCCAATAATTACTGGGGACAGGCTAACGTCGGATATGTATCGGGAACCGTTGCTTCGGATTTGTCAACATGGAAACAAACAGTCACAACAGATACTGCCTCAAGAAAATCCCCTCCCCGACTCTTAAATCCGAATCTTCATCTAAATGTAAATGATTCTACCGGCATATCATGCAGTATTCTTTCTCCGGTCTATTATGAT
Organism: Bacteroidales bacterium; assembly: GCA_031553535.1. Classification (GTDB taxonomy): domain Bacteria; phylum Bacteroidota; class Bacteroidia; order Bacteroidales; family WCHB1-69; genus JAIROC01. The sequence goes on along the minus strand of JAVBLM010000021.1, from coordinate 54,544 downwards.
ATAAATAAGCGTGTCCGGACAGGAGCAATTACAACTATGGGTTGTCATGAAGCTATTCCTTCCTTTACCGGTAACGCCATGTTAACTGAATTTACAGGACTACGGATAGGTTCAATTACGGGACAAAACGACTCCGTTAGAGTAATACTGATCAACACAGGAACAACGACAATTACAGAAATCAATTTCGGTTGGATTTTCAACGGGCAGGAACAGTCATCTGTCACAAAATCAGTACAGATTCCACAAGGTAAGATAGATACAATAGCCTTGGATAGAATAATTTATCCTGCATCTACTTTTTCAATAACTGCCTGGATTAATAACTTAAATGCGGGGGAATTAATCGACCAATATCCCAATGATGATACGATAAGCATCTCTTTACAGGTATGCTCGCCTTTACAGGGAGGATACACCGTTGGTGCAGGAGAATATTTTGAGAGCCTGGATGAAGCATTCAATACCCTTGGTTATTGCGGGGCAGCAGGAGATGTGGATTTTCAGTTGGCAAGCAAAATCTATACGCAAGGATTAACGTTTTCTAATTTCGGAGATATCATGGGGCCTTACAGGCTGACCATAACATCCAAAGCAGGACACCGTGATAGTGTGGTATTCCAACTCGCCTCAGGAAATGTCATCACATTGAATAATGTGCGAAATTTTGGTTTTAGTAAGATCACTATTGATGCAAAAAAAGGAGATGGTATTTCTCTAAGTGCATGTACTAATTTGCTTATCGATAATTGCGCTATTTTGTTAGATTCCGCCTCCAACACTTATGCCCGATATTATGGTTTTTATAAACCTGCCAATACCGGTTCCGATAGTCTTTTTATTACAAACAACCTAATCCAAGGAGGATTTTATGGTATTTTCTTACAAGGTGGCAGTACGAATTATACCAAAAATGTTATTCTGGCTAATAACACTATTTCCAGTCAACATCAGCAAGCAGTATATTTAAGTTATATTGATGGAATACTTCTGGAAAACAATAATATATTAACCAGGATATTAGATACCAATATATCCGAATATTGGACTGGTGTATCTATAAGTAACAGTAATGGAAATGTTATTGGTAATAAAGTAATTCAACGTAATATGAAGATTATTAGCCCTACGGGAATAGGCCTGTCCAGTTTTAATAATAATACTACCGTACCGGGTTTGGTTGCTAATAATGAAATTATCATCTATCCAACTGCTACAATAAATATACAATACGGATTATCTATTAGTAACTCTAATGTTAAAGTTCTGCATAATTCTATTTATGTCGGAGGAACATCTTCCGCAAACGGGATAAGTATAGGAAATACAAACAACAAGCTGGAGGTAAAAAATAACATCATTACAATGAATTCATCCGGTGCATATCCTATACTCCTTGCAGGAACTACCTATTTGTCGCAATGGGATATTAACTCAAACAATTACTCTGCTCCGCAATACATTGGGGGTATCGGAACTACTCCTGTTGGTATTGGCAATTTAAACACATGGAGAAAAACTGTAAGTACAGATGTTCTATCTGTAAATATTCTTCCTGATTTCATTGATAGTACTATCAATTTAAAACTATCTGATTACAATCCGTTCAAATGCCTTGCCCATCCTGATATCAAAACAGATATTGAAGGAACTTCCCGGCAGCAAATTACAGCAATGGGAGCATATAGTTTTGATAATTTTAGCGCATCTGATGTTTTAAATGTTGTTCTTAATCATTATAACTGGAAAAATGAAACCGTCTTAAATATGGACCAGTTAGTACAAACAGCTGTAACAAATAAAAGCTTTATTTCTGTAAATAATCTTACTTTAAAATGGATATTAAATGATGTACCTCAAACTCCTTATACATGGAGCACCTCTACTTCTTTAGAATATGGAGAAAATATTAATTTTATGATGAATTTATTCACTATTACACAAGATACCAATAAGATCGAGGTATGGATAGATTCCGTTAATAATACACCTTATAATGGTGATACAATTACTGCCATATGTTATAATGTTCCTTTAGCAAACTTTGCAGCTCCTTTCATTGCAGATACTATTGATCAACTTTCCTTCAATATCTATACAAAAATAATGGATGGATCAGGAGCAACAATAACTACTCCACAAATGGAAATCAGGACAATTATTTCCGATACGGTATTTAAAGACACCATCCCTTTATATTATTCCAACGGGTTATGGACCGCTGCTGTTCCCAAACAATATTATGGAGCAAAAATAATTTATTCGATGACTATACATGATACTGTAGGAAATACTATTACATTAATAGATTCTACTTATCTCAAGTTTAATCCCCTGGGGGAAAGATATTCAGGCTATAATCTGAGTATTTTATCTATTGAAGAAATTATGCCTGAAGAGATTTTCTGTACCCCTGATTATGCTTCAGTAAAAATAGTATTAAAGAATATGGGAGAAAACGATTATGATTTCTCTCAAGATCAAATAAAACTAAGCTTAAAGATAACCAGTCCGGAACCATTTTATAAAGAGACCATTCTAACTTCAGGGAAGCTAAAATCGGGAAAAGATACAACAATAGAAATAACCAATTTATTACCTATTATGGTAGCCGGACAATATGATATTACAACATGGGTAGACAGCCCTGTAGATAATATTATTTACGATGATACGCTATCGTTAAATTATATATCAGGAAAATTCGGCCTGCCTGTTGATGAAGATTTCAGTTCACCAACACCAATGGGCTTTATCATAACAGGAAACAACACCAATAACAAATGGACTGTCATACCTCAGGGAATTGGAGCGGATACAGTAGTCAAACCTGTATTTGGAACGGGAATGATATCTTTCTCCGGCACTCCGGGAGCTACATCAATTCTTTCTACACGGCAATTGGATCTGAGCAGAACCATTGATCCTTCTTTATCTTTCTGGTACTTCCATGATACTATTCCCGGAGATGATTATACAGATGTAAATATTACTATAGACGGAGGTACAACCTACACAACTCTTTTCCCCTTAACAAAATACAATCCTGTTTATGGATGGAAAGAATATACTACAGAGTTACCGTCATTTGCCATAAATCAATGTGTATTTCTCGTATTTGAAGCGATGGAGAAATCCCGTGATGGAGATGTGACCCAATATATCGACCGTATCACCATTACCTCAAGTCAAAACCTTTCTCTCGATACAATATTATTGCCTGAGCTTTCGGTATGCGATGATTTAACAGAGCATGAATTAAAGGTAGTACTTTCAAATACCACCAATCAAAAGATTGATTTTACAAATGCCCCGATGGAATTACATATAGATATTAATGGGACTGTCAAAGATAAACTCACCTATTCTTTGAGTGGAACAATGAATGGATTAAAAACAGATACTATTATTATTACTTCTGATTTCGATTTTTCTAAAAAAGGAATTTATGATATGAAAGCATATATAAGTACATTGGCATCGGATTTTAACCGGAAGGATGATACTACAACAATCAAAATTGAAATTAATCCGAAGATAGAGATCGCACTTTCAAGAGCATCAGGAGGAAGTACCAATTGTGCCTTAGCCGGGTCGTTAATATCTCAAGCAGTAACAATTAAAAATACAGGAAATATGGATATCCCCAGTATTGAGTTAATTCTACAAATTGATACGGGAGAAGCAAGATCTTCTCTATATTTCTTAAGTAAAGAAATATTATCGGAAAGCATTGCCCCCGGAAAGACCATTGTATATGATTTTAAAAATAATTATACGATCCCATGGAATGCAAATTATCAAGTATTTGCTACTGCTTATTTACCTTGTGATTCCGCCTTTGTAAACAATCAGGCATCTATAACCGAATGTGTGGACATAGACGATATCGCTGTCGTTAACATTGATAAACCTAACGAACAAATCGATAAAGTAGGATCCAATATCAATATCGAAGTTTCTTTGGAAAACAAAAGTGATGTTAAATCCTTTACAAATGTAAATATTAATGTTATGATAGAAGATTCCAAAGGAGAAGTAAAATCTACATTCACAGAGGCCGGGCCTTCCATTGGAACATTAAAGACAATACAACATACACTCAATAACCAATATATTGTGCCCAATGATTCCATCTACTATATAACGGTATTTGTTACTAATGGAACCGGAAGCTCTCTGGATAATTATGCACATAATGATACTTTACGAACAAAACGTATAACCGATTACACAGGTGTAGGAACTCAAACAATTAATCAATCTGTTTTCTATATGGGCCAAAATACCCCTAATCCATCAACAAATAGTACAATGATAGGTTATCGTATTCCTCAATCCGGGGAAGTTATTTTCCGTATTCATAATATGAACGGTCAGATACTGTACAATAAGGTAATCCAATCGGAACAGGGGTATCAAAGTATAGAAATAAATACTTCCGCGTTATCATCGGGTATTTATATGTATTCGATGGAATTTAACGGTCAGCGAATTACAAAGCGAATGAGCATCAAACGATAAAATCTTTTTCATAATTCAAATTTTGGCTGCCTCCCCGGCAGCCTTTTTTTGTTACTTCCGATATCAATGACAAGGATTATCTCACTGCGTTTGATGCTCTCACTTGCTTCGCATCCGGGTACTTTGTGCCTTGCAATAATACTATCGGCCAATATATTGCCATCATTTAATAACTTAAAAGCTTAACATCTTAATATCTTAAAGTAACTAACTTCTTATTCCTTTAACTTTTGGCAATTTCAAATAATGCAAGTTGATAATTATCTTCTTATTAACCTGTAAGTATTTTATATTTTTCCATATATTTGCACTCTGTTTTATTAAACCGGTTATTATATGAAATTCACTCTCTTTTATAAATTTATCTTGTTCTTTTCACTTATTATATGTACTTATACTATTGGTTTTGGAAATACCCGATCCTATTGCGAAGAACAACTACGATTAGCTGAAATTGAACGGATAAACGAGAATTATGTAAAATCCCTTGAAATCTTATTGGAAATAAAACCTGTTATTGAAAATAATAATTGGACAGATCTTCAATTGAGGACACTTCATAATATCGGGTTAATGTATGCGATGATCTTAAATTATGACAAATCATTAGAATACTTTATAGAAAGTTATAAATTAGCAATACAAACTTCAGACAAGCTACAGGAAATACGAATTTTAAACAACATATCACATATATATTATGCTACTGATGAAATAGAGAAAGCCAAAGAATATATTGGAAAAGCATACGAAGGGGCAGTACTGCTTAATGATAGTGCAAGGATGGGAAAATTTGCGGGAAACTTAGGCTTTCTTGCTAATGAAACAGGTGATCTGGATTTAGCAGAAAAATATTTAGATCTGGCAATCACTAGTTTCAAATATCGTCCAAATGATACCATTTCCTGGATCAACACGCATCATGAAAAAGGGAGAAACCTATACTTAAAGAAAAAATATGCGGAAGCAGAAAAATTACTTTTGGAAATATTGGAAACGCACTCTCATAAAAAATATAACGATCCTATAGCAGAGTGTTTATTGACTTTATCCAAAGTATATCAAGGGAAAAAAGATATTCCGAAATCTATTCACTATGCAAAGGATGGTTTAAATAAAACATCCAGTCTTTTAATAAAAATTCCCTTATACCAACAATTATCTAATGTATATAAAGAAAACAATTCTTATTTATTGTCATTGCAATATCTTGATTCTATGGTCTGTGCAAAAGATTCTTTGGTAAAGTTAAACGACAGAGCCCAAACCCTCAATAATCAAACTCGATTTGATCTGTTAAATACCGAAAAAGAATTAGTAGAAAACAAGGCAAAGCAAAGGTCGGAGCGACTCCTTTTTATTGTGATAATCTTATCTATTTTTATCCTTACCATTACTCTTTTTTGGTTATTGCGGGTTCAATCCATCAGGAATAAACAACGGAAAATAATAACAGAGAATAAACAAAAAATTATCGAACTTGAACTGAAAGAAGAGAAAAATGATAAATTATTGCTTGAGCAACAACTAAAAGAACAGGAAACCTTTACTTTGCTGGAACAAGAGCGGTTAAGCAATGAAATAGAACTGAAAAATAATCAACTTGTAGCAAAAGCATTATTTCAGTCAAACAGGAATAAATTAATTAAAGAAATTATCAGTACTTTGTCTGAAATTCCCGATTACAGTGAAAACCCAATAGTAGCATCCATGATCCGGAAACTAAAGATACAATTAAAAGATTCGGCAGAATTAGATAATTTCGTGGTAGATTTCCAGCAAATCAACCCTACCCTCTTTTCCTTATTGAAAGGTGAGCATCCTAATTTGAATGCTGATGATATACGTTTACTATCCTATATATACCTTTACTTAGATACAAAAAAAATAGCCCATCTATTAAATATTACATCCGACACATATAGGAAAAGAAAAGAACGGCTTGCGAAAAAGATGAATATAGAAACAACCGATTTATATGATTATCTATTAAACACAATAAAATCATCCCTCCACAAGTGATTAAAAGGTATTAACACAAAATATCTTTCTTGAAAGGTCACATTTTGTCATAAAAAGGTCACATTTTGTCACGGAAATAGTTTTATCCGATTTTCTTATTGTTGTATTTTTGTGTTCAAAATTTATTCATTATGAAAAGCATTTATTATTTAATCAAAACTAAGTTTAATATGAAAAGGTATTTATTTTTCCTATTTGGAATTTTTCTTTTTATGCAACAGGCAATGTCTCAGTCTCCGATGCTTATAACGGAGAATTTTGACGGTTCGGTAGCATTTACCCAACAGCCCCCTAATTCGTGGCAAACCAATAGTGTCTATTCCTATAGCGCTCCCAATTCTTATTGGGCTATGGTTCCTAACATGATGGGAGATTCCGTTATTTTAACAACTCAAACTTATGATTTCACCCTTTACAATCACGTACAGTTCCGGTTTAGCCATATATGTAAAATTTCCCCGCAAGATATCGCACGTATCGAATACCGAACAAGTAAAGGAGCCGGTGTCATGCGGGATTGGAAACCTCTATGGGCTAGTGCATACAAAGGAAATATAAGTTATCGCCTTACTTTAGGATTTAATTCCAAAAGTTATTCAGAGTGGGAGCCCAATGACAGTACAGCACAACCCAAGCAATCCTGGTGGAAAGAAGAAATATTTGATCTGAGTGATTCTGTTGGAGGTGAAATTGTGCAATTTCGTTTCATTTTAACCCGTGGAAATACCCTTGGTACAAATATTTCCTATGGATGGTTGCTGGATAATTTAGAAATTAAAGCAGCATCTTCTACCTTGAGTCCCCCTATTGTAAAATTTATTCATCCCATACAAAAAGATGCCGTTTATAATACAGGCCCCTTTACCATTAATGCAATAGTAGCAAGTACCACTTCCGCTCCGATTAAAAAACCCTGGTTAAAATATACTGCGATAAATAATGGAATGGTTATTAAAACAGACTCTTTATTAATGGGATCCATTTCAGGCGATTCTTTATGGCGGACTGTTATTCCTTCATTTGTCTTGGGTACTGAAATTCTTTATTCTATAAATGGGATAGACACTTTTGGTAATAGTGCTTATGCTACATCCGGATATACTATCAAAAAAGATACAAGCTCGGGACAAACAGGATATGTAGCCATTGGAACAAAAGAAGGGGCAAATGGTTTTGCTCCAATAGCAATGTATTATAAATATAGTTGGTCACAACAACTATATAGGGCAACAGAAATAGAACCAAATGGTGCAGGAGGGTTGATAACAGAATTAGCATGGAATTTGAAAACTCCCAGTACGCGAACACCTATACTAACAAATCAAGCTTGTTGGATAAAGGCAGTTGATGATAATGCATTAACTGCTCATGCATACGTTGATCCGGCTAATGACGGTGCGACTCAGGTTTGGGCGGGAAATATAAATATTTCAGCAGCAGGCTTGGTTTCCGTTGTATTTGATAATCCGTTTTTCCTTCCTCCAAATAAAAATTTATTAGTTTATTGGGAGTCGAGACATGCGGTTGATTATGCAGGTTCATCTGTATGGGATCATACTACAACAACCCAATATCAAACATTGTACAGATATTTGGATCCTAATTTCCCGGTAACCGAAAATGGAACATTAACATATCAACGTCCCGATGTTCGTTTTCGTTTGAAAGATGTTAATAATGCCAATAACTCTGCCTCATTAGTATCCATCGACAATCCTACATTTAAGACTATATCTACAAGCGCTCCAAATCCTATTGTTGTTACTCTCCGAAATGAGGGAAACCTGAATTTGGATTCTGCAATTATCTATTGGTCTGTCAACGGAAAAAATATTAACGCCTATAAATGGAAAGGAAATTTACCTTGGGGTTTTGTTTCCCAGGATACGATTGGTTATTTTACTCCGGATGGAGGTAAACGCGATACTTTGCTTGTTTGGATATCAATGCCGAACGGTATAATAGACCCAGTTGTTTCCGATGATACCTTACAGGTTCGCTTATACGGTTGTGGCGGAAGATTAGGCGGAAAATATGTTGTCGGAACCGGAAAAGATTTTAACACATTTGAAGAAGTCTTTTTTGTCGCAAATGAATGTGGTGTAAATGATGACATCATTTTACAAATTCCAAGTGGAACATACGGGAATTGGGCATTTTCTAATTTCGGGGATATTATGAGTCCTCATAAATTAATAATAACATCTGAAAAAGAAAATAGGGATAGTGTTATATTACGACCGGGTTCAGGACCTGGCATATTATTGACTAATGTAAAGAATATTACATTCAGAAATATTACTATTGATACAACCGCTTCCAGTTCACATGGCATCCAGTTCGGAACAGGATGTTCTAATATTACAATTAGAGACTGTAAAATAAAAGCCAGAGCTGTAACAGCGGTAGCGACCAGTTGCGGAATATACAAAGCAGCAACAACCGATCCTGCAAAGAGCATTTCGATTATTAACAACACTATAGAAGGCGGATATGCAGGAATATCTCTCATCGGTGGATCATCTTCTGTATACGGAACAAATCTAATTGTAGATAGTAATACTATTTCAAATTCCTTCCGTTATGGAATATATGTGGAAAATTCAAAGGGTCTAAGTATCTCCGATAATCAGATTGCTCCCGGTTCATTTACAGGAACAACCTGGACAGGGTTACATAGGCAAACAGCCTATAGCTTTTCGGCTTCTGTCGACCAGGCAGGCAATATCACGAGAAACCGGATTTCTTCAAATAATTCCGCTATTACAGGTACTTTAAAAGGGATGTATTTTTCTTCTATAGATAATGCACTTATAGCAAACAATGAAATATATTTAAATTCAAAAGCAGGTACAACATATGGAATAGAGTTTGAATATTCACGCTCGACAGAACTTGTATACAATACCGTCTTACTTACAGGAACAGGCGGAACAAATTTCCGTGCGTTTCATTGGAATGTTGTTGATAATGCAGCATGGGATGCAACTGTACAACATAATATTTTTGCAGCGAACGGAGGTCAGGAGGCAACCGCTTATGCAATCTATACACAATCTAATCCGGCAGTCCGCCCTGCCCAATATCGTATAAATAACAATTGTTATTATTCTTCGGGATTATATATAGGATTTACTGCAAGTGGAGCACGAACTAATTTAGCGGCATGGAATGCAATAGTACCTCATGATTTCAATTCCATAAATTTCCTCCCTGATTTTATAAACCCTGCCAGTAATTTGAAATTAACAATACCAAGCTATAGAATTTTACTACGCGATACACTTCCCTCTGTTAATCATGATATAGAAAGGAATCCCCGCTCAGGAAAAACAACGATGGGTTGCTATCATGGAATTGCAGCTACCGAAGGTGCTATGGTGGTAGATATTCTTGGCTTACGGGAAGGATCAATTGCAGGAGAAGAAGATTCAATCAGAATTGTATTGCTTAATACGGGAACGACTACTATCACCGATGTACAACTCAGTTGGACGTATACCAATGGAACTACACAAACAATCAACCGGACAACATCCATAGCAAAAGGAAAATTAGATACTATCGGATTAGGCAAATTAACCTATCCTTCATCACCAATTACCGTCAAAGCATGGATTGATAATTTAAATTCGGGAACATTAACGGATTTGTATCATAATGATGACACGATAAGTTCCTATATAAATATTTGTGATGCTCCTTTAAGCGGCCCTTATGTAATTGGAACAGGTGAAGATTTTGAAGATCTGCCTCAGGCAATTGATAGATTAAAAATATGTGGAGCCTCGGATGACGTGATATTCGAATTTCCGGACGGAACTTACAATACAAACTGGATATTTTATGATTTAGAAGCTATTGCTGGGGATTATCAATTAACTATAACTTCCCAGTCAAGAAACAGAGGTGCCGTAACCATTCAACCCGCATCCAATGCCGTAATCTTACTACTGAATACATCCAATATTCGCTTTGAACATATTACTATCAATGCAACAACCTCAGGAGCAAATGGAATTCAAATTGCTGACAGGTGTACAAATATTGTAGTTAATAATTGTAATATATTATTACCTGCAAATTCCGCATCTTCTGCACAATACGGAGCTATTTATAAAGGTACAGGGGCAGATAAAGTAAATGGCATCCGAATTACAAATTGCTTGTTAAATGGTGGCTACTATGGTGTTTATATTAATGGAAGTGCTTTAAATTCTACAGATATCGTTATTGATAATAATATTATCAGTAATCAATATTTGTCTTCGATAAGGTTAAACTATGCTCTAGCTAACAGTATTTCATCCAATATTATTTCCAGTAGAACAACCGGAAATACTGATGCTTCATGGAAAGGGATTTTTATGAATTATTCTAATGGAAATATACTGAATAATAGAATATACCAGGAGTATGCTTCCATTTCTCAACCCTCCGGTATATTTATGGACAACTACCATAACAACGATGCCAGTAAAATGATACCAGGGTTAATTGCCAATAATGAAATTATTATAAAGGGAAGTAATACATCCGTTTTTCAACAATATGCCGGTATACTTTCACTTTCTTCCAGGGTTCGGATTCTACATAATTCAATTCACGCTAAAGGTGCCGGTATCGTAAAGGGAATATTTCTGCATAATAATGATCTCTTTACAGAAGTAAAAAACAATAATATTGTAGTTGATTCAGCAACCTCTTTTCCTATATTCCTTCTGACAGGAGCATTTGACGATTTGACAGGAACATATTGCGATATTAATTCCAATAATTATTATTCTCCTAAGTATATAGGATACATTAATAGAAAGACCATTCCTCAAATCCCCGATTTTGCCACATGGAAGCAGACAGTCACTATGGATAGTGCATCGGTAAGTGTAAATCCGAATTTTATAAATATTGCTTCCAATTTAAAACTTTCTGATTCTACCGGCTTAACATGCGCTCCTCTTTCCCTAGTCGAAAAAGATATAGAAAAGATGTACAGAATGAAAGAAAGCACAACAATGGGCTGTTACGAGGCTATTCCTCCTTACAATGGAAATATTAAATTAGTAGAAATTATCGGCCTGCAAAGCGGATTTAGGGCAGGGGAAACAGATTCTGTTAAAGTGGTTGTAGCCAATACAGGATCTACTGCAATTACGGATATTGATTTCGGGTGGGTATTTAATAATAGCCAGCAATCTCCCGTATCAAGGCCGGTATCTATTAACAGGGGCGAAACCGACACGGTCTTTTTAGCTAACATTACATATCCTGCTAATCCGTTTACACTCACCCTTTGGGCAGAGGAATTAAATTCGGGTGGTTTGACAGACCAGGATCCTCAAGATGACACACTAACTACCTTTATCTATGTTTGTGATACTCTTTTTAACGGATCTTATACCATTGGACAGGGGGGTGATTTTGATGATCTGGAAAAAGCGATAAATGCCTTTAAGGTTTGCGGAGTGAATGGTAATATAGAATTTCAGTATCTAAACGGCACTTACGATCAAACTCTAATATTAGCAAACATAAATATCCCCTACACGGTAACTATTACTTCCCAATCAAAGAATAGAAATAACGTAATATTTAAACCTGTATCAGATGCAGCCATTACATTAGAAAATGTAAGCAAGATTGTCTTTGACGAAGTTACCATCGATGCAACAGCAGGAGTGCATGGAATTCGCCTCTTTGATAAATGTGCTAATATTGCAGTTAATAATTGTAGTATTCTCCTTGATTCGGTAAGCCCTGCACAGTGGAATGCTATTGATAAACCTATGCAGACTACAGTAGTAAACGATCTCCGTATTACCAATAATTTTATACAGGGAGGATTTGCAGGAGTATCTTTATACGGCAATAGCACAAATGTAACTATAGATAGTAACATCTTTTTAAATCAATGTTATTACGGAATCAATGTAAACGCCACGAGATGTAACAGTATATCTTATAACACTATCTTGAGTAGAACTATCAATGTTTCCGAGTATTGGTACGCCATTAATATATACCGCAGTAATGTTCCAGTGGTCACAAACAATAAAATCCGTCAACGAAATACTACATTTAGCTATGCTAACGGTATAAATTATTATAATTATGCGAGTACTATAGCAGCAAACGGATTAATAGCAAATAATGAAATTATTGTCTATCTAAATGATGCATATAGAGCTGCTATACAAGTTGACAATGTGGACGCCAGAATACTTCATAATTCTATCTATGTTGGTGGAACAGCAGCAGCAAAAGGGATAGAAATAAAAAATATGACTAATTATCCTGTAGAGGTAAAAAACAATAATATTGTAACTACATCATCCACTTCTTATCCATTATATTTCACCGGTTTTTCCTCGCTTTGGAATATTAATTCCAATAACTATTCCGCTCCCCAATACATAGGCTATTCGGGTGATACAATCAATGACATGAATGCCTGGAAACGCTCGGTTACTACCGATATTGCCTCCACAACTATTGCTCCTGTTTTTGTAGATATGAATACCGGTTTAAAACTTATGAATGCCTTTTCTTTCAGATGTCCTTTACTTGCTGCTGTTACTACAGATATCAACGGGGATATCCGGCAGAATACAACTACAATGGGAGCATATACATTAAATGTTCATGATACCTCTTATGTTGAGCTGTATATATATAACTGGCAAGACGAAACCATACTGAACAAAAAACATCCGGTAGAGGTTAACCTGACAAACGCAAGCCGCATACCTGTTACCTCTGTTACTTTCGATTGGATGGTGAACGGCAGTTTACAACCCCAACGCCAATGGGTAGCTCCCAATTCACTTGATATTTATGAAGATATTAATATCCCGGTGGACTTCTTCACTGTTGCACAAAACAACAATAACGTCAAGGTGTGGGTAAGTAAGATTAATAATGCTCCCTATTCCGGGGATACAATATCCGTAAGCTGTCATATTGTTCCTCTGGCAGAGTTTGTTGCTCCTTTTGTTCAGGATACACTCAATGCGCTGACATTTGATGTATATATCGATCTATTCGAGAATTCCGGAGCCGGAATAACTGCACCAAAGTTGGATTTAACTACAATCATCGATGGAAAGATTATATTGCATAGTACAATCAACATGGTTCGGGATCATAATTCAATATGGAAAGCAACTGTTCCCCAACAATACTACAACAGCAACGTTATTTATTCGGCAACAATAGCTGATACAATAGGAAACAGTATTGTATTAACCGATTCCACATTCTTACAATACAAGGCAGGAAGTCCTTCTTTCGAGCCTTATAAGGGATATAACCTATCGCTTATTAACATGACAGAACCAACACATGTAAGTCTTGAGTGTTCTCCTGACTATACCGCATTGAAAGTAGTAGTAGCAAACCTGGGAGAGAACGATTATAACTTTGCGACAAATAAAGTAACCATACATGTACAGATAACAGGTGCTGTTGACCTTTATACCAATACCGTTCTTTATAAGGGACAACTTCGTTCCAAAGGAACAGATACTATTGAAGTTATCAAAAGCCTGTCTATTATAGAACCGGGACATTACGACATCAAAATATGGTTGGATGATAATATAGACAACATTCCTTACGATGATACCTTTGCTGTACGGTATACTTCAGGGCGATTAAATTTACCTATCGATGTAAACTTCAGTACAGGCCGCATACCTAGCGAATTCTTTGTCGAATCGAACTCCCCGTATACATGGGAAGTGATAAACCAGGGGTCGGGAAAAGACACGGCAGTCAGACCTGTATATGGTACCGGCATGATTGCATTCCAAGGAACCACAGGAGCGATGGCTACTCTTTCCACACGTCAGCTGGCATTGTATAAAACGATACAGCCCAAAGTGGGATTCTGGTACTTCCACGACACGGTAAAAACAACCGATTATATGGATGTACGCATTACCATGGACGGTGGTTCCAGCTATACAAAATTACTATCCCTGACCAAGTATAACCCTGTTTACGGATGGAAATATTATGAGGCAGATCTTTCGTCTTATACAACTATCGACGGAGCATGTACAAGCATCATCTTCGAGGCCATGGAGAAATCCCCAAATAACAGTGTAACGCAATATATCGACAGGATTCTCATTACTTCCGGTCAGAACCTGGAAATGACAGAGATTGTAGTACCTGCCCTTACTCCCTGTGACCTGAAAGGGAAAGGCCTGAAAGTAACACTTACAAATACAACAAGTCAAACCGTTGATTTCAGCACAAACCCGATGGAGATACATGTAAAGATATCCGGGGCGGTAACCAAAACAATTGTATATCCTCTAACGGGAACTATGGAAGGATTAGAAGTAAAAACAATTGATGTAGCTTCCGGCTTTGATTTCTCAAGCCGGGGTACCTACAATATTGTAGCTTATATCAGCAGTTCCCTTGCCGATTACAACCGTAATGATGATACAACGAAAACCACAGTTACTGTAAATCCTGCGTTATCAATGAATATTCATCCTATATCGGGGGGAAGCAGCAGCTGTATAGCCGCCGAATCCAGAATCACACAGATAATAACCCTACAGAATACCGGTAATATGGAACTTTCGGGTATCAAATTGCAAATGCGGATTATAGCCGATAATCTACCGGATATACTAATCAATGAAACCTTGCCTTCCAGTATTCCTGCCGGAGGTGTTATAGAATATCCGTTTACCAGCAGCTATATTGCTCCCTGGGCCGCAAACTACCAGGTGCAGGTTACAGCATACCTCGACTGCGATTTCACCTTGTTAAATGTTAATACGGCAATAAACGAATGCGTGGATATCCACGACCTTTCCATAAGCCGTTGCAATAACTCTTTCCCTGCGATAGACCATGTAGGCGACGCGGTTACTATTGACGTATCCATCATGAACAGAAGCGACGCTGAGCGGTTTACCGATGTAAAAATTACCATGATAGTGAAAGACTCCAAAGGAATCGAGAAAATGAAGTGTATGGAAACTACCGTTCCGATAGAGGCATCGAGAACAATCAATCACTCGTTTGCTACTGAATATACGGTTCCTGAGGACTCGGTTTATTTTGTTATCCTGTTTATCAGCGATGCAAACAACAATCCTCTGGACAGTTATCATCATAATGATACGTTGATTATCAAACGTACGACCAACTACACGGATGTGGGGATTGAAGACATCGATAACCTGAATGTATCCATGGAACAGAATATTCCTAATCCTGCCAGCTACAATACATCGATCCGGTACAGTATTCCTTCGGACGGACAGGTATCCTTTACTATTTATACGGCAAACGGACAGCTTGTATACAATAAACCGGTAGGAAATGAGTTAATGGGGGTACATACGATAGAAATAAATACATCCGGCTTTGCTTCAGGTACCTATTTCTATACGATGGAATTCAACGGGCAACGGATTACCCGCACGATGACGATTAAACGATAAAATCTTTTTCATAATTCAAATTTTGGCTGCCTCCCCGGCAGCCTTTTTTTTGCCTGTAGCGGGAAATCCCATTTGTAATTTTTATAATGAACCTGTCAAACGTTGAGATAGGAGATTAACTTCGTTGAGCTTGCAAGCCCGGTTATCTCACTGCGTTTGGATGCTCTCGTTACACTTCGCGGCCCGGGTGGTTGGCTATGCCGACCCCTTCGGGTTTCGTTCCTCGCGCTGAACAAACCTGTTACCCCGTCATGCTGAACTTGTTTCAGCATCCCCTTCTTTATTGAGGGGATTAGCTCGACTAAAAGTCTCTCTGCTCTCACCTGCTTCGTTCGAATGCGTTCGGGTGCGGATCAAGTCCGCAATGACGCTTCTTTTTCACGTCAGCGCAAGGAACGAAACCCGAAGGGGTCGGCATAGCCAACCAACCGGGCCGCGAAGTGCAGCGAGAGCATCGAAGCGCAGTGAGATAACCGGGCTTGCAAGCTCAACGGAGTTAATCTCCTATCTCAACGTTTGACAGGTTCATTTTCACCGGTTTTATCCTTTCCGCTTATTACGTTCTTATTTTTCCCGAAAATCCCGCAGACTTTACCTTCGGCAAGCTAAAGGTTCCGCAGATTTTGTGAACTGTCAACTTGTAAACCCGTAAACGTGTAAACGTTGAATCTATCCCCGGCACTGCAAAACAAGATTTAACATGAATTCGGGAGATAATCAATTATATTCTTGCAAAAATACTATGATTGAATTAAAAAAAAGTAATTTTGCATTATTTATCAGTTACGTATAATTGCCGGAAGATGATACATACAGCCATGCAAAAAAGCTGCCTGCAATCAACCGGGAAGTAGAAAATACAAAAAACGTTTGTGCTTTGATACGGATTATAAATGAATAATAAATACGGCTTTGCATCTTTTATGATAATAAACCTGTTAAAAGTTGATATAAGAGATTATCTTACTGTGTTTCGATGCTTTCGCTACACTTTGTGGCTCAGGTGCTTCGTTCTCGTTCCTCGTCCTCGCAATGACGCTTTTAGCCAGCATATTGCCGTCATCGCGAGGAGAGAGGCACGAACGACGCGGCGATCCCTGACAAAATACATAAAAACAAGAAATACATGGTAAAAGGAGGAACCGTTTATATAATGGCCAATAATAACAACACAGTACTTTACACAGGAGTTACCTCAAATTTACTTATTCGTGTGATGGAACATAAGACGGGGAAATACCCCAAAAGTTTCACGGCCAAGTATAATTGCACAAAATTGGTATACCATCAAGGTTTTCACCATATAGAAGATGCTATTGCTGAAGAAAAGAGAATAAAGGGTGGTAGCCGTAAAAAGAAAATAGAATTAATCAACAATATGAATCCCGAATGGAATGATTTATATGAAACAGTACAAAAATGGTAGGGATTATCTCACTGCGTTTCGATGCTCTCGCTACACTTCGTGGCTCGGGTGCTTCGTGCCTGCCAATGACAGGGATTGCTTCGTGCCTCGCAATGACGCTCTTAACCAACATATTGCCGTCATTGCGATGACGAGGAACGAGGAAGAAGCAATCCCTGACAAAAGAGCGATTCCTGTATCAATTTTTAACAAGTTCACAAAGAAACATACAACACTGTCAACAACCAAATCAACAAATAACCAATAAAAAAAGCGTCCGTCCTGCGCTAGAGAAACAGGGGCATTTATATGATGAAAACAACACTTGTACTTTTTACATGCTTGTTTGCAGCAGCAACATCCGGCCTGCATGCACAATACGGCGGCGGCAGCGGAACCCAGGCCGACCCCTACCAAATTACCACAGTGGCCCATTTGGCAAACCTGGCAACAAACGTAAACAACGGCCATACCTATAAAGACACTGTCTTTATACTAACCCAAGACCTTGACCTGAACCACCAGGAGTGGACACCTATTGGCAAATATACAGGATTTACAACTATAGACAAACCTTTTTCCGGCTCTTTTGACGGCAACGGCAAAACCATACAAAACCTGAAAGTAAGCGGCAACTACCAAGCCGCAGGTTTGTTCTGCTATATCTATGCCGGAACCAACGGCTTTATTAAAAACCTGCATTTGGCAGGTACCGATACCATTACCACATCTTTTACCGGCGGCTATACTTATGTAGGCGCTTTGGCTGGCAGGATATATGTTCCTTCCGGCTGCCAATACCTTATTGACAGCTGCACCAACAACCTACCCGTGAAAGGATACGCTGCATCAGGTTCATACTCTTATACCGGCGGAATCTGTGGGTATATTTCCGGTTTTGGTACGCTGACACTCAAATCCTGCCTTAACAGCGGAAATGTTACAGGGGGCAGTGGAGGTTCATACTCTTATACCGGCGGAATTTATGGGAATGTTATCAATTATAGTCTTAGTATGCTGACGCTTAATTCGTGCCTCAATAGTGGAAATGTTACAGGGGGAGGAACTTTATACTCTTATACCGGAGGAATCTGTGGATATGGGTACAATGAGGGGGGTACGCTGACACTCAATTTGTGCTTCAATAGCGGCACGATTATGGATGACAGAACTTCACGCTCTTATACCGGCGGTATCTACGGGAGTGTTTACAATTACATTGATGGTACACTAACACTTCATTCGTGCCTCAACAGCGGAAATATTACAGGGGGTGGAGCGTCATCCTCTCATACCGGTTATACCGGCGGAATCTGCGGGTATGTGGACAATTCTGGTACTACGATGACACTCAATGCCTGCCTCAGCAGCGGAAATATTACAGGGGGTGGAGCGTCATCCTCTTATACTGGCGGAATCTGCGGGAACGTTTACAATTATGGCACTACGCTAACACTCAATTCATGCCTCAACAGCGGCAATGTTACAGGAGGGGGAGGTTCAAACTCTTTTACCGGCGGCATTATGGGCTACACTTTTAACCAAAGCTTACTATTCGATATTAAGCAATGCTACAGCTACGCGAATATTGCAGCCGCCAATGGGAAAATAGGGGGAATAACAGGCATGGCAAAAACATTTACTACTTCTGCCAAAATTTTTATAGACAGCTGCTATTATCTGCAGGAAGGAAATATCAACAAGGGAATAAACGCGGTGGACAGCATAAGCCAATATGCAGGCAGCACCCTTACCGTAGGCAGCAAAACCAAAGCTATGAATATGACAGATTTTGGTACGGCAGGCAATTTTGCGGGTTGGGGCATGCAATACCTGCCCAACGGCATTGATAACAGCCGCCCTTTCCCAACGGCTCTTGTAAACAATCCCTTTGTATTGGCAATAAACATAAGCCAACCGCCTATGCAGGAATTTACGGGCAGCCGTTTTATTGTGCCGGCAAGTTGCTTTTCATTACAAAATGCCCCTGCCAATGTAAGCCTCAATAGCGCGGATATCGTAACCATGGATACCTTGTCTGCCTTGGGCACTGCACTGTTGCGCGTAGAGGGTTTTGCCCTCAGCGGCAGCCAGGTGCACAAATATGTGCTGCTCAATGTACCGGCAACGGTACAGGCAGGCTTTGGCTATAAAATGTCGGCAAAGGCAAATGCCGGCGGCAGCATCAGCCCCGCAGGCGATACAGTGGTTCTTGGCGGTTCCACGCTGGCCTATACCATCACCCTCAATAGCGGCTACCGCCTGGATTCGGTATGGGTAAACGGCATCTCTACGCCTCCGGCGGTAAGCGGCATGGGATATACGTTTATCAACATCAGCAAAAACAACAGCATTGAGGCGTATTTTGCCGCCAATGTTACGGGCATTACGCTCGACAGGGAAACGTTAAAAATGGCGCCCGAAAGCGAAGCAACACTTGTGGCTACGGTATTGCCGGCCAATGCCGCCAACAAAGGAGTTGTCTGGACAAGCAGTGTCCCCGGTGTTGCGGTGGTAACCCAAACAGGGAAAGTAGTGTCGACATCAACAAAAGGGGTAACCATTATCAAAGCTGCAACCGCAGAAGGCGGCTTCTTTGCCGAATGCGTGGTTACGGTAACCGACAATACAGGCATTGCCGAAACCCAAGCCGCGGAAAGTACATTTAAAATATACCCGAACCCAACAAACGGGGAATTAAGAATCGAGAGTGGAGAATTGAGAATGGAAGAAATACAATTGTTGGATGTTGCAGGAAAACGGGTATTTGAAACGAAGAAAACAGATTTTAATATCAGTCATTTGCCGACAGGCATATATTTCATGCGTCTGAAAACCGATAAAGGAAATATAACGAAAAAGGTGATAAAACAATAATTGCCTTCGTCATTGGCAATGGTCAATAATAAGAAATTAAACGACAGGAAATGACAGTAAGCGTTGGTTGAGAGCGTCATTGCGGGCTTGATCCGCAACCCCCTGAATAAGGGGATGCTGAAACAAGTCCAGCATGACGGTAACAGGTTTGTTCAGAGCGAGGAACAAAGCAACCGGGCTTGCAAGTCCAACGGAGTTAATCTCTATTTATTTTAAATCAACTTTTGACAAGTTCACAAAGAAAAACACAACACTGTCAACAACCAAATAACCAAATAATCAAATAACCAATAAAAAAACGTCTGTCCTGCGCATAGTAAAGTCCCCCTTTGGGGATTTAGGGGCTTAAATCTTATGAAAACTAATACTAATATTTTACTCCTCATTGCCTTTGCATGCCTGGGATTAACAGGCGTGAAAGCACAAACCTACCACATTGATGACAAGAAAGCATTAGCGAAGTTCCTTCTCAAAAATTCCGCTGAAGCAGGAAAAATGAACGGCGAGCAGCTTGGCCTGGATACAACGAATATTGCGGTAATGAAAACGCCTTTAGGCTTGGCGTTCGACAATACTTGGGTCGAAAAATTGCAGGGCGTTACTTGGAACACTGCTTCACCCAAGCGGATTACAGAAATTAAGTGGAAAAACAGAAAACTTGCGGATAGTTTAAATTTAGACGGCTGTTTGAGTTTGACAAAATTAGATTGTTACGAAAACCAGCTCACGAGCTTAGATGTAACTAAAAATACAGCTTTGATAAATTTATCTTGTATTATGAACCAAATCACGAGTTTAGATGTATCGAAGAATACAGCACTGACAGAATTATCTTGCGGTTTTAACCAGCTTACGAGTTTGGATGTATCGAAAAATACAGCACTGACAGAATTATCTTGCGGTTTTAACCAGCTTACGAGCTTGGATATAACCCAAAACACAGCGTTAGGAATATTATATTGCAGTTTAAATCAGCTCACGAGTTTAGATGTATCGAAGAATACAGCACTGACAGAATTATCTTGCCATTTTAACCAGCTTACGAGCTTAGATGTTACAAAAAATACAGCGTTGAAAGAGTTGGGTTGCTACGGTAACCAGCTCAAATTTTCTACCTTGCCATTGCCTCAAGGCACTTATACTACTTATTCCTACGCACCGCAGGACACCATAAAAGGCGGCGATAAAAGAATAACCGACCTTATAGATCTGAGCAGCGAATACACCATAGCCGGAAACATGACGATATATAACTGGTACGAAGGCTCTACCCAGATACTGTCGAATAAATATATCAATACAAATGGCAAATTTTTGTTTACCGATGCAAGCCTTACCGGCAAAACCCTTACCTGCGAAATGACCAATGCCAAGTTTCCCAATTTAACGCTGGTATATGAGGTTAAAATATCCAACGGCACAGGCATAGCAGAAACCGATAACGGCAACCTGCAAGTAACCCTCTTCCCGAACCCGACAACGGGGGAATTGAGAATGGAGAGTGGAGAATGGAGAACCGAGCCTGCAAGCTCACCGAAGGCAATAGAGAATATTGAGATTTTTGATATGATGGGCAGAAATGTTTACTTGTCTACTCGTCCGATTGTTAACCCGTCTACTACAACGATAGATATTTCCCACCTGCCGGCAGGGATTTATTTGGTAAAAATAAAAACAGCAGAAGGGGAAATAATACGGAAGATAGTAAAAGAGTAAAACTTTTTCAGAAGAGCTACAATCTGCCAGGGCTGTAGGCTTAACCTGTAGTATTTTTTTAGATTTGACATGTCTCTGCGTGATATACGGCACGATTAGCCCCATAGGCATTATAGGCTATTATCAGGCAGAAACATAAATGAGTATAATCATGGATAAAAAACGATTTTCAATCAAGCGGTTATTCAGAAGTTTTGGCTATGCATTCAATGGCATGGTACAGATGTTTGGCAGGGAACAGAATGCGAAAATACATGCAATAATCGCTTTGATTGTGATCGGGGCAGGTATTTATTTCCGGCTTTCGTCTTTTGAATGGATCATTATTATTATTGTAACAGGCAGTGTATTCGCCGCCGAAATCTTTAATACATCCATTGAAGCATTATCGGATAAAGTTTCACCGCAATACGATGAGCATATTAAACGTGCGAAAGACTTTGCCGCAGGCGGCGTATTCATAGTTGCCCTTGTTGCAGCTATCGTTGGCCTTATTATTTTTGTCCCTAAGATAACGGCTCTTTTCTAATATAAAGATAATACCTGGATCATAGATATAAAATCATACTATGACGTTGTCAAAAGTTGACGCAAAGATCGCTCTTTTATTAGGGATCGGATCCGCCGAACTCGCAAGTCCGGTTGGTCGGCTATGCCAAGTCCTTCGGATTTCATTCCTCACTCTGAACAAACCTGTTACCGTCATGCTGAACTTGTTTCAGCATCCCCTTCATAAAAATAATAGACAAGGGGGTTGCGTGGATCAAATCCGGATGACGTTCTTTTGTTGGGGATTGCGAGGAGTGAGGCACGAACGACATGGCGACTGAGTTTGCAAGCTCAACGGAGTTAATTTCTGAGGTCTGCTTTTGACAAGCTCGTTTCCAAAAAACCAGGAGATGTATGGCGTATTGTCTTATCTGTACCCGGTATTTAAATAAATATCAGGAGAAGATGAATCCGGAAAAGGAATAAGTGTTTTTATTTCCCTATTTTTTTACAATCTTATGTGTTGTTGTCTTCTCTATTGTCTTAATCCTGACAAGATAAATCCCTTTTGCAAGGTTATCCATATCTATCATAGATTGCACATTTCTTAACCGGTTTATCCGTCTGCCGTCCATTGCATAAATCATAACCTCTTCTACCGGGAAAGAAGACTGTATATATAATTGATCTTTTACCGGATTAGGATAAAGAACAACTTTTTCTCTTTCATCTGTAATACTTTCTACATTTGTTTCCGGGGATTCAAAATTTCCAATAATGACCGTATCCTGAGTAATAGTTATTGTCAAACTCAGATTAGCGGAAAGTACGGCTCCATTACTTGTCCAGTTAATAAAATTCATTTCCTGTGCAGGTGTTGCCACAAAAGTCACACTTTCTCCGGGGGAAACAAACCTGTTTAAAACCGAGCTGGTAACTTTACCCCATGAAATATTATTAGACAACGCCGTAACTATAAATCCTTCCCCTATAATATTTAGAAAATCTTTCCATACATCCGCTTCTCTGTATGCTTCTAGTGATGAACTGGAAACTTTTAATGTACAGGTATTCGTATTAATCCCTACAAAAACACCTTCATCAATTTGGACAGGTGTTGGATTTAAATTAATAATTTCATTAATGCCATAACAATTACGAAATGCAAACGGTCCAATAGACATTAATCTCGAAGGTAAGGTAAGCCTGCCTGCAAAACCAATACAACCGTCAAAGGCATTATTTCCAATAAATACTACTCCCGGAGGAATTGTTAAGTCCCCGGTAAAACTACCGCAATCATAGAATGCACTATTTCCAATCAAAGTAAGTTCAGAAGGAAGAGTAAGAGTTCCATTAAAACCATAACAGTTATAAAAGGCATTATATCCGATCGAAATAACTTCGGAAGGAATTGTCAGATCTCCGGTAAAACCACTACAATTATAAAAGGCATTATTCCCAATAGAAGTAAGTTCCGAAGAAAGAGTAAGAGTTCCCGTGAAACCGCTACAATTATAAAATACATTGTTCCCAATAGAAGTGAGCCCGGAAGAAAGAATAAGATCTCCGCTAAAGCCACTACAATTTGTAAAGGCATTATCTCCGATAAAAGTTACCTCCGAAGGAATTATCAAACTTCCTGTAAAACTACTACAATTATAAAATACATTATTCCCAATAAAAACAAGTGTCGAAGGAAAGACAAGGCCTCCGGTAAAACCACTACAATTCGTAAAGGCATTGTTCCCGATAGAAACAAGCCCCGAAGGAAGAGTAAGGTTCCCGGAAAAACCATTACAATCATCAAAGGCATTATTCCCAATAGAAGTTAATCCGGAAGGAATTGCCAAGCTTCCGGTAAAGCCTTTACAATTACTAAAGGCATAGTCTCCAATAGAAGTCAATCCGATAGGAAGGACAAGATTTCCGGTAAAACCTCTACAATTGCGAAATGCATTATTTCCAACAGAGATTACTTTGGACGGAATTGTTAACCCTCCTGTGAAACTGTAACAATTGAAAAAGGCATAGTCCCCTATTCGGGTAATACTGTCCCCTATTTCTAAAGATGTAAGTACGGAACTAAACAATGCCCAAGGGGCTTCATTATTTAAAAAATCCGGTATATTACCGCTTCCTGTAATTTTAAGAGTTGTACTATTGACAATTTCCCAATAGGCATTGGATCTCCCTATCCGCTGGGGCTGGGAAAATCCGGCTATATTCATCAGTAAAATAGCAACGATTAACGTTAATTTTACATTCTCTTTCACATTTGATCTTAATTGATTTACTCTTGGCAAATTTATATTTCTTTTCGATTTCACTCTTACAAAATTCATACCTCAAAAATTTTGGAGATAATTAAAATCCGATTTAATATTTACCTGCAAATTTACGTTTATTTTTTGACAAATTTGTTTTTCTTGTATTGATGGATTGTACTTTTATACTATTCTATTGAATTATCCGGTTTATTTATAAAAAATACATGTAACTTTTTTTCTAAAATTTGCAACCAAATAAGAGGTTTATTCCGTCTAACGAATAAATCATATACAATTAATTAAATTTCTTTAGTATGAATTCAATAGATTTAGTAGCTGTCTTAGCCATCATCGGATGTATTTTTCTTCCCTTGGTTATGGTTATCCTTATTGTCTGGTTTAGAACCAATGTAAAGAAAAAACGTTATGAATTACAAGCTGAACTATACAGCAAAGCTCTTGAAAAAGGACAGGAAATCCCAAAAGATTTATTTCCCCAGGAAAAAACAAAAAAGAATAATCCTTTGAACACGGGTATTATCCTTATATCGGTCGGAATAGGCATATCATTGTTTTTATGGCTTGCCGAAGGCGGGGGTATACATAGTGAGGCAAGGGAAGCTGCATCTGTGGGCCTTATTCCTACTTTTATTGGAATAGCGTACCTTCTTATTTATTTCATCCAAAAAAAGCAGGAGAAAAAAGATGGCAAATGATGCATTTTATGTGTCACGAGCAATCCTTTTGGGCGATAAAAATACTTTCGGCCGTTTGGTGGAAACATATCAATCGCCCATTAGGCGTTTCTTCTATTACCTTACCAATGGGGATGAAGAATTAAGCAAAGATCTTGCACAGGAAACATTTATTAATGCATGGCTTCATATTTCAACGTTTCGCGCAGCGGCAAAATTTTCCACATGGCTTTACCGGATTGCCTACAATGTTTTTTACGATCACAACCGGACAAAAAAACAGGTAACCGGATTAGAACAAACAACCCTTACGGAAGAAACAATAGATATCACATCAGGTAAAGATCTTAGCATGGATTTTGTACAAGCATTATCAATCCTCAAAGATAAAGAACGGACTGCCATGTTGCTTTTCTATATGGAAGATCTGTCAATAGGTAAAATTTCAACTATCATGGAATGTCCTGCCGGAACCGTCAAATCTCATCTTTACAGGGGAAAAGAAAAATTATCAACCTTTTTTAAAAACTCAGGGTATGACAAATGATGAAAATATAAAGAAACTTTTTAAAGAACATAAGCAGGAGATCCCCGACAATGGATTTTCCGGAGATCTTAAAGACAAGTTGCCCGGGCGTTCTTCTCCCCTACCCCAATTATTAATTGTGTTAAGTATTATCGCAGGAGTAACACTTACTTTCGTGTTAAACGATATTTCGGTAATTATAAAGCATATCCTGGAATTTATTTCTGCAATAGCCACTCTAAAATGCCCATCTGTTATTTCAACAGTAACTTATTTGACTATGCTTGTTATGCTATTTATTATTGGATTCTCACTCAGTACGGCGGATTCGGAATAAAAATACTTTGGAGGTTCCAGGGAACACCTGAAAGGCCAAAACAATAATCTTCATTCCTTACAAAAAAATTATATCTTTGTATTCCGTAACTTAGCATCTATGGGAATATTATTCGAAACTATAAATAAAGACTTTCGCTACCACGAAGCATTAAAGTCATGCATGAATTGTGGTGTTTGTACGGCTATTTGTCCCGCAGCGGAATTCTATAAGTACGAACCCCGTAAAATATGCAATATCATCCAGCAACAAAACGAGGAAGAAATTGAAAACCTCCTGCGTTCGGATATTATATGGTATTGCGGGCAATGTATGTCTTGCAAAACAAGGTGTCCGCGTGGCAATGTTCCGGGTTCCCTTATTTCGGTTTTACGGAAAATTTCACAGGAAATGGGGTTTTTTACCGACAGCGAAAAAGGGCGCCAACAATTGGCAATCAAACGTGTTGTCGGAAAAAGTATTTTGGAAAAGGGCTATTGTGTTCACCCTGATATTTTGGATCCTGCCCTTCATCCCGAACAAGGGCCGGTATGGGTCTGGTTTAAAGAAAACATTGAAGAAGTTTGCGAAAAGGTAGGAGCAAATTATAAGAAAGACGGAGCAGGGGCTTTACGCCAAATCCGGGAGGAAAATCTGGATGAAATCAAAAAGATATTCGAAGTTACAGGAGCTTCCGAATTATTCGAATCCATTGAAACATATTCCAAAGCAAAATCAGAGGAAATGAACCTTGGCTTTGATGAATCGGATGAATATTTTATGGATGTCCTTACAAAAAACAGCAATAATCATACGGTATAATGGAAGAACAGAAAAAACGATACTGGAACGAATATCAAAAAGAAATTGCTGATGACCATTATTTCTATGCAAGAAGTTGCATTCGCCAGAGCTTTTTTGCCGGAAGTGAAACCACCTTCTTGAAAATAATGAAAGATCTGTTACATAAAGATATTCATGATGATGCCAATCAACACACATGCACCGGAATAGGTTATCATGCAGATATCGTCCCTATTGAAACATCCATGGCCGTTATTGCCAGGCTTTTTTCTTTGATGACCGAAACAGGTTATAAAAATTATGTCCCATCCTGTATCACTTCTTTCGGATTATTACTCGAAGTGGTTGACATGTGG
The DNA here is from genome assembly GCA_031553535.1 of Bacteroidales bacterium. Taxonomy (GTDB): domain Bacteria; phylum Bacteroidota; class Bacteroidia; order Bacteroidales; family WCHB1-69; genus JAIROC01. The sequence goes on along the minus strand of JAVBLM010000021.1, from coordinate 27,074 downwards.
AAGCATAATCCTGATGTTTTAGAAAGAACACGGGAAAATCTATATAAAGCAACCAAACGGGAATTCAATATCCCGGAAAACATTGCACATCCTTCCGATATTTTTTATAAGAACAGGGAAGAACTTAAAAAGAGCATGAAATACCGGCTTGTTAACAAAGAGACCGGCAAACCTTTGCGTGTAGTCGAACATATCGGATGCCACTATGCTAAAGTATTTCCCGATAAAGGATTCGGGGGTGCCGAATTTCCACATGTTTTGGTCGGAATGATCGAATCATGGGGTGGGGAAGTGATTGATTATCCCGAAAGGAGGCATTGCTGTGGTTTCGGTTTCCGCAATTATCTGGTTATGGCAAACAGGGGATATTCTTTGGGAAATACACGTAAGAAATTTGAATCCATGCAACCCTATGAACCGGATTTTATCTTGACCAATTGTCCCGGATGCCCGATGTTTTTGGATCGCTGGCAATATACCATTGCCGAGATGGAAGGTAAAACATACGATAAACTCGGATACGGCATTCCTGTATTGACTTACGAAGAACTGACAGGGTTATTACTCGGCTTTGATCCGTGGAAAATGGGACTACAAATTCATCAAGTTCAAATAGAACCCCTTTTAAATAAAATAGGAATAGCATATAACGCAGATGAAAAATACAAAGGTGCTTCAGGCAAACAACTTGATCTTCCTGAAAAACCAACACATTTGCGGGTGTAATAATGAAAAATTCGAATGGAAAAATATGATGTAATTATCATTGGTGCAGGGCCTGCGGGACTGGAAGCTGCATACCGTCTTGCCCAATTTAAACATACTGTTCTCCTGTTGGAAAAAGAAGATAAAACCGGAGGAAAATTAACAAAACTGGACAAACTGTTTCCTGACTTTTATCCTGCCGGCGATCTTCTTGCTCAAATGAACCGGCACATTGAAAATCAAAATATAAAAATCAAGACAAATACAACTGTTACCGATCTGTATCAGGAAAATGACCAATGGGTTGTTTTAACTCAGAAAGAAGAATCGTTTCACGGGAAAAGCATACTATTGACAAGCGGATACGATTATTTTGATGCTACCCGTAAAGAAGAATACGGATATGGAATTTATCCCGACGTAATCACTTCGATTGAATTGGAAGCGATGATCGCCAATGGAAAAATAGAAACATTAGATGGAAGAACTCCTAAAACAGTTGCTTTCTTACAATGTGTAGGATCCCGGGATGAAAAAGTGGGAAATCATTACTGTTCCATTAATTGTTGTATTTGCGCCGTAAAACAAAGTATTGAGATAAAAGAATTGCTCCCGGATGTAGAACAGTACTGTTTTTATATGGATTTACGAATGTCGGGACAATTTTATGAAGAGCTCTATCGTAAAGCACAGGAACAATATAATGTTCAATTCATCCGCGGAAGAGTTTCGGAAGTGGCCCCTACTTTTGATCACCGGCTTCAAATAAAAGCCGAAAATACGTTGCTCTCCCGGCCTTTAAAACTAACTGTGGATATGTTGGTATTAATGATTGGAATGGATGCATCGGAAACCACATTGAAATTTGCAAAGAAATTTGATATTGCCAATCAATACGGTTTTATTCTTAGTAAGAATCGTCACTTAAACGATAATCAAACAAACTATTCAGGACTATTTGTTGCAGGAACCTGTAAGCGGCCCATGACCATTCCCAAAACAATTAAAGACGGAGCCATGGCAGCAGCTGAAATATCATTATTCCTTGATCAAAATTAATCTATAAATGAAAGATTTTGGGTTTACATTACAAAAAGGAAGGATCCTGGATTTTGATAAGACAGATTTTTCATTGAAAGAGTACTTAATACAAAAAGTCCCTTCCTACAAACGTTGTATCGGTTGCGGAGCCTGTTCTTCTACTTGTTCTGCTGCCAAATATACTGATTTCAGCATTTTAAAATGCAATATGTTATATCGTTACGGGGATTATATCTCACTGGAAGAAGAACTGGACAAATGCATGTTATGTGGAAAATGTACACTGGTTTGCCCACGAGGTGTTAATATCAGAGCCATGATTATGGCAATGAGAAATTTACTTATTGCTAAAGAAGAAAAATAATGAATTATCATCCTTTTGTTATCCCTTTTTGTGTTGGTACGGTTTTTTTATTCGGAGTACTTTTTTTTCTATTCATAAAATGGATACGTAATCTAAGTAAAAGCCAGAAAAAGACAGTTAGAAAAAATATCTTTTCTTTACGAACGATAAAAGCCATATGGGAAGCCATTCGTGAATGTTTATTTCATCGGAATATATTTAAAACCAATCCTGTATTAGGTTACATGCATTTTAGCCTCGCTTTTGGATGGTTTCTGTTAATTGTTGTAGGAAAAATCGAAACGACATTTTACAGCCATACATTTTGGGATGAACCCTGGCTGGCTATTTTTTTCCGTTATTTTGAAGATCCTTCACTCACCTTCAGAGGAAAATATTTCTTCAATTTTATAATGGATTTTCTTTTGTTATTCGTCCTTTCCGGTTTATTTTTAGCTTTTACCAAGCGTTTTTATTCCCGGCTTATGGGAATGAAACGAACAACCAAACATACAATATATGATAAAATAACTCTTACGGCGCTTTGGTGTATTTTCCCTTTTCGCCTTTTGGCTGAAAGTATTTCCGCAGGAATAAAAAGTAACGGGGGATTTCTAACTCAATCGTTAGGCAATGCACTTTCTTTCTTGCCTCTACAAACCATCGAATTACCTCTTTGGTGGATATATTCTTTTGCTCTTTGTTTCTTTTTTATCGGGATGCCGTTTACCCGTTATATGCATATTTTCACGGAAGTTTTACTGGTATTTCTACGGAAATGGGGTGTAACAGAAGAAAAAAACAATACAGGTTATACCGACGTAGAATTAAATGCATGTTCCCGTTGTGGAATATGTATTGATGTTTGCCCTTTGAACACCGCGTTGGATATTAAAAATGTACAATCGGTTTATTTTGTCAGGGATGCACGATATAAGCAATTAACCAATGAGGTGGTTGATAATTGCCTGATGTGCGATCGTTGCGTTAAGGCATGTCCGGTAGGTATAGAATCGACCAAAATCCGTGAAATCTATCGTAAAAAAGATAATTTTGAAGATAAAAACTACTACGGTTTCATCAACGAAACTCCTATCGAGGCTATACCCGATGTAATTTATTTTGCAGGCTGCATGTCTCATCTTACCCCAAATACAATCTCATCCATGAAAAAAATATTCGAAGCAGCCAATCAGACGTATTGGTTCATGGATGAAGACAAATCTATTTGCTGTGGAAGGCCTTTATTACAACAAGGATTTCAAAAGCAATCGGAAATTCTGAGAGGCAAAAATACAGAATTGATTGAAAAATCAGGAGCAAAGCTTTTGGTTACTTCCTGTCCTATATGTTATCAGTCTTTTACCAGGGAATATAATTTAAATATAGAAGTATTACACCACACACAATACATCGATCGGTTAATTAATAACAAAATTATTAATCTCGAAAAATCAGATTTAAACATTGTTTACCATGATCCTTGCGAGCTGGGCAGGGGATGTAACGTATATGAAGAACCCCGTAGAATAATCAACGCTATAGGTAATATATTAATTCCGCAAGATGAAAGGGAAAACAGCATTTGCTGCGGATACAATTTGGGAAATACGGCAATAGAATTAACTCAACAAATGCAGATCCGGAATAATTCATTGGAAAATTTAACAAAAACCAAGGCAGATATTATTATCACCGCCTGCCCTATGTGTAAACGCGCTTTTTTGCATGGGACAAGAAATACTATTGAGGATATTGCAGAATTAACGGCAAGTAAAATTATTCATTAGATTTTTGATAATCACTTTATTGAATAGACCCAATAGACCCCCCAAACTTTTATTTGAAGATTTCAGGAAAGCCTGAAAACGTCCCAAACTTTTATTTGAAGATTTCAGGAAAACCTGAAAACGTCTCAAACTTTTATTTGAAGATTTCAGGAAAGCCTGAAAATGTCTTAAACTTTTATTTGGAGATTTCAGGAAAGTCTGAAAGTATGCCGACAATTGTCGGGACAATTTCAGAAACTCCCGAAGGTATGTCTTATATTTTTCGGACAATATCCTTTATTATGGGAGATATAAATATTACTATATGGCCAATATTTATCAAATACCCATATGCAGCTTTTTCAGTGTTGCTTTGCCGTTATCCCCATACAACATTATCACTTTCGGTTTATTTACTGTTGATTCTAACAACCGGCTTTTGTACTTGAAAGAACCAATGATTGCCCGGATGCTTTCAACGCCGCATTCGTTCATTATGAAACAAAATCAATTTGTTGGGAAACTTTCAATATCATTCCTTTTATCATCATTATACTACGCCAATTTTAAACAAGTTTCTATTAAAAAATTAAATAATTACCAATATCTACTTATTAAAAAAGCATTAAAATCCAATTTTTATTCCTATCATTATGTATATTAGCAACAATAATTAATAACATTAATTTGTTAATTATTTTCATTCTTTTTAAACTAAAATTATTTTTATGTGTTCTATCTTTGTAGAGAATATGGTAAAATTTAACTTTGTATATCAAAGTACCAATATTCAGTTTTTTGCAAAGAATTTTCAGAAACAAGAGAAATATTATCTTGTGATTATAAAAAAATAAACTGTTATAAATATATATTTATGGACTTTTTTAAGGATTTATTCAGCCCCAACACATCTGACAATGAAGGAAGTAAACTTGAAACAGAAAAATACGATAAACTATCTTCCAAACCGGATTTCAAAAAAGAGTCTCTTTTAAATGCCCGTCAAAAAACTCGCCCCTCACAGACATATCATGAAGTAGAAGTAAATAATACAATAAAAGTGAAAGACTTACAAGAAGGTTCCGAACTACAGGAGAATGTTGCTGTGAACCCTAATACAAAAAAATATACCGCAGATGAAGTTTTAGCAAAGGCCACTGAATATTTCGATGGGGATGAAATGGTCGCCAATGTGTGGATGAATAAATATGCTTTACGCGACGAAGTAGGAGATTTGCGTGAACAAACTCCTGACGATATGCATCGGCGTATTTCACGGGAATTTGCCCGAATAGAACGGAAATATCCAAATCCTTTGGATGAAACCACGATAAATCATTTATTGAAAAACTTCCAATATATCATCCCGCAAGGAAGCCCCATGTTCGGCATAGGAAATTACTTCCAAATAGCTTCTTTATCCAATTGCTTTGTGATCGGACATGGAAGTAATTCCGATTCATACGGATCGATCATGAAGGTAGATGAAGAACAAGTCCAATTGATGAAAAGACGCGGAGGAGTAGGGCATGATCTGTCACATATTCGTCCGGAAGGCAGTCTGGTTCATAATAGCGCGCTGACATCAACCGGTATTGTCCCTTTTATGGAACGCTATTCCAACTCTACTCGTGAAGTAGCCCAAGGCGGTCGCAGGGGAGCATTGATGTTAAGTATATCCATCAAACATCCTGATGCTGAAAAATTCATTGATGCAAAAATGACTTTGGGAAAAATTACAGGAGCCAACGTTTCTGTTAAAATCGATGATGAATTTATGCAATGCGTAAAAACAGGTATTCCTTATATACAACAATATCCTATTGATTCTAAAAATCCTACCATTAAACATGAGGTTGATGCAAAGAAAATATGGGATAAGATCATTCATAACGCATGGAAATCAGCAGAGCCCGGTGTTTTGTTCTGGGATACTATTAAAAAAGAGTCTATCCCCGATTGTTATGCAGATTTTGGGTTTGAAACCGTTTCTACGAATCCATGTGGGGAAATACCCCTTTGTCCATACGATAGTTGTCGATTATTGGCAGTAAATCTATATAGTTATGTAAATAACCCATTTACGGAATCTGCTTCCTTTAACTTTGAAAAATTTAAATCCCATGTTAAAATAGCACAACGCTTAATGGATGATTTAATTGATATGGAGATAGAAAAGATTGATACTATCTTACAGAAAATAGAATCTGATCCGGAAGCCGAAAGCATTAAACATGTAGAAAAAGAATTATGGACAAAAATCAGAAAAAAAGCAACGACAGGACGTCGTACAGGATTAGGTATCACTGCGGAAGGAGATATGCTGGCAGCATTAAACATACGCTATGGATCGGAAGAAGCTATCGAGTTTTCCACTGAAGTACATAAACAACTTGCATTAGCGGCTTACCGTTCTTCTGTTGAGTTGGCTAAGGAACGTGGCAAGTTTGAAATTTATAATACCAGTAAAGAAAGTCAAAATCCATTTATCAGACGATTGCGGGAAGCTGATCCTGAATTATATCAGGAAATGATGATACACGGCAGACGTAATATTGCACTACTTACCGTAGCGCCGACCGGTAGCGTAAGCTTATGTACCCAAACCACTTCAGGAATTGAACCCGTATTTATGATTGCTTATACTCGTCGTCGTAAAGTAAATCCGACAGACGAAAATGTAAAGATCAGTTTTACGGACGCGAATGGCGATTCCTTTGAAGAATATCAAGTTTTACATCCTAAATTCAAAACTTGGGCAACAATTAATGGATACGATGCTGAAAACCTTAAATACATGCAAACAGAGGAACTCAATAAGCTAATTGAGAAATCTCCTTATTACAAAGCCACTGCTCATGATATTGACTGGGTAATGAAAGTACAGTTACAAGGAGCGGTTCAGAAATGGGTTGATCATTCTATCAGTGTAACTGTTAATATTCCGGAAACCGTAACGGAAGAGGTAGTTAGTGATATTTATAAAACAGCATGGGAAAGCGGTTGCAAGGGAATGACTATCTATCGGGAAGGTTCACGTGACGGCGTTTTAGTGAAATCCAAAGAAAAAAATACATCCGGAAAGATAGATTTCTCTGAAAACAATGCCCCTAAACGACCGGAAAAAATTGAAGCAGAAGTTGTCCGGTTTAAAAATATGGATGAAGAATGGATTGCGGTAGTTGGATTATACGAAGGAAAACCTTATGAAATCTTTACCGGTAAAGCCGATTGCTTTTATCTGCATCCTGCTATCAAAACAGGTTGGGTGGTACGAGTTAAACCTACAAAAACAGAGCCGGCTCGTTATGACTTTCTTTTTGTAGACAAAGAAGGTTACGAAGGCATCATTCGCGGTTTATCCCGTATGTTTCAGGAAGAATATTGGAATTATGCAAAACTAATTTCCGGTATTTTGCGCCATGGAATGCCAATCCCAAGTGTGGTGAATCTTATATCCAAACTTCGTTTTGATGATGACAATATCATGACCTGGAAAAACGGAGTAACCCGTGCTTTGAAAAAATATATCAAAGAGGGCACCAAAGTAAAACAGTCATGCCCGGAATGCTCTCAAGAAGCTCTGGTATATAAAGACGGATGTGTCACGTGTATGAATTGTGGCCATTCCAAATGCGGATAATTCATACAAGCAGGTAAAAATCCTGCTTTTTTATTTAAAAGACTTTATTAGATAGAAATGGATACAGGCAACTTGATATTTAAAAGTAAAAAACATATACAAATTCGCATGACCGATTTGGATCCTTTTGGCCATGTAAACAACGGTGTTATTTATTCATATTATGATTTGGGACGATTAGATTATCTAAACCAAATCAATGAAGATACCCGTTGGGATAAGATGGATAAAGTAGTTGTTCGTACCGAATGTGACTTTATGGAATCAATCCTTTTCCTGGATGATCTCAGTGTTGAAACCAAAATAATTGGAATAGGGACTAAAAGCGTAAAAATGATCCAGCGTATTATTGATAATAATAATACAGGAAAGATCAAAAGTACCTGCTTATCTATAATGTCCGGTTATGATAAAGAAAACAACACCTCCAAAGAAATCTCCAAAGAGTTTAAAGAGAAAGTTGAGACTTTTGAGGGAATAAAATTATAACAAAAGCTATGCAAGTCAATTTTCATTCAAGATTTAAAGTTCAAGATTTGGGTGGTTGGCTATGCTGAACCTCTGGGTTTTGTCCCTTACAATAACGATTCTAACCAACATATTACTGCCATTTAATAGCGTAAAACCTTAGCTTCTCCAACTTCTTGAAGCTTGAATAATGGCTATCTTTTTACTTCTACTTCTTCAAAGCCTTCTATAATATCACCTACTTTAATATCATTAAAGCTTTCGATATTTAATCCGCATTCGTATCCTGCGCTTACTTCCTTAACGTCATCCTTAAATCTCTTCAACGAGCCTAATTTACCAGTATAAATCACAATACCATCACGAATGACCCGGATTCTCGTGTTACGCTGAATCTTTCCATCCAATACATAACAACCCGCAATAGTTCCTACTTTAGAAATACGGAAAGTCTCTCTTACTTCAATATTGCAAACAATATTCTCTCTGATTTCAGGAGCTTTCATTCCTTCTATTGCATCTTTAATTTCATTGATAGCATCGTATATGATAGAATAAGTGCGAATATCGATCTGTTCATGTTCTGCCAGCTTACGTGCTCCCGAAGAAGGACGTACTTGGAAAGCAACAATAATAGCATTAGAAGCTGATGCCAATAAAACATCCGATTCGGTAACCTGACCAACTGATTTGTGAATAACTTTCACTTCTACACCTTCTGTAGTTAATCGTAACAAAGAATCGGATAATGCTTCTATAGAACCATCCACGTCCCCTTTTACAATAATATTCAATTCTTTGAAATCCCCTACAGCAATACGACGCCCAATCTCTGTAAGCGTAATATGTTTTTGCGTACGTAACCCTTGTTCCCGGATAAGCTGTTGCCGTTTACTTACTATTGATTTCGCTTCACGTTCATCAGTGTAAACCTTGAAAGTATCTCCTGCCTGAGGAGCGCTATCCATTCCCAGTAGCAAGACTGGTGCAGATGGCCCTGCAGACGGTATGAGTTGATTTCGCTCGTTGTACATTGCTTTGATTTTTCCATAACTGGTCCCGGCAACAACAATATCTCCTTTTCTTAATGTTCCATTTTGTATCAACATCTTGGCAATATATCCTCGACCTTTATCTAAAGAAGACTCGATAACCGTACCAGTGGCATGTATCTTCGGGTTGGCTTTTAATTCCAGCATTTCCGCTTCAATAAGGACTTTTTCAAGTAATGTATCAACATTGATCCCTTTTTTTGCAGATATCTCTTGACTTTGAATCTTTCCACCCCATTCTTCTACCAACAAGTTCATGTTTGCTAAAGCAGTACGAATTTTTTCAGGATCCGCACCCGGTTTATCAATTTTATTAATAGCAAAAATCATCGGAACTCCCGCTGCTTGAGCATGGTTTATCGCTTCCACTGTCTGAGGCATGATAGAATCGTCTGCCGCAATAACAATGATAACAATATCCGTAATTTTCGCACCTCTTGCCCGCATGGCGGTAAATGCTTCATGACCGGGAGTATCCAAAAATGTAATTGAACGCTTATCTGCTAATTCCACTTCATACGCACCAATATGCTGAGTAATTCCTCCGGCTTCTCCCGCTATAACGTTCGTTTTGCGAATATAATCCAACAAAGACGTTTTACCATGGTCCACATGCCCCATAACAGTAACAATCGGAGCTCTCGGTACCAAATCTTCAGGATTAGAAACCTCTTCCTCCTTTTCTTCCTCATCTTCCACTCCAACAAATTGAACGGTATAACCATATTCTTCTGCCAGTAAAACAATATTCTCTGCATCCAATCGTTGATTTATTGCAACTACTAATCCTATGCTCATGCAAGTTGCAATAATTTTACTAACAGGAACATTCATCATATTTGCTAAATCATTAACAGTAATGAATTCTGTTACCTTTAGAATGTTTTTTTCCTGTGCTTGACGCTCTTGTGCCTGTTCAATCTCTTGATGGAACTGTTCTCGTTTTTCCTTGCGATGTTTTGAGGCTTTTGTCTTACCAAGAGGAGCCATTCTGGCCATCGTTTTCTTGATTTGAAGGTCTATTTCCTCCTCAGAAATCTCAGCCCTCTTATCCTTCCTTATTGGCTCTTTATAATGCTTACCATGATGAGAGCCCTTTTCATTATCTTTTTGTGCAGGTGCCTTGTCACTATTATTAAATGTTTTTATTCGTTTACGTTTTCCGGATTTTTCCTCTTTCTCAGGTTTTGGTTTGGCATCCTTTTTCGTTGACGGAATATCAATCTTATCTACAACTTTTACTCCTGACAATTTTTCAACAGTAGTTTCGAGAAAATTACTCGGTTTAAGATTAGTCTGTTCTGTTTCTTGCTTATCCTTCTCTTGACTTTGCCTAATTTTTGCAGCTTTTTCTTTTTTTGCTTCTTGTAATAAACGATCTGCACGAAGACGCTCTTCTTTTTCTTTCCTTAATTCTTCTTTTGTTTTCTTTTTAGGCTTCGTCTTTGTATTGATAGAAGCAAGATCTAATTTCCCAACAATTGTAGGAGCCTTTAAATTAGGAATTTCTGTTTTGATCATTTCCGGTTCTTTCTTTTGTACCGGAATTACTTCTTCCTGCTTTTCTTCAATTTTCTCTTCCTCCTCGTCATGAGTAATAACCAATTCCGGCTCTTCCTCTTTCTCCAAAGATACTATTGGTTTATCTTGCTCTATTTCTACTTTTTCTTCGATTGCCGGCTTCTCTATTTCTTCTTCTTTCTTGTCAGCTTCTTCTTTCGGAACAACTGCAGTCTTCGCCTCCTTTATTTTCTTTTTAGGTTTAGTCTTTGTATTAATAGTATCTAAATCCACTTTCCCAACTACTTTGGGTTTTGCAATAACGGGTTCTTCTTCTATCTTTATTGCATCCGGAACAACTAACTGTGATTGTTCTTGTTGCTCGGTACTTTCGTCGTTTATTATGTCCTTTGTTACAGGCTTTGTTTCTTTTATTATTTTTTCGTTTTCAGGTTTAAATTCTTGAGAAGATGCAGGCACTGATGATTTGAGGCTTGTTATTTCCAAACGTTGAGCTTCTTCCTTAATGTTTTTTTCCGATTGGTATTCTACGGTTAACAATCTATACATATCATTTGTTAACTTCGTATTAATACTATCTTCTATGGTAAAACCTTTCTTTGACAAGAATTCTACAATAGTAGAAGTTGCTATATTAAACTCTCTAGCCGCTTTTCCTAATCGAGGTATTTTTATTTCTTCTGACATTAACAAAACAATTTTATTTAACTACTTCTACTTATAGATTAATAACCCGTACTTATTATTTTTCAAATTCTTCCTTAATAATACGAATAACTTCATCTATTGTCTCTTCTTCCAGATCGGTTCGACGTATCAATTCCTCCCGACTAAGTTCCAAAACGCTTTTTCCGGTATCACATCCAATACCCTTTAATGTATCAATTATCCATTGATCTATTTCATCGGAAAATTCTTGTAATTCTATATCTTCTTCTCCAATAGCATTTTCCCGAGTAACATCAATTTCATATCCGGTAAGTTTACTTGCCAATTTTATATTATTCCCATTTTTCCCTATCGCCAATGAAATTTGATCCGGTTTCATATAGGCAATTGCTGATTTATTATCTTCATCAATTTCAAGTGTAGTGATCTTGGCAGGGTTTAAGGCTCTTGTTATATACAATGCAACATTCGTTGTATAATTAACAATGTCAATATTTTCATCTCTCAATTCACGTACAATTCCATGAATTCGAACCCCTTTCATTCCTACACATGCACCTACAGGATCTATTCTATCATCATATGCCTCTACTGCCACTTTTGCACGTTCTCCCGGCATACGGACAATATTCCGAATGGAGATTAATCCATCGTAAATTTCAGGAATTTCTTCTTCCATTAATCTCTCTAAGAAAACAGGCGATGTTCGTGAAGCAATAATCAATGGAGAATTTGCCTTAGGTTCTACTTTTAAAACAACGGCACGAATTGGATCCCCTTTTTTATAAAAATCACGCTGAATCTGTTCATTCTTAGGAATAATTAATTCAATTCCTTCATCATCAAAAAAGGAAATATCTTTTTTCCATATCTGGTTAACTGTTCCATTTATGATTTCTCCTACCCTCTTTTCATACTTTTGATAAACAAGATCTTTTTCATATTCCATGATCTTAGATATCAAACTTTGGCGCAAAGACAAAATATCACGTCTTCCAAAGTCTCTTAAATGAATTGTTTCAAATAATTCTTCTCCTACTTCAAAATCCGGTTCTATTTTTACCGCCTTTGATAGTTCAATTTGAGTACTTTCATTGGTAATATTTCCATCTTCTACTATTTCCAGCCAACGTTGAAACTCAACATCTCCTTTATCTACATTCACAATGACATCAATATTTGCATCTATCCCATATTTTTTCTGCAACATTTGCTTAAAAATATCTTCTAAAATGCGCATTAACGATTCTCTTTCTATACTTTTGAATTCTTTGAATTCCGCAAAAGTGTCTATCAAATTAAGATTTTCGCTCATATTACCTAGTTCTGTATCTGTAAATTATTATTTCTGATTAAATACAACTTCAATTTTTGCCGTTTTGACGGCTTGAAATGGAATCTCTATTGTTGCTTCCGATTCTTTTTTCTTAGAGACAGGTTTTTCCAAAACTATTGTTTTCTCATCAACATTTAACAACTTTCCTGAATATTTCATATCATCTTCCGTTATAATAGACAGCTTTTTCCCAATCGCATTCTTATATTGCCGAAGAAATTTAAGAGGCTGCCCTATTCCATATGAAGATACATGCAATTCAAAATCTTCTTTTGTACGGTCAAGATTATGCTCTATATGACGACTAACATTCACACATTGTTCTATTGTCACCCCATGATCACCATCTAAGAATACATAAATAATATTTCCCGGTTTTATTTTGATCTCGCCAATAAATAAATCCGTTCCTGTTATTTTCTCATTTACCAGGTCTGTAACAAGCTTGACTGTAATATAACTCATTATTTTAAATTGTCTAAAAAAAAGGGGGACACATAAGTCTCCCCCCAAAAAACCCTAAAAAAACTCACTACATTCATGAAAAAATGTGTGCTCTTATTTGTTGACCAACCAGGATTCGAACCTAGACAGGCAGTACCAAAAACTGCAGTGCTACCATTACACCATTGGTCAATGACAAATGCGGTGCAAAGATACATATTTTTTAAATACGTTCATTTATTCCCTTGAAAAAATATCTCTTTATTTAATCTTTTTTAATATATTGAATAATAGCTGTTTAATCAAATGGCGGGATTCCTGGATAAATATTATCAAAATATAAGAAGAAAGAACAGCTCAATTTTTTGCATTGAAACAACTATTCAAGTCAATTCTAAAGGAGTTGCCACTATACTACAATCTATCCAAAACAGTATCTATTAGATTATCTATTGCAACATGATACCCTTCACTAAATGTCTTATTCGGACGGTTTGCAATAACTACACATATTGTAAGTGCTTCATGTCCTAATAGTTTACTGAGTCCGTATAATGCCGAAGATTCCATTTCCATATTTGCAAATTGCAATCCCTTGCTTTGCACATTGATTAATCTTTCTGCAAAATCGGATATTGCAAGTGGTAAACGTAATACACGACATTGAGGCCCATAAAAACCGGTAGCAGTAAGTGTTATCCCTTTCCGGATATCAAATGCTATCTTTTTCAATAATTCATCAGATGCAGCAATTGCATATGGACGAGAAAGGTTATTGTCCCATTCTGTTTTCGCTATAAATTCAGAAATAATTTCTTTTTCTAATAACTTCGAATCATGCTTATAATAATATAACAATCCATCCATTCCCAAACTATAGGCAGAAGCCACATACGTATTAACATCTATATCAGGTTGTAGTCCTCCACATGTTCCGAGCCTAACTAAATTTAAGGATTTATGTGTATGTTTGGGAACCCGCTTTTGTAAATCAATGTTTACAAGTGCATCCAACTCGTTAATAACAATATCTAGATTATCAGTTCCCATCCCGGTAGATAAAACACTAACCCTTTTATCTTTATATAGCCCTGTATGAGTAACTATTTCGCGATTCTGTTTTTTTATTTCAATAACATTAAATTTAGCAGAAACAACCGGTACACGCCCCGGATCTCCTACCAAAATAACATTATCCGCAATTTCATCAGGATGTAAATTCAAATGGTATACACTTCCATCTGGTTGTAATGGCATTTCTGAAGACTTAATTTCCATATAATTTATTTCATTCTTTTCAAATAAATAGCGTAAAGGGAAATAAATAAAAGAGAAATAAATAGTCCACTTGTATTAAACCCTCCTTTTGATATTAACATCGGAAGACCTAATATCAAAATCTGGCTGGTAACATATAAATGAAACCCCAGCTTATGCATCTTCAGCATAAAGCCGGAACCAACAATCGATAACAAATAAGGAATAGTCATCACCAAAAAGGAATATTGAGGAATATTAGCAAACATATCCGCTGCATTTTCATATGTTTCACCGAGAGTTCCCCCCAATGATTCTCCCATTGTTAACATCATCTCAGGGAGAATATCATACATGAAAAAAGACACCAAATATGTTATTATGCTAAAACCACTTCCGATAAATGTTAAAATACATAATACGGTCAATCCTGTCGGGTGCTTCTCCGAATCATCATAAATATTATCTCCCTGATAATTATAATCATCATTATATTCCATAAATACTATATAAGTTAAATGATTTTACAAAAATATACAAAGTTTCATTTCGTCGGGAGTGCTATTTCAGTTTTTTTATGAACCATCCCTTATAACGCTTCTCCGTCATCTCTTTTATGCTCTTAAGTTCATTCGATAAACATAATTGCAGATTTAATTTCGTTCGTTTATATGAATTACATTGGTTGCATATTTTTTCCTGCAAGATAATCAAACGTCTTTCATGCCAATCATTTTTGATTTCATATGGCTCATATAGCCAATATGATGGATAAGCACTCAATTCCGTCGAGCCACAAGGAATAAATAACTTTTTTAGCAATTCATAAAGAGCTCCCCGTAAAGAGTCATAATCAAAAAAGGCACGAAAAATAACAGGAAATCTTAATTGAATAATATGTTTATGTATTTTTATATGAACATCGTTGAGAACCAGCCAAATTGCTCCTTCCTCATCTACTTTCTCCAATTGAACATATTGAGGAGTTTCTACTTCCTTATTAGAAAGATGGGAAGCATACAAAAGATATTGTTCTAATTCCTCTGTTATTGATATACTTTTTAAAGTTGCAACACATAATTCCTTATCTGAAAAAACCAAAGCATGATCTATAATTATACACAACTGTGGTTGATTCATTCCCATTTTCAAATACCTTTGAAAGACTTTATCGTATAAATATTACTTCATACATATACTATAAGTCAACAAACTTATCAATTGACTCAATAAATTTAAGGGGAACAGTTAATGATTCTTCTATATTGGAATGTTGTGCAATAATTATTTCTGCCTTATCACTCATGTTTTGACGATGAATCAGATAAATAGCATCTGCAACCTGTGGAATAAAATCATATACATTATTGATAGAAGGAGTAATATCGGCTCCTAAATTGATCGTATTAGCCATATGTGAAAAGACAACAACAGGAATCTCCAATTCTTTTGCAACCGTTTTTATATCTTTTAACACATAACTTTGTTCTTCCATATCTTCATAAACATCCATCAATTCGGGAAATGATAACAATTCCAATCCATCAATAAAAATAATATCGGCTCCATACTTATTCTTTAATTGTTTGCAGCGTTTATGGAAATCTTTTTCAGATAAATAAGGTGTATCATCAACATATATCTCCGATTTCGATAAGGTATAGAGAATCGTATTTATTGATTCTTTTTCAGAATCTTTGATTGCCCCTGACATTATCTTCTGCACTGATTGACGAGTTTCACTTGTTATCATCCGGTAAAACATTTTCGTAGCGGAGCGTTCAGGAGAAAAAACGCCTACTGTTTTTTCGGACTTGGATGCAATATTAAACAGCAACGACAACAGGAAGGCAGTCTTTCCATTGCCTGGTTTTGAAGCAACCACACTCAATTCACCTGGTTGAAACCCTTTAGTAATAATATCAATCTTATCAAAACCTGTTGCTATACCTGTGGCATTGGCATCCACCAAATACCCGGTATTTTGTAACAATTGAACTATAATCTCCTTCAATGTCGTAAATTCAAAATTATCTTGTGAACCTACAAAATTTATATCCATTCCCTAATTTATTTAGTGATTATCTTAATTTGTGTGAATCTGTACGTCTGCAATACGATCATTTTCGTATATTAATGTTTTTTCTATTTGATGATTCTCTTTCGAATAAACCTCCTCCTTACAGATAATGTTATTTATATAGTAAACTTTCTTAATTATATTTCCCTTATCATCATAACCTATTAGTGATCCTTCTCCTTTATCGAAATTTCCTTCCCCTACCTTAAATCCTTCTTCATCAAAATATTCCCAGACGCCATCGTACCCATCATCGATATATTGCCCTATTAAAAAAGGAGATCCGTCCGGAAAGTATTCCTTGATTATTCCATTTTTTTTGCCGTTTTTATAAAAGAGTTCAGATATTAACACTCCATTTTCGTTGTATTTCAAAGAAACCCCATCTAAGGCGTCATTAGTATAATTCTCAACGGTTTCTTTCTTTCCATTACGAAAAAACCGAATCATTTCCCCTTCTTTCAATCCATCTCTATACGTTATCTCAAGGCTTTTTTTGCCATGCTGATAGTACCAAACAGCTGTTCCATTTAACTTCCCCTTTTTATATGTCAATTCTGATTCCAAACTACCATTCAAATGATAATTCTTTTCCACATGCTGACAAGACATGCAAAAGAAACAACTAAAAAGTAATATGAAAAAAATATTTTTATATCGTATCATCAAAAATTAAACCATGATATTATATTTGCAAATATATAACTTTTTTCTCAACAAATTAGGAAATTACTATTTTTAACAAGTAGATCGTAATGTCTTTTCTGTGTTCTGCGTGTTTCATTTTCCCCTATCCGTTGCTTTTTTCAATTTTTAATAACTTCATTTATAAAAACAGTTGTTTCTATAAAAATTATTTATAACTTTGCAATCAAAGTATAACATTATATCTAGTATAAATTAAAACTAAAATCCAATGAAAAAGACATTTTTATCAATTGTTACATTAGTAAGCTTATCATTGTTTATCAGTTGCGGAGATGATGGCGGCAATAAAGAGAAAGAAGACGATACTACAAAACCGACAATAACACTTCCAGGCAGTGATACACTTATTTTAGATTTAGGAGATAAAGCAGCGGCATTATCAGGGGTAAAGGCAAACGATGATGTGGATGGGAATATTACCAGTTCTATCCAAATCAGTAACACATTCGAAACGATAGGATATGAAAAAATAGAATATGTTGTATACGATGCTGCTCAAAATAAGGGAACTGCAGAAAGAGATGCCATCGTAAGAAGCGGAAAATTAGCAGGAACATATACTTTAGCGATTACTCCCGAAGATGGATCAAACCCTTTCAATTATGCGATTACAGTATCTGAAAAAGATATAACAGCATTATTAGCCAATGGTTTTCATCAAGTCGCAGCGAACCCTAATGGTTGGGACAATGTAATATTTATCGAAAATGGACCTAACCAATTAAAAATTGAAGAGAAAACAGTATTGTATGACGGTGACGATTATATACTTACCGGTGATGCCACTTATGATAAGAACAATAATGTATATCAATTAGTATCCATAACATACACCCTTACACGAAAAGTTGGAAGTGCTTCCGAGACTTACAGTGCTACATGTACCAAATAAGTTGGAATATACTTTTCTTTAACCTTTAAAAATACAGGCTATTTTACAATATCAGTAAAATAGCCTGTATTTTTAAAAGTCAGTTATACAACTCTTAATAATACTATATATTCAACATTGTTTTCCTTCGAATACCTTACCATATGAAAAATTTTGTAGTATGGAATCCGTATTTAACGGCCTAAATGATTCTAACTACCATTGCTATCAAAGCATCCGAACATCTGAGAGAATTAAACAAATCGAAACAAATCCGTTTCGATTTATCAATCCACCCGGATAAAAAATCCCCCTCATTGCTGAAGGGGGAAACTGGAAATTTAAATTTCTAAATTCTTCATTGGGTAACGTTACAATCTTTACCCGATCCGGAAACGGTATTATATCAACTTCAATGCATTGTCCAGATCGGCGATAATATCTTCGCATTCTTCTATCCCAACTGAAAAGCGAACCAGACCGTCTGTAATACCGGCTTCTTCACGAGCTTCCTTGCTTAATCCGGCATGGGTCATAGAAGCAGGATGCTGAATCAACGTTTCAACTCCTCCCAAAGATACAGCCAGCATGGCTAAATGAACATTGTTCATCAATGTTTCGCCCGCTTTCAATCCACCCTTCACTTCAAAGCTCATCATGGTTCCGAAGCCGCTCATCTGTTTCTTTGCCAATTCATATTGGGGATGGGATTTTAATCCGGGATATTTCACCCACGCAATCTTCGGATGATTCTCCAAATACTCGGCAATTTTCATCGCCGATTCCTGCGAACGATCCATTCGAAGGGCAAGTGTTTTCACACCCCGACTGGTCAAATAAGCCTGGTGAGGATCCATATTCCCACCCAGATAAACCATCGTCTGCCTCAACTGCTTATATACTGCGGGATCTTTCGCTATAAGAGCTCCTCCGACAACGTCGGCATGACCGTTGATAAACTTTGTAATGGAATGCAATACGATATCAGCTCCCATATCCAATGGTCTTTGTGTATACGGGGAACAAAATGTATTATCAACACACAGCAATATATTATGTTTGTGTGCAATTTCTGCAACTTTTTGAATATCCGTAATCTCTATCGTAGGATTGGTTGGCGTTTCTATAAACAACAATTTTGTATTCGGTTTAATTGCTTTTTCAATAGCCTCCAGGTTGGTTGTATCTACAAATGTATACTCTACTCCAAAACGGGAGAAGTCGCGCTCCAAAATTGCCCGGCTCGGGCCATACACAGCATTCGTGCTTACGATATGTTGTCCCTGCCCTAATAATGCCATATATACCGTACTTACCGCAGCCATACCACTGGATAAAACAATACCTCTATATCCATTCTCCAGTTCTGCTAATTTGTTTTCCAACGCATCGATAGTCGGATTTCCTATACGGGTATAAATATATCCGTCCGATCTTCCTGCAAAACAATCCCCGCCATGTTTGGCATCTTTAAATTTGAATGTCGAAGTTTGGTAAATAGGCACCACTGCACTTCCATACATATCTTCATAATCTCCGGCATGAACCAGCTTTGTATTAAAGCCCTGTTTTTTTGTATCCATAAATATATTTTTTCTTTTGTGAAATTAATTGTTTACTAATCGGTCTTTTTTTTCTTTTGACTGAACCCACTCATTAAACGGAGGGAATTCTTTCAATTGAGCATAATTTACTTGAAAGAATGCGGCATCTTCATCTTCGGACACAAATAATGAATCCATCTGATATAATAAATCCACACATTGCTGGTAATCGTAATCAAAATAATATACATCCAATTTATTCAAGTATAAATCGAAAACATGCGGCATATAATGAATTGCACTGTCCAATGCCTGCAACGCATAATGACCGGCATTTGCTTGCTGGAATGCCCATGCCTGATACACATAATAGATCGGATCATCCCCTACCAAATCTATCAATGTATAAATATGTTTTATTGTCTCATCCACCAATCCGTGCTGTATACTGCTCTGCATTAAATAAAAAGCTGCAATCCGTTTTTCATCCGGAAATGTTTTTTCAAATTTATCCGCCAGTAGTTGTACTTCCTCATACGACTGGCTCAAGCTCGATAGATTCATCTCTATCGTACGGGCATACATATTCTCTTGCATTTGCGGCATAACCCAGTATAACAGACTATCGGCCATAATATAATTCTCATTTGCAACAAGGTAATTAATATCAATCAACTGGTTGATATTAGCGACTTCACTGGTAATAATACCCAGATGGTTATATAGTTTTTGCCGGGCATCATCACTCCAGTTAATTCCTGATACGATAGCAAAGGCATCGTAAACCTTTATCTGTCCATCCTTAACTCCTAAAACCCAATCTTCCAAAGAGACACCTCCATTAAAATAGGTTCTGAATATGACATGAGGTTCGTTGTTTTTCCTGTAAAACTTCACAAAACGAAAATCCGCCCCATTCATTACCGATTCCAAAATGGTCATTGCCGGGTTCGTGTTTCCCCTGATAAACTCAGAGGCTTTCTCTTTGTCTTTTTTAGGAATATCCATTCCCGCAAATACACGCTTTTCAAACTCATCGTAATCAAAAGCATTGACAACGGGTATTTCATTTTCATACACCATTTGCCTCTCGACATTTTGGGCAAATTCAATAAAATCCTGATCCGGTAAATCTTTTTCCTTGCAGGAAATAAATGCCACACCGCATAAAACGAATACACAAATTATTTTAAATCTTCTCATTGTTATTATTTTTCAATTAATTCAATAATTTTTTCTACTGCCAAGGCAAGTCCTTCACTGCTTTTCCCACCTGCTGTTGCCAAAAAGGGTTGTCCGCCCCCGCCGCCTTGCATTAATTTCGCCGCTTCACGTATAATAGAAGAAGCATTGTATCCCTGATTAACCATCCCATCACTAAAAGCAAGTGTAATATTAGGTTTATCTTCAAATACCGTCCCTAATATCAACACACTGTTGGTATAATTATTTCGAAGCTTAAAGGCTATATCTTTTAATGTATTGGGATTCTCTTCACCAATAATCTTTAAAAAATGAATACCATTCCTGTTTTCAAATTGTTCAATATATGATTTTTCCAGCCGGGCTATCTTTTCTTTCCGGAAAGATTCCGCTTCCGTTTTTAGCTGTTCGTTCTCCCCCACTAATTTTTGAATACTGTTTATAACATTCGGGGAATTATTGAGCATCGATTTGATTTCTTCCAGATCGTCTTCTAACTTATTTACATAATCCGTTGCCGGAGTTGCAGTAATTGCCTCAATCCGGCGGATCCCGGCAGCAATAGCAGCTTCGGAAACAATTTTAAACAATCCTATCTTACCTGTAGATTGAACATGTGTCCCTCCGCAAAACTCAATAGAATCACCAAAGCGGATCACACGGACTTTATCTCCATATTTCTCACCAAATAATGCCATTGCACCCATCTTTTCAGCCTCCGCTATAGGTATGCTACGGTGATCATCTACCATAATATTATCACGTATGAGTTGATTGACCAAAGATTCTACTTTACGAATTTCTTCCTTATCCATTTTAGAGAAATGAGAGAAATCGAACCGCAACCGCTCTGCATTAACAAAAGACCCTTTCTGTTCTACATGAGTCCCTAAAACAGACCGGAGGGCAAAATGTAATAAATGTGTCGCACTATGGTTATTTTCCGTCGAACCACGTTTTTGAATATCCACTTCCGCAACAAATTCTCCGGCAATGTCCATGGGTAATGATTCAACGATATGAAGATGAAGGTTATTCTCTTTTTTCGTTTGTATGATTCTTACAGATTCTTCTGTAGATTTGATAAAGCCACTGTCACCCAGCTGCCCTCCCGCTTCTGCGTAAAAAGGAGTTTTATCGAATACAAGCTGATACAATTGTTTATCCTTTGCTGTAACCTTTCGATAGCGCAAAATACGTACCGGAGCAACCAGTTGATCGTATCCCAGAAAAACCGTTTCCTCATCGGAAGAGGATACTACTACCCAATCATCCGTTTCCGATGTGGCAACTGCGCGGGAGCGTTCTTTTTGTTTCACCAATTCCTTATGGAAGATATCCATATCAACGGTATATCCTTTTTCTGCTGCCATTAACTGCGTTAAGTCAATAGGAAAGCCGTATGTATCAAACAACTCAAAGGCAAATTCCCCATTTATAACTTTATTACTATCGGACAGGGTCATAATATATTGATCAAACCGTTGTATTCCTTGGGATAAAGTCCGTAAAAAAGATTGTTCCTCTTCCTGTATTACTTTTCCGACCAATGTTTCCTGTTTCTTAAGTTCGGGAAAATAATCTCCCATCTTTTGCACAAGGACAGGCAACAATAAATGTATAAACGGCTGGTCAAACTTTAAGAACGTGAATCCATAACGAACCGCTCTGCGGAGAATACGACGGATTACATACCCTGCTCCCGTATTGGATGGAAGTTGTCCGTCTGCAATAGTAAAGGCAACCGCCCTGAGGTGGTCGGCAATTACCCTCATAGCAATATCTTGTGCTTCATTTTCCCCGTATGAAACATGTGCCATCCTGGCTATTTCCTGAATATAAGGCTGAAAAACATCCGTATCATAATTGGATTGTTTCCCCTGTAAAACCATGCATAAACGTTCAAACCCCATTCCCGTATCCACATATTTTGCAGGTAAAAGTTCCAGGGTTCCATTGGCTAAGCGCTGGTATTGTATAAACACAAGATTCCATATTTCAATAACCTGGGGGTGATCTTTGTTGACAAGTTCTTTTCCCGGGATTTTCTTCTTTTGCTCATCATCGCGAATATCCACATGTATTTCCGAGCAAGGCCCACAAGGGCCACAATCCCCCATCTCCCAGAAATTATCTTTTTTATTACCGAATAAAATATGATCCTCATCAATAATCCCTTTCCAAAGATGGTATGCTTCCATATCTTTTTCCGTACCATCTTTTTCGTCCCCCCCAAAGACGGTTACATAAAGGTTTTCCTTTTTTATCTTTACTGTTTCCGTCAGAAATTCCCATCCCCATGAGATTGCTTCCTTCTTAAAATAATCACCGAAAGACCAATTCCCAAGCATTTCAAACATAGTATGATGATATGTATCCCTGCCTACTTCCTCCAAATCATTGTGTTTTCCGGAAACACGCAAGCATTTCTGACTGTCCGCAACACGTTTGTATTGTACAGGAGAATTCCCCAAAAATATATCTTTAAATTGATTCATTCCTGCATTGGTAAACATCAATGTCGGATCATTTTTTACGACAATCGGAGCAGAAGGTACTATTTTATGTTCTTTTTGTTGAAAAAAATGCAGGAATGCCTTGCGTATATCAGAACTATTCATTGTATATATATCTATATTTCTATCTCTTTGTAAGAATAAATGAAATGTTTGTTAATTATTTACTCAAGATACAAAGATACTATTTTTTGAGGCAACAGTATATTAAAAAAACAGGCGAAGTTGCCTTTGCCTGTTAAGTTATATTGTATGCTATGCTTATTCTAATTCTTTCTCTTTTATATATGATTTAACAGTAAGTATATCTACAAAAGGTATGTAAACTATAAATAAACTTAATAAAAGAATGAATATAATCCAGAAAATACCAGGTTTAATTAATAGATAAAGATTTAAAAAATGCAAGATTGTCATAATAGAGAAAAAAATAATTAAACGTTTCATTGTTTTTATTCTTTTTTTCAATTTTTCTATAGATATGGATTGTTTTCTCATTTTCCCCTTTTCTTTTAAATATATAAAAGGAAGAATAATATACAAGGAAATTAAGACTATAAGAAGAATTATTTTTACCATACTTTATTATTTTCCATATTTTAAATTGCAAAGTTCTACACTCTCTGAATAAGATTTCTGAATAAGAGCACATTCTATCCCATATATAATTGATACTCCTATTACACAAAGGCCTACTCCTACTGGATTCCAAATACGACCACAGCCAAATACACTTGAGCCGTATTCTCCTGTCGCTAATGCTAACGATGCTGTTTTAACAGCTTTAGCGTCATTTATACAAGACTGTAATGAATTTTGTTGAGGTAAGAAATCAGGCATTAAAATATCTAATTTAATATCTCCATATAGAGAGGATGCTAAAAATGCAGTTTGTAAAAATAGCGTATAATCATTTTCGCTCATATTATTACATTGAGGATACGAAGCGAATAACGCATTTTGGCTATATATTAATTTTTCTTGTATGTCTGATAAATAATCTGTTGGCAGATTAAACAGTCTTCCTGTTTCTTCATATATAAATGGATTCTCAGGCATCCAAGGAAATGCTAGTCTATAAATTTCTTCGGATATTTCCAAGAATTTTTCATATTCTCCTCTATTATAATAATACGATTGCCATTGAGCTAATGGAGTTAATTCTTCAATAAGTATGGATAATTGTCCCGAATTCATTGAAGAAAAATTTTCATATAAACCGGAAGAAAAATCATTTAAAACAGTGATCATTTCACTATAATCATTATTATAAATAACGTCCCCTACTATATCAACACCGTATTTTTCTTGAAAATAAGTAATATCATTTTGAATTGTTTCTTCTGAGAATTCACCTGATAAAGACTGATCGTTAAATAATCCATCATTCAATAACCATTCACCAAATCCTTGTAAAAGATTTATATCTGCCCTATGCCAAATATCTTGTAATATAAAAAAGAAATGCTCTCCTAATGGATTATCTGGAGTATAATTATCAATTCCGAATAAATAATAAATATAAGAAAAGTCATTTGAGTGAAGAGAAAGAATTACATGTTGATCTTTGAATACCTGTGCCATCCACTTACCTGTATATTGTTCCCGAATATATTCATCGGAATAATTTCCTTCTAAACAGAGATACCCTAATTGAAGGAGTTCACTGCCAATAAGAGTAATATTGTCGGATTTCACATTCAGCAACTCACAAAAATCATTATAATTCTCCGTCTGTTCATAATATGGATGCAAAGCGTCTTTGAAAGAAATTAATCCTTCGCACATATATTGTCGCAATTCCTCATAAATACTATTTGACTTCCTACTATTTTTGTTTAAATGTTCAGAATACTGGTCTTTTTTACACGCATAAAAAATACCTGCTCCGATTAACGCCGCTATAGCAATTGCTAGTAATGTCTTTAATGTTTTCATAATAACTGTTTTTTAATTAATGCCTACTCTTTATAGGATTTTCGGCTCACTCCTTTGAATTATTATCATGTAGTTTCATCAGCCATTGCCTTGCCTATTTCCCGTTCCCGGACTAATCCTGAAATTTTTAAAGATATATACCACTTTTTTAGAGAACTAAGGTCTTGTGGATCGTTCAGTTCTACTTTGTCGTAAAATAATGCCATAATTCAGTTACTTTTTGGGATGAAAAATTAATTATATCTTTTCCTCCCCTGCTTTTCCTAAATCCTTCTCATAGAAAAGATATGCAAATATAATTATTTTTTAAACAAAAGTTATTTTTTATGGATTTTTTTGGAAAGGCATGATTTTTTACTTCGAATTTGTCAAAAGTTAATCTTGAATCCTTTCATTATTAACTATTCATTCCTCTTCCTTTGTGGCTGCATTTCTTCCTTTGCGTTGTGCAAGAATATTGGCAAAACTTTCCAGTAAGACATTCAACCGGCGGACAAACTCACGATAATTGCTTTCGCCCTCTATCAGCATCTGGGCTTCCAGCCGTTGGATAATCTGATAGAATACCTTGTCGATTTCTGCACGTACTTCCTTTGCTTTTAATTTTGTTTTGGCAACATTTTCTTCATCGCGTTCCTTTATCAATGCCTGATAAGCAATGTTATTCTGTTGGAGTTTGTCCCTCCATTTTTCGAGCCCTACAGTTTGTACATCGTTAAGGTAATCTCCATTGAGTTCCTGCAAGAGGTTGTAAATAGCTGAAGTTTCTTCCTGCAAGGGTATGCGTTTAATATTGCCATAGGTGTCAAAAAGTATTTTCAGGTGTTTGGCAGCAGCTACTACTTCCGGTTCAAAATGATTGAGGGATGCTTTGTTTATACCCACCATTCCGCGGAATATATTGTCCCGTTGCCGGTCGACTTCCATACGGGCTTCGGTATACATACTTTTTCTAATCTTAAGTATCGCTTCATCTTCCTGTTGGTAAAGCGGCAAATAATGTTCATCGAAAAGGGAAAGAATCTTTAATGCTTCAGCACCAAATTCTTCTACCAGCCTCTTAAATTCGGTCTGACACTGGAAATGCTCGTTGTTGCGGAGGGCTATAAAACGAACTCTTTTAATTTTCATACTAGTTTATTTTAATATTAAGCATCTTATTTTTATTTTATAGTTTTAATGGAAGACATCAAACTTTTATGAACCTCCCTTGCAAATAATACGAGAGATTTTCTGCCGTGTGTAGAAATCTTCCTGCAGTAGTGCAAAATATTTTCTTCCGTATATAGAAATCATTTTACAGTAATGCAAGCGGTTTTCTGCTATATGTAGAAATCTTTTTACAATAGTGCAAGGGATTTTCTGTTGTATGTAGAAATCTTCCTGCAGTAGTGCGAAATACTTTCTGCTGTATGTAGAAATTATTTTGCAGTAGTGTAAAAGACTTTCTGCTATGTGTAGAAATCTTTTTGTAATAGTGCGAGATATTTTCTGCTGTATGTAGAAATCATCTTGCAGTAGTGTAAGAGATTTTCTATCATGTGAAGAACTTATTTTGCAGTAGCGCAATATACTTTCTGCTATATGCAGAAATTCTCCAGCAGTAATATAAAAGACTTTCTGCTGTATATAGAAACCTTTCTGCAGTAGTGTAAGAGATTTTCCGGAATCCCTGAAGCCTTCTTGAAAAAATACGGAATACTTTCTCGCTATTGAGAAATAATGCCGGAGTAATGTGGCTGGGTTTCTCAGAAAAATACTCATCCTAAAAAGTTTTGCAAGCGGTTTTCTTCTATAAATTATTGAAATTTGTTGTCTTTATTATATTAAGATAAAATCGGAAGAAATAAGCCGCCGGTAATTATTGGAAAGAGAAATAACGACTTACATATATACGAACAGATACAATGTGTTAAGTATATACTATATATCCTATAAATCTTTCCCATTTCTTTGCCCAAATTAA
>JAVBLM010000047.1:0-37740 GCA_031553535.1 Bacteroidales bacterium | reverse complement strand
TCAACCCAAAAACTTCAGGGAAGAGCAACAGAAGACTAATGCGTTCGATAGAACCACTGTTCTTGCCAAGCCGATAGTTCACTTCTGCTTCTCTTTCCGAAGTAAATTTAATGATTTTTTTAATATTGCAAAGTAAAGGCGAAGCAGGTGGGAGCGTCGAAACGTAGTGAGATAATCCTGTCATTAGTAGCCAACCAATTGAACTTTTGAACCCACTAGAGTTAACCTCTGTCATGGGTAGTTGTGTAGTGGCTTTATAATCACGAATAAAAGCCAACCTCATTTCTGAAGCTGGCTTTATCATTTTTTATTAAATACTAATAGTCTGTAATGTGATGTTTCCAACGCTTGTGACTCCAAAGCCAGAAGCGAGGATCTTTTTCAATATCATGCTGTAGACATTGCACATATTTATCAATAATACTGCCATAAGGGTCAGTTTGTGGTGTGTCGGTTATCTTGGTTATTTCTATTTCGTAATATCCTCGTCTTTTTTGTTTTACAACATAGTATAGTACAGGATAATTGTATTTCTTTGCAAAATATTCAGGTCCATAAATCATGGCCGAAGGCTGATTCATAAATGTTGTAATATATGATTTTTTTACGTTTGCAGGCGATTGATCACTAAGCATCATATATGAGCATAATTTATTTTCTTTATCATACTTATCAATAATCTCTCTCACTGTATTCGCAAATACTACTTCTGTTCCGTATCGGGTTCTTACTTTGTTAATGATTTTTTCAAAAACCTTATTGGAGTTAGGTTTTCCAACACCTATTCCATGTAGTTTAAATTGCATGGAAAGAGATAATACCATCCATTCCCAGTTATTGTAATGGCTAGACATTAAAATAATGCTTTTCCCTTGTGTAAAATAATCATTTACTATATCCGGATCTTTACAAGAATATCGCTTCATTAATGATTTCCTGGAGATAGTCAATTGCTTTATTCCTTCGGCAAAAAGGTCAACAAGATGTGTGTAATATTCTCGTTCAAGTGTTCTTAGTTCTTTTTCGGATTTACCGGGGAACGAATTCCGTAAATTTCCCCTGACAACATCAACCCTGTAATGGAAAATATTATATGCGAAGAATCGAATCAATAATCCTATTCCGTAAAGTATAGAAAGTGGTAATAATGAAAGCGGGTATAGAAATCCGTATATTGCAATGCTTGTCAGCATACCTAGTTTATTTGAGGACCGGCATTAACAAGCGATTTTCCCAAATCGTTTTCCGTGAACTTTATGAAATTATGAATGAATTTCTCAGCCAACTCTCTTGCTTTTACATCCCATTGTGAAGCCTCGCTATAAGTATCTCTCGGATCCAATATCCCGGGATTTACATTATGTAGTTCCGTTGGAATTTCCAGATTGAAAAACGGAATCTTTTTTGTAGGAGCGTTATCGATAGAACAATCCAGAATAGCATCTATAATAGCTCGTGTGTCTTTGATGGAAATGCGTTTGCCTGTTCCATTCCATCCGGTGTTGACTAGATATGCTTTTGCACCTCCTGCTTGTTGCATTTTTTTAACAAGCTCTTCTGCATATTTAGTAGGATGCAAAGATAGGAATGCTGCCCCGAAGCAAGAAGAAAACGTGGGTGTTGGTTCTTTAATCCCCCGTTCCGTACCGGCTAATTTGGCAGTAAAACCACTTAGAAAATAATATTGTGTTTGCTCCGGTGTCAGAATGGAAACAGGAGGCAATACTCCGAATGCATCTGCTGTAAGAAAAATTACTTTCTGTGCATGAGTAGCTTTCGATGCAGGTTTTACAATATTATCAATATGATAGATAGGGTAGGAGACCCGGGTGTTTTCAGTTACCGATTTATCTGTGAAATCGATTTTACCCTCTTCGTCAACGGTTACATTTTCTAATAATGCGTCTTTTTTTATGGCCTGATATATTTCCGGTTCGGCATCTTTGTCCAGATTAATTACTTTTGCATAACATCCGCCCTCGAAATTAAATATACCGTCATCATCCCAGCCGTGTTCGTCATCTCCAATAAGCTGACGTTTAGGGTCTGTAGACAAAGTGGTTTTCCCTGTTCCCGACAGTCCGAAAAAGATAGCTGTTTCTCCTTTGGGATTCGTATTGGCAGAACAGTGCATGGATGCAATTCCCTGTAATGGAAGTAAGTAGTTCATATAAGAGAACATGCCTTTTTTCATTTCCCCGCCATACCAGGTATTGATTATAACTTGCATTTTTTCCGTCAGGTTAAATACAATACCGGTTTCGGAGTTCATGCCCAATTTTTTATAGTTCTCTATTTTTGCTTTGGAAGCATTTAACACAACAAAATCAGGCTCTCCAAAGTTAGCTAGTTCTTCTTCCGTAGGGCGGATAAACATATTTTTCACAAAGTGGGCTTGCCATGCCACTTCCATAATAAAACGTATTTTTTGACGGGTGTTTTTGTTTGCTCCACAGAATGCATCTACAACATATAGATTGTTGTTTGAGAGTTCCTCTGTGGCAATTTTTTTAATTTCCTCCCAGGATTTCTGCGATAATGGTTTATTATCATTCGGATATTTTTCCGATGTCCACCAAATTGTGTCTTTGGTGGTATCGTCCAACACAAAATATTTGTCTTTTGGAGAACGTCCGGTATAAATGCCTGTCATTACATTGATAGCGCCCAGCTCGGTTAATTGCCCTTTTTCATATCCCGATAATTGAGGATCTGTTTCCGCCTTATACAATGCATCATGAGACGGATTATGAAAGATATTTTTGACATTCGTGATTCCATATTTATTTAGATCCAACTTAGCCATAGTATTTCTTTTTTATTTTTTTTTAAACATTTGTTAATTCTTATAATTCATTGCAAAAAAAATGCCTATTTCATAAAAAATGAAACAATCTTAATATAACTGAATAAAATCATTATCATTAAATGGTATGTTATTTATTCAGTAAGATTGTTTTTTTATTAAAAATAGACAATTGGTTATTATCAAAATATATATTTATTATATATACATATTGATTGTGCAAAGTTAGTAAAATTATACATAGTAAATGTAAAATATATCTTTTTTGCAAAGAAAAACGAAGAACAGTATATTTTGTTGATTAATATGTTGTTGTGAATCTTTCTGAATGCTATAAGAATTAAATTCTCATGAACAAGACTTGTTTTCTAAAGATGCTTTTACAGGATTTGCATAAATAGTATATAGCATTTGTTTCATTTTTGCATAACTCACATCGTCTACGTTTGCCTGTTTACGAATATGTTTTACAAAATCCCGTTTTGAAAACTCCGAATAATAATTTTGAAATTCGGTACTGTTATTTAGTATGTCGTGGGCGATATGGTTATTGGGCCATAGACGATAGTTCTGATACATTTGTTTGTCTATAAGAGAACAGATATATTGTATTCTTTCGTTGTCATTGGAAAAAACAAGGCTTTCGTCAATGTAGTCGTTAATTGGTTCTCCAAATTGAAGATGTACTCTGCTCTTGTATGCAAAAATACCGGTAGTCATACTTTTAAAGTCTTCATCGGGAGCTTTTACATATTTCTTATTGTTGGCCGTAAGAATTAGCTCGCGGGCTTTCATCTGATCACACGGCTCGAACTCATAAGAGATGGTAAGGGGAACAATATTTAATTCACGAATACTATCGTAAATATTTTTATCCCTGTCGCTGACGCAAAACATTTTTAATACACTTTGTTGGGTTTTATCCCAGCCATCTTTTGTTCTTCCATTCCGTTGTGCAATCCAGATAGACTCATGATCCTCACATATACTTTTCCTAATGTATTCGGATACTAACTTAGAACTGGCAACCATGTGGCGGGCATTTCCCGTACGAGTGATTGTAAACATGTTGCAGACTTTCGCAACATCGGTTAATATTTGAGAAGATAATAAATTGTCTCCGATACCACTTAGGCAGGGTTTCCTTCCCTGGGATAGGATGTATACCTGCATAATAGCCGAATCCATGATAATGTCACGATGATTGGCAATGAATAAATAGGCTTTGTCTTTATTCAGTTTGTCAAAACCGGCAACAGTCAAGTTATCGATACTTCTGTCAATAAATGTTTGACATATTTTACTGAATATGTTTTTTTGAAACTCCAAACATGTTTTTGTTTTACGAATTTGGCGTACAAGCAGATTCAAAGGTTCATCAGGCATGAAATTCATTAATGAACCAATAAATCCATGACTTTGCAACATACGATTGATAGCATATGGAAGTTCATCATCGTTATAGGGGCGTATTTTGACAAATGGATCTTTTCGTTTCATATATGTATATTGTTATATATGTTGATTAAGAAATGTTATTGTTATATTCCTTTCTTTTTCGTCTATATCAGATAATAATCTATTTTTGTTTAGAATACAAAGGTCGTTATTAATTTCTAAAAATGTATTCTTATTATCAATTATTATTTCATATTTACCTTTTGGTGGCAATATTTTGTCTTTATTTATGGGATTAACTATTAAATAATCCTCATGAAAAGAAGAAATACAAGTTTCAATCAGGTAGTCATATCCAAGCAATTTATTAGCAAGCTTTATATTCCCATTATTTATTGCTTTACGGATAGATGAAGAGCTGATTTCTATTCCATCGATAGTTTGTTGAGGAACTTCAACAACATCAAAACCGTATACCGGAATTAACTTTCGTAAGTTATCAATGTTTCCCTCTCTGTTTTTTCCAAAGTTATGGTCATAACCCACCACAATCTTCTTTATGTCAATTTTAGCAGACAGGGATTCTATAAACTCGGTATAATGTGTTTGTGCAATAGCCGATGTAAAATCGATATATAGAATTGTATCAATACCGATTTCTTGTAAAATCTTATTCTTCTCCTCCGTTGATGTTAATATATTTAATTTAAAATCAGGATCTATTACTCTTCTGGGATGAGAGGCAAAAGAAATAACTGTGGACATTCCATTTATAGTTTTTGCCGATTTCAATACTTTATCCAATATAGCACGATGCGCTATATGTACTCCATCAAATGTTCCGACGGTAATAACTGCCTGTTCAAGGAATGGCATGGATTCGATGCTATTATAAATATTCACGTCGAAGTTTATTCTTCCGGTTTAGAGGCGTTTTCTTTTTGTTCGAAAGAGGCAATGATTTCTTCCGGAGATTTTCCTAAGTACTGGATAGATAAAGTAGCATCAGTGACAAGTTTGTGGGTAGGATATCGGTTGATAAAATCATAATAGGCTGTTCGGGCAGACATAATATCATACATAATGTCTTCGTAAACAAAAGCTTTATAATAATACGCTTCCGGAAGATGTTGGCTTTTAGGGAACTTGTTAATCAAGGTTGTAAAATCCGATAAAGCCTCAGGACCTTTTCGTAAAGTCATATTTATGGTTCCTGATCTGAAAAGATATTCTGCTACCATACTGTCTTGAGGAAATTCTTTTATATATTCTTTGTAAAGAACTACTAGGCTATCCATCTTTTTTGTATTATATTCGGTGGATAATTCATCCTCCAAGGTAGTAATTTGTTTACTCATTTTATCCTTTGGCGATTGGCACGCTGTTAATAATACCAATACACTAATGAAATAAATATATCTTTTAAACGTATTTGCCATTATGATACTATTTTAAATTACTTATTCGATTTTGTTTTATAAAAAGTTGTTTTCTTTCCGGTAGAGATATCACTTAGCTTTCCTTTTAATAATGTTTTTTTGAAAGAGGATAAATGGTCGATAAATACTTTACCTAATATATGATCGTATTCATGTTGTATTACCCGGGAAGCCATTCCCTCAAATGTATCAACATGTTCTACAAAATTTTCATCTTTGTAACGAATAGTGATTTTTGTTTTACGGGTAACATTTTCATGAATTTCAGGAACACTCAGGCAGCCTTCACTAAAAATAAAATCCTCTCCTGTAAATTCAATGATTTCAGCATTGATAAATACTTGTTTCACGGGAGATGTATTGCTTTCTTCATCTTCCATTTCGGTAGAATCCACTACAAAAATACTGATTGGTAATCCTATTTGCGGTGCAGCCAAACCAACGCCTCTTGCATTATACATCGTTTCAAACATGTTTTCAACGATTGATTTCAGATCAGGATATTCGGAAGATATCTCTTGAGCCTTTTTCTTTAAAATAGGATCGCCGTAGACGACAATAGGTAATATCATTTATTATTCTCTTTGGTTAACTTATAATCTAAACTTTCCAGATAAGACTGTAACATAATAGTTGCACTTATCGTATCGACCAATGCTTTGTTTTGTCTTTTCTTTTTATTTAATCCCGCATCTATCATTGTTTGAAAAGCCATTTTTGAAGTAAAACGTTCATCTACTCTTTTAATTGATATATCGGGGAATTCTTTTTTTAGTTTTTTGACAAAAGGTTCGATATATTTACTGGCAGAAGAATCCGTATAATCCATTTGTTTAGGTTCTCCTACCAGAAAAAGCTCAACGGTTTCTTTTTGAATATATGCTTTCAAAAAAGGGAATATCTCCTCGACACCAACAGTTGTTAGTCCATTGGCAATAATTTGCAGTTCATCTGTAACTGCAATTCCGATTCTTTTTCTGCCATAATCAATGGCTAATATTCTCCCCATTAAAAGACATAAATTTATATTTACAAAATTATAAAAAATATCGATTTGATGATAGAGAACTTTATGCAATATGTGGAACGCAGCAAGCAACATGCAAAAAGAAAAAGAAAATTTTTGGTTTCAGATTATTTTGTTCCCTTCTGCTACACCATCGGGCTTCAAAAAGACTATCGTAATTCTAAGCATTGCCAAAGCCAATTTTGTATTATTGGTAACAATTATATTTCTACAGCAACAGTACCTTTTTTTACTGTCGTTACAATGAGGGGGAGTGAAGAAGAAATAACCGAATCTGTTCGAATTGTCTGAGAATGCAAGGAGAAGAAAGCCAGTTGGCAAATCAATTGTTGATAACTTTATGATTTAATTATTTCTATATAGAATGAAAAAATGATATATTTGTAATCAAAACTGTAATTATTAATTTAAAATATTTTTTATTATGAAAAAACTATTTTTATTGTCTTTTAGCATGTTATTTTCATTCGGATTAGTATCTTGTAATAAAGAAAAAAATTGTGCTTGTACAAACGTTCAGGTGGCAACTGATGCTACTGGTGAATGGGAAGATTTATTAGATGGTTATAATCAGACTTCTAATTACCCTCAAACAATAAAATCCGGTGAATGTTCTGATTTGAATGCTACTTCGACAAGTAATATGATGGGAATTCAAATAAAATCAACAATAACTTGTGTGGAAAAATAATCATTCTTTTTATGATTGTTTTGGAATCTGTCAAAAGTTAATTTATAGATTGTTTCTGC
The DNA here is from genome assembly GCA_031553535.1 of Bacteroidales bacterium. Classification (GTDB taxonomy): domain Bacteria; phylum Bacteroidota; class Bacteroidia; order Bacteroidales; family WCHB1-69; genus JAIROC01. The sequence goes on along the minus strand of JAVBLM010000047.1, from coordinate 30,320 downwards.
TTTCTTCTTGGTTCTCGTAGTCATGCGAAGAGGAGCATTATTGCGGATGAAATATATGAAGCATGGCAATCTATATTTTTATTTATAGATTAAAACCTCGCAATTTATTGTGGTTTCTTTGGTTTTTTATAAATTCTGTATATTTACTTCATGTTGGATTATAGGAGTAGTTTAATCGTATGGTTTTTAAGTACAGATATGGTCCTATCAATATTTTGTTTTAGTGAGAAATATTCAAGATTCTTGGAAAATTGAATTCTGTAAATTATATGTAGGAAACTAAACCTCAAATAGTCCCTGAATTAATCCTGATAATAACTATTAAAACTCAATTACTGTAGTGGAGTTGGAGGGAGTCGAACCCTCGTCCAAACACGTTGCAAAAATGCTTTCTACACGCTTATCCTTTATTTAGTTTTCGACTGATGTACGGCAAAAGGCAAAGCCAAACAAAAGCTTATCCTCAAAAAATTCATTTCCACATAGAGGTACTATAGAAACTATCTCCACATTTACGATGCTTCGTACCAAACGCCGTAGAGAAAGGCTTTCAGGGAAACAGCTTGCGACTTAGTCTAACTAAGCGGCTAAAGCGTAATTATTATTTTCGCCATTTATTGTGGCATGAAAGTTGGCTATTACGGAACCTGCTTACAACGTCCGACGTGCTTACATAATCACATACGAGCTGTCAAAACCAAACAACCCCATGATTTTATTTTGCAAAGATACAACTTATTTCTCAAAACTTGTACCCTATAGATGATATATAAGAGTAAAATATACTTCTGTTATTGTATAAAAATTATTTCCTGCTAACATTTTTTATTTACATTTACTTGATGAACATGAACAAAAAGATTGTATTTTTGTTCACAGGATATTTATATCAAAACAATATTATTATGAGTACTGACGGCAAAATGAGTAAATGGAAAAAAGGATTAATTATTACATTGGCTATCTTATTTGTATCATTAGCTACGTTTGTAGGGATACGTTATTATTATCCTTACGGAGAAGGTGTTAAAACAGGACAACTAAATTTTGTAGTATACAAAGGATTAATCTTTAAAACCTATGAGGGAAAATTGATTCAGAGTGGGTATTGGACAAATAAACCGGGAGGTATACAATCCAATGAGTTCAATTTTTCAATTGTCGATAAGGAAATAGCCGATTCATTAATGCATGTAGGTGGGCAGGTAGTCGAATTGCATTATAAAGAATACTTCGGAGCACTACCATGGCGTGGATACTCGAAATATATTGTCGATCGTATTGTTAATATCACACCATCGCCTTCAACGGGAGAGATTCCTCCACCCGTTGCTCTTTGATTTTAGAGTCAGGGATTTTCAGTTGATCTTTGGGAATAATATTATTTCCAGATACGCAATAAGATAACTTCGGTTAACAAAGCCAGTAAAGCCAGGATAATAAACAGAAAAGAGAGGGAAAAACCATAACTATTAATTTGTTGTTCTATTACAGCATTTGGTTTGTTTTGAATATCCAACAATTGGACATTATCCGAATTGTATTGAGAAATATATTCTTTAATCTGGTCAAGACTTAAGAACTGCAGGTCGGATTCTTTTCTGCTATAGTTGAATGATAATCCCATCAATGTGGAATCCTTATCCGATAACAAATAATTATCTGCTTCTTTAATCTGGTTATGTACATATAGCTGTACCCCCTGTACATTTCGCTTGATTTCGGGAATAAATGAAATGTCTTTGTTTTTTATTTCCAAAACGTTATCACCGGGAATATGAATGTTCGGGAGATCAATATTGTTGGTTTGCCCGATCGTGTAATAAACTTGATTTTGTTTGTTTCCCAAAGACATATTATAAAGCGAAGGAACAAATACAGCATGTTGTTGAAAATTGCTGAACTTTTCGTCTAATCCCACAGCTAGTAAGAATACATTTCCGTTATCCACTTTGTGTGAAACAAGAAAATCATCCCCATTCTCCATACGCACGGCTACTTCTTTATTGGACGTTATCGTTTTATCGGATTCAAAATGTTGAATAATAGTGGGAAGGTCAATGTTTTCAGGATATTTTTCAAATACATTTCTATATAGGGAATGCTGTAAATTTAGTGTAGATACCGCTGTTTTGATTGAGTTTAATTTTCCGAATGTAGAAACACCAAGAGCAGTATTCAATGTATTGTTATAAGGGGTTGCATTTGACGAAGGTATTATCAACAGGTTACCTCCATTCTTTACATAATGGACTAATTCTTGAACGAGTCCGCTGGGTATTTCTGCGCTTTGTTCAAAAATAGCCAGGTCCTGTTCCTTTAAAGTTGAATAATTGATATTTTTCGAATTAACACTTTGATATATAATACTGGAATCTGACCCGAACAGCGCTTTTAAATAACGATTCTCATTCGTTTCATATACAGACAATACAGAAGTATGATTGGTTGCTAGTAACGAAAAATACAATTTGTCGTCGAAAATAATGGGATAATCTAATATCTCTACATACCCGTTCTGGATTTTCTCATTCCCAATCATGAAGTTGAGTTGTACTTCGGAAAAACCGTTTTTTGCAATATCTACAGATGCTAATGCTTTCTGATTGTTGTTGATGAAAAGTTTTACAGGCAATTTCTCTATATCATTGTTCGATATATTACGTACAACGGCATGGATGCTTGCCTGCTGCCCAAGTTTTAGAGATGGAGAATCCAGCCAGAGTGTATCCAGATAAACATTGTTGATTTTGTTTGCTTTCAGGGGAACAATGTAAGCAGTTACTCCCTGATCAGGTTGTATGTTTTTAAGATTACTTGTCGATATTTGAAAATCAGAGATAAAATAAAACAATTTAGATTCCGTGTTTTGGCGGTTCATATCCCGCAAGCCATATGTATATATCTCGCTGATATCTTTAGATGCAGGTGAAATCTCAATCGTATTCAACACTTCTTTGAAATCATCACGTGAAAGGAATTGTTGGTGCTTGGCTTCAAAATCATTGGTAATAAGCATAAATTTGTCACTTTCACGGTATGCATTGACAATAGATTCCGCTTTTTGCTTAGCTTCATCTAATAAGTTACCATTGACAGCACTGTTTTCCATGGAAAAGGAGTTGTCAATATAGATTGCAATGTAGGTACTTGACCCTAATAATACTGCATCTGTATTACGGATATAAGGGCGTGCAAAAACAAACACCAAAGATGCGATCGCTAATATTCTAAGGGATAATATGATTAGCTTTCTTATTTTAGATTGCCTGTTTGTCTGTTGTTGTAATTCCTGTAAGAAACGTGTATTCGAGAAATAGAAAACTTTATATTTTCTAAAGTTAAATAGATGTATGATTATGGGAATAAGTATAGCAAATAGCCCGAAAAGGAAATATGGATTTGCGAAATACATTTTAGTTTATCTGAATTATGTATTAATGAGTTGTCAATTGATGGAATAATTGTTCCATGGTAAGGTTACCGGCCTGTTTTAATAAATTAACCAGCGTATCATCCGCTTTGATCTCGCCCCTGTCGATAATAATAGCCCGATCGCATATGGCTTCTACTTCCTGCATAATATGTGTGGAGAAAAGAACGGTTTTGGTTTTTCCCACTTCTTTTATCAGATTGCGGATTTCTATTAATTGATTAGGGTCTAAACCGGAAGTTGGTTCATCCAGTATTAATACTTCGGGATCATGAATAAGTGCATGTGCCAAACCAATCCTCTGTCGATAACCCCGTGATAGAGCCGCTAACTTTTTGTGCTGTTCCCTTTCCAAACCTGTAATTTCGATCATTTCTTCAATACGTTTTTTCAGGTTGGGAACTTTATATACTCCACCAACAAATTCCAGACTTTCTTTGACATACATGTCTAAATATAAAGGATTGTTTTCCGGAAGATAACCAATTCGTTTACGAACTGCAATAGAATTCCCCAACACATCATAATCGCAAACATGTACATCTCCGGAGGTTTGTGATTTATAGCAAGTGATGATCTTCATCATCGTGGATTTACCTGCGCCATTAGGCCCCAAAAGACCTACAATTTCACCTTTGTTAACAGAGAAAGATACTTTATTCAACGCTTTTTGAGTACCATATACTTTCGTTACATTCCTTGCTATTATTGACATGAAACTTTTAATTTATTACTGTGCAAAGATACAAAAAGAATGTGAATGCAATATCGAAAAAATGTAAATAGTTGAATTGCAAAAAAGCAGACAAAATGAAAGCCAAGTAAAAATGCAAGAAAATGAAGAGTTGCATTAGCAAATCATTAGCGGTTGTATTTTGAGGGCTTGTTTTTAAAGTGTTATTTTTCAACTGATTGCATTATTTTGCACTTTGCGGTTTGGGTAAAGATAAATAATTTTACAAACCTAAAAATCGTAAGGAAATGAAAGAACAAAAAAGCACATTCTCACTTTATTATTACATCAATAAAGCAAGAAAAGATTCTAAAAAACGGTGTCCGGTGTCGGTAAAGATTACCTTGAATGGGACTGAAACCACAGCAAGCATACACCGCAAAATCTGTATTGACAATTGGGTAGCAGAAGGCGGCTATCCCGTGGGCAAGACCGAAGAAGTCAAGGAACTTAAAAATTACATGACTGTCTTGAATGCTAAATTTCTGGAATCTCATAAAAAGTTGATCCAGACGGAAACCTATATCTCTGCACACATGCTAAAAACGTATGTTTTTGGGACGCATTACGAAGAGCAGGCCGGTATCCAGAAATTGTATAAAGAACGAATCGACAAAGAGTATAATTTATATGTGAAAAAAGTTAAATCTATAACCCCTTATAATCGTTGTTTTTACGGTAGCCAATATCTGGGTGATTTCCTGAAAGAGAAATATGGGTTGGAAGATATCGCGGTAAAAAAAATTGATGATAGATTTATAGAAAAGTATATCGATTATCTTGCCACCCGCAATAAAAAGAGATCGGGGGGTGAATTTTCAGATAAATTACTGGGAAAGTCTTATATTAAGGGTATTTTGTCGAAATTCAAATCGGTATTAGACATGGCAAAGAAAAGTAAGCTTATCCCTGAAAATCCGATGGAAGATTTTTCATTCGGTTTGGGGAATCAGGATAAGGTTACGTATTTGACTCAGGAGGAACTATCTTTGCTTATGAATGCGGAATTAAAGGAAGATTATCTGGTTCGGGAAAGATATTTCTATTTGTTCTGTTGTTTCACAGGATTATCAAACTGTGATTTCACAGGTTTGAAAAGGATCAATCTTGAAAAAGAAAACGGGAAATGGTGGGTACGGACTTACCGGAATAAAACAGTTGTATTGTCTAATGTACCTTTGTTGCCGCAAGCCGAAGCCATACTTCGTATCTTTCAACCGGATTTTGAGAAACTGGCTTATGAGGAGTTATTATTTCCTGTAGGAACTCTTGGTTCCCGCAATATACATTTACGCGAGATAGCTTCTTTATGCGGCATTTCCAAGAAGTTGACCACTCATGTCGCCCGCCATACTTTCGGGACAACGATTACACTCACCAATGGCGTACCTCTTGAGTCTGTGAGTAAAATGCTCGGACATAAGAGTTTGAGAATGACAGAGCGTTATGCGAAAATTATTAATGCCAAAATTGAGAAAGATACTGAAAATCTGTCTAAGAAATTGGAATCCATGTTAGTTACCGGGGTGTTATAATCAAAAGGGGAAATAGAATTATTTTCCCTATATTTTGTACCCGAAATTAGTTTGTATATCCAAAAATGGAAGACGAAAATTGAAAGCTCAGAGCGGAAATGGATAAAAAGGTTTCCCCTCTCTTTCCACATTTCCGGTATTATTGGTAATTCGTATGGTGGAGTAAATTTGTTACTTCAATAATTTGCGGTTCTCAACGTCGTGCAGCACTTTCATTTGTTGAATAGCGATTTGGTTTAATTTTACTAATCGTTCCTTTTGAGAAAGCCCTTCATTGATAAACACGGCATTGAGATTTTCCATATTCGAAAGGCAAATCAGTTCGTTGATAGTGGCATAGTCACGGATATTGCCATTCAAATCGGGATGCTTTTCCCGCCATTCTTTGGCTGTTATGCCGAATAGTGCAACATTGAGCACATCGGCTTCGTTGGCATAAATTATTGAGGTTTGTTGTGAGGTGAGCTTGGCAGGAATAAGATTCTGCTTGATGGCATCCGTATGAATATGGTAATTGATTTTTGCCAACTCCCGTTTGGCAGACCAACCTAACACTTTTTGTTCCTCGATTTTTAGCCGTTTAAATTCAGTTACAAGGTATAATTCAAATTCTGCCGAAATCCATGCCGCAAATTTAAATGCAATATCCGAGTGAGCATAGGTTCCACCTCCATAGCGGCCCGATTTTGAAGTCATTCCTATCGCATTTGTTTCTGTAATCCATTTTTGAGGCGACATCCAAAAGTGCGGCCGTGCAGACTCATTTTTAAACCCCTCATAAATGTGGGGGTTAAAATTTGGATTGTTCAACATCTCCCACAAACCAAGATATTCAATCGTATTATAAGTCCTTAGCCACAAGCTGATTATTTGCGATGGATTTTCTCTATCACGGACTTTGGCAATATCGGTTAGCGAAATATAATCTTCCTCTGCTTTTTTGTAAAATACTATTTCCGTTCCTTTTACGGTAATCTTTGCCATACTACATTTATTTCATTTTGATTTACAAATGTACACTAATATTTTTATAGTTTGTTTCCGCTCCTCTTTCTCCTCCCTCTTTGTTGAAAACTTTTTTCTATGATTTTTGACAAATAATAAAAAAAATAGTATACATTTGTTGCATTAATCATACATAATTGCTTCCATGAAGGCCGGCAGCCTCTTATTAACGTGTCTTTACCAGGTATCTCCTATGGGAGAAGTGTTTTTGCTTTATGTTTGCATCCTTATCTTCCTGTTTATTCTTATCTCAAAAGATGATACTCTTAATGGGAAACCGGCTGTTTTGGTTGTTTTTCCTTTTATTTATAGAAAATCTTTAATTTCTGCTTCATATTTTAAATCCCGTATAAAACGGTAATAGTAATTGCTTTTCGTTAACAACCGGGCGGAGAAATCCGTCTGAAAAGAAAATTATTATGAATATTTAAAATATAAAACAATGAAAACGATTAGATTAAAAACTACTATTATCGCAGTATTAGTAAGTACGGCGGCTATTTTCTATGGCTGCCGGAAAGAAGAACTATTGAATAAAAACGCTTCCGGGGTAAAAAGCGCCACAAGCAGCAACCTGGAGAACCCTTTTAACCAATATGGAATTTGGCATAACGAATGCCTGAGTTATATGTTTTCCCGGGAAGATGCTCCCCATCTGTCTGCAAATGAACTGTGGGAACGCTACGGGACTGAATATTTCCGCAATGTGTTGGGAAGCAACTACAGGGATATTCCCTTATATACAATCAATGCTATCTCTGAAAATGTAAGAAGATTGGTAGACGAGGGAAATATTACCCGTATTATAGAGAACCTTGCGGAAAGAAATCTACTTCACAGGGATTTTCATTCTCCTTATTTAATTACAGAAAATAATTACATTTTGTTACGGGATTTTTTCACCTTTATGGATCATGTAAATGTTAATTCGGAAGATGAATACCTGAACGTACAGCAAGTAGTTAGAGATTGTGAGCAAAAAATTCTTGCCAATTATTATTCTTTGCTTAACAATGGAGAAATACGTCCCGGAGATGCAATCTATAAAGAATACGAAGGGGCAATGACATGCATGGCAATTGCCGGAAACAGCGGAAGATATTGGTATAACCTTAACGGGGAAATGGTAGCTTTAGATAATTGGCAAATAAAGCTACGTTGCCAGAAAGCAGATTTTTCAGCGAAGTCAGAAGCTTGGTCAAATGGATACGATAGTTATTCTGCAACTCAGATATCTGCAAAAGTATCCGAAGATGCAGCAGTACCACACTTGATATGGTAGTCAATACAAAAATTAACAGGAGGGGATAGCTTTATCCCTTCCTTTCTAAAATCATAACATCATGAAAAAACAGTTATTCATTCTTAGTTTATTTATTACAGGTACGTTTATCTCTCATGCACAGGAAAAATGTGATACGTTGAAATTAAAGGTTATCAATTCGGAATATATAATAAATCTGCTTTCGGATCCCGTCCGGATGGGAAAACTTGATGGCGCAGTAATTAATATGGATTCATTCCCTGTTATTTATCCGGGGCCGAACATTTGTAATGTAAGCAAAGATACTTTTAGAGATGACGGGAGATATCGTATATTGAGTTCGGCATGTGCCTATACCGATACAGGCGAGATTCAATGCTTCGGTAATACCAGATATTATTATTTTCACCGTAATATTCTTCCTAACGATACCTTCGGCATGGGTGTGAATATAGAATTTGATTTTCCAGATATGATTGATTATATTAAAAAAGAAAAAGGTATTGATTTTGCTCAAATCACCCATTGGAAAATGATAAATGTCGTTATTTATACGGATAAAGACGGGTATTATACCGATAGTATACTAACTTTAGGTGATGATACTGCTACTTTTTATGTTATAAAAACGCCTTTAGGCATTCAGGAAACGGAAAATGAGCAATCAACTATTTCTGTTTTCCCCAACCCTGCCCAATCGCAGTTTACAATTACAGGTGCAGAAGATGCAACCATACGGCTGTATAATATGCAGGGGCAACAGATTCTGCAAACCGCCGGAAAAGGAGACAATACCGTTATCTATACGGAAAATCTTCCTACCGGAGTGTATGTGCTAAAAATGGAAAAGGCAAATGCCGTTCATACCCGGAAGGTGCAGGTAGTGAGGTAGCTCACGCCCTTTCAGGGCAATGGCATTAACATAGGGTAACGCCCTATGGTTCAAAATGGCAACGCCCGATAATTCGAAAAATGGTAACGCCCTATGGAGATAAAAGAACGGAATACCAGCCAAAAATCCCCCCGAAACCATGCCGACCATTCTCGGGAAGGTATTGTTTACGAGCAAAACCATGCCCACGGTTGTTGGGAAGGAATTGCTTGCGAACAATAGTATGCCGACAGTTGTCGGGAAGGGTTTGCTTGCGAACAATAGTATGCCTGACACTTTGGGGACGGTATTGTTTAGGAACTCGACCTTGCCGACGATTGTTGGGACAGTTTTGTAAAGTTCCGGCGTCCATTTTAAAGAAAAATCCCCTCTTGCAGGGAAAAAATTAGTAATAACCCTTAAAATTTACAAGCTATGAAAATTAAATTTATCAACACCATTCGTTTCCGTAATGACGAACATTTCCAGTTTCACACGGAAGTAAAAGATTTGATTACCCTGATTACTGCCGAGATACTCAAAATTCCGGCATTGTTTACCGAGTACCTTGCTTGCTACACGGCAGAAGATGAGGCGTATAAGAAGATTGTAAAAAGCGCCGTTACTGCCGAGATAGAAGCGGCCGACCGCCGCCGTGACCTTACTTTCAGGGGGTTGGTAGCCAGTAACAAGGCGGCAGCGTTGAACCATTTTTTGCCCGAATTTATTTCTGCTGCAAACCGTTTGAAAGTAGTTTTCGATACCTACGGAAACCTTTCCCAAAAGCCGCTGAACGAGGAAACTGCCGCGATTTACAACCTCTTGCAGGAACTCAATAACCATTGCTGGGAAGATGTGCAGATAGTGCGCCTCGAAGACTGGGTGTCGCAACTGGAAGCCGATAACGGCAATTTCGACAACCTGGTAAAGCTCCGCAACGACGAAAACGCCGCCAAAACACAGCTCAAAATGAAGGAAACCCGCGCCGCTCTCGACAACGTGTATGAATCTATCGTAGAGCGTATCAATGCTTTGATTATTGTGGAGGGCGAGAGCGTTTATGTTGGTTTTGTGAACCTGCTCAATACCTATATCGACAAGTACAGCCAAATTGTAGCCCAGCGGGAAGGACGTTATGCCGCACAAAAAGAAGAAGGAAGCGAATAAGGTAAATTTGACATTGTGATAAACCCCCAAAGCCGGTTTCAAAAGCCGGCTTTGGTTTTTCATGTGTATCAAATAAAGCTAGCGAAGTATAGAATTCAGGAGGGTACCTCCGTTACCTACTTCTTTCTTTTTCTAGGAATATATAAACCAGTACCTATACTTGCCCGCTCAATCCAAAACTTATGTCCCATGTATGTTCGACACCATTTTTTTTTACCAGATATACAAAATGTACTCCCTCTTTCTAAAAAGAATACAGATATCAATCCAATATCATAAATATATTTTGTGTTTTCAAAAACAAGCTTAACATATCTATTAGTACTATCAAATTGCAAATTATAATACTTTATTGGATTTAGGTATATGTTTTCTCCGATTTTTGGGATAATTAAAGTATCTTCTTTATAAATCATTATATACTGATATGTTTTGTTTTCTTTTTTTGTCAACATATCATCACAAAGTCTTATAATGAGTGTATCCGATTGACTGTAGACTATATTCATCAATAAAAATAAAAGACTACTACCAGCCAATCCTTTAACAATAGTTTTTTTATTCATTTTTCTTTTTTGATTGATACCTATTATATAATTTCCCTTTTCTTTCACTTAATATATTTCCTATTTCATTCTGGTAAATTGTTCCAATTTTGCCATTGGATAAATTGCTACCGTAAACATTAATAATATTTTTTCTTTCTGAAATATTTATTGGGCCATCTCCAATTTGATAAGCTTCGGGTACCCCTTCTTTTCCCACTATTAAATTCATTTTATAATCACGAAATGTTACTTCATCGGATTCATCCCTCGCCTGCTCATATGTAGATGCCTCTGCAGACATTCCAACAGGACGCCTATTATCCATTACAGTACCTATTAAATGTGAATGGATGCTAACATCTCCTTTTCCTATTTGTGTTGTTGCTCGATCCTGTCTAAGAAGATCAATTACTTGCCCTTCTTGCCGACTAGTTACATGATACCCGCTCCCAATTTCTACCAAACTTGATGAAAATTCTTTGAAATGTCCTGCCGGATCTAATGCTTTATTAAGATTTTTATTCGCTTCAGAAAGAATATCATAATGAATAACAAAGAATCCTGCTTGAATATCTCCATTATCTAAAATTCCAGCTAAAAAATCAGAACCTCGCTTCGTATAACTCGTTATTTCTTTTTTCACTTTTCGATCTCTAACGATAGCTATTAAATTATCCTTTTTCCCATCAGTTCCAATCCAATTTCCTTTATAGTAAAAATCCGTATTCCCAGCAGGATCAATAAAAATGATGGGATTATTGGAATATCCACTGTATGGTGACTTCATAGAATAACGTAACGCTTCTGGATCCACATTCCACCGTCTTCCCAACCTCGCATCATATTGCCAAAACTCGGCGGTAGTAGAATTCCCCTCCCCATAAATCTCATCATCCTTCTCCTGCCCGTTAAAGCCAAACCTGTACTCATCTTGCTGCCACGTTCTTCCCGGCATTTGCACGCCAAATGGATAATAATCTACATAAGATTTAATATCCGCTAAATAAGAACCAGCAACAGCTGTCTGCTTCTTTCGGTCAGAAATTACTGTATTTACGTTGCCGAGATGGTTGGAGAGTTCGTAGGTTTTCTGGCCACGGGTAAAGGAAATACCGGTAGGAGGTGCATAAATCGCTATTTCCTTATTGTAAACCCCTAAGCGGGAACTTCCGTATATATGCCGTTCTTTGAGTTTGAGTTCATCTTTAGTTATGTCCGCACTGTATACCGCCATCACATTGCCTGAGGCATCGTGTATGTATACATCATATATGCCTAAAATCCCACTTTGTATTCGCGCTTTGGTTTGTCGTTGCCCCATAGGGCTGTAAGAGAGGCGGTACTCCTGGGCGCCCTTAAAGAATGATTTCACCTTGCCTGCGGCGTTCCATTGAACAGTGAGGTTTTCGGCGGCATCGTTGGTGAGATTGCCTGTTTTATCATATAGATAACTTGAACTATTTAGACTGGTAGTAGCAATAGATTGCAATCTATTGCTTGTTGTTAAGTAGCTGTACCTTATGTTGTGCATTATGGCTCCGGATTGATCTCTACGGGACAAATATACTATATATTTCCGTTAGAGTCATATATATTGATGGCAAAGTTATTCTGAGGCTTGAGAGGCAAACCCTTTCCTAATACATTTGGATTGACGATAACGACATTTCATATAGTAAAATTTTCTTTTCTATTTTTACAGGAATGATTGTTTGAGGTAGTTCTCAGGTGCAGGATGGTACACCTTACCCTAACAAAACCTCATTACAACCGTTTTCCGAGTACAAAAATAAAAAAGAGAGAAGAAATATTCCCTCTCTCTTGACAGTTTTCCTATTATAATATATTGTTTTTCTTGGTGTTGAGGTTTTGAATATAGTGACAGGTGCAGGATGGTATGCAACCGTATAAAATACTGATATTGTGATTTTTGATTTTGAGTAATCTCGTTTTGCTGACAATGCCCCCCCCCCTTTACTACCAGAATTTTGGCCGCCAATCTACATAATTTTTTCTTCTATATTTAATCTGTCTGACAAAGTGCTTATTTCCTACTTCTATATCGTAATTAATATAAATCGTTTTTGTAGAAGCATAAGATTGACAGCATTCTGCATAAACTCTAAACATTGTAAATAACATATTTTCTGCATCTTCATTGATGAAAACAACAGGCAAACTGTCAATAATACGTACTTCGTTATCAACTGTTCTATAATAAAGAATACAAGGAATAGCATTACCTTTTTTATCTGTAAAAGAAAAAGCATTCAGTTTAACAGTAGGCAAAACAGGAGTAGGAATGATAAAATGATATTTTATCCTCGGATACAAAGAATCTGAACCATTATAGGTTTGTATATCATTGTCATTTCGTCCCCCTGCATTTAATCCAAAAACTACACGTACTTCACCATCAATAGAAACATACGTTTTCTTTTCTATGTGATAAAATTCCTTAACAGCAAACATACTGTCCGGAACAATAATATATTCATCAACATCGGAAAAAGTCCCTTTTTCATTAACCAACATCTTTCCTACTTCGACCTTACATGAGGATAAAAGACAAGACGCAATTATATAAATAACGATTCTCTCCATAATACAAAACGGTGTTTATTAATTATCTAAGATTTTTACTGTTGCATTCAAATCTTTTTCCGCTGTTGCACGAGCAGCATCGTACATAGTAGCTCCCTCATTGTTATATGGTAGCCCTCCCATTGGAGAATTCGGCTCGTCAAGATTCATTTGTCCATGAGAATTGGGGTCATTTGACCTCTTATCTTTAGCTAATTCAATTAAAACATTCCCTTCTCCAAAAGTTCCTGTTTTAAGATTTGCTTTCAGGTTATCTATAAACCCCTTTAATTTGGGATCACCTATAGCCTCTGATAATGTTGGAATCTTATTAATATCCATTGATAATTTATTTTTATCTGCATATTGCCTATATAGATCAATGTAATTTGAATGCGAATAAAAATCTCCAACCGTATGTAATCCTTCTCCTGCTCGTATAAAATCTTCAAATTTCATACCTTTTGCGAAATTATATTTTGCAAGAACATAACCGCTTACAATAGATTCAAAATCTGACATATTATCTAAATGCAAATTCTTTTCTGACATTGCATCTGCATGAAAAGAGGCTCCATAAGCAACAATTATGGCATTTGTGGTTAATACTTTCGTTTGTGAAAATGCAGCCATAACCATTTTATAATGCACTCCTATTGGAAATCTTCCATCTGGATCTATATATTTTATCGGATTATTCGCACAATACATATAGGATGACATGCTTGGATACTTATTTGACAAAAGATCAATACTCCACCATCTTCCAATTCTTGAATCATAAGCCCTAAACTCAAAACTAAGATTATTTCCCTCCCCATAAATCTCATCATCCTTTTCCTGCCCGTTAAAGCCAAAATGGTAAGCATAAGCGTGCCAGGTACGTTCCTCCATTTGATACCCAAATGGATAGTAATCTACATAGCTCTTAACGTCAGGGAGGTAATAAGATAATAGTCCATTGTTTACTTTCTGTATTTTTCTGTCCGAAATAACACTGTTTACATTACCAAGATGGTTGCTAAGTTCATAATACTTTTGCCCTCGTGCAAAATAAATACGGTTATCAGGCGTAGATGGATGGATGATAGTACTCCAATTATACACTCCCAAGCGATCTGTGCCATATACTATCGGATTCCGTGAATACATTTCCTGATCTTCATGATAGTATATGTAGGTCATTAATCTATTCCCCTGTGCATCGCATATATAATATTCAGTAACCCCATCCATCTGCTTTATCTGCCGTTGCCCAAAAGAATTATAAGAAAAAGAAAGTGGAGTACTGCCACCCGTTACACTTTTCACTTTACCGGCTAAATTCCAGGTAATGTTTGTGCTTTCACCACTATCATTTATCAAATTACCTATTGAGTCGTATTGGTAAGAAGAACTACTTAATCCGGTTGCTGTAATAGCTTGCAGCCTGTTTTTGCCTGAATAACTGTACGATATGTTGTGCATGGCAGCGCTGGTTTCATTTTTACGGGACAAAGATAAGATATTTCCGTTAAAGTCGTACGTGTAGGCAGTGGCAAAATTATTGGTTAAAGCGGAACTTATACCGGCAGCGGTTTGCATGGATTTGATGCGGTTGAGTTTATCATAACGGAATGCCTTAACTTGTTGATCCAGTAAACTTCCCGTGTTATCCATTAATCCGGTAGTCATGACAGAGATATTGCCATTGAATAAATCATACTGGTAATTGTAGTCTTGCGTAATGCCACTTCCTAAAACCGGCCTGTAATCTCCCGTAAAATATTGCAAACTGTAGCTCATAGCATCCTGCGCAAAGCGACGGTTCAAGTTTGTTATACTGTTTACTCCATCTTTCCCCATTTCAATACCAGGATCTAATTGAAAACTGTTTACCACTTTTATCCAACCCTGCAAGGTATAGGCATAATCGGTTCCTTGCACCTGTTTTTGCCCCAGCTCCACGCGGCTCAACGGTCCGTGCGGGTAGTAGAAGTAGCGGGCATCACGTTCCCAGATAATGTTGTCTTTGCTGGTAAATATATGGGTAAGGCGGTTATCGGCATCATAACGGTAGCGGTGGGCAAACTGTTCGGGATAGTCCTTTTGGTAAACCACTTTGTTTACATTAGCGCTAATGAGGTCGTATTCGTAATTGATGCTGATATAAGTGCGGTTAAAGGAAGCAAGTTCGGTGATGTTTTGCAGCAGCGCTTTTACATTGCCGTGTATGTCGTAGCTGTAGTGGGTAGCCGTCTGGTACGTGAGCGGATTGGTTTGGTAGGAATTATCGTAGGTAACAGCGGCAATGCGGTTGCGCAGGCGTTGCTGGGCAAAATTGGGATTAGGTACCGAAGTGAGCAACGGAACATCGTAAAAAGTTTTAGTCACCTCGCTGCGTGTGCCGGTTGTAATAAACTGTTGCAACTCGGCAGGCGTTTTCGCTATTTTGTCTGTCATGGATGCGGTGTTTTTTACCTCGCCCACTTCTGTAATTCTGCCGATAGAATCGTAAAGCGTGTAACTGTATTTGTTTACCGGTCTTTGCTTCGCGTTCTGACTGATTACCGGCCTTGCCAATGCATCGTAAAACGTTACGGTTTTACCGTCGTGGTCGGGTTGTTGGCTTTCAATGATCTGATTCAGCGTATTGTACCGGTAATTGGTGATCATGGTATGGGCAGGATGTACAAATCCGGGTTTTATCTCTTTGTAGCCTTCGGGATTTGAGCGGTATTGGGTAACTTTGTTCAGCGTGGCGGCATCGGTAATCATCTTCACGCCTTTGGGCGGCACGGTTTTAATGAGGTTGTTGGCCTGGTCGTAGTAGTAGAGCGTAAAAAGGAATTCATTGTTTTTGTAGGTAACGGTCATCTCATCATACATGTTTTGCACACACTGTTGCCTGTATTGCTGTTTTTGAACTGTCAGCGCGTCTTCTACCGCCTCGGCCAACAGAATGGCATTCTGCGATTTGGCTTCCAGTTCAGCGGCCAGTTCGCACTGCTTTTTCCAGTCGGTATCGTTGGGGGCGTCGCAGCGGAATTCTACAGGAAAATTTATTTCATCCCAGATTTCAGTATTGTAATTATGTTCCAATAGGCGTTGGTATAAATCTTTGGTGCAGAAATTTACCCATTTCTCTGCATTATCAAGAGGGGCAATCCCGTAATCATCCAAGGCATGTATAATTCCGTTCATGGGTGACCAGAAAGTCAAATCGTATGCGTTGAGCATGAGCTGGAAACTTCCACAACCGCACGCCGGCAGGTTGGGTTGTGTGGGATAAACAATGAGTGGATAAGGAGGCTGAATGCCTGTATTGCATCCATATTGCTCCAACAATTTTTTATAGTCTTCCAAATCAATCAACTGATCGGCTGTCGGGTTGTTGTTACACCCTGCCGTACACAGATCAATCAGCTTCTGCCGGAACTGTTCGAGCGTGCCGGGATGCTGCAAATTGGGACAGGCAACCTGTATATAATCACGAAGTTGTTCTATCCAACCATTGGCATTTATTTCGCATTCGCTCAGGCAGTTGTTTAACACATCCTGCTCTGCCTGGCCGGCCATCTGTGTCATGTTGTCTTCGGTAAGGCTGTAGATGGGATTAAAGAGGTAGCGGATTTGGAAGCCTTCGTGGGTAAGCGGTGCATTGCGGCAAAGAGAAGTATCGGCATAGAGGTAAAATTTGCTTTGTTCTTCCAGGATATCTTCCGGGAAACGCCCTGCAAACCAGTCTTCCTGTCCCAGTCTTAGAGGCGGCTCTTTGTAATAAGGACTGGGTTTGATACAGAGGTTGAGAAACTGCGCCAATACGGTTTCCCGTATTCCGAGGTAGTTATTCCTGAAAAACACCCATTTGGCATTGTCTATAGAGCCGTAAACAGCGGCAAATTGGGGTAGCAGTACCGTCTGTACCTGGGTAATATAATCTACTGCCTGCTGATTGGTGATGGCTCCGCTTCCCTGCGCCACATGGTCGGGGTCGTCGAGCAGGTACCAGATGCTGCCATAGACGGTGTTGCCTTGTTCGTCCCAGGTTAAAAAATGGGATAATCTTTGCCGTACCAGTTCTACCTGTGCACCGGTGTAGTCGGGGCAGCAGGCGGTTTCTTCCACAAAGCGGGGATCCTGATTTCCCAGTACTTTGTAAGGCTGGTAGCAGCGGTTGGGATCTT
The DNA here is from genome assembly GCA_031553535.1 of Bacteroidales bacterium. GTDB lineage: Bacteria > Bacteroidota > Bacteroidia > Bacteroidales > WCHB1-69 > JAIROC01. Next base: position 13,015 of record JAVBLM010000047.1, on the reverse strand, counting down.
TGGTAAACCGTGTATTTTCATCCTGTTGAATATGTGAAGGATTAATCAAACCGAGGTCTATTGCCGTTTGAAAATCCTGCGTGTTGTAAAGCAGGGAATCATAATAGGCAAAGGCTTCCACATCCCCGCAAAGGCAAAGGTATTCATACAAAGGATATTCGGGATGATATTTGACCATAATATCGCCGTAACTGTCTTGCCAATGCCCCCGCATGCTGTCGAACAGGGTGGTAAAATTCCGGGGATTGATATGAAAGACATTGTCCATAAGGTAAAGCAGGTCGGGATCATTGTGCAGGCCTATTTTATACAAAAAATGATTTCTTTTACTGGAATCGTAAGGCAATTCGACAGTATCTAATGGGCATAAATTCGCACGATTGTCGAAATATTGTCCGCCGGCGCTCATATCCCGCTTGAGCAGTTCATATTTAACCTGGCATCCCGAACGGGTATCCACAGGCGGATTTTCGCAGTTGTACATGCACTCCTTATAGCACTCCGGATCATCTCCGCAAGTTTCCATGCAGAACTTTTCACATTCCGACAGGCAGGGAGCAGGTTCTACGGGTGTAAAAGAAACACATTTCTCTTGCCTTTGCGCAAATTCTTCCCAGAAATAGGCAACTTCCTGTTCGTAGAGTTCCACTTGCTTGTGCAGTTGGTAGCTGCCGATATCTAAGGTAACGCTTTCGGTAAAGACAGTGGCATGGTTAGTCACAACTTCTTTCCGGAAAACATCTTCCATCCGTTCGTTGTCGCGCAGGTAGAAGGTTATTTTGTAGTAGCAATCCACACAGCCTGTTTTTTGTTCGCAGGTATCGCAAAGCGGCTTGGCCGGGTTAAAGTTATAATGGAACGTATATTGGGTAGCGGGTGCGGTTACCAGGATATCGCGGGTAGCGGTTCTTTGGGTAGAGTCGAATATGATTTTGTCTGTAAGGCTTGCTACAGGTGGCGTATTATCCACTTCCAGCAAATTGTCGCTCCCTCCGGCCAGCGAGGTGGCAATGACCCTCTCTTTCATATCCAGGTATTCGACGGTGGCGGTTCCATTGGGATCCACCGTCATGCGTTTTTGGTAGTGGGCGGCTTTGCCTGCTTCATTTCCGAACAGCCTGTCTAACTCTACCTGGGTGGGAGTTCCGTAGTAGAACTTCGTTTCATGCCCCGATCCCAAGCCGAATTGGGTTCCTACGCTGCCGGAGGAGTGTATCCGCTCGGTGCCGTCGTTCAGCAGCCGTTGGCGTGAATAGGTAAATCCTTCTGATTTTGGAGTTTGCTGAATATTAACCCATCCCGGAGAGGATAAAAACGGGTTGTTGGCAGAGTAGTATTTCCCACTTCCGGCATTGATATCCATGGGCAGAGTGTGGGTAATGCCATAATCAGTGTCATAGGTGCTTTTGCTGAAGGTGCCGTTGAAATTTCCGGTGCTGCTTCCATTAGTACCGTAATATCTCATTCCGGTGCCGGGTGTGGGTGCAGGCATGCTTTGCAGGGCAGGGCGTCCGATATGGTCGTAAAAACTTTCGGCTACGATGGCTACTTCCTGGGTATTTCCCAAGGTTACTTGCTGCCGGTTACGCAGGGAGCCATCAAAGAAGGTAATTACTTCCTTTCTTTTGCCATCTTCCGCATAAGCGGCTGTGTATTGCCAGTTCAATCCGGGTTCCAGTCCGGCGTAATCAAAGCGGATACTGTTGTGCATATTGGGTAGGATATCACCTTTGCCGGTAGCATAATTCCATTTTCCGTAAACGGAATGGGATTGGTTGTTGTCGATATAATGGCCGACTCCCCGCACACGATAGAGCACATTGCCTTTTGGATAAGCAAGCGATACACGATAGTAGTTGTCGGGGACGTTCACGCGGGTGGCGTTACGGAAGTCGTAGGGAATATGGGAATAGTTTTTCGGATTATCGATAAATAGAAATTCCACATCGTAACTTTCCGCACCGGGCAGGAAATCCCAGGTGAGCAGCAGTTCATTTTTTGCAGGTTCATACACCCCCTTCATATTTTCAGGGGTGGCCAGATTTTGGGAAATTGTATAGCGGTCGAAGCTGAGTTGCAGTTCCAGGATCACATCTTCGGGAATGGAAGCTGTAATTCCGCTTTGCACTACCAGGGTGGCGGAAACGTAGTTTGTATATTCATTCACCTTGATGTCGGTGTAAGGGTTTTGTGTATCATAATTTACTGAAATGTTATCGACTATGTTGGAAACAACACCGGCGGCATCTTTCAAGGCGATTTTATAGGGAATAATGACAGTCCGGTTGGTGTTGATCAGCATCCGGTCTTCTGCCCAACGCAGCACGACCCGGATGGCGGGGTTTTGTTTTTCGCCGGCAACAGAACCCAAGAGTGCCGGGGCAGAGATGGAGAGCTGTTTGTTTGCCACCAGCAGATTGCCGCGGGCGCCGCTCAGATAGGTTTCGGGACTTTGAGCGTACAGGCTGCCGCAAAACAGCAGCGTGCAACAAGCATAAAAGCAGAAAAACCGGGTAAATATATTTCGTTTCATGACTTTCATTATTAATTATTAATTCTTCACATGTTGCCGGGTTGTCTGAATGGTACGAATACCTTTTTCAGTTTCTTTCTTGATTTGTACCAGAATTCCCTCTTCGTCATAGTTATAAAAAGTAGCGTAATTGTTTTCATCCAATTCGGCTATCAGGCGGGCATTGGCGGGATTGTACACATAACTTTTCATGCTGCCGTTAAAGGGCATAATGCGGATGTCATCATAATAGCACCAAACATTGCCGGGGAGTTTCATGGTCAGGGTCATCTCTGCCGAAGCAGGAGCCGTAAACACTACTTCCACACGCTGCCATTCTTCGATCAGGTCTTCCACTTCCATGAGCAAAGGGGTACCGTTATTGATAGCAATCGTGTAAGCGGAACCGGGGCCTCCCGGATTGTAGTTCTTGGCAAGTTTCCTCACCCAGCAAGAAAAGACATATTGTTTTCCACGTACCAGGGTAAGGGTTCCACCCGTGGGAGTTGCATTTTCGGCAGGAACTGTTGCTGCGGAAATAGAAAGAAGAGAAGTATAAAGTGAACTGTTTCCCGAATGCGATTGGTCGCTTCTGATTTCGCCGCTGTTATATTTCAGATGTCCGCGGGGTTGTGAAGTGCTGAAAGGCAAATCATTCTCAAAACCGTCAAATCCTATTTCATAGTACCGGGCATTATTGGAAACGGCCGTGGCTAAAGAGTTTCCGTATCCATACAAGGCCGAGGAGTATATACCCAGTGCATTTTTGTTTTCAATTTCAAAATTAAAGGGGCTATATTTTGTAATTTCGGCTGTCCATGTCCACGGATGTTGAAGATTTCCGGCATTTCCGGCATCATGATTGAAAAAAGCGAAGAAATTGAAAATACCATCATGAGCGGCATTGCTCTCATACGTGGCAGCGGCTCCTTCCTGCTTACGATCTGTCACAAAGAGGTTGGAACGGAAGGAACGGTAGCAATTGGGAATACCCAGGTAGTTTTCTTTTCCACTTGAAATGGGTGTAATTCCCGCATCGGTATAGTCGAAATTCCATCTCGGGTGATATTCTGCGGCAGAGGCTTGCAATACATCTTCCATACACTCCCTGAACAGGTTCTTCGGGTCTTTCCATTCAAAAGAGGCGAGTTGCTGGTGGGTAGCACGGTTGTAAATGTAAATATTTTTCCCTGTCTTCTTAAATTCCAGTCCGATGATGCCCGAAGCAGGCAAGGTGATGTTTACCGCGGGCGAAACAAGATAATATTGATATCCGTAGTTGATCATATCCTGGATCAAGGGAATGGCCGGATGGCAAATCATCTTCTCTATATCGTAATTTTTACTACAATCGGGAAATTTGATAAAATAGAATCTCCCTTGATAGTAGGCAATCCGGGCACACTGTTTCGATTCATTACAATCAGCATAAGTAAAACACTCATCTTTCGCCAGTTTGTTAAACGTCTCAAAAAGAGGAAAGAAACGTTCGGCAAGCGGATCAGATAAAGAAACGGTAGAGGCGGCTGTTGCACTGAGCTGGTTGGAATTACGCGAACGTAGGATTTCTACAAAAGAAGGGTTCTGGTAATTTGTCGGAAGGTTCCCGTTTTCATCCCATCCCTTGATTTGCATATAATTGGTATTCTGCCTGACGATAGATTCGATAGTTCTTCTATTCCCGGCAATGGAAGCCAGATCGTACCTGTCAAAAGCACAAGTCAACGTGTCATAGTTCCATCCTTTTTTATAATACGCCCTGTAGTTATCGGAGGCTGCTCCCAGATTGGGGTAGCTCCAATAGGCAGGCATCGAGTAGTTGTAGACCGGTTGCTCAAAATCATTGGTCACCGTAGTTAACAAGGGTTGTCCTGTGTAGGGATCCCATTGCAGGTTACAGGTCGTAATGATAGAGCCGTTGTTGTTGGCAACGATTCTTTCTAAAATTCCGGTATTGTAAATCACTTTGGTTGTCGCTACCGAACGTACGGTCTCTTCAAAACAGTCGAAAGAAGGAAACGGAGTGATATAGAAAGAAGGTATAGGCGGGGTGGGGAATCCGAAATTCGCTGAAATCCCGAAGCCCCTGCTAATGGAATAGTTTTCCCGCAGGTCTGTGGTAAAGTCATAGGTTTGCCCCAGTATCTGTTTCTCTTTCACATTGTCAGCTGTTAACACATCCACGAGATTATCCAGTTTTCCGTTTTTTGTTTTATAGTAATAGCTTACTTCGGTAACAGCGCCTGCTCCCTGCAAATAAGTAAGCAGTGTGTCGTCATCCGCACTCTGTTGGTAAGGATAAGTGGCTATCCGTTTGGGCTTTCCGTGCATATCATTCAATTCTATCCGGTAACCTTGGGAAAAAGCCGAGGCGGATACCTGTTTGAACCCTCCGGTTAGTATCCTGAGTACATTGGGAAGCGGATTGCTGTTTTTTACCAGAGCGGTTTGAGAAACCGAAACCGGAAAATCCTTTGCCGTGTAAAACTCCTGCACCTGAATGCCCGATGCGGCCAGCTTCACATTGTCGGGAACAGCGGTTTTTACGATGACCTTGCTGTATCCTACGTTGGCAGCAGGAAAATAACTCTCCCCATAAGGCTCTTCGCTGTAAATGTCATTTTCTTTAAAGAAAAATCCTTTTACTTCATCATACACGGGATAGCGCAGGGCGGTCTCTTCCCCACAAACCTGCGGTTCGTATTCGGCCACTCCCGAACTGATCAGTTTTCCGTTTTCCATTGTCCGGTACACATACTCCTGCGTGTAAGCGCTTGCTTCCGACTTTTCCCAATGGTCGTGCAGGGTGATACGCTTTACCCGGTCGCCTCCGCCGTACTTGACCTTACCGGGAACATTCAGCCGTACATAAGAGGGCATGGCCGAGTTATCGGGAATGATGTTCGTAAAATATTTTTCACGTTTGCAGAAGTTATAAAACTCATTGTTGTTGTATACCGAGTTGGCTTTTCCGACGATGCCTCTGGATACGATCGCCGTAAAAAAAGATTTCGCATCCGAAGCATTATCTCCGATATCATCTAAGTTGAAAAGAATATCGGGGCGGTTGTTTTTCAGATACTGGCAACACAGGAAATAGATGGGATGCACCTTGTTATACGCTTCGAATGCTTCTACTTCCACTTTGCCTATGGTGCCGGAAACATCGGAGGCGGTTTGGGGTTTGATTTTGATATATCCTTGTACATAATCATAAATGGTCGCATTCTTTTCGACGGCTGCCGCCATTTTAAAGAACATCATATTGCCTTTAAACCCTGTTACGTAATCAGAGGCAGGGATACCACTACCCTTGTTAAAATAGATATAGTATGCGCCTCCTTCTTTTTCGAAAGACGTCATAGGGTTAAGTGTTGCCATTTGCAGTGCCGGCTTGTCCTGCACATAGGCGTAATCGTCGCTCTCATATTCCACTTCGATCGTTCCTCCGGAGGGAAGTGTGATTTGGGACAGGCACCAGGCTCCGCTCCAATTGTCAGCATTCGTTTTATTTTGAGAGACGTAGTGTTCATAATAGTTTCCGTTACCCTTGTAGTTTCCCCACCTGTCCATCTTTACCGGATTATAGGAGGGATTATGGGTTGAATAGGCAAACCGGTAAGGGGTTTCTTCTCCCTTCTCACTACTGCCATATTTGAAATAAACCGTTGTAAGAGTCAGCTTCCCTTTATTATCTATATTATTGTGAACTCCCTGGCATAAGTTGTAACTGTACTCAAACACAGCTGTTTTAATGGGGTGTTGCAGGTCTGTTTTGCAGTACAGGCGGATACTGTCTAATTTATGGAGGCTTCTGGTGCCACGCCCGCCCAGATATTCATTTCCCGATTCATAGCCGTCCCTTCTTGGAGAGGTGTAGAATACGGCAACATGTGTCTTTGTTTGAATAGAATCTATGTATTGAATCTCTTTTGTCCCGTAATGGTAACTGCCGATATCATCGGTACGGTTAGAGGGGTCGCCTAACGATAAATTTGCTCCGTTGTAGGGGAAACGCCATTTGTAATTGCTGTATGCATTCTTATAGCTGAATTTTACCCAATAACCCAGGTCGTTGTCAGATGGTCCGTTGCCATCCATGTCGACATAGTCGGGAGAAGTAATGGAGGTGATCAGGTACGAATATGCATAAGCAGGAGTGGTGGTACTGGAGTAGAGCTTTTCTTTCCCTACACGGGTGTTGCCGCTGGCATGCGCCTGCTGGTACTGGGTGGTGGTAGATGAATTTAAAGATTCGGGAAGATCTTGCCGGGGCAGTGAAAAAGAAACTTCTTCTTCCAGGTTATTATAAAGTGCTTTTCCGTAGGTATAGCGTTCGCCGTTTTCATTTAGGATGCTGATTTCCCCGATATGATGGCCTTGTTTCGTAGCAGAAGCAGTACCCAATTCACTGTTGGTTCTGTATTCGACTAATCGGGTACGTTTATTCCGTTGGGCTTGTACGGTTTTTTGTATAGGTGTGTTGGCACCGCTTTTGCTTTTTAGATTATTCTCTAATGAATATTGACTTTGCATCAGGCTGAAACCCGAAGGCCCCGTTATCGCTTTCAGCGTATAGGCAACCGGTTTATCGCCGCCGATATAGTCCAGGTAGTTGGTTTTTGCCGCGGTTTGTTCTCCCGACATTTTAAAATAGAAGGGTTCGTACAATACCGGGTGGATATTTTTATTCTGGGAATTTTCATAACTTTCCTTGCCTTTGTATTTTAATTTGGCTTTATCGTAACTGTCTGCCCAGGGGCCGGAAACCGAATTGCTCACATTGTCGGATATATTCACCCCTATCTGGAAACCGTATCCAAAACCGGCATCCGCACCTATGTTAAAAGTGTTGTCTGTGGTTCTTATCTCATTATCGGCAATATAGCCGATACCGGAACGGTAAGCCCGGAAAGAGCCTCCCATGGTTTCTCCTGCAATCGTATAAATATCGGGCGTCATTACCGGTAAGGGTAAGTTCAAAGAGTTTTGGTTTACCGACAGCTCTTTCTCTCTGTTAAAATCCTGTAACGATCCGGCAACGGCATTTTCAGCATATATGAACCCGTAAGCGGGTGTAAGAATGGAATTGGACGGTGTTCTTTCTACCGCAATATTAGCGGAAATAGAACCGTAACCCTCCAAAATACTTGCTTCTCCGCCTATTTGTCCCGAAACTCCAAAGGAAGTGCGTTCCATTGGAATATGAATGGGCGGTAGGACAGCCGCTGTAGTGAATGAGGTGCCTACGCTTTGACTATACCCCAAAGCGTTCCCCTGCCGGTCTATGGTTCTGGAATAATTCAATGAGAGATTCGTCCCGAAGGTATAGACGCCGCTTTTGCTGTTAAACCCGAATTTTGCCCCGTAAGAGAGGTTTTTGGTTCCCCCGCTCATGGAAAAACTGGGCGTGATGCCGTTATCCGAATCAAAATTGATGCTTCCGCCGACAGTAGCTGCTTTGTAACCTTTGGCATCCACGGTATTATCTTTGCTTATCTCCCTGTCGCGGATATAAGAGGCTGCTATTCCGAAATTGCTGCTTAGGGAGATACCTTGGTACGTATTGTAAATCAGCGACTGCGACATGTTAAGCCCCACGCCGAAATCCGCTCCTGCCACTTCAGCCCCGAAACCCGGAGAGAAAACAAAGGTGGTATTGTTCCGCCGTTTATATGTTTTGGTAATAGCATCCTGCACACCATTGAAATCATCAGGAATCCCACGCACCTGACGGTTAATAGCGCCGGGGTTCAGATTCCATCCCAATCCTACCCAGGAGGCTTCTTGATCCATACCCGAACCGGAGTTGTAGTTCAGATTAATGGGATATCCTCCGTTAGGTCCCGGTACCGTCATAACCGCAATAGTGTAATGAAAATCCCCACTGAAGAGATCTACCATCTCATTGGTATTAACGGGAGTGAATCCGGCCATCTCCGGTTGGCTCGGCCCGCCGGTCAAGGCAAAAAGCGCTACAGGTCGGCTTATTTCCATTAGAAAACTTACTAAAAGAAAAATCGCAACTATCTTTGTGATTTTACTGTTTTGTACTTTGATAATCATGATGGTGGATGTTTAATTAGTTATTGATTTAGATTGGTTCTCTCTTCACATTTCACCCTTTTTTAATCACTGCCTTTATAAATGGTTCTGCGTAAGCAGTAAAAAAACGCAAAAACCAACGTTCGTTTTTGGCATTCCATATTTCCAGGGTATAAAATTTACCTGTACTTATGCCGGGAGCACTTTCCAGGTTTACAACAAGATACTGGGTGCCTGTATGGATAACGACCGCCGGAGCGGCTCCCGAAGGGAATACCGTACCTGATTCATCAGTATATACTGGTGTATTTCGAGCTTCATCATATATCTTAAACCGTAGTTTTTGGGTAGAAGAGATTTCGTAAAGTTCTTCGTATTTGAAATATACCTTTTTGTCAAAGGCCATCTGATAGCTGGCATCCAATTTTTCTTTTAATTCGGTATACTGGTTTTGATATTTCAGCTCTACCTTTTGTTGCCAGGTATCTCCACCCTGTATAATTTTAAATTCTTGTGCGAGACTGTTGATTTTAACAGCATAATCACTTTTCTTGTAAACAGTAATCCGCCAGGCATAATCACCGTCTTTCATATCAGGAGCATTCCAGGGATACGACAGGTAATAGTTATCAATCTCATTTTGAGAGTAAAAAGGCTGGTTTTTTTCAATGGCTTCTTCCGGTTTCTGTCCGGGGGAAACTTGCACCATTAAAAAATCATATACATATTCGTTTCCAGGGAATTTAATGGTATCGATTCCCCAGATAAAATACGATGACTCATCGCGGTTAAAGGAAAGTTTTTCTCCCGATACAGGAAAAAGCAAGGCAGGAACCGGCAAGGCTGCCGTTGCATTTTCTATCCCATGCTCATGAGGGATAAAAACAGAATCAATGTTCGATGAAAAAAGAGGGGAAATAGGCCAAATGAATAAAAATGGCATTACGAAGATACATCCTATTAGGCGCTGAATTTTTAGAGTTTTCCACATGTTGTTCTATATTTAAGTATGTAAAATGATCTGTATTTTCTGTGCTATGTGTAAGATTTTCGGTATAATGGCTTGTCTTTTAAAAAAATATAAGATTGATTGTAAATTCTATTTTGCTATCGTGTCATAGATTTGATAGTCATTTTCCGTAAAGTCAACTCTATTGGTTGAAAGTAGAGGGGCAAGTAAAGTGGTATTGCCCTCGGAAAAAGAGTTTGAGTTATCGTTGAATACTATACTTCCCGGCGAAGTACCGGATGGCGCTTGGACATAGAGAGTACGACTGTTTATGCCTTGCCGATAAGAAATATTTTGTTGAGAGCCCCCGGTAATATACCATTGTGAAGCCGGGATAATGGTTGATTGGGAAAAACAGAATAAAGAGTTGCCCCGAAAGACAAAAAATAACAACTTTTTCATAAATATATAGAGTTTTTGATTGTTATCTTATCTCAAATGTATTCATCTCTGCCCCTTATGTATCCAATAGTATAAAAAAATACAAGATAAATACGACACAAACGTAAATAAAAAAACAATACAAAAATCAATTTTTGTCAAAAAAATAACAAATGCGTAATAATTGGTTTGTGTATGGGACTATTTTAGCTGTGTTTTATTACACATGCAGATTATTTTTCCAAAAAAATATAAAAAGTTACTATGGAATGGTCGAAACAATATGATAGTTCTTCTACAGGGGAAAAACGAAAGGTTTTACCATACAGGGAGATACTTTTAAATACAGGAAGCCGGCCCAAAGAGCCGGCTTCTGCACAATTACAACAAAACAACAAAAAAAGAATTTCTAATTAATATTGATGACTTTTTCCTGCCGGTTTCCAAAGAGATCTTCCACCGTAAACGTCAGTCTATGGCTTCTGCTTCCGCTTTTAGGCCGGTACTTCAAGGTAAACTGCCCGTTTTCGGCAATGGGATACAACTGCCCGCTGCTTAACGGCGAGCCCTTGCTGTCGGACAGCGCCCCGCTACCTGCCGTTTGGGCATAAGAAAATGTAAACCCCTTGTCCTCATACTGCTCTATCCCGGTAATGACAAAGTTTAACGTTGCCGTTCCCGATACCGGTAGAGATACATTTTCCGGAGCCTCGATCCCAAAATAGGGATAAGGCATGCCATCGAAGGCTACTGTATGTTCCACACGGTTTCCCAGCTTGTCTTTAAATACAAATACCAGTTTTTGATTTTCATGGCAGGCGGAAGTATAGGTAAACGCTATTTTGCCATCCGGAGGAATATCGTAATCCTGCACCGGAGTTACCGATCCATAGCCGGGAATAACCAGCTTCCCTGTTCCTTCGGATTGGGAATAGCCAACGGTGTAAGCCGCTCCTTCGTAAGGCCGGTTGCAGGTAAGGGTAAATTCCATATCCGCCTGCTCGCCGTTTCGGAGCCTTTCTTTTACAGGTTCCATCGTTACGTTAAAACCATAATCCGGTAGGGTTTGCGGATCAAATTGCACGGTATACTCTATTGGAATGTCGAATTTATCGGTAAAAACAAAATCCAACTTTTGAGGCGTTTGGCAATCGGAAGTATAGAATAGGGTGATGAACCCATCGGCAGGGATGGGGTAATTCACATCCTGTTGACAGATAGTGGTCGAATCTATCGACAAAAATCCCTCTCCTTCCGGTTGGGTATACCGAAACGTAAATGCCGCCCCTTCGTAGCCTGTGTAGTGAACGGAGAACTCCAACGCTACGGTTTCACTTTTTTGGATGCTGCCCTGTACGGGCATGAGTCCGATACGGTAGCTGTAGTCCGGTTCGGGCTCTACCTCCAGTTCGCGCCTGCAACCGGCGAGTAAGATTACACCCGATAGCAGGGCAAGCAATGTGCTGTTGTTAAAAATGACATGTTTCATGTTTAAAATAGATTAGTTAGTAAATAAATTAGTTCATTAAGATTAATTGAAAGTAGCAACCTTCTATATGGCTTGTTAAAAAAAGAGGTTCATTACCGTCCGTCGAGCTCTAAAATAAGCTCTTCCCGGTTTCCATAAGTGTCCTCTACAATAAACTTCACCTTATGCAAGGCGTGGCTCTGGGGAGTGAAGCGCAGGGTAAAGAGCCCGTTTTCAGGAACCGGATACCATTGATTCTGGTTCAAGGCACTACCGTTAAGGGCGAAAGCACTGGTTCCGGCTACCAGGGAATAGCTGAATTTAAAATCTTTGACGGCATATTGGTTTATGCCCGTAATGGTAAAATTCAGAAATACGTTACGATAAATATGAATAGGAAAGCTGATGTCATTTAGTGGAACCTGAATACCAAAGTAAGGATAGCCCATATCGCTGAAAGATACCGGATATTCTACCCTGTTGCCGATTTGGTCTTCAAAGGTAAATACCAGTTTTTGGTTGGTGTGGCAGTTGGAGATATACTTCAAGTTCACTTTCCCGTCCTGGGCAATTGCATAATTCCTGTCCATGGCCAACACTGTCGAGTTTGCCGCCAATACTTTTCCCATACCCTCGGTTTGAAAATAGCGGAACATATAGGCCGCATCATCATACGGATTAGGACAAACCACCTCAAAAGCCAGATCGGCAGCTTCTCCCGAACGAATGACCGATCTTGCCGGTGCAAGCAGCACGCTGAAACTGCGGTCAACCTCTGTTTGGGCAGAAAACCGTACCGTATAGTCTTTACGATTACCCAGCGGATCGATAAAAATAAAGTCCAACCGTTGTGCGGTTTCACAATTCGAGGTATAGTGCAGGGTGATTTTACCGTCGGAGGCAACCCTATACTCCCTGTCCATATCAAGGGTAGCCGTATCGCTTGCCAAAACCCCGCTTCCTTCCGACTGGAAATAGCGGAACGTAAAAGCCCCTGTGTAGCCATGCTGCACGACGGAGAACAGCAGGTCGACACTTTCTCCCTTTTTGATGCTCTTTGGTACCGGAACCAACTCTATCGTAAAGTCGTAATTCCCTTGTGCTTGAGCTTCTTCTTCTATTTCCAGTTCGCGTTTGCAACTGCTGCTCAATAAGGCAGCCACCATGAATACCATGAAGGTGATCCGTTTAAAATTCAATTTTTTCATAATACAATTTTTTAAGGTTAATGAATAGTAATTCTAATGCCCGTTCCGATTTGCGTGTGGAACGGCCCCACGGTAGAGCCTGCCAGAATCCGCTGGCAAAGGCTAAATAGCAACACAACAGTGTCCGTGCAATAAATACTGGCCTCTAACGAAACCGCCCCGCCATAAACAAAGGCGCTTTTATGCCTGATCAGCGAACCATCATAGGCACGCTCTTCTCCCCAGTTGACCCACTCGTATCCCAGCACGCCGGTAGCTCCGATAGAAAGTAAAAAAGTAGTGCTGCGGTCGGAAAGGAAGGTAAAATGGTAGCCCCCGGCAGCGGTAAACTGCATCACGGGAATATCTCCCCGTTTGTACCGGTAGCGTTTCTCCAAAAAAGAAACCCCTGC
>JAVBLM010000041.1:0-32871 GCA_031553535.1 Bacteroidales bacterium | reverse complement strand
AGAAAAGTATAAAATAGCATCCTTTCATTTGCATCAGGCTGTGGAGAATTTCTATCGTACTATTTGCGCTGTCTTTACATTGTACGGTCATAAAACACATAACCTGGGAGAACTCTACAAATGGGTAGCAGAAGAATCCAAGGAACCCGGCAATGCCTTTCCCCGTGATACCAAAGAAGAGGAGCGTTTGTTTGAGTTGTTAACAAATGCATACGTACAAGCCCGCTACAATCCCCAGTTCAAGGTAACCAAAGAAGATATTGACATCCTTATCCCCAAAGTGGAACTTCTTAAATCCATTACCAAAAAGATTTCCCTTGAGCGTTTAAACGAATACCAGCAAAAGATAGACGAGGAAGAAAAGTAAAAGTTTTCCTGATGGAAAGAATACAATGAAGTTGTCAAAAGGTAAATAAGGAACACTTATCAAAAGTTGACATAAGAATCACTCTCAACTAACATATTCCCGTCATGCTGAACTTGTTTCAGCATCCCCTGCATAAAAGCAAAAAAACGAGGAGATTATCTCACTGCGTTTCGATGCACTCACCTGTCTCACGTTCGGGTGCGGGTCGAACCCGCAATGACATGAAAAAGAAGCATCATTGCGAGAAACGAAATCCGAAGGATTCGGGGGAGTTACAGGCCACTCCTTAAAAAGCCAACAGGCCTCGATCATCCTATCCCATCACCGGATTTTTTTTCCGGAAGTAGTGAAACCTGTTATTTTACATCGGTAACCGTATAAGCATCTTTCCCGTCTTGAGAAATAGGCTGATAATACGTCCCATTGTATTCTACATATTTCTGTCCCTTTACGGTAACCTCTTTAGCTCCTTCGGGCATATTTTCCACAACAGCACCCACAGGCGGTGCCACAACCTTATATTTACCGGATTTTTCCGTGTAAAAAGCGCCTCCGTAATAATAATACGTGGTATCGGAAACAGTAACGGTTGTATAACCCGATGGAAGAGAAGAAACTTCTGCCCCTACCGGTGCAGGCACTACCGTATATCCTCCTGATGATTGTTCGTAATATACGCCGTGATCATAATAATAATCCTGGTTTGCAATAGAAATAAGAATTGCTGTTTCGGCAACTGTAGCCACAAAAAACCCTATCGGATGCCAATAGTATCCCCAATAATAAGGAACAAAGGGATGGTAAAAATACGGGTAATGAAACGGCACCACAGGAACCGGAACCGGTCTTGGCACAGGTACAGGCACAGGTCTTGGTACAGGCCTTGGCACAGGAACAGGCCTTGGTGGAGGCATTGGACGCGGCATGGGCCTTGGTGGAGGCGGATGCGCAAACCGCTGTGCATGGCTATGCATTGGAATTGCAAACAGCCCGATCAGCATAAAAAAGATTCCTGCTATAATGATATTACTCTTCCTGTTTTTCATGACCTGATATTTATAGATTAATCTATATTATTTAATTACTTGCTATTTATTGATTTCAAAAACTCCATTTTCAACGCTCTGGGAGGCGGCATAAAGTTAAACATGGATGGAGGAAATGATGAATTAAGTTCCCAGTCGTTATAATAAACTTCATATTGGATATTATTGCTTGCCTGGGGGTAAGTAATCACCATTTTTACAGGTAACAAATATTCATCGTTGGCTATCCAGAATTGAAAACTTGTCCCGTTTGCATCTTTACCGGCGATATGAAAACATTCGGTATCAAATACCTTGGTAAGTCCTAAATTCAAAATTGTCCCTCCTGTTTCAAGTATGTCGCTAACAAAGGACGGATAGAAAAAATCTGCCGCAGGAAAATCAATACCAAATGCATTATGCGCTGAATCCATTGTCCCAATAACTGATGATGACGCCTTTGTCTCTGCATACCGGTTCAACATATAGGAATAATTATAAAAGTTTTTCCCGTCACACAACAATGCATTCTTCCCCTTATCTCCTTCCATGTGAATAAGAAATTTATCAGGGAACTGTATCCATATCCTCTCTATGGATGCGTGTTTTACCAATCCCAAATCATGACTTAAAACATCATAATAAAGATGGGCCGTAAATTTGCACGACGAGAGGTTTTGCAATGTAGTGCTCATCCGGGTCAATATATAAATGGCACTGGTATCATCTTTATATATTGTTTGTTGTGCCGAAATATTCCCTGCAAAGGCAACGGCAAATAAAACTGTAATCCAGATTTTTTTAAGAATCATATTCGTTTCTGTTTAATTTCGTATTGATGCTAAAGGAAACAAATACATTGCTTAAAAGTTCAGTATTAAGGCATGAATATTTATCCTGATTCTTTGTCTATCGGATAAAGAGTTCATGGTAGGACAAAACTACCCGGTGCGCCGGGAGAAACTACCGTATATGGTATTATATCAATACTGTATACGGTAACTTGATCCGGCCTTATATGATAAAATGCAACAAGCAGCACTCAGAAAGGAAACATGGACGACCGGAACATTGAAACGGAAATTTGAATCTTGAGCCTTGAATATTGAAGTCAAAGCCTATTTGAATATCGCATATATAATTCATTAATAATTCCCGAATGGGGAATTAGATAGTTTATTGGTAGAACCGGTAAGAATAGAACAGGCAAGGCAGAGTTGTTGTCCCAACATCAGCATTCACTTTCAGTATATCAATAAAGCTGCAATTAAAGCCGTCACGCTATATCGTTCAATCCGATTGTTTTCATTAATCCGGTAATAACGCTACCCGGATTATACGCAGTAGCTCTTTCAATGGCCGAGCATCCGAAGGGTTCCCTTTTATCGGCATGTAAAAACTCACAAATCCGTTCACACATTTCCTGCTGATTATTGACAAGAAAGCCGTCTTTACCATCCCTGATAATATCTTTTGGCCCTTTTGTATTATAGGCAATCACAGGCAAGCCGCAACTCAATGCTTCAAGTACAACATTACTGAAGGTATCGAACCGGGAAGGTAAGATCAACATATCGGCAGAAGAATAGATTTCAGGCAATTGGTCACGGTTAACCCAATCAATAAAAAGTGCGTCCGGATTTTCATTCCTGAGTTGCTGCAATGCCGGTCCTTTTCCGACAATAACCAGTTTGGTGTTATTATGTTTTTGTTTTACCTGTTTATATATATCTTTCAATTCCAACACTCCTTTTTCTTTGCTAAGCCTACCCACATATAATAAAACCGGATGAGCTTCAGGAATACTAAAAAGCGTCTCCTTTTTCGATGTTCCCGGTTTAAAACAATTGCTCACCCAATGAGCAGTTTGATGTACCTTATCCGGCGCCAGATTCATTTGCGTACCCGACAACCATTTCTTCTGATCGGAATTAAGCACCAGCACCCGGTCGAATGCATTATAGAAAAATCGCAGCATACGGCGAATCCGGCTCAGGTTATGCCCTTCGATATTCAATACTTTCCGGGCAAACATCAACCAGTCGGTATGCATATAAAATGATGCTTCAACCGTATATGCATGTTTCAAATACAATCCGCACAATCCCATAATTCCTTCGGTAGAGCAAATAATCCGGTCGTACCCTCCGGACAAAAACAAATTGTGTAATTCCACAAAATCAGGCACCTTAAATGGGTAATCATTATATATCGGTAAAGTAAACTCCCTGACAGGCTGCATTACAACCAAATGTTCTTCGGATTGAATAGTCGAAGAGCAGGTTAATATATCTATAGGTAAGTCCCTTTGCTTTATTTCATCAAGCATTTCCTTTAAAAATACAGAGATCCCATTATTCTCCCCGAAAGTATCCGTAAGCCAAAGGATGCGTTGAGGATGCTGAAATTTTCCTAATCGTTTGGAAAAGTCTCTAATAAGCGGACGGGTATTAAACATTACTTTAGCGCTTGTGAAATGTGCCGCTAAAATAAGTGCCGATCCGAAGAAGGGAAACGAAAGCCCGTCCAGAAAACCGGAAATGTCGATATTTTTCTTCTTTTCCTTGTTTTCATCATTTATATAAGACCTGATGCTTATTGGTAACTCAAGTTTTTCAATCAGCATGCCGACAGATTGTTCTTTAAGGAATTCCGCCATATCGGATTTTTTCAGCTTTTTCTCCAATCTCTTAGCCAGGATAGAATAAAGCTGCTTATTAATCTCCAGGATTGAATGATAATAGCCGTTAATTAATTCCTGTCCCTTTTCCCTGCTTATACCGGCAATATGAACCGCTTCGTTAAATATCGGTTTATAAACCGGTTTTACCGCTATTTTTTTCAGGAAAGAAGGCTTTTCACCCATCATGCTATCATGAAAAACCTTGATAAATGAGGAGGTTACTTTATGCTGTTGCACTTCGCTAAACAGATTTGATATGACAAATGATATCAGCTTATCATTAGTACTTCCTTTATGCAACAACATCCGCACTAGTCCGGGATCTTTATAATTCAATGCAATCTGACAGGCATAGTCTAAAAATGCAATCGTCATTTTTTCGGCATTCTGAAATGTTCCGAATGGAGCCGTATTTCCATTTCTGATAGCTTCCAAAGCAAGTTGGGAAGAGGATTCCGATTTAAGTCGTGATTGCAGACCGGGAACATACAGGCAAGTTCCTGTCATTCCGGCAAAGATTCCCATGTGTGAATCCGAACCACCCGTCATGGATTTTCTGTACGGATCTGAACAAAACTGCAACGGATCAATTCCAAATTCTTTTGCATAGCGGTCGATTTCATCATTGGATACTTGTTCCAACCATTCCTTTACAAGTAAGTTTTGACAGGTATCCCGTTGACCGTTCAATACTTCAAAACGTTCGAAAACCAGCAGCATCTTTCTAAAGAAAGTTTCTTCCGGAGTTTTTCTTGTAGAATAATGATATAGGGGATGCGCCCAAATAGTAGGAATATGATATGCATGGGCATACTCCAGAAAATGATACAGGTTTTTACGCAAATGTTCCAATTTCACTTCCTGTTCCGGAGTAAAACCGTAAGCAAGAACATGAATCCCTATTTCAAAATCAGGAACCCAGCAACTGAATTCAGCCGCCGTCAATATATCCTGTCCCTTATCTTGCAGAGCATAACAGGAACGGGCATTATTGTGGTTGGTAATCGTAAAAGCGGTACAACCATTTGTCTTTAATTTCTTTATCAGCTTTTTGCTTGGCAGCCAGGTTTCGGGAACATTAAGTATTCTTCCTATCAATTCATCAGGAACATCACTGTTGAAGTCATGGCAATGCAGATCTATTTTAAGGGTTTCCTGATCGGGATATTTATTTTGTTGTACAAGAGAGAACTTTTCAAATTCTTCTCTTAATGTTTGTTGATAATCAATATTCATAAATAAATTAACAATTATATTAAATACATATGCCAGCATTTTTTGAATCAATAATCGAATTCAAAAAGCTTAACGCATTATTTGAGATCTCTGCCATAAGTCTGAACATGGCAACTATCTTTAATAAAATCAAAACGATAAGAAATATTCTATCCATTTCATTTTTTTGCAAAGGAACGAAATCTATATTAACAGGGCGTAAACTCCGTATTACAGCCGTATTAAATTTTTTATGATTAGCATATGAATTTAAAATATCAAGGTATCCGTATTTTTTATTTCATAGATTTCTTGTATCTTTGCAAATCAAAATTGAAAATATATTTTATTGTATTAATAAACAACTTGAATGAACAAAATATCATTAACTATTATTATTTTATTTATATCGTTAACCTGTTGGAAAAATGGTTATTCCCAAGAGAAAAAAGACTTCGAGTCATTTAAAAAAAACGCTTCCATCTCTTTAGGAGAATATTATAAAACATATCATTCGAGGAAACCATCTTCCAGCATCGATACCATTCTTCCGGAAAATATTTTAAAAGAAGATACCACTTCTATTTCTATTCAAAAAACGAGAAAAACATTAGAAATGCCTGAGAAATTCTGGTTTCCAGGCGAATTTGAAGAAGTTCAAGCTATTCTTATCACATGGTCATATGCTCACATAGACAAAGCTATGCAAAATTATGTAACTCCTGTTGATGAAAACCTGGCATTCCGATACAGTAACGGACAATATATAATAACGGAATATACATCCTTTATTGATACTTCTTCCGATACAAGGATGCCTATTATATTTGCTCAATTAGCTGATGCCATTCAAAAAGGAGGCGCCCAGGTTTGGATAAATATATGCAATGCACAAGATTCTTCTATTGTCAAAAAATATATGGAAAATCATGGAATGCCTTTATCTAATTATCGCTTTTTCGTATACCCCGGAAATTCTTTTTGGTATAGAGATTGCGGTCCCGTTGCATTCTATTCCGGAACAAATGATGATGTAGCCTTTTTGGACTTTGAGTATTACGGGGGACGTCCGGCAGATGATAAAATTCCTATCCGGGTTGGGAATGAAATAAATGTTCCTGTCTATACCACAACATTTGAATTCGAAGGAGGAAATATATTATTAGATGGCGCTGGTACACTTTTTACCAGTGATCAAATTTATGATGCAAATGAAGATAACTATGGATTGTTTCGTATAATTAATGGCGTTGGAGGATATACTCGAAAAACACCTTTAACAGAAAATCAAATTCATGATACATTAAATCATTTATTGGGTCTCTCCAGATTAGAGATATTACCGATGTTACAAAACGATGGTGGAACCGGCCACATTGACTTATACGCTACTATGTGGGATGAAAACAATTTTGTATTCACTAAATATCCGGACGAAATGTCTAGGCAAACCGACTACAGGATTTCCTCCGAAAATGTAAATACAATTTTGAGTTTACCCAGTTATCATGGAAAATTATATCAAGGAGAGAATATCCCTCTTCCTAAAAAAGATGATGGAAGCTGGTATACAAATGCAAATGATTTTGAAAAATATACAAGAACATACAGTAATAGTACTTTTGTTAATAATGTGATTATCCAACCTATTTTTTCCAATGATTCTTGGGGCGCCCGGGAGTGGGATCTTCAATCCATTGAAATAATGAAAGAGAAATTTCCCGGATATGAAATAATTCCGATCGATATCCGAGGATATCAAAATGATCAAGAAGGATATACCGGATTTGACGGAACAGGGGGTGCAATTCACTGCATTACGAAACAAATTCCGGCTGAAAATCCCATCCGTATTTTGCATGCGCCAATTCAAGGCACTATTGCCGGGCATAATGGTCTTTTCCCTGTAGATGCCAGAATCACAAATAAAAGTGGTATCAAATCGGCAACTTGTTATTGGAGAATAAAAGGAAGTGAGAAATGGAATTCTATGGTTATGAACAGCAAATCTGATAATATTTTCTCCTCAGAAACGCGAAGTTTATATTCTGCAGATCTTCACCGTGAAAAATCTTCGGGTAGTGATACTATTGAATATTATATCTCTGCAACATCAAATAACGGAAAAACAATTACCAAACCATTCACGGCACCGAAAGGATTTTATACTTTTTCCTATGAGTATAAAAGTGAAAGAGTCAGTGAAGATCCTATTTTCATAAGCAATTTCTTTCCCAATCCTGCAGAAGAATTTTCCAGAACCCGTATTCAAAATGCACATGACAAAGAGTTAACCGTACAGGTATCTAATATATTTGGACAAATCGTATTTACCGGTTCTTTTACTTCGAATGGCAACGATGTATTATTTGAGTTAAATACTTTTTCCCTAAGCAATGGAGTGTATTTTATCTCATTTATTGACGAACAAAAAAATATTACGACAAGAAAATTAATTGTTCAATATTAGAATATTTAAAATATTGAAGTTGTCAAAAGTTAATTTGTAGATTAGCTTTCCCTTCTTTCATGTTTTGACAATTCAAACAAGTGTTCTCATTCCCCTCATTGTAACGATTAAAAAGAGTATCGTTGCTATAATTGTTTCCATCATCGATCGATTATGCATAGAAGTTATGCACGTTATAAAAAATTACAAGAAGATATAATTCCTTCCTATAGTTTCTTATAAACTCCGTTAATTTATGTTTCAACAGATAAAACGGGTATGGGATAACCAGGATTACAAATCCAGATTAACTTAGTCCGAAACCGGAAATAAAATGACATAAAAGCAGACAATGACACATATCAATTTTAAAAATAAAAAATAACGGAGGGTCATCACTAATCTGATTGCTCGATTGGGAATAGAATTGAATAAAATTAAGTCATTGTGTTTTTTCTATTTCTATTCTATATCTCACAATCATAACATTCATTTATAACAGAGAAAAACTCTATCATAAATCAAGTAATGACACAACCGTTATATATATTTAAAGATTGGTGAAATATATTCGCCAAAATACATTAAATATTAAGGCATAAGCTTTACGTTTTTAAAAATTTTTGGGAATATTAGCTGAAATATTCTCTGACAAAAACCCCTCTTTGGTTATTTTACGACAAAGAAATGTATTAATTTAGTTTTTTATTCATATTATTAAATACATTGGATCTTTTCCAGTATTTCAATTTCTCTATTTATAGTTCTCCTTTCACAAAAATTTAGATAATAACGAAGTAAGTATGTCATTTATTATGGAGGTTTTGATTTATTATAAGTTACAAGCTGTTACAGGAATAATTCACGTTGAGCTCGCAAACTCGGTTCAAAGTTCAAGATTCAAGATTCTGCGGAAATCTGTGAGGTCTGTAGAAAAAAGAATCTTAATAAATAGTGGGTAGTGAAAAGACAACTGAAAATGAAGGAACAAAAAGCAAACCGTTAACAACTATTTTGTAATCTCTATTATGATGATTACCTATATACTAATTTGTTAGCATAAAATACATATCGATTATTCTTTTTCGAGTTATTAGCATAACGGTTATATAATCTCTGATAACCATAATAAATAAAATAATCATTATACCAATGTTCGCAATGATAGGTCATGTTTGCATTTACAGAAAGGAAGCGGGAAGAAGGGTCTATATTTTCTATACTAAGCGGTTGTACAATTTCACTCTTATTATTGATCAATGAATACAGTTTTCCGTCAAAAGCAAAATAATAAAGTGTATTATATGTTTCTTGATCAATATATGCATGTATTATGCTTTTGATATTTTTAAGCATCAGCCCATTGTAATTAAATGTATTATACCATAGCATATTCCCGGATTTATCATAAATAAAGAAATATGCCACATGATACTTAAATCCTGCAAGTTTAGTCTCGGATGATAAATAAGTTGATCCAACCCAAACGCCATAACCCATTGTGCGATCCGGATAAGTTTCATGTATATATTCGGGGGTATAAAAATCACTGATAACAATAACAATACTATCTGTTTGTGTCGCTATATATGTATTACTATATAGATCCGAAGCGTGTTTTTTATTTGTTGAGGCAAACGGCCCTTCTAATGCCCCATATTCCAGATAAGAAATATGCTGTATTTGATTATCCACAATTGCTACTGAGAATAGTCCGATACTATTATTTTTTGTTGTAAATATATTGTCTTTTGTATTTAACGTATATTCGCCTATCAGTATTAATCTACTTGTATCCAAACGGGCCATTCTACATGAATTCAAATAATAATTCTCATCCATGATGATGTCTTTTTCCTGAATAATCCCTCCCCCCCTATTCAATTGAGTAAGTGTAAAGATTGTCTGCTTTTTCGACTCATAAAATTTAGTAACCAGCCACAGACTATTACCTACCGTGTCAAGATAAGCCTCCTGAAACTCACGGGGGGCTATCTTGGCTTCATACAATTCTTTCGTGACTAATGATTTTCTATTAAATAAATAAATATGCTCTTCCGATTTAGAACTATAAGTAGTAAAAACAAATGTATCTCCAAAAAGGACAATATTATTAATAACGGATCTATCTGCTTGATAAAACGAGAAAACATCTATTTTTCTTGATAAAATATTATAGCTAATAATATAAGTATTAACCACATTTGCCTTCCCGGAAGATGGTGTTTGCAAAATTGCATAAAAATTTTCTTTATCTGAATTTATGGCAGATAATACAAGAGGTACCTCCAACCTGATATCTTTTACCAGCAATTGAGTGAAATTTGTATCATAGTGAGTTAGCGTCCACTTCCCAACATCCTTTGAATCTGTTCTTGAAATCAAAACCAAACCATTTTCTCCCAATAACTGTAAATGATACGGATATCTGTCAGGATCTACTTCGATTTCTATTCGTTGAGGGGGATCATATGTTTGAGCATAACAAAAACCCATATTTATTGTTATCAAGAACCCTAAAAAGAAAGAACTCAACAACAATTTAGTTTTGAATGCAGGTATCATATAAAAACTATTGAACGAACTTTATTGAAAGTAAAATTGCTTCCAACTGACGAAATAAGTCACGTTTATCATCTGCAGGGGCATATAAAAATCCATCCACTGTAATAATACGATTATTTTTCGCATCCAATACGCTCATACTTACGAATGGGCCACCCATAAAGTCTCGAACCATTTTCCATAATCCGGCAGTGCGAATTGTATACCCTTCTTTAAAATCAACATATTTCGAAATAGTAGGGATATATTTTTCGTCAATAACCACATACGAACTATCCATTGTTCCAAAAACATACTTCTGAGTATGCGTATCCCGAAGACGAACTATATGCTCATTTTTAAACTGATTTGTATCTGTATAATTTTGAACAAAAATCATTATATTTTGAGTCCAATCTTTCGTATCTTTACGCAACCAAACAAAATTACTGTCTTTTACCGCAAAAATGAACCCTTCCGGCATTACCATCGAGATATTAAATAAGCGCTCTATCTCGGAACTCAAATGAAAATTCTGTCTACTCAGTTGTGCACGCTGGAACCGCTTTATTTCAGAGCCAAACAAATAATCTATAATAGAATTCTGATATTCGGATAATGTTTTTATTGCCTGTTGCTCGTCTTTCGCATTTACTCGTATCAACATTTGGGGTTGGGCCCAAGGATCATGGTTAACAGCAACTTTCGGTTGGTCAATAGTTGGATCTATTGTAAAAAACAGAATATTTCTTTGCTTCTTATATGCTTCACGAAAATAATCTTCCGAAACATGAGAAAGCACAAACATCGGTTCTTCCTGAGGCAAACCTAAAACAGACTGCATCAAAATTGCTCGTAAACTATCTCCAAGAATCCCTTTCCACTGATCATCGCTACAAACAACAAGAACTTCGCCCGAACGACCGGAAGATGATAATAATCCTTTACCTTGCGAACCGGTTCCTTCACAACCTGAAAACACAATAACAGTAAGAACAACAATAATTGGAAGAAATAGCTTTCTCATTCTTTTACAAAAATTTACAATATAGAATAAAACGCTAAATATGCTACTATATTTTAATTATACAGTAAATATTTCGTATTAAATTCAATTTTTCGGGTAAATCGAATCATCTATATTAATCGTCAAAATAGGAATAGGTGATCGATTGACTATTCTTTCACTAAATGGAGCCAGGATAAAGACATTTTCTCCGGCAAGTTCTACTTCCTTCATGACAGTAATCAAATTAATGTTTTTTTCTAAGGCATATTTTAGAACCGTATCTACCTTCTTATTGTTTTTAATAAATATCGATTCAAGCCGAACATTATTTTCCATTAAATATATCTCTGCACGATTGACATATGCATCAACAGTTTGGCGAATTTCCGGATATTTTGCAGGATACAGGCCCATAATATGCACTTTAGCATGAAACTTTTTTGCCATAGACGCTGCATGTTTTAGTTTTTGCAAAGTTTCCATTGTATCATCAATAACTACTAAAATATTAGTCAAATCCCGTTGGATATCTACTCCTTTGCGAACACTTAAAACAGGCCATGATGAACCGCTAATCGTTCTAAAAGCAGAACTTCCGATAAAGAATTCTTCAAACCCACTGCATCCATGCGTTCCCAATACAATCAGAGCATCGCCTTGTTCATTAGCTTCTGCATTAATCTCCTTTGAGGCTTTTCCTATACGGATTTTGTATTCAACAACATTATTAGGAAGTACCTTCTTACAGTCTGCTACCAGTTTCTTTAGTTTCTTTTCGACAAATGAAACAATATTTGCTTTACTAGTGTCATCGGGACCTATCAGTGTTTTAGCATCAGGGGAAACGACAAAAAGAAGCGTAAGCTTTGACTTATACTTCGCCGCTATTGATATAGCGTTTTGCATTGCATTAAGAGATCCCTCTGAAAAATCAATACCTACAATTACGTTTTTCATAATAATTCAATTTAGGGTTACTACTTCATAAATTAATTCATATTATACTGCAACATCCGCCTTAATATGCGGGTGTGACTGATATTCTGATAATTGAAAATCGTTGTAATCGAAGTCAAAAATTGTAGTAATGTCAGGATTTAATGTCATCGTAGGCAACGGAAAAGGAGTCCGTTCCACTTGTAACTTGGCTTGTTCCAAATGATTGGAATACAAATGCAAATCTCCAAAAGTATGAACAAAATCTTTTGCCTTCAATCCTGTTACCTGTGCAATCATCATGGTTAATAATGCATAAGAGGCAATATTAAAAGGAACGCCCAGAAAAGCATCCGCACTACGCTGGTATAATTGACACGAAAGTTCTCCATTGCATACATAAAACTGAAACATTGCATGACACGGAGCTAATCGCATCTTATTCAAATCCCCTACATTCCATGAACAAACTATTATTCGACGGGAATCAGGATTCTGTTTGACATCATTTATTGCTTCTTGAAGTTGATCTATTACCCGTCCGTCATTTGCTTGCCAACTTCTCCATTGATGTCCATAAATAGGGCCTAAATCTCCATTTTCATCCGCCCACTCATCCCATATACTTACTTTATGGTCGTTTAAATACCGGATATTCGTATCTCCTTTAATGAACCACAATAACTCATAAATTATTGATTTCAAATGGATCTTTTTCGTCGTAAGCAAAGGAAATCCTTGTTGTAAATTTATCCGCAATTGGTATCCAAACGTACTATACACGCCTATTCCCGTCCGGTCATTTTTATATTGACCATTATCCATGATATGCTGCAATAAATTTATGTATTGTACCATATAACATCCTTCCTTTTCATTGCAAAGATACTCTTTTTTACTTCACTTTTCATGTCTTAAAAAAAATAATCAACTATTTAGCCGCGATAATTGAATAAATGTATAGATAATTGTTTTTAATCCAAGCTTACACTAAAAAAACAGTGTGCCCTGTTTTGATTTTATAACATAAATAAAAGCCGATTCCTTAAAAACAAATAACTGCCAACAATAATTCATGATAGATCGTATACCTGTATTCATTTTCATGGAAGAACAGGAAAAAGATTCCATTCCTGTATTCATTTTCCGGCAATCTTTTTAGATCTATTCAGTACTTTCGTTATATAACATTGAATCTTTTGTAATTTATTTAATGCCCGACCGGCTGACATTAAATACTAAAAGGGTTATTTAATGCTCGACTAGCTAGCGTTAAATATTTCAGAAATTATTTAATGCCTGACTGCGTAACGTTAATTATTTTGTAATTTATTTAATGTCTGATTGCATGGCATTAAATATTTCAGAGATTATTTAATGCCTGATTGTGTAGCATTAAATATATTAAAATTACTTATATGTTATTATATATTTTTCGACGATCTTTTCTGATAGATTCTATGCTGTCGTTTATTTTTATATAAACATAATCATGTACAATTAAATTTTAATTAAAAAAAGAATATTCCAATTCATTCAATTCTATCAAAATTAATTCTTTTTCATTATCTATAATATTCAGTGAATACGTTTTTGATTGCAGTTCCAACCCTTGTTCATCATATTCGGTAATAGAATCCGTCAATACCATATCTTCATGATTCAAAGTACTCTCCTGTATTTTATTTCCCTGTTCATCATATTTATATTGATATTTAAAGAATTGGGTAGGCGATTCCACTACTTTTTCAATCAAGGTTTTTCCTTCGTACTTATTTTCAGTCGAACTCATCAAATCCCCTTTATAGTTAAGATTCAGCTGCTTCACCAATTGTTCATTATCGTATTCATATTTTTCCGTATGCTGATCTTTCTCAAGATATTCAATCGTCTCATGTTGAACAACCCTGCCTGATTCATCATAAGTAATCTTTCGTAAAGACCTCGGTTCATCTTCTTCGTTTTCTATAGCCTTTACTAAACGATTATCTACCCATTCATATTCATTTTCAATATAAGAAGAACCGTCATTATAAATAACTACTTTTTGTATTAAATTTCCATCGGAATAAATATACTTCTCCTCAACCTCATCTTCCATGTATTTTATTCTGCTTCCAATCAAAGTATTATTTTCATCATAGATATACTGGCGAACTTCATAAGGTTCCGGATCAAAATCTCCATAAAATGATTCTTCTATCAGTTTATTCTTTTCATTATAAATACGCTTTATATGATTTTCAATATTTCCTTCCGAGTCAAAAGTTTTATCTACAATAACATTTCCCGACTCATCCATTTCAAGATAAGAAACCTGATGTTTACGCTCTACAATAGTATCATTGTATACATTTGCCCTGTTATATGTTGTAATATACCGTGATATTGATTTTATTTTTCGCATATAATTTATATTAATATTAGAAATGCAAAAGTATAATTTTCATCTACATGTTTTGATCCATATATTTCAAGAAAAATTGTGTTTTTGCAAATAAATATATATTGGCTTTAATGTGAAACTGAAATATAAAATATCTCTGTTTATTCTGGCTTTATTAGAGTTTGGTTCTATCATATAAACATAAAATATATATGGAAAAATAAACCAGGACAGCAACCTTGGGCGCAAAATGCGTATCACAGATGGTAATTCCTCGGCTAGGTTTCGCCAAATTCCAAAACGAAATTCTCTCACGAATTAATAATACAGGTAAAATTTATCTGCCTTTGTAAGAAACAATTTAGGTACACTTCTTATGCATGATGATAAGGTTCGTTCTTCATAATACTGCCGGCGCGGTATAGTTGTTCCAGAAAAATAAGACGAACCATCTGGTGAGAAAACGTCATAGAAGACAATGAAACCGAAAAATCTTTACGATCATACAACTCCTGCGAAAAGCCATAAGCTCCTCCGATCACAAATACCAATTGTTTATTCCCATATACCATTTTTTGTTGCAGAAATTCGGAAAAATCTATAGACGAATACTGTTTTCCTGTTTCATCCAATAAAACAACCATATCCGAAGGAGATATTTTCCTTAAGATAATTTCTCCTTCCCGTTTTTTTTGTTCGTTAAAGCTTAAGTTCTTCGTCTGTTTTATCGCAGTAAGTTCTTCATATTCGAAAGGGAAATAGTGGATTATTTTTTTACAATAAATCTCCATACCTTCTTTAAGGTATTTCTCTTCTGTTTTCCCTATGGATACTAATTTTATTTTCACTTATTTCCTCAATTGCAACCGTAGCCCTTCTTCAATCGCTATCTCTGATTTATTGAGCTTGTTTAGCTTATATATCGAATTTAAACGGCAACCATATTGTTGTGCCACACTACGCAACGTTTCATTTGATCTAAGTATGTGTTGATGAGCCTCTGCGTATGGCTTTTTCCGTTGCAAATAGATTATTTCTCCTTCGCAAGGTTCATATTTCCTGCCAGGAACATCATTATATGATTTTAATTCCCCTACTCCTAACTGAACATCCTTGGCAATTTTATAAAATGTATCTCCTTCTTGTACTACTATAAAATAAGACCCATTGTTGGAATAAACAAGCCGTGATGTATAAGGATAATCTACCGGAGAAAACCCATTAAACATTTGCTGTACTATTTCAAACTCATTACTTTGTTTATTTTGCTGTTTCCCGTCATTTATCACAATCTGTTGAGACTGGGTTTCCACAACTTTCCCCGCCTCTCTCCTTTTTGAGGAAGTAGCACGTGTTGTTTCTTTTTTATTAGAATTGGATCTTATATTATTATTGCCAGCCAAAAGAGGGGGAGCATCTTTTTGATCATAAATTGCCAAGTTATATTCTTCAATAATACGGATCAACCGTTGAGCATATTGGGGATTAGTGGCATAGCCGGCTTTTTTTAACCCGTGTGCCCAGCCTTGATAATCGGTTATCTCCAATGTAAATAAATCGGCATACCGGGAAGCTTGTAAGAACTGACTATGGTCTTCAAATGATTCTATTGCTGACTTATATCTTCTGAAACACTCACTTTTAGCGTCATCATCTTTGTGATACGTTTTACCGTCCCATGACTTATGACACTTGATCCCAAAATGATTATTTGCATTTATTGCCAGTTCACTTTTTCCCGCCGCTGATTCCAAAATACCTTGAGCCAATGTAATACTGGCCGGTATTTGGTGTTCCTGCATCTTTTTTACAGCTATACCGGAATAGGTATCGATATAATTACGTATATCCGATTTATCATAGTTCTGTGCAAACACAGAGGAACAACAAAAAACAGCAAATAACGTAATATATCTTTTCATAGCATTCCTAATTTACCAGATCGAAACCCTTTGTTCTGGAGGTAAAAACATTTTATCCCCTTTTTTTATCCCAAATGCATCAATAAATGCCTCTATATGAGGAAGCGTACCATTTACTCTCCATTCTCCCAAAGAATGTGGGTCTTCCTTTGTTCTACGTTTGATCTCCTCATCCCGAACATTACCTGCCCAAACAGTTGCATAAGCAATAAAGAAACGTTGTTCAGGAGTAAAGCCATCCATAACTCCCTGTATTTGTCTGTCCGCGATTGCTTTTTGTAATGCAGTATAAGATACGTGCAAGCCTCCATTGTCGGCAATGTTTTCTCCCAAAGTAAATTGACCGTCAGCAAATATCCCGGGGAAAACTTCTATTCTATTAAAATAATCAACCAAAACCTGGGCACGTTTGGAAAAATTATCCGCATCATCGGCTATCCACCAATCATTCAGGTTTCCATTTTTATCATATTGCCTTCCTTTATCATCAAACCCATGTGTCATTTCATGCCCTATCACAACGCCAATTGCTCCGTAATTAACTGCATCATCCGCATTCATATCAAAAAAAGGTGGTTGCAAAATAGCTGCAGGAAAACAGATTTCATTGGTAGTAGGATTATAGTAAGCATTTATAGTTTGCGGTGTCATCAACCATAAATCTTTATCTACCGGTTTATCTATTTTAGAAAGTTGGTAAGCAATTTCGAATTTATTCGATCGTAAAATGTTAGCATAATAACTATCGTTCTCAATTTTAAGACCGGTATAATCTCTCCATTTATCAGGATATCCTATCTTCACATGAAAAGTATTTAGCTTTTCTACTGCTTTTTTCTTGGTTTCCTCGGTCATCCATGTATTTGTCTTTATTCGTTCTTCCAAGGCATATTTTAGATTATCAACTAATTTCAACATTTTTTCTTTTGCCTCTTTAGGAAAATACTTATCCACATACATTTGACCAACCGCCTCTCCCAAAGCATCATTCACGGTATTAACCACACGCTTCCAACGTGGTTGAAGAGCTTCTTTTCCGGAAAGGATTTTTCCATAGAATTCAAATTTTTCATTTACGTACTCATCACTTAAATAACTCGCAGCATTATTAATCACAGTCCATGCTAAGTATGCCTTTACATGATCAAAATCTGTATCTTTTAATAACAATCCGACTTCTTTTATATAATTCGGCTGACCAACATTAACAGAGTCAACCTTAGGTATTCCTATATAAGAAAAATATCCTTTCAAATCAAAACCATTAAGCAAGTTTTGGACTTCCGAAATATTCATATAATTATATGTTTCATAAGGATCTCTTAATGTATTCCTATCCATTGATGCTTTTGCCAAACGCATTTCTATATTTAAAACAGCCTCTGCTAATTCTACATCACCATTCTTATTGTCCAACATATCCGCAAAATGAACATGAACAAACATATTTTTAATTAATTGTTTGTATTTTTCACGTATTTTCTCTGTTTCTTTTTCCAAATAATAATCTCTATCTCCCATACCCATGCCAGTCTGCCACATCCAGGCAATAGTCATATCACTATTTGCGGGATTAGCTTCTCCAAAAACTCCAAAAAAAGGATTTATTCCATAGCTATGTAACTCTGCTATTTTATTAATAATAGCATCTTTGGAAGATAGTTTTGCAATATCTAATAACATCGGCAAAATGGGATCTACCCCTTGCTTCTGCAATTGAGCACTATCCATTCCTAAATTATATAAATCCCCAATTTTTTGAGCAATCGAACCTTGCTTATTTTTATTAGAGGCTAATTCCCTAATTAATTCTTTTAATTTGAGTTGATTATCATCTTCCAATTTATCAAAACTTCCATAACGAGAATGTTCAGGTGTGAGTGGATACATTTTCATCCAGCCACCACATGCATATTGATAAAAATTATCTGCCGAACTTACTGTTGTATCCAAATACTGTTTATTTATTCCCGATACTAACATTGTATTTTCTTTTGATTTATTATTACATGCACTCATTAGTGTTATTAATATTACAGTTGTAATTAAAAAAATACGCTTCATACAAAGTATTAATTTTTAGTTTAAAAACAAAATTAGCTATTAATATTATCTGGACGTTTTTATTTTTATTTAAATTATCAAAAAAGAATTGTTAATAAACCTCGTCTTGCTCTAAAAATATTCTATAAAATATTCATTCTGGAAATCAGAAACATACGCACATTTTATTCTTTTTCCCAAAAAAGGAGTTTTATGTAAGAAAATTGTGTAATTTTGCATATATTATTTATACAAAATAAAACTTCATCTGCTTATTGAAATAACTCTATCTTATTAATGTATTTAGTCAACAACAAGAAAGGAGGCTTTTTTGAAGACAAAATTATTTCAACAAAGTGATGAACAATTGGTTACAAGTTATATTTCTGGTTCAGAATTAGCATTAGAAGAGCTTGTAGCACGCTATCAACAAAAAGTTTTTTCTTATATTCTCATGGTTGTCCGTAATAAGGAACTGGCGGAGGATTTATTTCAGGATACCTTTATCAAGGTAATTAATACTTTGAGAACTGGGAGTTATCGTGAAGAAGGCAAGTTTAGTCAATGGATTATGAGAATAGCACGCAATTTGATTATTGATTATTTCCGTAGAAATCAGAAGATGTCTTTTGTGGAAAATAATTATGGTGCTGATATTTTTGACGGCTTTTCAGAACCGTCGATGTCTATTGAACAAGTTATCATTACCAAACAAATTCATGAATCTTTACGCGATTTAGTAACTTTACTCCCAGAAGAGCAACGGGAAGTGCTTACAATGAGGCTGTATCAAGACATGAGTTTTAAAGAAATAGCAGAACAAACAAATGTAAGTATTAATACTGCTTTGGGGAGAATGCGATATGCTATATTAAACTTGCGTAAACTAGCTGAAGAAAAGAACGCCGTATTAACTTATTAATCGAAGGAAACATGTACAATTCAAATTTTATCATTCTCATATAGATGAAATTTGAATTGTACATAAATTATTTTACAATAATGATAATTTGACTTTCTATGAATAAAGAATTACAGCAATGTCTTTGGAGGAATATTTATAAGTTACTTCGTTTTACTTTATTATAAATATTCAATCATTAATTGTTTTTCAACAAAAAATATTGTTTTTCAAATACATATATGTCATTTGAAAAAAAACCATTCTTCTCATAAAAGATTAAAATAAATTTTGTATCTTTGCACACATTTTTAAAGGTTTATATAAAAAACAAATATAATGAAATCGGAATTGATAAAATTCACAGAAGAGCAGTTAGTTAGCAAAAAAGAACATCCTGCATTTAAAGCCGGCGATACCGTTACTGTTACTTATAGAATCGTTGAAGGAAATAAAGAAAGATTACAAGCATACCAAGGTGTAGTTCTTCAACGTACAGGTAGTGCTGCTACTGAAACCTTTACTGTTCGGAAAATATCCGATGGTATTGGTGTTGAAAGAATATTTCCAGTAAATTCTCCCTTTATTGATAATATTGCGGTAAATAAACATGGAGTCGTTAGAAAAGCCAGGATATTTTATCTGAGAGGATTAACAGGTAAAAAGGCTCGTATTAAAGAAAAACGAGTATAGATTTTCGAAGCTTCATATAGGATAGTGAGGCTTCTTTTTTGTTTATAATATCTTAAAAGCTCAAGAGAAAATAATATGGCAACAACTGCAGATTTTAGAAATGGGTTGTGTATTGATATGAATGGCGAATTATGGTCAATTGTTGAATTTTTACATGTAAAACCTGGCAAAGGATCGGCTTTCGTCCGCACCAAATTGCGGAACTTGCGTACAGGAAGGCAATTAGAGCATACATTTCCTTCAGGAACAAAAGTGGAACTTGCACGTGTAGAAAGACGTCCCTATCAATTTCTATATAAAGAAGGTGATTCAACTTATAACTTCATGCATAATGAAACATTCGAACAAATCACTATAGATGAAAGCTTAATTACAAACCCAGGACTACTAAAGGAAGGCCAAGGAGTTGAAGTTATGTATCATGCAGATACTGATACACCTCTTACATGTGAACTTCCTGCTTTTGTTGATTTAGTAGTTACATACACCGAACCCGGAATAAAAGGCGACACGGCCACAAATGCATTAAAACGTGCTATTGTCGAAACTGGGGCGGAAGTAATGGTTCCTTTATTTATTGAAGAAGGTGAATTCATTAAAGTAGACACCCGGACAAATCGCTATTCAGAACGCGTTAAATAAAAAACAAATTTCAATTGTATGGTATTTGAAAAACCTTTGCGTGCAAAAGACCTTGCCCTAATTATAGGAAATAATATTGAAATTTTAGGTGATGAAGACTCTATGGTAAAAGGAATTAATGAAATACACATGGTTATTCCTGGAGATATTACCTTTGTTGATCATCCTAAATATTACACAAAAGCATTAGAAAGTGATGCAAGTTTTGTAATAATAAATGTAAAGCCAGAAAATACATATGGAAAAACATTATTCATATCCTCTGACCCTTTTCGAGATTATGTAAAACTTGTTAAACATTTTCGGAAATTCATCCCACAAGATGGATTTATTCACCCAGAAGCCGAAATTGGAGAAGGGACAATTCTTCAACCGGGTGTTTTTGTCGGTAGAAACGTAAAGATTGGAAGAAACTGTATTATCCATTCCAATGTAAGCATATACGATCATACTACGATTGGAGATAATGTTATCATACAAGCAAATAGTGTTATAGGAGGAGAAGCTTTTTATTTCAAACGTCGCGATACGCACTGGGATAAAATGGAATCTTGCGGTTCTACCATCATTGGGAATGATGTTGAAATAGGAGCATTATGTACTATCGATAAAGGAGTTTCCGGAGCAACTGTTATCGGAGATGGCTGTAAGTTTGATAATCATATACAAGTTGGACATGACACTGTTATCGGGAAAAATGTATTGGTAGGGGCACATTCTGCCATTGCAGGAGTTACAACAATTGAAGATGATTGTGTCCTTTGGAGCCGAGTTTCGATAAACAAAGATTTAGTGGTTGGGAAAGGAACAGTTTTGTTGGCGATGTCGGCAATAGACAAATCGGTGGAACCGGGTAAAGTTCTCTTTGGTGTTCCGGCAATAGATGCTCGTAGAAAATGGAGAGAAATAGCCGCACTTCGTGTGCTTCCAGAAGCATTAGAGGATTTGGAAAGAATAAAATCCCAGTTAGAATAAAGAAAAAATATAAAAACAGATAAAAAAAACAGTAGATATTCTCTACTGTTTTTTTTATCTGTTTTTAGTATCAAATATTAATAAATAATTCCTTTATTATATGCTTTCTGAAGCGAATTTAATACACCATTTTTATTAATATGTTTAATCCCTTTTGCAGAAACTTTCAGCACTACCCATTCATCAGTTTCAGGAATATAAAACTTCTTTTCCTGAAGATTCGGATAAAATCTCCGCTTTGTTTTTATATTTGAATGGGAAACATGATTCCCTTTCAATGCTTGTTTTCCTGTAACTGTACAAATTCTTGACATCGTATTACTTATTTATGTGGTTATAAATTCAATTTTTACTGTATATTTTGGTTTGCAAAATTACACTTTTTTTTAATATAATCTGTATTATATCTCACTTATTTTGACAAATAAATCTTTCTTTCGAAACAGAGATCGAATATTAAATAAAAACAATTCTATTTGCAAATAGAAAAAATAAGAATCTAAAGATCATTAGAGGTCGTTTAAATTTTAGTGAAACAAAATCAGAAGAGCTTAAATATGCATAACGGCAGATGACAATGGGAATTCATGGATCACAATCCTATAAAAGCGAGAACCTAAAGTAAGTTCAATCTGCTATAGTCCAATCTGCTTCAGAGTTGATTCACTACACTTCATATGGGATTACCACCTCCAATATTGTCAGTGAGCTTAGCCTTTGGGCCTCGGTAAAGACACTCTTTACTTAGTCGTAAAGAAAGAATTGCTTTAAATTATTGACAGGAGATACTTGACATATAACTGCAAGCCTTTTTGAGCAATACACTACTATTTGAGAGTTGCATGATGATTCCCAACTTATAATTTTACCAGCAAGGGAATCCTTCGGTGTAATAAATGACGTTTGAGGGATCGTATCTCAGGATTGGAAGGCCATTAATGCATTATTAGGAGAACTTCGTTGTTCGTAAGTGAATTCACTTTGGATTCTTAATACTCATCTTTACTAGTTGTAGTATAAACAAATGAAAAGAACATTTTTTATTATAATTTCCCTAGCTCCTCAAAATAAGATTTCGCCATCCTGGAAAATCTCTCTACACTTTATAACATCTAATTATTTTGCTTCAAATCATAAAATATTTTAGAATAAATTCATCATATAAGAACAGAGCAAAAAAAATGGAGCTTTCCGAAGAAAGCTCCAAAAACTATGAAAAAAAAACTACTACTTTCCTGATTTTTTATCTATATGCGATTTATACTTATTCATGAACTTATCAACACGCCCTGCAGTATCTACAAGTTTCATCTTTCCAGTGAAAAATGGATGCGAAGTGTTTGATATTTCAAGTTTCATCAACGGATATTCTTTCCCATCTTCCCATACAATCGTATCTTTTGTTCTAACTGTTGATTTACTTAAAAAAGCAACATCATTTGACATATCTTTAAAAACAACAAACCGATATTCTTTTGGATGAATGTCTTTCTTCATTTCTGTCTATTTTTTCTTACCTATCTTTATTTTTTTACCTTCTATTCAATTCCACTCCAAAACTTAGTTGGGTGGATGATGGGATTCGAACCCACGACCTTCGGAACCACAATCCGGCACTCTAACCAGCTGAGCTACACCCACCGTATTGAATAGGGTGCAAAATTAAACATTTTTTTCATACAAAAACCATAAAATAATATATTTTTTTTCTTTTGTGCTATTTTTCATTTTATTCTATCGTATGTGTGATACTATGCATTGAAAATGTAGTGATTATATATTAAATACATTATTTTACATTAATTTCCCAAAAGTATTAAAATAAAAATTAGCATTCTAAAGAATAATACAAATAAGAAAATCATATAGAAATAGAATAAAAATAGCAAATAGCATGCAATTTTATAAAACAAAACAAAAGGTTTTTTCTAAATTATATAGTCAATTCTTCTTTGATATTAAAGATATCTTTGAATTGTCAAGGAAAAATCAGAAAACAATAAACAAGCAATTGAGAATATCAGTTAATTTATCTTTGTTTTTTCCGTTCTACCTCAATATTTTTCCATTTCAATATTATTTATAATTTTTCTTCCGATTGTGGCTGTATTTTTGCATAAAGAATATCTAAAAACACAGGATATGAAGATACAAAATATGAGAAACTATTTATTGGCAATTATAATAGGAAATATTTCGTCCTATTCCTTTTGCCAACAAACAAACAATGTAAACTATCATCTAACTTTGGAAGAATGCTTAAATTACGCATTCAACAATAATTACAACCGGCAAATAATGAAACTGACTGAAGAAGCCAATGAGTCTGCATATAAGTTGTCAAAGTTTGAACGTATGCCAAATTTAAGCGCCTCCCTGAGTGAAACTTTCAGTAACAGCAAAACCAATCCTTCTTTATGGAGTGGAAGTTTGGGTTTAAGTACAGGTATCGTAATTACCCAAGGTGGAACAATTAATAATACTATTAAGCAAAATAGATTAAAGATGGAGCAGTCTTACTACGAGACTTCACAGTATGAAAATGATTTAACAATTCAAATATTACAAGCATTCCTTACTGCATTAGGGAATGAAGAATTACTCAAATTACAAGAATCTATTTTATCTGCCAGTGAAGAGCAATTAAAACAAGGGAAAGAACAATTTGAAGCAGGACAAATTTTGGAAAGCGATTATCTAATGCTGCAAGCCCAATACGCTAGCGACAGAAACAACATTGTTGACACTCGTATAAACTTAGATAATAGTTTACTAGCATTAAAGGTGTTATTATCTATGGATCCGTTAGCAACATTAGGGATAATTTATCCGGATACTTCTGCTATCCAATCCATGGCAATTTTACCTGCTCAAGAGAATGTTTTAGAAAGAGCTTTGAATACACTGCCTGATCTGAAAATCAGTCAATATAATATTGATATAGCTAAACTGGGAATTAAACTATCTCAATCTGCATATTACCCTACGTTGAATTTGAATGCAAGTATCGGAACCGGACACAGTGATTTTAAC
Source organism: Bacteroidales bacterium (assembly GCA_031553535.1). Lineage (GTDB taxonomy): Bacteria > Bacteroidota > Bacteroidia > Bacteroidales > WCHB1-69 > JAIROC01. Next base: position 8,048 of record JAVBLM010000041.1, on the reverse strand, counting down.
ACATTCGGAACACAATTATCCGATAAACTAAATGAGCAAGTGGGGCTCTCTTTAAGTGTACCGATTTATAATCGAAGTAAAACCAAATCGAATGTAATACAAAATAAAATTGCTTTACAACAAGCGGAATTAAATCAACAACAAACAGATTTAAGCATTCGTCAAACTGTTATTCAAGAATATCAGAATGTGGTTGGGGCATATAGCAAATATGAGGCATCTACCATTAAACAAAATGCATATTTAAAAACATTTGAAGCGTATAGGATGCAATTTAATGTCGGTTCAATTACAGCTGTTGATTTATTACAACAACAGAATAATTACATCAGTGCTCTTAATGAATATATCCAAAGTAAATATGGATTTATTCTCAAGCGAAAGATTCTAGATATTTATATGGGTGAAAAAATAAAAATGTAAAAAATAAATAATACTATAATGAAGAAGAAGAAAATAATCATTATCAGCATCGTAGTTTTAGCCGTGATAGGAATCGCTGTATTCTTTATAATAAAATCCGGAAAAAAAGAAATTCAGTTTAAAACTGCGTTTGTTAAAGAAGAAACAGTAGAAATTACAGTTACGGCAACAGGGTATGTCCAGCCTGTTGATAAAGTTGAAGTAGGAACACAGGTTTCCGGTGTTATTGAGAAAATATATGTCGATTACAATTCTCAAGTAAAAAAAGGACAATTACTCGCAGAGTTAGATAAACTGACATTAAATGAAAAATTAAACCAGGCAAATGCAGCATTGGCAAGCGCTCAAAGTGATTTAACTTTTTCACAGCAAAACTTCGACCGGGTAAAAAAATTATATGATGCCAAGGCTGCTACAGAAGTATCCTATGAAGACGCATCTAATAAATTGGCACAAGCTAAAACATCTGTTGCTAATGCAAAAGCAAGTTTACTTCAAGCAAAAGTAAACTTATCTTATGCGGAAATCTATTCTCCCATTGATGGGGTTGTTTTAAACCGTGCGGTTGAAGAAGGTCAAACGGTTGCAGCTTCCTTCAGTACACCAACATTATTTACTATTGCAAATGACTTGACAAAGATGCAGGTAGAAGCAGATGTTGATGAAGCTGATATAGGAAAAGTAAAACTGGGGCAAAAAGTAACCTTTTTTGTCGATGCATATAGTGATGATATATTTGAAGGAACTGTTAATCAAATAAGATTAGAACCAACAGTTACCAATAATGTTGTAACATATACTGTAATTATCGAGGCTCCGAATCCGGACGAAAAATTATTCCCGGGCATGACGGCAAATATCACAATCATCGCTCAAGAAAATAAAGGACTGACAATCCCTGCTTCTGCTTTTAATTTTAAGCCAAGCGAAGATGTTGAGAAGAGATTCCACATTCAAAAGCAACAGCAAATGGATCCCTCTCAAAAATCAAGAGAAGTATGGGTTCGCAAAGATAATACGCTATCAAGTAAACAGGTAGAAACCGGATTAAGTGATGGAGTATCTGTAATTGTTACTTCGGGCTTAAATCAAGGAGATGAGGTCGTACTTTCCGCATCTTTGGAAAAGAAAAGTAAGAATCAGGATGCAGCTAAAAATCCTTTGATGCCACAAGGGCCAAAAAGAAGATAAATAAAAACAGGATCAACTATCTAAAGTTATATGAACTCAATTATTAAAGTAGAAAATCTTAGTCGTGTTTTTGATGTAGGGAGCGAAAAAGTACACGCATTAAAAGAGATCTCTTTTACAATCAACGAAGGTGAATTTGTAAGTATTATGGGAACTAGTGGAAGTGGCAAATCTACATTATTAAATATATTGGGATGTCTGGACCGCCCTACTTCCGGAGAATACTATATCGATGATATCGCTGTAAGTAAACGTACCAAAGATGAACTCTCAACAATCCGTAATCGGAAAATAGGCTTCGTATTCCAATCATACAATCTGTTGGCTCGAACTTCGGCTCTGGAAAATGTAGAGTTGCCTCTTCTTTATAACAGCGAAGTTTCCAGCCATGATAGGAGAGAACGTGCTAAACAGGCATTGGAACAGGTAGGTCTCCAAAACCGGATGGACCATACTCCAAACCAGCTATCAGGGGGACAACAACAACGTGTTGCAATAGCCCGGGCATTGGTTAATGATCCTGTAATTCTTCTTGCTGATGAAGCTACAGGAAATCTTGATACTCGAACATCTTATGAAATTATGAGCTTATTTCAAAAACTAAATCAGGAAGGAAAAACAATAGCATTTGTGACACATGAATCGGACATTGCAATTTTCACCGCAAGAACAATCATGTTACGCGATGGGCATATCATAAAAGACGAGCCGGTAAAAACCCAGTCAGCAAAAACAGCTCTGGAATCACTGCCGCCTACTGAAGACTATTCAAAATAAAAATATAATTACCATGAATTTTTTCAATCTGTTCAAAATAGCATATCAAGCATTATTAAGAAATAAAACAAGGGCATTATTAACGATGTTGGGTGTAATTATAGGTATATCTTCTGTAATTGCAATGGTTAGCCTGGGGCAAAGTTCCTCCCAAAGCATTAATGACCAAATTTCTTCCATGGGAACGAATTTGATCATGGTTATGCGTAATAATCAACGCCAGGGAGGAGTGAATATCGGATCCGGTAATGTTCAATCTCTGAAAGAATCCGATGTAGATGCCATTACTGAAAAGGCTCAATACATTAGCATGGTATCTCCTGTCGTTAATGCTTCCGGGCAATTGGTTTATGGATCAAATAACTGGCCGGGAAGCATTCAAGGGGGTAATGAAGATTTATTAGCTATTCGGAAATATGAAATTGCCTCCGGTACTAACTTTAGCAAACATGATGTCAGAGAAGCAGCTAAAGTATGTATTATAGGACAAACAATTGTTGAAAATCTGTTTACTAATGGAGAAGATCCTATCGGCAAAAGTATTCGTTTTGGCAAAATCCCATTCAAGGTTATTGGAGTACTTGAAAGCAAAGGTCAAAATCAAATGGGACAAGATCAGGATGATATTATTATTGCTCCTTTCTCTACTGTTCAAAAAAGAATATTAGCCATCAATTATATCCATATGATCATGGCTTCTGCCGCATCTGAAGAAGTAGCATCGTTAGCTACCGAAGAAGTAGAAACCATTTTACGTCACCAACACAAAATAAAAACAGGAGAAGAAGACGATTTCCGAGTAAGAACGCAACAGGAAATGCTGGACATGATGAGCTCTATAAGCGGATTCTTAACCGTTTTATTAGCTGCAATCGCATCTATTTCATTGGTTGTGGGAGGTATCGGAATTATGAATATCATGTATGTAACGGTAACTGAGCGTACCAAAGAAATAGGATTACGTATGTCGATTGGGGCTAAAAACAGAGACATTCTCTTACAATTCCTTTTTGAAAGTACTATTCTTAGTCTGATAGGCGGAGTTATCGGAATTATTTTTGGTTTAGTTCTTTCGTATGCGGCATCATCTCTCTTAAATTGGCCGGTTATGATCAGTACAACTGCTATTGTTATTTCTTTTTTCGTTTGTACGGTTATCGGTGTATTCTTTGGATGGTATCCTGCGAAAAAAGCAGCATCATTAGATCCTATTAATGCATTACGTTATGAATAAATTATGAAACTTGTCAAAAGTTAAAATAAAATGAATTGCGAGTGTTACACTTCATTATGTTTTGTCACCAATGACAGAGATTATCTAACTGCATTCGATACTCTCACCTGCTTTGCGCTCGGGTACTTCATACCTCGTAATGAACCTCTTGGCCAACATATTGGCATCATGCTGAACCTGTTTCAGCATCACCTTTCTTTTGAGAAGATTACGGGTCAAGCCCCCAATGACGCTTCTTTTTCACGTTATCGCAAGAAAGAACGACAAGGCTACCTCTCAAATCATCTTTTGATAACTTCATAAAATATGAATATTATCTGTTTTTCGTTCACTGAAAACATCATCAAATTTGGAAAATATTTAAATGCAAAATAACGAGCAAGTCAAACCCAACAGAATTCTTTTGGTCATTTCAATAGCTGCTTTTCTGGTGCCGTTTATGGGGTCTGCAATCAACCTGGCGTTACCGGAGATTAGTGAACAGTTTTCTTTAAAAGCGGTTACACTGACTTGGATATCTACCTCTTATCTTATCTCGACAGCTATATTTCAGATTCCGTTTGCACGTATTGCAGACCTGATCGGTCGAAAAAAGATTTTTATCATGGGCGTTTCGATATTTACCATCGGAACCTGTTTGTGTGGTTTTGCCCATTCAGGCGCTTTTCTTATTGCTTATCGAGCTTTATCCGGTGTTGGAAGTGCAATGATATTCGGAACCAATATGGCAATATTAACCTCTGTCTTCCCTAAAAACCAACGGGGAAAAGCCCTTGGGATAAATGCTGCCGTGGTATATGCTGCTGTGGCTTCCGGCCCTTTCCTGGGAGGATTCCTTACACATTATTGGGGCTGGCAAAGCATCTTTTTCACAGGCTCGCTAATCGGACTAATAATTGTTGTTTTAGCCGTCAACTTCATCAACGGGGAATGGATCGAATCAAAAGGTGAAAAATTCGACTGGATAGGATCTGTTGTTTATGCAATTGCCATTTTCGGGCTTATCTACGGGTTTTCGAATCTTCCTCAAACGGCAGGATTTATATGGATCGCAATCGGAATCATAGCCTTTATATTATTTGTCTCCCACGAAAACCGTTGTAAATTTCCGATATATAATTTATCATTATTCAAAGGGAATCCTGTTTTTTCCTTTTCTTCTTTAGCAACGTTGATTAATTATGCTGCTACCTTTGCCATCTCATTTATGGTGAGTTTATATTTACAATATATCCGGGGGTTTGACGCTCATCACGCAGGACTTATTTTAGTTGCTTCCGCCCTTGTTCAATCTTTCTGCTCTATCTTTGCCGGAAGGCTTTCCGACAAATTCTCTCCCTTTATATTAGCAACATTAGGAATGTCGATTGTTGTTGTAGGATTAGCCGGTTTAACATTTTTATCCGTCCAGACTCCAATTTACGTGATTGTTATTTTGCTGGTTTTCCTCGGCATCGGATTTGGGATTTTTGCTTCTCCCAATACAAACATTATTATGAGTTCGGTAGATAAAAAGAATTACGGACAGGCATCCGCCACAACAGGAACAGTACGCCTTATCGGACAATCGTTAAGTATGGGCATTGCGGCAATGGCAATCTCAATCCATGTCGGGAATCAAAAAATCGTACAGGAAACCCATTTGGATTTTATGAACAGTATACGGGTCACGTTTATTGTTTTCTTTGTACTCTGCCTCATTGGCGTCTATGCTTCTACTATCAGTGGTAAAAACGGAAAATTTCGCCCAGATGAAGAATAAATACAACAATCACTCTTTTTCGCTGTCGTACCGGACGGCATTGATCTTTTCTTTAGGGATAAGCTTCCTGGTAAATTTATTATTTATCATTATGTTTGTCTACGGAAAAGAAGCATTTTCCCCGCAGGATCATGAATCAGTAAAACCGGTTGGTTTCGAGCCGTCCAAACTGATAGCCAACTTTGTTTTCATTTTCCTCTATGCCTTTATATTATATTGTATTAATTTTTATATCCTGAGAATTAATTCCTCCGATAAAACAAAATTAATATTAATTATTACCGGGACAATTATTGTTACCTTTGCATTAAGTATATCGTTTTCATATATCCAGATGAACATTTTTGGTTTTGGAAAATATCCGCACCGATTTTTACGGGGAGGGATGATGCGGGATTTCTTCATTTCCATCATTGTGGTCTTTTCATCTCAATTGCTTTATTTAACAAACAAAAAACAGCAGATCGCTTTACAAAATAAAATATTAATGGCTGAAAATGTACGGACGAGGTATGAGACATTAAAGAATCAGGTCGACCCGCACTTTTTATTTAATTCTTTAAATACACTCAGTTCCCTGATAAAGACCGACCCTGACAAAGCACAGGAATATATCCATGGCTTCTCGTCTGTTTTCCGTTACACATTACAGAATAAAGATATTCTGCCGCTGTATGAAGAATTGAAATTTACCGAGTCATATTGCAGCCTGATGCAAATCCGGTATGGCGAAAATCTTAAATTTGTTATCCGGGTTGATGAAAAGTATATGAATTATGCTATTATACCGCTCAGTATTCAAACACTGGTTGAAAATGCGATTAAACACAATGTTGTCAGTAATAAATATCCGTTAACGATTACTATTTCGACAACGGATGATAGCAGTTTGAAGATATCAAATCCTCTTCAACCTAAAAAGGAGATAGAAGCAGGCGAAGGTATCGGGCTGGCAAACCTTATGGAACGTTATCGTTTGAAATTCCAAAAGGAAATTATAATTAACAAATCGGAAAATACGTTTGATGTTATAATCCCATTGATAAAAATATGAAAGCTATTATTATAGAAGACGAAATAATTGCCGCGCAATCGCTGCAAGCCCTTATCGAAGAGATTGATTCTTCGATAGAGATCAATGCCGTGTTGCAATCTATTGACGAGAGTTTGGAATGGTTTCAATTGCATGGAATGCCCGACCTGGTTTTTATGGATATCCATCTGGCGGATGGGTCTTCTTTCTCTATCTTTGAACAAATCAAGATCACATGCCCCGTCATCTTTACAACGGCCTATGACGAATATGCGTTAAAAGCATTCGAAGTCAACAGTATTGATTATCTGCTAAAGCCAATCAATAAAAGTGATCTGGAACGGGCAATAGACAAATATAAAAACTTAACAAGCAATAATATCATCCGGCCTGCCGCTATTGAAAAATTAATTAATGAAATTAAACAAAAATCAACCTATAAATCTTATTTCTTAGTATTTGAGAAAGATAAATTAATTCCCCTTGCGATAAAAGATATTGCCTATATTTATGTTGACACCAAATTAATAAAGGCCGTTACCCTTAATGAAGTATCTTATTATATGGAACAAACTTTGGATGATATAATGAAACAATTGGACCCGCACTTATTTTTTCGCGCAAACCGGCAGTTTATCATATCCAAAGAAGCCATTAAAGATATCTCAATCTGGTTTGGGCATAAATTATCCATCAACATGAAATCCCCCACGCCGGAACGCATTGTTGTCAGTAAAGCCCGGGTAAAAGAGTTTAAGAACTGGTTTACGGATTAATATCAACTCTTATATTCATCTTTATCAAATTTACTTAACGGGCCATATAATGTTCATTTATTATCCGGAATTATGCATGGATCTTCTTTCCGCTATTATTTTTATAGGATAAAAACTATTCTTTCCCCTTCTTTTTTATTGACGAAAGGGGGTTGGAATTCGTCAGGGATAGATTTTTCTTTGACAAAAGCCATCTCTATTATTGCCGGAACCTTGCATCGGTTGATGCAAGGTTCCCTGAAAGTGGATTGAGAGTTGCATCAACTGACGCAAGCCTCCCTGAGAGTGGGTTGAAGGTTGCGTTAGTTGATGCAAGCCTCCCCCCAAATAATTCGCCCTTCGCCTTAATTGTAGAGGCGTGGCATGCCGCGTCTTTGCTGACAAAATCGATAAAGCGTAGAAAAAATTAACAACTAATCATTAATCATTATATTCCATCTCCTCTTCTTCTCCCGCAGCCTTTATTCCCTGGTGTTGTGCAAGAATAGTATCATAACTTTCCAATATGACATTCAGCCGAGAGACAAATCCAATATAATTGCTATCGCCTTCTATTAGCATCAGGGCTTCCAGCCGTTCGATAATCTGACGGAATACCTGGTCGATTTCCAGGCGGACTTCTTTTACCTTGACTTCCGTTTTGGCAACTTGTTCTTCATGCCTTTGCTTTACCAATGCCTGATAGGCATCATTATCCTGCTGGAGCTTGTCTTTCCAGTCTTCCAATCTCACCCTGTACATATCTTCGTTAAAATCTCCATCAAGTTCCTGCAAGAGGTTGTAAATAGCTGAATTTTCTTCCTGCAAAGGCAGGCGGGTAATATCTCCATAGGTGTCGAATAATATTTTTAA
>JAVBLM010000019.1:0-337626 GCA_031553535.1 Bacteroidales bacterium | reverse complement strand
TTAAAAAAACAGGAAATCGAGCAAAGGAAAAATGCCGGCTTCTGCAGAAAAGACATAAAGAAATGATATATACGAACAATGTCCCCCTCATACAATAATCTGTTTCTTTCCGCAAACGTACAACTAATTTTTATATGAAATCAGAAATACTTTATATTTCTACCTCTTTTTTGTTAGAATCTTAATAAAATATTGTGTTTCTGAATATTATTTTTTAAACATAATAATAAAAAATAAATCTTACATCAAGAAGCTATTTAACGCTGTTGGAATAAAATTGATAATAAATGCAAAAAGGCTGCCGGGTGGCAGCCTAAAATTTGAATTATGAAAAAGATTTTATCGTTTAATACTCATCCGCTTAATGACCCGTTGACCCTTGTATTCCATCGAATACATGTATATCCCCGCAGATAGGGTAGAGGTGTTGATCTCTATTGTATTTGATCCTCCTTCCGATTCTACTGTTTTATTGTACAATAACTGACCATTTGCACTATGGATACGGAAAGTAACCTCGCCTGCTTCCGGAATACTATAGTTTATTATCGTACTATTATTCGCCGGATTGGGGAAATTCTGACTCATACTGATTTTTGATGGGTCGATAGATGCTGTCCCTACTTTATAATCAGTAATTCGCTTCATTCGTATGGTGTCATCCTGCTGATAATTATCATTTGCCTGTTTATCGATAAATACGGTAATATAATACACCGAATCCGCAGGAACAGTATAAGAAGTACTGAAAGTATGAGATTCAGGGTGTAACGGATCAATTACCTTGGAAACATTTTCTGATATATCGTCAGTGATATTCCCTTTTGAATCTTCTATCCGGGCGTGTATTGTTATATTGGAGAAAGAAACTACATCACTTCTGTTTTCCAGTGCCATCTCAATATTGATGCCGGTATTCACCCTGTCGATCTGTCCCGGAGCAGGTTTGTCAATACGGATAAGAACAAGATTGTTTATATCCACATATTCGGGGATAGCAGCTTCTTTCCTTACCAATGCAGGGTCGCAGTGTAAGTATGCAAGAACATGTACCTGATATTCCGGACTCCAGGGAGTGGTATATGCTCTATTGAAAGTAATGGTAACCGAATCTCCCGGATGTAATACGTCATCGGTAGATTCGGTTGTTGTAAAATGATAGGGAGGGAAAATGTCCTCTGCGTCTACGGATAAAATAAGATCAATTGTAGGCAGAGGCATGTTCCCTGTGTTTTTTATAGTTACCTCCTGTTTCATTTCAATATCGGCCAGTAACGGACTTCCGCTACTGCTTATGTCGTGGATGCGTACAGTATAATTGGGATCAATAATTATCGAATCCCGGTAGATATTGTTAGTCGCATCATGATCCAACGAAGTTGTTAATGACGACACAAAAACATGTTTTCCTTTTGTGAAATCAAAGTCATAGATCATTGTGATCGTATCCTGATATAAACCATCGAAACTTCCGGTTTCATATAAATGAGTAGAAACAATATTTGTACCCTCCAATTCCAAGCGGATCTCCACCGGGTTTTCGTCAAAGTTAACTTTCTGGGCAGTCATATTCTTTACAATCACTTTTATTTCATGTTCTTTCAAACCACATACCGGAAGTTCCGGAATAATGATCTTATTTATTGCAATATCCTGTTTGGATGTAATGCGTATTCTGTCGATGTATTGGGTTACATTGCCAGACCCCATCATTGCCTGGAAAAGAACAGATACACAAGCATCCGGTACATTTATATACGATGATAGATCGATCAGATGTAACTTCCATCCATAGTCGTCATCGTATTTACGCACCGATTGCAAGAAGGTAAAATTATCTCCTCCGTCTATGGTAATATAAATATCCATATTATCATCATCGATCATACGGACAGTATCATGGAAATACCAGAATTCAAGTATCGGATCTATTGTGTTTGCCAACCCCAATCTTCGTGTAGAGAGGTCGCCGATAGCTCCTCTTGTTCCGTTAAAGGCTAACATTCCCGAACCGAATACAGGTTTAACCACAGTATCTGCGTATGTGCCGCTTGATACCACTTCCCATTTATTGTGTGTGGTTCCGGTGGAGGTAAATTCTATGAAAGGAAATCCGTTACTGAATGTTTCATCCAATGGTAATACAATACGATCGGATACGAAAGTTGCTATTAATGTATCGTCATATGGAATATTATCGGCATTACTGGTTAACCATACTTTAATATCATATGTTCCCGCATACATAATCGGCAGCATTGTTGTCAATTCGATGGTATCATACTGTGCAGTTTTTAACAAGCCGGTGCGGAGTACCGTATCCAGGCTATATTCAACGGCATCGGTAACTTGCAGATTCAATCTTACATTGTTTACAGAAAAATCATAGTCGTTTTCACCAAGATTGGCTAAGACTATTTTTACAAGGGCATAATCCGGACCGCAGGCCTCCTCTACCGGTTCTAACATGGAAAGAAGTCCAAGGTTAGAGCCCGGATAGGCTTCGTAAGGAGATATTATTCCCAATTTTATATCGGGGCGCTCATTATTAACAGCCTTACTTCCGGTAGATGGCCATATATCGCGACTGCCGTAAGCATATACACTTTTGTAGGCAGACGTTGGGGTATACATCCACGATGGGCGATTAGCGTTACCTCCATTATTATCTCCACTGTTACCGTCTTCGTTATTCCAGTAAACCATTAAGTTTGTATTTGCCGGTAAGTAGAACGATGAATCCAGAACAAAAAGGTTCCATCCGAAGGTACTGTTATGTGTTGCTTTTCCCCATACCAAAGATGCTCCCTTAGCTATCGGGTCTTCATAACTGTCATTAAGGGTAAAGACAGAATCGGATACAGCTTTGAAATAAACAGACAATTTCTCCACTGTTGATCCCGGTGTTGCCGTATTGGTATTATAGTAAGCAATACTGTTGATGATCTTTCCTGTTTTATCCGGGTCGATTTCCCAATTCATATAAATCGATCTGGACCATCCCAAATCTACACCTGCATGATAAGGCTGAGGAGAAGAAGTAAATGAAGTTACCCCTGATCCTATTGTCAGCGTATCTGAAGATTCAATAATCTTCATAAAATTGATAATAGATACAGAGTCTATTAATGTAGAAGTATTTCCAATAGCATCAGACACCGTTAATGAATAGATTACTTTACTGTTGTAGTATTGGCGGGGAATATTTGCCTGCCAGATATCATCCTGTAGCGGAACCATTGCAATTGTGTCGTAGAACGACAAGGATAATCCCTCCAGTCTTGTTTCCAATGTTATTCCGGGAGCCTGAGCCGGCGCACCGGAAAGCGAACGTATTAATACATTAACATCAAAGGACAAAGATTGAATCGTGTCGGTAATGTATGGAGAGACAAATTCAGCAACCGGTACCATAACGGTAGAAGCAGATACGGTGTCAAATAAATGAACGGTATCGGGTTGTCCGTTGATTGTTTCTGTCCATACAACAATATTGAATGTATCTGCGTTAGTTGCCTGGAATGATGTAATTGTAATATTACGTGTTTCAAGTGATCCTAGAGTGGGGGACGCTGTCCATGAAACCGATGGTTGTATATCTCCGTTTAAGCTCCATCCGAAAGTGGCTTCTTCGATAGGAATTGCTCCTGTGTTGGCAATGTTTGCTGTTATATCCCTCATCTGGTTCTCTATAATTTCGGCATTCCAGGGTGTAATCCCCGACAAAGCCAAATCGAATGCCAGAGGAGGTTGTGTATAGGCTCCCATTGTTGTTATATAACTGCGCTTTTCTCCTCTTATATCCGTATCAACGTCTAGCCTGGAACAAAACAGGCTATCATTATAGGTCGTTAATTCCAGGTTAGTTGTCGGGTCTGAAAAAATGGGTAATACTCTTACGGAGTGCTGATCGGTAGTCATTGTCTGCTTCCATATTGCCAGATCCATATTCGAACCGTAAAATACAACATTATTGGAAGGAGCATATAAATTATTGTAATCCATATCATACAAATCCAGATTACCTGTTGTATTAAAATGGATGGGAACAGTATTTGCATTTGTAGAGATTGTTGTTATGTTGTTATTTTTTAACACGATACTATTTCCCGTTGTATTTGTTATGAGAACTCCGGGAATGGCTCCTGTGCCTGATATATAAATTGAATTATTAATTATATCAGAGTGGGAAGATGCTATCCTTATTCCTCCGGATGTAGTTGATGTTTCATTGGAGGAAAGGATAATTTCATTGTTAACTACAAGGCCTTTGTCTGTTGTGAAACGTGAATTGTGCTGGTCAAGGTATATGCCAATAGGATATTTTATGCTATTATTACGCTGATGTATTCTATTCCCGACAACAGGGCCATTACAACCATTATACATTCGTATTGCATACCAGTAATTATATATGTTTGTGCTTCGGCTTAAAAATGTATTATAAGAACAACTTCTAAAATCTGTATAAGATGGATATATCCCAAGATAATATTGATTACTAACTGTGTTGTTGTCAAAAACGATATTTGTACCATAAGCTGTTTCTCCGGTTCCACCATAGAAATAAAATCCCGAATATCCTCCATCAATGGTATTGTTCGTAATATGAATATTATCTACAATACCTGTATTTTCAGCTTTGAATATAGCATGTATGCTGTTGGTACTTGTTGTAGAATCAACTTTAATATTGCAACTATCTATAACGATATCACTACAAGCATTAACAAATTGGATAGCATAGGTATTGGCAACATTTAAGTGCTTAAGATCAACAGTAATTGCTTTTAATTCAATATTATTTGTATTCCCCAAAATGATACCTATACCCGCATCTGGTCTAATAACAGCATTATCAGGATGATTGTCTACGGATGTAATCGTTAATTTGTGTCCATTTGTATAGTTGGAAATGTCACGTAAATCTACATTTTCACGAAGAGTATCTTTCAATTCCAGTACCAAATCATTTGCTAGTCCGCATAACCGTATTGCATCAAGCACCTTTCCTATTGAGGCGAATTCTGCACCCGGAACAGTATATCTTCCACTGTAACCATCCGGACAAATAGAAATGAAAGTGCTTACCGTATCATCTGTTTTCTTATTATCAGTTAGATTAGCATTATTGAGATTGTTGATCCATGCTTTTATCGTAAAATCGCCGGGAGTATATTGAATTTTCCCAATGGCAATCGTATCGAATTCGTATTTTACGAGGGAAACCATGAAATCGCTTCCATTTGTGTTTTGTGATTCCCCGTTTATCGACCATTCCAAATTGATAGATGAAAGAGAAGTTGTTCCGGTATTGTAAACAATAATCTTTACACTGTCGTTTTGACCGGGAACAGTTCCATCTCTCAGACCGATAATCTCTGTTATCATAACAGCGCCTTCCGCATCTTCCATTTCATAACATCCCATGGTTGTCTTACTCATTCGTGCTACTTTATTCATATCCTGGGTAACCGGTGGGATCACATCGCAAATTAATTCCATATTGCTTATTGTATCGATCAATTCAAGGGTTGATGTTTTGCTGAAAACAGGATTTATTCTTACAGAATGTAAGTCAGCAGGGAATTTATCTTGCCATGCGGCCATGCTTGTTATCGCAGTTGTTGTTCCGGTATAACCAATATTGACAGGAGCATACAAATTATTCCAATCGGTTATATATTGACCTGTAGGGGTAGCAACACTATAATATATCGGACTTGCATTAGAACCTAGAAGTGCGATGTTATTATTTTTAATAGTGAGAATATTGTTTTTATTGTCTTGAATATGAATTCCTCTACATGGCCCTGTTCCTTTGTTGTTGATGGAATTATTTAAAACAGTAACATGGCTGACCGTGTCTATGTATATTGCATAGGAAGCACCCGTTGAGTTCGTATTCATTATGATTTCATTATTAGCAATGAAACCGGCATCAATAGTATAAAATTGATTAAAAGATTTAAGATTTATTACCCGTGGGGTATTAGATGTAGCACTATTAATTCTGTTAGCTATGACAGAGGCATTGCAGGAAGTCATTGCGATTCCATTCCAACTGGCATAAGCGCTTGCTGTTCTGTTTTCAATGATATTATATGAACAACTTGTAAAATCCGTATTGTAGGCATAGATTCCATGATAATACTGATTACTGACCGTATTGCTGTCAAAGACAATATTTGTTCCGAAAACAGCATTTGACCCTCCGTAAAAATAGAATCCGGAATATCCGCCATTCAATGTATTGTTAATAATAAAAATACTATCGACAACTCCCGTTGTATTTGCTTTATAAATAGGGGCATAAATAGTGGTAGAAGTTGACGAAGAATGAGCGAATAGCTTACAATCCCGGATAACGATATTTGTACAGGCTGAAGTGAATTGAATAGCTGATGTTGTTGACGATGAGACATTAACTGTAATAGCGTTTAATTCTATATTGCGAGCGTTTGAGAATATAATCCCGCTCCCGGATACAGGACGAATAATAACACTATCCGGATGATTATCTGCTGATGTTATGGTGAGGATATACCCATTCATACGGTTTAAATCACTTAAATCAATTTGCCCATATGCTCCTTTAAGTTGTAACGTTAAATTCTCTTTTAATCCGCATGTTCTTATGGCGTCAATAGCGTTTTCTATTGTTGCAAATTCTGCTCCCGGAATAGTATGTATTCCACCATAACCATCTGAACAGAGAGAAATAGAAATGCTTGTCGTATCGTCTGTTTTGTTATCATCCGTTAATGCACCACCATTTAAATTATTAATCCATGCTTTTATTGTAAAGTCGTCGGAGGCATATTCTATTTTTCCAATAGAAATGGTATCGGATTCATATTGTCCTAACGCAACAGAATAATCAGTTCCACCTGTATTTTGAGGTGTTCCATCTAACGACCATTCCAGGTTGATTGACGAAATAGAAGCTGTTCCGGTATTGTAAACAATAACTTTTACACTATCGTTTTCACCGGCAAGATATCCATCTCTTAGACCAACAATTTCGGTTAACATGGCGTTGCCTTGCAACTCTTTCATTAGGTAACAACCCATAGTTGTTTTGTTTGCCCGTGTGATTCCATCTATATCATGTGTAACAGGTGGAATTAAGTCACAAACTAACCCTGCATTTGCATTTACATTAGCCAATTTCAATGTATTCCCAACAAAGTCAGGTTCTGTTCTTACGGAATGCAAATCGGCAGGAAATAAGCTTTGCCATACATTCATGCTTGTTATTGCAGATCCTATGAAACCGATGTTGTTAGGAGCATACAGGTTATTCCAATCCGTTACATATTGACCTGTGAGCGTAGCTGTACTGTAATATATCGGGTTTGCCGAAGAACTTGCAAGTACTATATTGTTGTTTTTTATGGTAATAATATTACTTCTATTATCTTCAATATGAATTCCTCTTGGTGCCCCTGTTCCTGTTATATGAATAGAGTTGTTTAAAATCATGGCACAGCTGGAAGTGTTTACATATATTCCAAATGAAGCTTCTGTATTCATTTTGATTTCATTATTGGCAATTAAACCGGAAGAAGCAGGATTAAAATCTTGAATCTCTATTCCACGAGGTGTTGTAGATACAGTACTGTTAATCTTGTTTCCAACAATAGAAGAACCATTACCGGAACTCATCGCTATTCCCTTCCAATCCTTATTCGTATTTGCTGTTCTGTTTTGAATGGTATTGTATGAACAGCTTATAAAGTCTGTGTAATAGGAATGTATTGCAAAGGAATGCTGATTACTAACCGTATTGCTGTCAAAAAGAATATTAGTTCCGAGATTATTCGCATTTGTTCCTCCACAGAAATAGAATCCGCGATACCCGCCATCTAATACATTATTTATAATAAAAATACTATCGACAATACCTGTAGGAGCTGTTGTAGAACTTATTTTAGATATGGGTGCATTTGTACCTGCACTTGCATTTGTTGTTGTGTTTCCTAACAAATTACAATCCCGGATAATAATATTCGTACAAGCTCCCGCAAACTGTATTGCAGGAATCTCTACTGTTGATACATCTACCGTAATTGCTTTTAAAACAACATTGCGTGTATTCGACAATACGATCCCTGCTCCGGATAAAGCTTTAATAACTACACTGTTGGGGTGATTATCCGATGAAGTGATTGTTAAGATATGTCCGTTTGTACAATCAGCGATATTGCTTAAATCGAATTTATCATAAGAGCCTTTCAGATTCAGGGTCAAATCAGTTGCTAACCCGCATATATATATAGCATTGAGAGCATCTTGTAATTCTGTGAACTCTGCTCCCGGAACAGACAGGCTCCCACCGTATCCACCCCCACATGCAAATATGGAAACACTTAGTGTGTCGTCCGCTTCGTTGTTGTCGGTTAATGCTCCTTCGTTTAGATTATTGATCCATGCTTTTATAGTAAGATCACCCGGAGTATATCGAATTTCCCCAATAGGAATGGTATCGAATTCGTATGTTTCCAATGAAACAGGAAAATCGGTTCCACCGGCATTTTGAGGCGACCCGCTTATCGACCATTCCAGATTGATTGATGAAAGGGGAGTAGTCCCGGTATTGCAAACAACAACTTTCACATCGTCGGTTTGTCCTGATAATCTTCCATCACCGAGTCCGATAATTTCGGTCATCATGGCGCTACCGGCTTCTACAGCTATTTCATAACAGCCCATAATTGTTGTTGCTGTTCGGTTATTTCTGTTTTTGTCTTTATCAACAAGAGGGATAAACTCACAGGTTAACTCCATATTCTTTATGGTGTTACTCAACTCAAGTGTTGTTGTATTGCTGAAAACAGGATTTATTCTTATAGAATGTATGTCTGCAAGGAATTTTCCTTGCCATGCTGTCATATCCGTTATTGCACCCCCTGCATAACCTAAATTGGTAGGAGCACACAGATTATTCCAGTCTGTATCGTACGAACCGGTAGGATTTGCACTATAATAAATAGGATAGGCCGTAGATCCTGTAAGCACTATATTGTTATTTTTGATAGAAAGAATATTGTCTGCTGAATTGGTAATGTAAAGTCCTCTTGCGGAACCGGTTCCTGTTATGTTAATAGAGTTGTTTAAAATATTAGCATGACTAAGTGTTGTATGTGTTCCAAACGAAACTCCGGTTCCGGTACTCATTATGATTTCATTATTGGCAATTAAACCGATATCAGTAGTGTTATAATAATTAAATCTCTCGATAGATATTCCGCGTGGAGTAGTGGAGATTGTACTCTTTACCCTGTTCCCTATGATAGAACCGTTGCAGGAAGTCATTGCAATTCCAATCCAACTATTATTTACGCTTGATGTTTTGTTTTCAATAGTATTATATGAGCAACTTGTGAAGTCTGTATAATAAGTATTTATTCCATAATTACGTTGACTGCCAATTGTATTGTTCTCAAAAACAACATGTGTGCCATAATTTCCTGCATCTGTACCTGTTCCTCCATAAAAGTCGATTCCAGAACATCCTCCGCTAATGATATTATTGATAATACGTATATTGTCTACGATGCCTGTATTTTCACCTTTAGAAATGACATGTATGCTGGCAGTACTTGTTGTCGCATTCGCTTTGAGATTACAACTATCAATAAGTATGTTATTGCAAGTATTATTAAAACGGATAGCAGCAGTATTCGCAGCAGTTAAAGAACTAACATCAATGGTAATGGCCTTTATTTCAATACTACTTGAGTTTCCAAGGGTAATGCCTATTCCTGAACCTGGCTTAATAACGGCACTATCCCGATGATTATCTGCTGATGTTATGGTTAATTTGTATCCGTTTGTGTGTTTGGAAAGATCACCAAGGTTTACATTTTCGGAAAACCTACCTTTTAATTGTATTGTTAAATCTCCGGTTAAGCCACAATTACGGATAGTAGCTAAAACATCGCTTATTTTTTCGGAATTATATCCGTTAATTGTCAATACACCGGGCATTTCTACACATCCTAAGACAACAACCTGTAATGTGTCGTCACTTTCATCCGGATCGGTTGCATTATTTGGTGCACTTACCCAAACCATAATCGTGTCTTTTTTGCCGGATACAGGGGTATAGGAACCAATGGTTATCGTATCCGTAAAATCATCCGGCAGGTCTACGATAAATTCTCTGTCCGCAGGGAGTTGCAGTTCCCCGTTTATCGACCAGTTGAGGATACAGGAAGTTAAATTGTTAATTCCCTTATTTTGTATTTTCACATGTACCGGTATTTCGCTTCCTTCTATAACAGCTCCTTCAACCGGAGTTTCAATGGAAGCCAATTTTACCGAATTGGGAGTTTCTTCACCCGTTCTTTTTATATAATAGTTTTCGGAAATAGATACCGTATTACCCGCAATATCCGTCAGAGTAATGCTGTATTGTACACTACTCCCGAACGGATATCTTTGTATTGTTGCTTCCCATAGGTTCTGGGAAGCGTTATAAAGCATAGAAATGGTGTCATAGTCCGTCGTTCCATCGAGGGTGACGGCAATATATAAGTCCACTAGTCCTGTTGATGCACCGGTGATGGAATTAATCTGTGCCGTTATTGAATAAGGCCCGATTGAGTTTACAGTATCTTTATAATAATTAACAAATTTCATATTTAAATCCGTATAGGCATATATAATCTTTGTCAATGTATCATCATACGTAATGGCATCCTGTTGTCCATTGGGGAAGCTAACCCAAACAACAAGCGTATCATAAGCAGATTGGCTTGGGCTGTAATATCCGATAGTGTCTTGTTTCTTATAGTCCCATGGTAAGCTACCATACCATGGGGTTTGTACGGGAATAGAGTTATTGATAGAGTATGAAACAAGAACAGAATCCAGATTTGAAAGGCCTTTGTTCCATATAGTAGCAACAATAGGAACCTGAACATTGGGTGTTATTGCTATCGTATCTTTTACCTCAATGGAAAGTAGCTTTACCGAATTATTTCCTGTCGGTTCATTCAAGCCTATACGTAAATCAGGACGATAAGAACCGGTGAATAATGTAGTGGATTCATTGGGTGAAATGTTTGAATATTTAAGCCAAACAGAATTAAGTTTTACAATGTTATAAAATACAGGAGGAGTCCTCATGTAAGATGAGGAACCACAATTTTGCTCAAACATCACCACTAAATTCTCTGTTCCCGAATAATAGAAATGCTTACTTAGTGGAATTTCAACCCATCCTTCTGCGGCAAAATACAAATTGCCGTCGTAAACCAATGTTGCATCCTGTGTCAAATCCGACCAGTCTGCATTATCTGTATAAGCATTCCATTGTGTTTTTGATACAGGTATTGTTTTTAACCAGACCTTCATCGGAAAAGGGCCGGATCCCTTAGAGTAAACACGCAATGCTAAGTTTGTAATATCCCCACCCTTGTCGAAATCTATTTCCGATGCATTGTATAATACCATCGAGCGGGAATAAGCAAAGTCGTATCGAAATGGGCTTGATTGTCCGCTTGTACCGTTCCCTTGAACTATTATGTCGTTTTTATTATTTGCAACAATTATATACCCGGACATAGCCGTTAGGGAATTACCTATTAAATCTTTCCCTGTAATAGAATAAGATACTTGGTTACCTGCAGGAAGATGAGGCAAGTCTGCTCCCCATATTGAATCCCCGGATATATTATTCATCAAGATGGAATCGGTTTTCACCTGTATTCCATTATATGTAACGGTATATTTCAACCAGGGGTTTTCAACAGGTGTTGCTGTTTGGCTTTTTACCTTTGCTCTAATACCAAAAGGGCCGGTTGTATAGATTGTGTCAACCGGATAGGGATCAATGAATTCAACCACAGGGGGATTTATTTCATGATTAGCAGCCAGAATGGTGAAATTATCTAGCAACCATCCATACGATATGTTTGTACCTTGGGCTGTACCACGTTTTATAATAAACCGGAACTGGACTCCATCAAATCCTCCAACCAGAAAACCAATATCAAACAGTTCTTCTTTCCACCATGATTGTGTCGGAATGGCAGAACTGTCTAAATAATTCCATTCCGGATAGCTCAGGGAATTAAATCCTGTAATACCATAGTTGGTTGCTTTTCCCAGGTATGTATTGGCAGGTATTGGATTCCATCCTTGATTTCCTGTTTTATATTCTATCCGAACATTATCATGAAAAGATATTTTACAGATATGATTAAATTTCAACAGTACGTGACTGTAGTTCTTTAAATTATATTCCACAGTAGTTAAAATTGAAGAGTCACCCATTATATTAGGAACTTTACCTCGATAAGAATTTGAAGGGCTCACAAAATAATAATTATTTATTTGCCACGCCCTTGAAGGGTTAGGGGAGAAATTTGTCGCTCCGTTGTCAAAATTTTCACTGGTTATGATTGTAGATTGTGCATAACTGATTTGTGAAAAAAGAATAAATCCGGCTAAAAATACAAAACACTTTTTCATTACACATTATTTATTAATAATATTTTTGATTACAAAAATAACCCATAGACAATTCTATTGGATAAAAAGCGATAAGACATTAATAAGACGTCGATAAGACCTTGATGGGACATTAATAAGACAAAGCTTACATTATCTTATTTGTTATCTGTAGTTTAATATTTAAATATTGAAAGGGGATTAATACGCCTTTATTAGATGATCGTACAACTCGGATGCTTTCAATCCCATTTTATTCGCAACCCGTTGTTTTTTCTTGTTATATGTTTGAATGGATACATTTAATAAATGAGCGGTCTTTCGTGTATCTAAGTTCAGATAAAGACAGGAAAGTAGCTGTATATCATTAGCTGTTAATTTCGGAAAGGCTTCTTTCAAAGAATGCACTAACATTGGATTAATTTGCTCAAAATGTATTAAAAAATTATTCCACTCTTTAGAATCTTTTAATTGTAGCTTTAATTTTCGGATCATATTTCCCAGTATAGGATCCTTCGATTTATCAGGAATCGACGAAAGTTCCTTAATCATCTCTTTGACTAATTCGTTTTTATTCGATTTGGATAAAATCTTTGCTGTCAATTGTCTGTTTTTTGTGTCAATTTCATTACTCAAACGCTCCTGTTCTAACAAAGCGAGCGTTTTTTGCTCTTTTAATTGTTGTTGAAGAATTATTTTCTCATTTTTTTCTTTCTCCAACTCCAATGTTTTCTGGTATTTGTTCTTGGCAGACCTGTAGCGTAGAAAAGCGATAGATGCGACGGTCAGAATAACAATAAAAACAAATAGGGAGATAAATAAAATTCGTTCCGATTTTTGTTTGACTTTACTCTCCGCAAGTTCTTTTTCGGAGTTTAATAACTCAAATAGAATATGATTACTTTCTAAATTCTTTTTATTATTTATCTTATTTAAAGCGTTTATCGCTGTTATGGTTGAATCTTTGTATTGTAATGCCAGGACAAAGGAATTCTTTTCCTGATACAGCGTAGATAGCTGTTCGTATATGTCAGTAATGTTGTTCAAAAAAGGATTATACTCCAATGCCTCATGAGCATAATAAATAGCGTTTTCAATATCTCCCATTTTCTGATATACTTTGGAAAGCAAACATAGAAATTCGGATTTGTATTTATAGGGTTCATCGTCATAATCTATATTTTGATATTCTTTTAAAATCTCCAGGCCTAATTCTTTTGCCGCATTATATTCTTTTTTTAAATATAAGGTTTCCATTTCAATAAACCGGACAATAGGTAAATAATGGTCGTTCTGATTGTTGTTCAATATTTCCATTGCGATATTGATGTACTTATCAGCCTGTCGGGTATCATTGATTTCATTTGCAACGGAGGCAAGATTTATGGCTATTCGTATGATGATCGAAGTATCTTTTAATTCGGCAGCAATATCATATGCCTTTTGATAGTATTCGATGGCTTTATCGTATTTTGTTTCCTCATCATATAATATTGCGATGTTGTTATATGCGGCAAATTCTCCTGCCTTGTCGGATATTGCAAGCGCCATTTTATAGGCTTCAAGAAAATATTCCATGGCTTTGTCATAATCTAATATTTCCTTATAGATCACCCCTATTGTATTTAACGATCGTATTTGAAAATCCTGCCAGTTATTGTTTTGCGCCAGAGTTCTGGCTTTTATGGAGAACTCGAGAGATTTTGAATAGTTCCCATTGATAAATTCTTTGCGCGCAGAATCCAAAAAACTTTCACAATCTTCTCTTGTGTTACTATTCCCGTATCCTATCCCATAGATAGAAAACAGCAGAAGCAAGAATATGATTTTATAAAAATACGTCCTTTTCATTATATGGTAGTAGATTTGAAAATGAAATACAAATATAATAAAAAAAATGACAACAAAATAACTCTTCCTGGAATTCTATGAAGTAGAAGCAGATAGCGACATGTAAACAAGGTATACTACAGTCTATGGTTATCTTTTGACAGTAATCGGCTTGGTGTTACTATTAGAATGATCTTATTTGCTTCGCGATTAATTGAATCCGTATATTTACCGGTCTCTTAAAAAGACTTATTTTGTGAACGATTTACAATCATATGAGTGAACCCCTCCCTCCCAAGCAATCGTATGGAACAATAGCAAGCGAATGGACAGTCCACACCTATAAGTGTGGATAGACCCCCCGCTTGGAGTTCCTGACCTCAGTTGTTTTATCTCTATAGGATTTACTTAATAATCCACGATGAATATGGAAATAACCTTACCTGATTCCGGAATATGATACCTTATTATCATACTATTATTGGCAGGATTGGGAACCTTCTAACGAAGAAGGTTCAAGAGTTATAGCTTCTTGTGACTTCCAGTAATTATTTTGTTTTGTGATGTGCATTTATTGATAGAAAAGCTTGTCCCAAGTTATCAATGATATCCGAGGCGATAAGGCTTTCATAGGATTGTTGTTTTAATGCAATGTCTGCTGCTTTCCCGTGTAAATATACGCCTATGACAGATGCTTGAGTTGCCGTGTATCCTTGTGCGACTAATCCTAAAATAATACCGGTAAGTACATCCCCACTTCCTCCTGTTGCCATTCCCGGATTTCCGGTAGAGTTAAAATAAAAATCCCCTTGAGGAGAAGAAATACATGTATGCGCTCCTTTCAATACTACAATACAATGATGGCGTATAGAGAATTCTTTTTGTATTTTCATGCGTTCAAATGAATTCTCAGCAGTACGTGTGAGGCGTTCGAATTCTTTTATATGAGGAGTAAAGATACAATTTTTTGGAATAAATTCAAGCCATGTTTTATTCTCAGCCAGTAAATTAATGGCATCTGCATCAAAGACAATGCTTCCGCCGAAATCAGCAATTAATTTTTTTAACCCTTCTCCTGAATGTTTATCCTTTCCCAGGCCCGGGCCTATTGCGATTGCATCATATTTCGATAAAGAACTAAAATCTATGCCGGAAAAGTAATCTTCTTCTTTGTCGCACATACACATTGCTTCGTTTACATCCGTTTGCATAATGGAATAGCCAATCGAAGGTACATGGGTTGTCAATAGCCCGATTCCTGACCGGAGGCAAGATTTTGCAGATAAGACGGCAGCACCCATCATTCCTTTACTCCCTGCAACCAAAAGCCCATGTCCGAAATTACCTTTATGAGCATACTTTTTCCGGGGACGGAGTAATTTTTGAATGAGCTCGCTATCTGTCAGGTACTTGTTACTTTGTATTTGCGTAATGCAATCCGGGTGTAAACCGATATTTACAATTGCCCATTCTCCTACATATGCATAGTTTTCGGCAAGCAGAAAACTTAATTTCGGAAATTGGAAACTAACCGTAAGATCTGCCTCAATGGCTATAGAATCTGTTTGCATAGGTGTTTCTGCGAATAATCCCGAAGGCATATCTACAGCAAAAACAAAAGCAGGGGATGCGTTTATTTTAGTAATGACTTGTATCAGCATTTCCAACTCAATAGCTTTGTTTAGCCCACTTCCTAATAATGCATCTATAATGAGATTGTAGTCGAGTAGGGGAGGGAGATTGTCAACATTCTTAATTATTTGGATATTATCCGGATATTTTTCTTGTAATCTTTCCAGGTTTTTCTTACAATCATCGGAATATGTATCTCCATATTGGATTAAAAAAGCCCGGCACTTATATCCGGAATTTAGTAATAGCCTGGTAATAGCTAATCCATCCCCTCCATTATTCCCAATGCCGCAGAAAATAGCTATTGATGCATCGGGAGAGAACATGTGTTTGATGCGGTTAGCGCAGCTTTCAGCAGCTCGCTCCATCAAATCAATAGCGGAAATGGGCTCATTTTCAATTGTATATTTGTCACAAGATCTTATCTGTTCGATTGTCGGGATTTTCATCATGCATTATATGAGTGATCAATAACTATATTTTGTTACTGCAAAATTACAATAAAAGATTGAATACAATCGTTTTATCGCAATGAATCATATTGTGATATTAAATACGGCCCATCACTCTTTTGATGACAGGGTTTTTTATCATCAGGCAAAAAGTTTAGTTGACGGTGGTTATCGAACAACCATCGTTTCAACAGTTGAAACAGTGGACGCCATAAAAGAGAATATAAATATATATTCATCCAATCTCAATTCATTTTCACACAAAGAAAAACAACAAAAAATTGTGGAACAGTTGAATGAGCTTACACCGGATATTATTATTTGCGATACTCCTAACGCTGTTTTATATTCTTGTAAATATCGCAAAGAGCATAAAACAAAAATCATTTATGATGTAACGGAATGGTATCCATCCGCATATAATTTAAGAAATATCAAAGGAATTAAAAAATGGATACGAGGTATTTCATTGATTTTTTTCAACTTATATGCAGGACTTTTATCCGATGGTTTTATTTTCGGAGAATATTACAAAGCAAAGATATTTCGTTTTTTCTACTTTTGGAAACCATATTTATATCTTTCATATTTCCCTGATTTAAAATACATCAATCCGTCTTCTGTCCAGGATATAAGACAGACAATACGATTGTTTTATGGAGGAAGCCTTCAATCTAGTGGAGGACTGTCTCTGGTGATTCAATCAATTATAAAAGCTGCCCAAAGAAAACCCAATGTGGTTTTCCAGCTTCATATTGTTTGTGATTTATTAAAAGAAAATGATATTCTTTATTTTGAAAAACTTATCGATAATATTCCATCCAATATAGAGATACATCATAAACAATTATTTCCTTTTGTTGATTTTTGTCAATATATTACCAATATGGATCTGTTTTTCGATTTACGGACAATATCTTTTGAAAATAATCATAGCCTCCCTATCAAATTGTTTTATTATATTGCTTGTGGACGCCCCGTTATTTATTCTAAGTTGAAATCCATCAAGACTTTTTTTCCGGGCATTTCATTTGGATACCTTGTTAGTCCGGCAGATAGTAATACTATCGCAAATTATATTGTAAGTTATATTGATAATCAAGATGTTTATATAGAACATTGTCAGAATGCCCTAACCTTATCGAAAGAAAAATATAATTGGGCAAAGATAGAAACTGATTTTATTGATTTTATTCAACGATTTTCGAATTAGTTGTAAAAATAGCTATACCTTTGCATTCTTAATTGGAAATAGAGCCGTATAGATGCTTGATAAAATAATAAATACAATAGGGACGAAGGGAATTTCTGCTGTTTTAAGTTTTCTCATTGCCATCATTATTTCCCAGACATTAGGAGACACCGGCAAAGGAGAACAGACAATCCTGCTTACAACTGTTGCGTTTGTTCTTATCTTTTCAGACATTGTCAGTGGTAAAACTTTAGTTTATTTAACTCCCAGATATTCTTTTTCATCTTTATTTATTCCTTCTTATTTTTGGTCGTTGTTGGTGGGGCTTATAGCATGGGTTGTTTTATTGTTCTTACCTTTGGGAATCGATAAAGAATTATCCATTCATATTGGGGTTTTAGCGGTTATTGCATCATGGAATGGGGTAAATATTGCTGTCTTGATGGGAAAAGAGAAAATAAAAACAGCTAATTTTATTAATCTCTTACATCCGTTTATTATCTGTATTGTATTATGTTTATTTTATCTGTTTCTACAATCGAAAACCTTATTTCCCTATATTCTGGCTTTGTATCTTGCTTATGGTATTTGCTGGATTTCGGGTCTGGTTGCATTACGAAAAGATTTAATTTCTTTAAAATTGTCACAATCGACTGATTCTAAACCAGCTATAAAAGGGTTATTTCGATATGGATTTCTGAACCAAAGCGCTTTCTTTGTTCAATTTTTAAATTTACGTCTGAGTTATTATCTATTGGAAGCATATATTGATATAGGAAAGGTTGGTGTTTTTTCCAATGCCATGTCATTGGGAGAAGCAATTTGGCTAATAAGCAGTAGTGTTGCTATTGTCCAATATACTCGTATTGCCAATGTGAATGATGGGCAATATGCCCAGGCAATGACATTAAGGTTAGCAAAAGCGTGTGGACTATTATCGCTTTGTGCAGTTGTTTTTTTATCTATTCTTCCTTCTGCTGTTTATGTCTTTATCTTTGGTCAAGATTTCGGGGAATTGCCTAACCTTATTCGTTTACTGGCCCCGGGAGTCTTATTTTATTCTATATTTTTGATATTCGGACACTATTTTTCAGGAATAGGAAAATATCACCGGAATCTTTTTTGTGCTGTTGTAGGATTGTTATTTACTTTAGTCATGGGTTTTATGCTTATCCCACGGTTGGATATGTATGGTGCTGCTATTACAACATCTATTTCTTATGTGGCAACAACGATTGCAGGAATTGTCCTCTTTTTCCGTTACTCAAAGATACCGTTCTCGAAGATCTTAATCACAAAACAAGACATTAAAGATTTTTATTTCGATTTGCGAGATTATATTCAAAGTTCGCGAAAGAAAACATAAGACTCATTTAGTAAGATCTTTTTATTTCTGTGTTTTTTTAGTTGATCAATGCGCTTCCAACCAATTCTTTCCTGATTTCATATCAATCTCTATAGGAACCGAAAGTGTCATTGCATGAGTCATATGATAATGCACAATCTCTTTCATTTCTTCTAATTCGGATTTAAATACATCAAAAACCAATTCATCATGTACTTGTAATATCATGGTTGATTTAAGTTTCCGCTTTTGCATATCTTCAAAGATAGCAATCATGGCTGCTTTTATCATATCCGCAGCAGAGCCTTGCAAAGGAGCATTGATTGCATTTCGCTCATCAAAACTGCGTAAGTTCCCGTTTGAAGAGTTGATGTTTCTTAAATAGCGACGACGTTTCATCAATGTTTCTACATAGCCGTGTTCCCTGGCAAATTGTATTTGACTTTGAATATATGCTTGTATTTTAGGATACTTGGCAAAATACTGTTCAATTATGTCAGCTGCTTCTTTACGGGAAATATTCAACCGTTCCGATAGTCCGAAAGCAGAAATCCCATATACAATGCCGAAATTAACGGTTTTAGCATTTCTCCTCATTTCACGGGTAACCGCCTCTATGGGAACGTTATAAATTTTAGCTGCTGTTGCCGCATGAATATCATCTCCATTATAAAAAGCGTCTAACATACTCTCATCACCGCTCAAGGCCGCAACTAATCGAAGCTCTATTTGAGAATAATCCGCGGCTAATAAAACATGATTCTCGTCAGCAGGAATGAATGCTTCCCGTATTTTACGCCCTTGTTCATCGCGGACGGGTATATTTTGTAGGTTCGGATTGCTTGAACTTAATCGCCCGGTTGCAGTGATTGCCTGATTGAATTGTGTATGAACCCGCCCTGTCACAGGATTTACCAAGTTGGGAAAAGCATCAACATAGGTGGATTTTAATTTTGACAATCCTCGGTATTCTAATATTTTCTTGGCAATAGGGTGTTTATGTTCCAGTTTTTGTAGAACTTCTTCTCCCGTCTGATATTGTTTCGATTTGGTTAATTTTGCATTTTCAATAATACGTAACTTCTCAAACAGAATTGTTCCCAGTTGCTTAGGAGATCCAATATTAAATTCTTCTCCTGCCAACTCAAATATTTCTTTTTGAACATTGTCAATTTCTTTCTGAAGAATCATTGAATAATCATGCAGGAATTTTATATCGATATGAACTCCCGTAGATTCCATACTTGCTAATACAGGCACAAGAGGCATTTCGATAGTATGGAAAAGATTTTCTAATTGCTCGGCCTTTATTTTCTCAGACAGTATTTCTTTCAACTGTAATGTGATATCCGCATCTTCACATGCGTAATCCGATACTTTCTCTGGAGCAATTTCTTCGATTAATTTGTTTTTGCCTACCAACTCATCGTAAGAAATCATATCGTAATTCAGGTATGATTTTGCTAAAAGATCCAAGTTATGTCGTATTTCGGGTTCAAGGATATAATGGGCCAACATTGTGTCAAAATTTTCTCCTTTTATCGTAACTCCATAGGATGACAATACCCGCATATCGAATTTCAGGTTTTGGGCTATTTTCTCAATATTTTCATTGTTAAATGCGGGAGTCAATAGATCAAGCCATTGATTTGTTTTTTCTTTTTCGATGGGAAAATTGATATAAAATGCTTCTTTAGGATGGTAAGAAATCGCCAATCCAACCAATCGACATTGTAATGGGTCTAATCCATCCGTTTCGGTGTCAAAGCAAAAAGAAGTACATTCATTCAGTGTTTTCGCTAATGACTTAACCTCTTTTATATTGTTGATTAAAGTATATGTTTTTTCAACCGTATTTATAGAGTTGCTATTGTACGTCTCTCCAATTGATTCTGCTTCATCTTCTAACGTAGAGAAAAGAGTTAAAGCCGGGGTTTGTTTTTTTGTAATATTTACTCCTGATTTTTGCAAATTAAGGTCTGTAAAAACACGTTGTGCTAATGTTCGAAATTCCAATTCATCGAAAACTGCTTTCAACTGTTCAACATGAGGTCCGTTATATGCTAGTTCGGAAGGATTGAATTCTATAGGAACATCTAAAATAATAGTAGCTAGCATTTTGGAAATCAATGCATTTTCAGAACCTTCTTTTATCTTCTCTTGTAATTTTTCATTCTTTACTTTATCAACATTAGCGAGTAAATTTTCAATACTGCCGAATTCTCCAATCAACTTTTTTGCCCCCACTTCTCCGATTCCTTTTACACCGGGAATATTATCCACAGAATCCCCCCATAAACCAAGAATATCAATTAATTGTTCCGGATTTGTTATGTTATATTTCTCACAAACTTCTTTTACTCCGATAATCGAATGGGTGTTTCCCATATGAGCGGGCTTGTAAATAAAGATATTTTCCGATACCAATTGTCCGTAGTCTTTATCCGTAGTCATCATAAAGGTGGTAAATCCTTCTTGTTCTGCCTTTTTTGCCAAAGTCCCAACGATATCGTCTGCTTCATATCCAGGTAATTCTAAGATAGGAATTCCAAAGGCATTGATAATTTCTTTTATATAAGGAAGACTGGTAAGGATATCTTCGGGGGTATTATCCCGGTTTGCTTTATACTCTGCAAAGTCTACATGCCGTACGGTTGGGCCATGACTGTCGAAAGCAACTCCCATATGGGTAGGCTTTTCATTTTTGATGATCTCATATAATGAATTTGTAAAACCAAGTACAGCAGAAGTATTCAACCCTTTGGAATTGATACGAGGGTTTTTATTTAAAGCATAGTAAGCCCTGAATATAAGAGCCATTGCATCTAAGAGAAATAATTTTTTATCAGAGCCCATTTTTATTTTTTTGTTTTGAGTTAAATAATAGATGTTAGGCAAGTTAAATAAAGTTATAACTCATAAACATCTTCGTATAATTTCTTTTAAACCTTCGAGATTCCAAAAACCTCGAAGGTTTAAAAGAAATGATTTCCTAAATTGTAACTTCCTTTAAAGTCGAAAGAGATGATCTTATTTCTTTTCTTTTGACTTTAAGATGAGACTTTTTGCCTCCTCATAGAGTCTTCTGTCTTCTTCTGTCTTCGGGCTTATAACAATACCATGAGGTTGAGGTTTTGTAGTTTCATCCACATGGACAAAAGTGGCAAATCCGTCAGAGAAAGTAATATCCGGAGTTTGATCCTTATAGATTCTTGTAAACGCAGTTAAAGTACTTTTTCCTCCGGCAACTATTTTGCTTTCAAATGTAAGAATGTCTCCCGCATGAATGGGATGTAAAAACTCCATCCCATGGATTTTTAAACATACTATAGTTTCAGGTGATAGATAACTGGCTATTGCAATAAAAGAAGATTCTACAAACCATTCTGCACAGCGTCCTGCAAAAAGAGTTTTGTGATGATTCAAGTCTTCACTTTTTACCAACCGATGGGTAATGACAGATTTTAATTCCATGATTTATATATTTTAGTAACGATAATGATCTGCCTTGTACGGCCCTTCCACTTTCACTCCGATATAATCTGCTTGTTCTTGTGTAAGAGTGGTTAGTTTAACCCCAATTTTTTCCAGGTGTAAACGTGCTACTTCTTCATCCAGATGTTTAGGAAGACGATATACATTTACCGGATAATTATTTTTCCAAAGCTCAATTTGGGCTAAAGTCTGATTGGTGAATGAATTACTCATCACAAATGACGGATGTCCTGTTGCACAACCTAAGTTTACTAAACGTCCTTCTGCCAATAAGAAAATAGAATGTCCATCGGGGAAGATATATTCGTCTACTTGTGGTTTGATGTTCCGCTTACGGATATTGGGATAGTTTTCCAACTTACTTACTTGAATTTCATTATCAAAATGGCCGATATTACAAACAATTGCCTGATCGAGCATTTTACTCATGTGGTCAATCGTGATCACATCTTTATTCCCTGTTGTGGTTACAAAGATATTTCCTTCTGAAATGGCATCTTCTATCAGAGCAACTTCAAAGCCTTCCATAGCCGCCTGCAACGCACAAATAGGGTCAATTTCCGTTACAATTACTCTGGCACCGTATGATTGCATAGATCTTGCACATCCTTTTCCTACATCACCGTATCCTAATACAACTACTACTTTTCCTGCAATCATTACATCGGTAGCCCGTTTAATTCCATCAGCCAATGATTCCCTACATCCATACAAATTGTCGAATTTCGATTTTGTAACGGAATCGTTTACATTGATTGCCGGAATTAATAATTCTCCTTTTTCCATCATTTGATATAAACGGTGAACGCCGGTTGTTGTTTCTTCGGACACTCCTTTCCATTCCGGTACAGTCCGATGCCAACGTTGAGGATCTTCTGCTAAGATAGTTTTTAATGTTTGAAGAACAACTGCTTCTTCTTCCGATTCTGCTTTAACATCTAATAATTTAGGATTTTTTTCTGCGGCGTGTCCTTTGTGAATTAATAAGGTTGCATCTCCACCGTCATCAACAATTAATTGTGGTCCTTTTCCTCCTGGGAAAGATAAAGCTTGGTTTGTACACCACCAATATTCTTCCAATGTTTCGCCTTTCCATGCAAACACAGGAATCCCTTTTGCTGCGATAGCCGCAGCAGCATGATCTTGTGTAGAGAAAATATTACAACTTGCCCAACGTACGTTTGCTCCTAATGCGACAAGGGTTTCAATAAGCACTGCCGTTTGAATGGTCATGTGTAACGAACCGGATATTCGTACATCTTTCAAAGGCTTTTCTTTTCCGTATTTTTCCCGGATTGCCATTAATCCCGGCATTTCTTTTTCTGCTATTTCTATTTCTTTTCTTCCCCAGTCTGCAAGGGTGACGTCAGCGATTTTGTAATTTAAGGTGTTGTTTTTCATTATAATAATATTATGATATGTATATATTTTCCAAAAATGATTTTAATGTTTCGGCAGATACCCCTTGTTTAATTACTCCCTCAATGCAATAAGATAAAGCTCCTGTTTGTTCGGAAACAACAATGGCAATACAATCCGTTAATTCGGTAACTCCTATTGCAGAACGATGGCGTAGTCCCATATGCGAAGGGATATTTTCACGTCGGGAAACAGGTAAAATACAACGTGCAGCTATCATAGTTTGTTGATTGATGATTAAGGCGCCATCATGTAAGGGCGTATTTTTAAAAAAGATAGTTTCGATTAACTCCCTTGAAGTTCTTGCATTTATGGTTTCTCCTGTTTGAACATATTCTTCCAGGTTATTTTCTCTAGTAAGAATAATCAGAGCTCCTGTCAGAGATGCCGACATTCGGGTACATGCCTTAACAATAACGTTAATTTCCGGCATGTTTTGATGTTTAGTCCGTTCTTTCCATAATAAAAAATTGGCCTTTTTAAGAGGATTCTTGCTCCCGAGAAAGAGCAGGAATTGTCGTATTTCAGGTTGAAACACAATAATAAGGGCAATAATTCCAACGCTGATAAACTGGCCCAATAATTCCGATAGCAATTCCATTCGGAAAAGAACTACCAGTTTCCATAAGACATAAAACAAAAGCAGTCCAAAGAAAATATTTAATGCGGCTGTTCCTCGAATTAGACGGTAAAGAAGATAAAATAAAAGAGTTACTAAAATAATATCCAGTATATCAAAAATATCTACTTTTAAAAAATCAAGGAAAAGTAATATACTCATACAGGGAAATTATTTTTTAGGTTTGTATTTCGATTCTGTTAATATTTTCTGGGTATCCAATTCATTCATAAGATCTTTGAGTGGCCGATCCGGATTTTTTTGTATCCATGATCTGCATATTTGCCAGCCAACCCAAACCCCAACTTTTCCCGGAGATTGATTCCCGAATAGACTTGTAAAAGGAGCTTCATTTATTAATTTCCGAATCACTGTATTATCTTTTGAATAGAGATAGTTTTTCTCAATAAGGTATCCCCAAATACTTGCTTCATTATTTATTGCCCACTGTATCTTTTCTTGTGGATATGGGTAAATTATAGAATCAGGCGCGTTGGGAAGAACAGATTCGGCGAACAGCAATCGTTTTCCTTCCAATATCATTTCGTCTAATAGAGTGCCCTGTATGTCTTTGTGGTTTATGTATTTATAAGAGATCTCTTGAAAACAATCCGGCAAAATATATTCTTTTGAAAATCGCTGAATAATAAATTGAGGAACCGATGGTCCTAATTGTTTATACAGTTTATATTTTTTCCCCAGATACATATCCAGTGCAATTACTAGGGTAGAATCGTAAAACATAATGGGCATTTCATAATATAAACCTGTAATAGCAGTATAAATTTGAGGGATGGTTGCATCCGGAAAATAATACTTCAAAAGTGAAAATGCGTCATTGAATCCCTTTTCGATATCAGATAAGTCGGGATATTGTTTTTGAACTTCTGTATATAATTGCTTAATTATTTTATCGTTAAGATAGTTCCTGATTTGTTGAACGTTATCAGGAGCATCGGGATTGTTTCCTACAAAAAAGTAATAATCGGATTGTAATGCTTTCAGACCTGCTTCCAGGCTGTCTTTAGGAATATTGTTTAATGCCTGTTCATACCGTTTAATCTTAATGTCTATGGACTTTTGTATCTCTTTGACTTCGGATTTATTAACCACAGGTTTGGTTGATTTCTGTCGATTACATGCGAAAAAAATCAAATTTAAAATTAATATTCCCCAAAGTATATACCTTCTCATTTTGTAATATATTCAATAACAAAAAAATATAGAGAATGACTCTATACTGTATCTTATTACAAAGATACAGAATTTTTTCTTGCTGCCATCTTTCCTGCAAGGACAAACGTATTAAAATTAATTTTTGGAGATGATATCCTTATTTTGAAGGATCCAATTACCCATGCACAAAGTACAGTGAGACATCAAACAAAGTGAGATAATCCGTAATATCTCAATATTGATTATAAATTCAGATTAGCGATCTTTTACTTCCTTTTTATTAAAATAATATTCCAAAAACAAAAAAAGTTTAAAATTGTTTCTAAATAATGAATGAGTCTATTCTTTTTGGATTCGTGGATATTTATTTTTAAAGATAAAAATAAGAATATGAAATATGTTATTATAGGGAGAGGAATTGCTACTGCTGCACGTATTCGGAGAAATGATGAAACAGCAGAAATTATGCTATTGGAAAAGAATGAATATATCGCTTATGGCAATTGTGGGTTGCCTTATTACATCGGCGGTATAATTCAAGATAAAGATGAATTATTGCTTGAGCCATATGATTGGTTTAGTAATCGTTATAATATAGATATAAGAACAAAAAGTGAAGTTATTAAAGTAGATCCTCAGAAAAAGGTAATCACGGTTAAAAATGATAAAGGAGATATTTATACGGAATCGTACGATAAATTGTTGATTGCTACTGAAGCAACGCCGATAGTTCCTTCTATTGAAGGAGTTGATTTTCCGGCTATTTTCACATTACAAAATGTAAAGGATAGTGATGCTATTAAAAATTATATTCAGACAAAACAGGTAAAAAATGCCGTAATCGTAGGCGCCGGTTTTGTAGGAATAGAAATGACAGAAAGTTTCCATAATCTTGGGATTCATGTCTCTATCATCGAAAAGAGCAAACAGGCTCATCATGCTTTGGACTATTCGATGGGTTCTATACTCCATGCGCATTTGTTAGAAAAAGGAGTCGATCTTTTCTTAGATAATGAAGTCCTTGCATTTTCCCGAGAGCAGAACAGGTTGAAAATACAATTAGAAGGAGGGAAAGAATTGACTACGGATATGATATTGTTGACTGTGGGTGTTGAACCGGATACAAAATTGGCAGAGCAAGCCGGTATTGAGCTTGGAGAAATTGGTGGAATCCGGGTTGATTCTTATATGCAGACTTCTGTAAAGGATATTTATGCCATAGGCGATGCCGTAGAATATCCTCACCCTTTAACCGGAAAGCCTTGGCTTAGTTTCATGGCGAATTCGGCGAGCCGGCAAGCTATTGTAGCTGCCGACAACATGGTATTTGGAAATACAACAACTTATGAAGGTTCTATTGGAACAAGTATTACTAAAGTATTTGATATGGTTGGTGCTGCAACAGGATTGAATGAGAAAAAAATGACAGAGTCAGGTATTCCTTTCCAAAGTATTTATGTGCAGGAATTTTCTCATGCCGGTTGTTATCCGGCGGCAACACCATTATATATCAAGCTTATTTTTGACATTGAGAAAGGAAGATTGTATGGAGGACAAATTGTCGGGTTTGAAGGTGTAGATAAACGCATAGACCAAATTGCGTTAATCATAAAAAGAAAAGGAGCCATTGATGACCTGGTAAAATCGGAACAAGCATATGCACCTCCGTTTTCTTCGGTAAAAGACCCGATTGCCATGGCAGGATATGTAGCAAAAAATGTGGTTACCGGGAAAATGCCGGTTGTCCAGTGGCATGAAATAGATACACTTGACAGGAATAAAGTCCAAATATTGGATGTTCGTACAAAAGATGAATTTGAATTAGGCGCCATAATAGGGGCAATGAATATTCCTTTGGATGACTTGCGAAGCCGGATGGATGAAGTTCTGAAAGACAAACCGCTATATGTATATTGCAAGACCGGTCACAGGGGATATCTGGCGCAACAGATTTTATTGAAAAACGGATTTAAAAAAGTCTATAATTTGACAGGAGGAGAAAGAATATATCAATCGGCAACAACGCCGGCCATTAAGCAGGGAGATAAAAATAATTCCAAACAAGATGTTGAGAAAGTAATTAACAATAGTGTCCCGACTTCATGGGAAGTAGTGAAAAAAATCGATGCTTCCGGTTTGCAATGTCCCGGACCTATTTTGAAACTGAAATCAGCTATTGACCAAATAAAAGAAGGTGAAGCACTGGAAATCATTTCTACCGATCCGGCTTTTCATCGGGATGTGGAGGCTTGGACAAGTACAACGGGAAATCCTCTTTTATCCAATATCATTGAAAATGGAAAATATATTGCGACAGTTCAAAAAGCAGGAAAGAAACCGGACAATGAAATGGCAATTTCTTCTTCCGGTAAAGGGAAAACAATTATTGTGTTCAGTGATAATTTGGATAGGGCGATCGCAACGTTTGTTCTGGCAAACGGGGCCGCTGCAACCGGGGAAAAGGTAACTTTATTCTTTACTTTCTGGGGATTAAATGTAATTAAAAAGGTAAAGAAGCCCAAAGTAAAAAAGGACTTCTTTGGTAAAATGTTTACCATCATGTTGCCATCCAGTTCATTGAAATTAAAATTATCGAAATTCAATATGTTTGGAATAGGCGCCAAAATGATGAGACATATCATGAAGAAAAAAGGAATTGAATCGGTAGAAGAATTACGTCAGCAGGCATTGGGTCAAGGCGTTGAATTTATTGCATGCGAAATGTCGATGAATGCCATGGGAATTCAACCTGAAGAACTTTTGGACGAAGTAACCGTAGGTGGTGTTGCTACCTATATCGGCTGGGCTGACAAATCAAATATTAATCTTTTTATTTAATAAATAATATCGACGTTCTCCCAGTTACTTTGGGGTAGAATTACGGTGCGGAGCTGTTGTCCGAGATGGATGGGGGCGTGAGTGGTAAAAGTTGAATTATGCACTTCAGGCGCCTAAAAGCAGACTGTGAGTTAGCAACCGTTTTCTTATTAATTCGTAATGTTATCAATCCTGTCAAAAATATCCAATGCACTATTTAGTTCAAATGCATGGCCATCGTTTGGGTCGGCAGTTGTTACCATTATTAAATTTTTGTTTGGTTTGATAAACACAAATTGCCCGCCTTTACCCCACATAAAAATTACATCCCTGTCTTCGTCAACCCACCAAAAGTAGCCAAAAGAAGTGCCGTAAGTATTCACTTTTTCTTTCGGGACTTTGGTTGTTGTCATTTCTTCAATCCACCCGGAACTTACGATTTGCTGTCCGTTCCAATTTCCTTTATTCAACACCAAATGCCCGATTCGAGCCATTTCCCGTGGTGTTGCCATTATTCCAAAAGCACCCATTGTGATGCCGTCTTTGTATACTGCCCAATCATAGTTTTTCATATCTAACTTTGAAAACAAAACTTCCTTTGCCCAGTCTTTTGTTGTTTTTCCTGTTTGTTGTTGCAGAACGGCAGAAATGATATGCGGATCGCCGTCGTTATAATGAAACTGTTCGCCTTGGTTGCAAAAAGTAGACAATTCCAAAACAAAATCAAGACTGTTAGAAGGTATTTCTTTTAATAGTTGATTGGATTCGCCATTAAAGCCATCGTTACTGAACGCGATGCCCGATTGCATTTGCAACAGATTTTTCATAGTAATCGCACCTTTATCAGCATGACGGCTGATTTCTTCGGGCAAATATTTTTGGATATTATCGTGAATATCATCAATAATTCCTCGTTCGATAGCAATTCCTGTGAGGATTCCCATTACTTGCTTGGTACACGACCAAATGGCAACAGGTTGGGTTATTTCATTCGGATTTTTTGTATAACTTTCGGCAATCAGTTTGTTATTGCGAAATACAAGCAAACTTCTGACTTGCCATAAATTGTCGCTTTCGTGATAATAATTGTATATATTTTGCAGTTCACTTTCATTGATACCCTCTTGCGCAGGTGTTGATAATTCCCAACCGTCATCCAGGTTTGCAGGAACAAACGTTTTAAACGGCAATTTCAAATCGTTTTCTTTCAGGCAAGAGGTCAAGCTGATACAGGAAATGATAACGGTAAATAATATTATTTTTAAAATGTTTTTTTCCATTGCAAATAATAATTTAATGATTGAAAACGGTTGTCAAAATAACTGTCAATGTATTCTATGCCCAATGCAAACGAATGACCTTTGGATATATTTGGCACATATTCAACAGACGCATTTGTATGGCTGTATTTGTCAAAACTGGCGAATTCCATATCTTTATGTGGTTGCGTAAAAAAGTCTGAAAATTTGAACGAATAGAAATAGGGTGTGATTTCTTTGATTCGGGAAACAAATCCTGCAATGGAATTCTGTAAAAATACCTTGATTTTTTGTTGATTCCATTGATAATTATATTCTATGCATGGTGCAATTCCGATTTCGCTGTACCAAAACAAGTGTGCGCTATGTTGTTCAGGATATGCTTGGTAACTGTAATTTGCCTCAAAATTCAATCCTATTTTTAGATTGTGCTTTTCGTTTTTGTAAACAGGCACAATTCCCGAAAAATCAATAGGCACAAAGTTAATATTAACCCCTGTCATGCCTCTATTGAAAGGAATGCCTAATGCGATTTTAGGCTTATAGCGTAATTCCCATTTTTTAAAAAAGATATTTCGCTGATAATGAATTCCTATTTGTGGCCCATTATATACGATACTTTGATTCAGTTCTTCTTTTAACTGCAAAAATCCCGCGTAAATGGAAATTTCATTTTTGTCTTGCGCAAAGCAATGATTGCTCAGTAAAATCAAAACGTATAAAATGATAAGTAGTATTCTTGATGATTTTTGTTTCATTCTATGTTTCGTTTGATTTCATATTTTTTTCCTATTCATTGCTGTTTTTAGCATAGGCAAACGCAAATTCTCTTGCTTGGCGTTCATCTTGAAGTTTTTCCCAGGACTCCCAACCATTTTCTCGCAAAATAGAATTGTCATGTTTAAGCATAGGATAGCCTTCAAAAAAATCCGTAAAATATTCGCAAGGATAACTTTCGCATAATGCGCACATTTCAATGTTTTTTTCTTTTGCACATAGTCTGACTTTGCAGGAAGGATTTCCACTTCCCTCTTTACATGAGATACATACACCTTCAACAGACATACCTTTTAAGAACGACCAAAATTTTTCACCATCGGGAAAGAATGGCATAATTTCTTCAAATCCCAACTTCTGCATTTCTTCATACAAAACTCTCGATGCCGGTTCAACTTTCACTTTGACCGCGCAATTTCCACAGTAAAGACCGCAGTAACAAGCATATTTTCTGTCCATATTTCTAATCTTTTATTTTTAAATTCAATTTTCTAATTCGTTGTCCCATTTTTACTGTCGCTCATACATGACCCTAATGCCCGGCAACTTGGTGAAAGGGGAGACACTGCTGTTGATACGGGCAATGAAGTTCCAAGTTACGCACAAAGTTTTTGACAAGTTTAACTCCTATCTGAAAATCAAGCCACTGGTTATGTGTTATTTATTACTCTGTTTAATGTCATTTTGCAAAAATACCATTTATTTTGTTTAAAGTTCTATGTTTTAAATGCTTTTTTACTCATCTAAAGGACTAAATTGAATTTCTAAATGGTAGATGTTTAAAAAGGGACAGAGGGACTTTGAGGAGTTGGAAAAGCAGAATTGCAAATTCTACTGAACGAAGGCTTTATGCAGCTAAACAAGTGCTCTATTTTCGAAAGATTTTTTTCGGTTTATGAAAAGAGGAAAACTTTATTCCGAAAATATCAAATAAAGTATCTAATGCACATTTTTCCGGCATTAATTTCAATATTCTCTCGTCATGAATAAATAAATGATTGCTCAAATAAACAATATTGTCAAATGATACTTCGATTTGGTGTTCTGCATCAAGGAGTGCATTAATGACAGTTTCTCTGTCGGCTTTGAAGAGTTGTTTTACCAGTATATTGTCGGTGTCAAGGATTTCTGATAATTCTTGGGATAAAGGTTTGGGAATAAAAATGCAAGCGATATTTGTTTCTCAACATTCCCATCCAACTTTTATTTCGATAGTGCTGAATAGATAAATCATCGAAAAGTCCATGCAAAGACTTATCGTTATTTCCCAAATTTGCATGAATTTCATCGAGCAATTCGCTTCTGGCTTCATAATCTTTCCATTCGTCTTTACATTTGTACCGCATTTCGTGGTCTATTTGATGCCATGAATCTGCGAGCAGTGTCCGGATTTGGATTTCAAAGGTGGAATCCATATATTTCATTTCATTAGGATATTCTTTTTTCAACTGATTGAATTGCTTGGCTAAATTGTTGGGCAGACCGCACACAATATTCAAACGTACCGGTCGGAATCGATTTTTTATAGGGTCATCTTCTTCGTAATCCAATACCTCAAAATGTGAATTGAAGTAATCCGACAAAACAAAAATATCATCTCCAAAATAAGTTGAGATTTTAATACCGATTAAATCTTGAAGCAAGTCATTGTTTGATTCGTATTGACGGTGTTTGATTTTTTCTAAAACGGAGTTTTCGTCTTTTATCCTTGAATAAATCCGAAAGAGTAGTCCGGCACGTTTAAGTTTTGTGTTGATATAATTCCTTAACTGTTGTTCTATATTAGGTAATTTGTTGTACATTACATTGCATGTTTTTTAATAATTTAAGTTGATATAGCAACATTAGCCCTGTAACTATGGTTGCCGTTAAATCTGCTACCGGACTGCTTGCCCAAATCCCGGTAATACCCCAAAATAGGGGCATTATTATAATACAAGGAATGAGAAATAGAAATTGACGTGTGAGCGAAAGAAATATAGATTTTTTGGCATATCCGATTGATAAAAAGAAGTTGGAAGCAATGACTTGGAATCCGACTAGGGGCAACATTGTGCTCATAATTCGTAATCCTTGGATAGAAATATTTATCAATTGAGAATCGGTTGTAAATAATTTGCAGAGTACTTCGGTAATGCTCTGAAATAAAATAAATGCAAAACTTGCTATGCCAATACCACCCATTAAAGCTAATATGAGCGTTTTTCTTACTCTCAAATAGAGTTTTGCTCCGAAATTATATCCAAGTATAGGTTGTACTCCTTGTGCTAGGCCTATCAAAATCATAAAAATAATTGTAATGAACCTGTTTACAATTCCGTACGCGGCAATATACAAGTCG
The DNA here is from genome assembly GCA_031553535.1 of Bacteroidales bacterium. Taxonomy (GTDB): domain Bacteria; phylum Bacteroidota; class Bacteroidia; order Bacteroidales; family WCHB1-69; genus JAIROC01. The sequence continues at coordinate 304,810 of JAVBLM010000019.1, read as the reverse complement.
CCGCCATATTGTTTAAATGTGTTATTGAAAATTATTACAACCAAACTGTTGCAGATATTGACAATAAAAGGCGAAAGTCCTATTCCGATAATTTTAAAAACAATATCTTTTTTCAGATGGAAAATAGTACAGTCAAAATGTATAACATGGTTTTTGTTTGTCAAATGTTTCAATTCAAATGCCACTGCAATGACCTGTGCTAATATGGTAGCAAAAGCAGCTCCTTTAACCCCCCAACCAAAAATAAAAATAAACAGGGCGTCCAGGATGCAATTAAGAATAACAGCCAATAAAATTAATCTCATTGCTTTTTTCGGATATCCTGACGAGCGTATTATTTCGTATAATCCGAAAAATAATTGGGTGAAAATATTTCCGATTAATATTATTTGCATATAGTCTTTTGCAAAAGGAAGCGTGTCTTGGCTTGCTCCGAAGAACAGCAAAATCGGCTCTAAAAAGATTAAGGCAATAATTGAATAGCTTATTGCAATGATTAAATTTAACAAGACAACATTTCCTGCACAAAGAGTTGCCGCTTTTTTATTTTTTTCTCCAAGCGAAATGGCTATCTGCGTAGAAGCTCCTGTAGCAATTAATGAACCTAAAGCAGCGCTCAAGTTCATCAATGGTAATGCTATAGACAAAGCCGCAATCGCTAAAACACCAACTCCATGACCGATGAAAATACTATCGGCAAGGTTGTACAAAGACTGAGCCAGCATTGCAACAATTGAAGGCAGAGCATACTGATACAATAGATTTCCTTCTTTTGCTGTTCCTAATATTTCTACCTGACTTGCGGACATTTCTATATTTTCCGGTTAATAATATGTTTCTGTGTAACTCCTGACAGATTCGACTATAAACTGATAATTCTTATTGAAGAATCTGATCCGGTTCTCCTTGGCAAGCCATCCCAGGGCGAGGGCTATCGCCATATCTTCATAGCCTGTAAGCTCTTTGATTTCCACAATGGTCATTTCGCCTTTGGCAGTTAATAAATGACTGATTATATCTGCATTTCTGCTAATATCACTTTTTATCATAATCATATGGTGTTAAAATCTGAAAATACAGGTGTATTCCCCGATTTGGTTTATTAATTAAATTATCCTCCTCCTCCCAATGCGCTGTATAAATTGATAATGCTTTGTATTTCATCAAAACGATTGGAGATTTGTGAAAGCTCTGCTTCTAATAAGGTTTGTTGTGCGGTGAGGACTTCCAAATAATTAGTTGTTCCGTAATCCATTAATAATCTTGTTGATTTTACGGCAGATTCGAGCAGTCGGATCTGTTTTTCGTAAATGGCAACTTTCTCTTTCGCGGTTTGATATTTTGCAAGATTGGTATTGACTTCCGCTCCTGCATCTAAAATGGTTTGCTGGAAGGTTAGTTTTGCTTCTTCTTGTTGGGCTTTAGCTATTTCAAGACGGGCTTTATTTGTCCCTTTATTGAAAATGGGCTGACTAAGTGAGCCAACAACTTGCCAAATCAATGTTCCCGGATTGGTTACAACTCCGCCGCCACTATTTGTCCAGCCGAAAAGTCCGCTTAGATTTAAAGAGGGATAAAAATAGGAACGAGCTTCATTGGTATAATAATAAGCCTTTTTCAAGGAGGCTTCGGCATTCCGTACATCGGGACGGTTGGACAACAATTGAATAGGAACTCCAATGGATAGTTCTTCAGGGAAAGTTTGATTTTTCAGACTTCCCCGTTCTATCGTATGCAAAACTTCGCCTAGCAAAGTACATAATGAATTTTGTACTTCCGTGACTTGTTGCTTTAAATCAAGCATGGAAGCATCTACCGAACATTTATTAGCTTCCGCTTGTGCAACGGCTGCCTGATTGGATTCGCCTGCTTGCTTTAAAGCCCGCAACGTTTTAACATTACCTTCCCAATTTATGGCAGTTTGTTCGGTTATCCTCAACTGTTCATCCAACATCAACAAAGTATAATAAGAATTAGCAATATTGGCAATCAATTGTGTTTGAACAGCTTGTTTATAAGTTTCACTTTCTTCCAAAGAAGCCTCCGCCTGCCGTTTTTGATTGGTTAATTTTCCGAAAATATCTATTTCCCAACTGGCGTTTATGGGCAATTCGTAGGTTTTGCTTGCTGATTGTTGGTCGAAACTGCTGATAGTCCCCGATGCATTAAAAGAAACCGAAGGAGCATATGCCAATTTTGCTGATTTCAACGAAGCCTGTGCTTGTGTAATTCGTAAGCGGGCAATCTGAAGATCGGTATTGTTTTCTAACCCTTTTCGGATCAATTTCTGCAAGTATATATCTGAATATATTTCTGTCCATTGCATATCACCAATAGTTGTTGTATCTGTCGTTTCAACATTTTCTCCGAATACGCCATCAGTGTGGACTTCGGGACGAGAATATTTAGTATAAATACTGCATCCGCTCATCGTACATGCTATTGCGAATATTATGATTATTCTTTTCATATAAAAATTTTTATCATTTATTTTGGGTTTGAACCTTTAAGATTTTTAACGTAACATTTTAATTTTCAATCTTCTTTTAGATGGGATTTTCTCCTGTAATTTTTGCATCACAGCAAACAATGACGGGGTTATAAACAACAAGGCTAAAGTTCCAATTGTCATACCGAATACCGTTCCCACACCAAGTGAGATATTGCCGTTAGCCCCTGCTCCCGATGAAAATACCAAAGGAAGTAATCCGACTATCATAGTTAAAGCGGTCATCAAAATTGGACGAAGACGTTCTTTGGCTGCTCTCAAAGCGGATTCTGTAATGCTCAATCCTTCTTTTCGGTAGCGTTGCGCCAATTCGGTAATCAAAATGGCAGTTTTAGATAAAAGCCCGATGAGCATAATTACGCCGGTTTGAAGGTAAATATTATTTTCCAATCCGAGCATCCAAGTGAATAAAAAGCTGCCCATTAATCCGATAGGAACGGATAAAATTACGGCAAGCGGAATCAAGAAACTTTCATATAATGCCGAAAGGATCAAAAAGATAAACAATATACATAATCCAATTATAATGACCGTATTATTACTACTATCCGATTCTTCACGACTCATACCGCTAAACTCATACCCGTATCCAGTAGGAAGATACTGTGCGGCAGTTTCTTTAACTGCTTGAATGGCATCACCGGAACTGTATCCATCTGCCGGAGAACCGTTTACGGCTATTGAATTAAACATATTGAAACGGCTGATAGTCTCCGAGCCATACGTTTTAGTCAATGTAACAAATTGAGCCACTGGTGCCATTCCTTCATCTGTGCGGACAAAAATATTGTTGAGCGATTCTGTATCAAGACGATATTCTGTTGACGCTTGCATCATGACGCGATATACTTTCGAGAAACGGTTTATGTCGGAAGAATAAATGCCTCCGTAATAACTCGAGATCACCGACAAGACTTCACTTGGTGATACGCCCGCCCGTTTGCATTTGGCAAAATCTACTTCCACAGAATATTGGGGGTATTTAATATCAAATGTAAAATATGCCATGCCAATTTCGGGACGTTCGTTGAGTTTGGCAATAAAATCCTGTGTTGCATAATAAAGGTCTTCTACCGTTCCTCCGGCTCTATCCTGCATATACATTTCGAAACCGTCACCCGAACCATATCCAATAATCATTGGGGGCGAAAATATGAAAAGGTTTGCATTTTTGATATTTGTCGTACGGGCGTAAATTTCGTTTATAACAGCGTCAATATCATCGTCTTTTCCTTTGCGTTCATCCCACGGTTTTAGACGCAGCATAATCATTCCGGCAGTCGGCGTTTGCCCCGAAAGCATCCCGAACCCGGCGTTGTTGGAATATTCGGCAATCTGGGGAATATCTTTAATCGCTTCTTCCACTTTTGTCATTACTTCTTGCGTTTGACTAAGTGTTGTTCCCGGAGCAGTATTTACGTTTACAAAAAGCATCCCCTGGTCTTCATCGGGAACAAGGCCTGTCTTGGTATTTACCATTGTAAAGACCAACAGAGCAAAAGTTGTCGCCAAAATTCCGCCTGCCACCCATTTACGTTTCAGTATAAATTTAACGCCGCTGGTATAACGATTTGTAATTGTATGGAATGCAGCATTGAATCCTTTACGGAAACGTTGTTGGAATGACTTTCCGCCTTCTCCCGAATCTTTTTCCGGACGAATCAATAAAGCGCAGAGGGCAGGACTGAGTGTAAGTGCATTCAGCGCGGAAATTCCTACCGCTACAGCCATTGTTACGCCGAATTGTGTGAAAAAAATGCCGGACGTTCCACCGATAAAAGTTACCGGAATAAATACCGCCATAAAAACCATCGTACTGACGATAATCGGTGAAGTGATGCCATTCATACCGTCCACCGTTGCCTTGTAAGCAGATTTGTAGCCTTGGTCGAGTTTCGCCTGTATCGCTTCGACGACAATAATGGCATCGTCTACCACCGTTCCGATAGCAAGAACCAACGCAAATAATGTCAGTAAGTTAATGCTGTAGCCAAGCAATGATAAAGCACCGAATGTACCTATAAGGGAAACAAATATGCCGATCATCGGAATAAGTGTTAACCGGGCGTTTTGTAAGAAAATATACACAACAAGTATAACCAGAATGAGGGCTTCAAGCAATGTTGTAAGCACATTTTTTATGGAAGCATCCAAGAAATCGCGTACATTTTGCACGGTGCCGATTTTTACACCGGGAGGTAAGTCTCCTTCTATTTCTTCCAATAAATTTTCAATCTGAATAGCAATATCGCGGGCATTGGAATTGGCAGTTTGCGAAACCATACAAACGGTTCCCGGATGCCCGTTTGCTGTTCCGGTCATGGTGTAGCTTTGTGCTCCAAGTTCTATATCTGCAATATCTTTCAACTGCAACACTTCACCATCGGGAAGCGAACGGATAACCAATTCTCCAAATTCTTCCGGCGTTTCAAAACGTCCTCTGTATTTCATGGAATATTGGAACATATTGTCTGAATTTTCACCGAAATTTCCGGTTGGAGATTCTAAATTTTGTTCGCCTAATACATCGGCAATGTCCTGTGGAACAAGTTTATACTGTGCCATCAATCCGGGATTCAACCAGATACGAATTGCATAATCCGACCCTAACACATCCACGCCGCCAACACCTTCAATCCGAAGTATTTTAGGAATAATATTGATATTTACATAATTGGAGAGGAATAATTCGTCGAAACGGTCGTCGCTGCTGTAAAGGTTAAAAATCATTACTTGACTGTTCTGCATTTTGCTTACCGTTACTCCGCCTTTGGTAACATCTGCCGGAAGCTGTCCGCTTGCTTGCGAAACGCGGTTCTGTACGTTGATTGCCGCCATATCGGGGTCGGTTCCCTGCTCGAAATATACCGAAATAGAAGCCGAACCGTTATTGCTGGCATCCGAAGTCATATATATCATATTTTCTACTCCGTTAATTGCCTCTTCCAACGGAATGATAACACTGTTTTGTACCGTTTGGGCATCAGCTCCGGTGTAAGAAGCCGAAACCATGACCGTTGGAGTTGCAATGGTCGGATATTGCTCTATGGGCAACGATTGAAGTCCTATGATCCCCAATATAACAATTGCAATGGAAATAACTGCAGAAAGAATAGGACGATCTATGAAGGTTTTTATTGTCATACTTTTTGATTTAAAAATTAAGATTTATCAAACTGTGAAGGTTTATGATTTATTTTGTTTGGACAATTGTCCCATTACACATTAATCCAGCTCCTTCAGCAACAATAACATCTCCTATTGAAAGGCCGGATTCCACAATGTAAGTCATGCCATCGTTTATCTGGAAAGTTTTGATTTCTGTTGATTCTGCAATGCCTTCAATAACTTTGTATATAAATATTTTATCTTGCAATTCATACGTGGCAGCCTGTGGAATTACGATAACATTTTTCATTTCGTAAGGAAAAATCACACTACCGGCACCGCCGCTTAACAAAATACCGTTTTCATTGAGAAATGTTGCCCGTACGCTAATTGCACCGGTTGTTTTGTCGATAATGCCGCTGATGGTTTCTATACGACCTTTGGTTTCATATATGCTTCCATCGCTCAATTTTAGTTCTACTTCCGGCATAGATACAACCGCTTTCGCTAATGAACCGTATTGACGCGTGAGCGATAGAACATGATTTTCAGTCATGGAGAAATAAACGTGCATCTCAGAATTATCGGAAACAGTAGTGAGTGGAGTTGTAATAGAAGAATTTACAAGCGATCCCACACGATAAGGCAATGTCCCGACAACGCCATCCACCGGGCTTTTTATTGTAGTATACGATAAATCATTATGAGCATTTATTTCCTGTGCTTTTGCCTGTGCAAGCTGTGCTTCGGCGCTCTTGAGCGAATTACGGGAGGTCTGCAAATCGTGAAGCGATATCACATCTTGTGCATATAATTCTTCTTTGCTGGCAACGGTCAGCTTTTCGGTTTCGACAGTTGCTTTGGCAGCTTCTACGTTGGCTTTTGCTGTTTTCAAAGATGCTTTGTATGCTACCTGGTCGATAATGAACAAGGTTTGTCCTTTGCGGACAGTTTCGCCTTCCGTTACCAATATATCCGTAATAAGTCCGGAAATTTGCGGACGGATTTCTATGTCTTGCCTGCCTTTGATGGACGCCGAATAATTGGAGGAAAGTGTTTTATCGGTCAATCCTATTTCCATTAGTTTGTATTCACTCTGAGATTGTTGCATCATATTTTGCTGACTGCATGACATGAAAATGATTCCCAACACAAGAATTCCTATCGAATGACTGATTATTTGTTTACTCATTGTTTTTCTCTTTTTGTGTTCATTGAAAAATTAGTTTGACTATAAATTGTCGAATACAAAAATCCTACAAAAGTGCCAAAATCAATATGCTTCAATTTAACCAATGTTTGTCCATTTTTTACTTTATCTACGAACAGGGTGATTTTTTCAACGAAAGCGATAAATTTATTTGTCAATTTTAAAACTCATCAATTTACTTTTGGTATCTTTGCAAGTGAAATAATCAAATAATCATGGAAACAAATCCCCAATTCAAAGAACTGACAGATTTTATAGAAGAAATACAATTTGCAGACGCGATTAACTATGAGGACAAACTCGTGGTCGTAAATCTTGGTCATTTGTCCACAACGGACGAAAATCATTTGGTGGCTCCGATGCGATTAAACGCGTTTACGATTCTGTTGGTTACTGCCGGTGAATTTCACATTACCATTGATTACAAGCCATATATCATTAAGAAAAATACGTTATTTACCTTGATAGAAAAACATCTTGTCAACAATGTTTCTTCTTCGGAAGATTTTCAGGGATTTCATATTATTGCGGAACATGACTTTTTTAAAGCTTCTACCGATGACGAAAAACCACCTTTGGATATAACCCAGATAGGAAAACCTAACCCCATCGAATGGAAAGGAATAGACTTTGACAGGTTGATAAAAAACATCGAAAAATTAAAGGAAGACATTTTGCGAAAAGATCATTTTTATCAAGCTAAAATTATAAAAAATGATTTAGGCAATCTCGTATTGGAAATTTGGAATTCATTGATTCAGAATGATAATACAGGAATTGCCAAACAGCCCAATACCTACGAGCAAATTGCCGTTCGTTTTTTTGATTTATTATTCAAATACGGTTTGGAAGAACATGAAGTTGCGTTCTATGCTGACAAATTGAATATTTCGCCTATTTATCTTTCACGAGTAGTTAAGCAAGTTACGGGAAAAACAACTATCAAAGTCATCAGTGATATTATTCTGATGGAAGCCAAAATAATGCTTCGGAACCAACAAATTAATATTCAACAGATTGCCGATAAGTTATATTTCTCCGACCAAGCCTCATTCAGCAAGTTTTTTAAGAAAAATACGGGAGTTTCGCCGATTGAATATAAGAAAGAATTGAGGAATCAATAACTTCTATTCACTGAGAGATAAAACAAAATGACAAAGGTCTAATTACGAATCTCTCAATCACCTGCGGAGGTCGTTTATCACTCTTTTCTATTTCTTTGTCTTTTACAATGCAATTGCGTCTAAAAAACATTCATCTTGTAACAATGAGTACGATTGATAATGGTTTATTAATTTATAATTCCGTAAATAGATTTTAAATGACCCTTTGCATTCTATTTCAAGGAAAGCATTTTTAAAAAATCTGTTATCTTATTTATTCCGGAATAATCTGTCACAAACGTTATACGGACTAATATCTTTGTATTTGGCAATTCAAATAAAAGCGGAGCTAATCCTCTCCCATCAATTTTATTTATATTATATCCTATGCTTGTTATTTTATCATTTTTTTCGGGTTTTATTTCTTGTAATACAAATCGCAACCTCCGGTAATTCCTTACAGGGAAGAACCTTTTTAAAGATTTTTATTCATCCGGTATTTCCTAAAAACATTTTACATTTTCGTTTGAAGGTTTCAAGAAAGCCTGAAAGCATTTTCCCATTTCGTTTGGAACTTTCAGCAAAGGTTGAAAGTCTCTAACCATTTACTTTGGAACTTTCAGCGAAGGTTGAAAGCTTCTCACTATTTACTTTTGAGCTTTCAGCAAAGGTTGAAAGCTTCTCACTATTTGCTTTGAAGCTTTCGGGAAAGTCTGAAAATCCTCCGCATTCTTGTATGAAAGTTTCAAAAAAGTCCGGCATCTTCTTGCAAAACAGTAATATAAAACAAAATGACATGAAAATTAAAAGGATTGACTTTAACCAGCTTCGCAACAGGGAGCATTTCCAGTGCCAGACCGAATTCGGCGATAGCCAATTACGAAGAAAAAGTAACATATAATATGCAAGATGCAGAAAACGAAATATCATCATGCCGGCCGGAACATTAGCAGGGTGGGGGAGTCTTCAGCAAAAGTGAAGAACTAAAAATAGAAAAGGAGCCAATTTCCCGGCTCCTTTTCTGGTATGTGTTTATTCCTCTTATTTCACCAGATTATATGTATCTTGTGCGATTACAAGTTCTTCATTTGTTGTAACGGATAGCACCTTTACCTTGCCTGAGGGCTTTGAAATTAATCCGTCCGATCCGGCAAATTTCTCGTTGGCTTCTTTATCCAGTTCTATGCCGAAGAACTCCATGCCTTCAAGGATAGCTTCCCGCATAAACCATGCATTTTCTCCGATTCCACCTGTCATGGCAATAATATCAACACCATTCATGGCTGCGGCATATGCTCCGATATATTTTTTTACCCGGTATGCAAACATATCAAAAGCATGTTTACAACGTTCATCTCCGGAATCTTTTCCTGCACGGATATCCCTCATGTCTGATTTTCCACCGGAGATTCCCTGTAATCCGGATTTTTTATTTACAAAATCATTCATTGCCTTATAATCCAGTTTCTCATTTTCGGCAATATATATCAGAACGCCTAAATCCAAATCGCCGGTACGGGTACCCATAATCAGGCCTTCAACAGGAGTGAATCCCATAGAGGTATCTACCGATTTTCCATGGTCTACAGCACATACGGAAGCTCCGTTCCCCAAGTGGCATACAATGATTTTTTTATTCTTCCAGTCTTCTCCTAACATTGTGGCAGCTTTGGGCGCAACATATTTATGGCTCGTTCCATGGAATCCGTAACGACGAATTTTCTGGTTTGTATAATATTCGTAAGGAATTGCATACAAATACGCTTTCGGAGGCATTGTCTGGTGGAAAGAAGTATCAAAGACTCCAACTTGTTTTATATTGGGGAGTAAGCGTTTCATTACATGCAATCCCATCAGGCTGCCCGGATTGTGAAGGGGTGCAATTACACACAGTTTTTCAATCCATTCCAGTTCCTGTTCTCCGATGATTGTACTTTGAGAAAAGTATTCTCCCCCATGGGCAACACGGTGTCCGCAAGCACCTATTTCGTTAATGTTGGATAATACTCCATATTCTTTATCAACAAGCATTTTAAGCATTAGGTTAATCCCTTCTTCATGGTTAGAAATAGGAACCTGTGTATAATATTTTTCTTTATCTTTCGGACGATGAGTAAATTCTCCCATATCCAGACCAATACGCTCTATCAATCCTTTTGCCATAACATCGGCATTATTACTCATATCAATAAGTTGATATTTAATGGAAGAACTTCCACAATTTAAAACTAATACTTTCATGCTTTTTTATTATTCTAGATTTATTGTTTGATTATGTTACTTAAAAATAGATACGAAATTATCATTTTTTTGAATACAAGAAAGATAATTTTTTATGAATTTCCAAAGATAATTGTAAGCCGTGATACAAAGGTTATCCCATTCATTCATACATGCTCATTATTATATCAGAGATGCTGTTGCATGCTTTTTCGATTTCCTCTTCAGATATAATTAACGGGGGAGCAATCCGCATCGCAGTATCACAAAACAGAAACCAATCCGTAAGAATTCCTTTTTCCAGACACTGGTGAATGATTTTAAAATTAAGTTCCCGGTTGCCGAATTCTATAGCCATCATTAAACCTTGTTGCCTGATTTCTTTTACCAAAGGTAATTTTTTCAGTAAGGATTTAAATAGGGTTGCTTTTTTATCAACGGTTTTATATAACTTTTCTCTTTCGATAATGTCAAGGGATGCAAGTGCGGCGGCACAACAGACAGGATGCCCGCCAAAGGTAGTCATATGTCCCAAGGTGGGATTGTAAGTTAACGAATGCATAATCTTTTTTGACGAAATGAATGCACCTATCGGCATTCCGCCTCCCATTCCTTTGGCAAGGGTTAAGATGTCGGGAGTTATTCCCGTTTGTTCAAATGCAAATAATGATCCGGTCCGGCCGAATCCTGTTTGTATTTCATCGAAAACAAGTAATGTCCCTGTTTGATCACAACGTTCCCGTACTTTTTCCCAGTAAGTTTTATCCGCAAATCGAATCCCGGCTTCTCCTTGGACAACCTCTACGATGAAAGCTGCGGTAGAATTGGTTATTTGTGCAAGGTCTTCAGCCTGTCCGAACCGGATGCGGTTACAATCAGGGATCAACGGCCGGAAAGCCCGTGTGAAATTATCATTTCCCATAATGCTCATCGCTCCATTGGTACTACCGTGATAGGCATTGAAACAGGAAATAAGTTCCGTTCGACCTGTAAAACGTTTTGCCAATTTTATCGCTCCTTCTATTGCTTCGGCTCCTGAGTTGACAAAATAAGTGCAGCTCAAAGATGGCGGGAGAACACTTGCCAGACGTTGTGCGAGTAAAACCTGTGGGCTTTGTATCATTTCTCCATATACTAACAAATGCATGTATTTTCCGGCCTGATCCTGTATCGCCTTTACCACTTCCGGATGACAATGGCCGACATTGCTAACAGAGATGCCTGAAATAAGATCCATATACGATTTTCCGTCGGGAGAATATAGATTGATTCCCTCTGCCTTTTCTATTTCGATTGCGAGAGGTTCGGATGATGTCTGAGCAACATGCTCATAGAATAATTGTCTAAAATTCATTTTAATTAATTTTTGTCGAAGAATACGGCAAGCCAAATGCAAGCGGGATCGGTAGAAGTATAACTTACGCGATGACGCACATGGGAGGGAATATTCAAATAATCTCCTTTGGTAAGATGCTCTTCCTTATTGTTATCAAATAATATCCGGGCTTCGCCTTGTAATACGATTACAAATTCATGTTGAGGTTGGTCGTACCAGTAATCTTTGTCTGTTGTTTGCCCAAAAGAAACAATTCTTTCTATCCGGATATTTTTTGATGATGCTAATACTTCACTAACTTCTTCATTTATTGAAAAATTAATGTCCTTCAGATCAAATATATTTTCCATTCTTGTTACAGAAACTTTATTTCTTTGATTTGTCCAACTGCTTTACGGATTTTTCCAATTCTTCGATGCGTGTTACGTAATTGGGTAAAAACTTGAAGATAGCATATGATTTGATACAATCGGATGCATTAAAGGCAGGTGTTCCCAGCAGAACAGCATTCTCTTTTACATTATTACTAATGGCACTTTGAGCTCCTACCTGTACGTTGTCTCCTATTGTAAGGTGCCAGTTCACACCAACTTGCCCCCCGAACACGCAATTTTTCCCGATTTTTGTAGAACCCGATACCCCGCATTGTGCAGCCATGACTGTATTTTCCCCGATTTCACAGTTGTGGGCTATCTGGATGAAATTGCATAGTTTTACACCTTTACGTATGATAGTAGAACCTAAGGTTGAACGATCTACGCAAGTTTGAGCTCCGATATCTACATTGTCTTCAATAACGACGTTTCCAAGCTGAGGTATTTTTACATACTGGTTATCTTTTTGAGGAGCGAAACCGAATCCATCGGCACCAATAATAGCTCCCGCATGGAATGTGCAATTATTTCCGATGATGCATCCCTGATGAATCTTTACCCCGGGATTCAATATGGTGTTGTTTCCAATCGTTACTCCTTCCCCAATATAACAATGAGGATATATTTTTACCCCGTTTCCTAATATTACTCCTTCTGCAATGGAAACAAAATCTCCGATATATACGTCTTTTCCCATTACCACACCTTCGGCAATAGCCGCATGCTTTGAAATCCCTACCTTGCTTTTCTTTTGATGGTAAAATGCCATCAACTTGGCGAACGCTACATAAGGTTCTTCCGTCCGGATAAGTGTAGTATTAACAGAGCGGGTCGGAACAAAATCATTGCTGACCAATACAGCAGTAGCCTGTGTTGTATAGATATATGGTGTATATTTTGTATTTGCCAGAAAAGATAAACCACCTTCTTCTCCTTCTTCGATTTTTGAAAATTTGGTAATGACAGCATTGGGGTTTCCTTCTACGGTTCCTCCGATAACATCGGCGATTTCTTTAACTGTAAATGTCATATTATGATTTATTGGTTAGGATTATAATTTTACCGCAAAAATAACTGATTTTTCAAGACGGAAGGACTTAAATATCGAAAATCTATAGACTATTTTCCGTTCATAAATAATACTCGGATTATTCTTTTTTAGTCTTATCTTTTGAATGATAGTTTATAAGATTTTGTTTATTAATATGTTTGATCAAATAAATATAAACTTGTTCAATATATATCGGAAAAAATTGTACTTTTGCACATATTTTTATAAATCATTTTTTAATCATTAAAATAAATAGACAATGAAATCAGTATCTATGAGCGGTTCTTTAAGAAAGAACGTAGGGAAAAAAGATGCAAAAGAGCAACGTAATAATGGTTTTATACCATGTGTGTTATATGGAGGAGAAAAACAACTTCCATTATTGATAGAAGAAAAATCCTTCAATCATTTAATATATACGCCGGAAGTCCATTATGTAGAGTTGGATATAGACGGTCAAAACCATAAAGCAATCATTCAGGAAGCACAATTTCATCCCGTAACAGAAAACTTATTACACGTGGATTTTCTGGAGGTAGTGCAAGGTAAACCAATTACGATTGATATACCTTTACGTATTACCGGAAATTCTCCCGGAGTAATCCGTGGGGGAAGATTGTCAAAACGTGTACGTAAATTGAAGGTAAAAGGCTTATTAGAAAATATTCCTGAAAATATTACAGTTGATATTAGCGGATTAGATATATTGGATTCAGTTAAGATAGAAGATATTAAGTTAGATAGTATTTCTATTATTGAAAATCCTTCGAAAGTTATTGTTACGATATTGTCTTCACGTAACGTGGAAGAAGTAGCAAAAGAAGATTAATAGCATATTTGCTATAATATTAAAACGTCATATGAATTTGAAAATTTGTATGACGTTTTTTTATAAATCCGGATGGTAATATCTGCCTTTCCCTTGAGAAACTTTCCCATATTCAATTGCTTCCACAGGACAGCGATTGATGCATGCAGTACATTGTATACATGTGTTGTTCCATTTTAGTTTATTATCTTTCCAGAAAATGGTTTTAGTAGGACATATATCTATGCATGTTCCACATGCTGTGCATATATTCTTTGCATAGAAAGAATTTCTCTTTATTGCAAATTTTCGGAAAAGGGGATAAACCAGGAAGCTTTTCAGAAAAGGATGTGTGCCGGTTGTATATAGATCTGTTTTTTTGTTATCCTGTATATCTTCGATGATTTTTTTGAATGAATTCGGGGCGTTATTTAATTTTTGAGTTTCTATTTCTTTTGTATCTGTGGAAAATCCTTTCATTAATACGTAGTTATTAGGCATTTGGATAGAATATCCTTTTGTAAGTAAGATGGATTTTTTATCAAGTATGCGTTCAACTATTTTTGTTGTGTATCCGCAATTATCACCACATGTACAAATCAAAAATACAGATTGTTTTTGATAATTAATAAGATTTATTTTCTTTAAAAAACGGAATACTAGAATGGCCGGTCCCCATGAATGAACAGGAAATACAAAGAAAATTTTCTCATCAGATGAAATATTATAGGTGAAGTTATTATTAGGAATCATCAATTCTTCTGATATTGAAATTAATTTGTCGTTATAAGTTGCTGCCAATTCCTTTGCTACCCAAAGAGAATTACCTGTACCTGAAAAATAAAATATCATGCTTGTTTATTTTATAATGAGAATCTGTATGTTTTGAGCTAAAAAATCCATGCATTCATTCAAAATGAAGCATGGATTTTAATTTGCTTTAAAAGAAGTAAAATTATTTCTTAGAGGCTTCTAATGATTGTTTACGAAACTCTTTTAACGCTTTTTCTAGTTCTAAAGAAATTTTGCGAGCACGCATTCCTGCTGCTTTGTTTCCTTTTTCAACTTGGCTTTGTGCTTCTGTTAAGAATGTGTCTACATCTGTTTTTAATTTACCAATTAACTTTTCCATGCTTTTTTGTTTATTAATGAATAACTATGAAAATTGCTGATCTCAAAAAATAAAGACATTAAAATGTATTTTCATTTCAAAAATTTATCAAATAATGTCAATAGTTCTTTGAAGAATCAAATTTCATGCAAAAGTACATTTTTTTTTAATTTTTAATGGATATAGATTAAAAAAAGTACAAAAATCGTATTTTTTCTTTCGTCAGGATTTTATTCCCTCTCTTTAAGATGGTGTATTTGATTGATTTTCAATAAAATATTATTTCCATTAGATTATCTGCAATATCTCTCTACTCGTCGTATTGCTTCTTGGTGGTGCAGAGATGCCGCTTTTTTGAGGTCGGCACATGCTCCTTCGATGTCTCTTAGGGCATCTTTACAGGCACCTCTCATGAAATAACCTTCTGCAAATTTCTCTTTATTATATTTTATTGCCAAGGAAAAATCCTCCAAAGCTTGCTGATATTTTTCCTGTTCCATGTAAACCATTGCCCGTGAATAATAAATATCCCATGCTTTCGGGCTTAGCTGGATAGCTTTATTGTAATCATTAAGTGCATTTTGCATTCGCTTACGTTTTACGAAGTTTTCTGCACGATACACATAAATGATATAATTATCTTTATCTAAACTGATGGCTCGTGTGAAATCTTTTTGCGCAGTAATGGAATCCCCAGTTGAAGTATAGCAAACACCTCTTTTAGAATAAAATTCAGGTAATCTTTTTTTATACAATGAAATAAGTTTGTTATAATCTTCAATAGCTTGTTTATATTGTTTTGTTTTATAGTAGAGATTTGCCCGGTGAGTATATATTTCATCATGTTGAATATCCATGCTGATCGCTTTGCTGTAACCCTCAATGGCATTGGCATATTCTGCACGTTCTTCATATACCTTTGCCCGTTCATAGTAGGCTTCAGCAAAATCGGGTTTCAATCGGATTGTTGTGGAAAGGTCCTTAAGTCCTTCGTCGTTCTTATCATCTAACAGATAGGAATAAGCACGTTCATAAAATGTTTCCCAAGATGAAGGTTGTATCTCTATTGCTTTTGAATAATCCGCTTGTGCCAGCGTATATTTTTTATCCTTGAAATATAAGTTTGCCCGCTCTATATAAGCAGGGAAAAAGGT
This sequence comes from Bacteroidales bacterium, assembly GCA_031553535.1. Lineage (GTDB taxonomy): Bacteria > Bacteroidota > Bacteroidia > Bacteroidales > WCHB1-69 > JAIROC01. The sequence continues at coordinate 288,826 of JAVBLM010000019.1, read as the reverse complement.
TGCTTTAATTTCAATTGCCTTACTTAAATCGGCAATTGCCATTTTATCATCTTTTTTTACATTAGTATAAAATAGCGCTCGTTGATAATATGCCTCATGGAATTTTGGATTTTTAGTTACGGCACTATTATAATCAGCGAGAGCCAGATCCATCTTTTTTAGCTTTTCGTAGCATATACCCCTGGATAAATGTGCATCGAAATAATATTGGCTTTGATTGAGAATTTTAGTAAACCCTTCGATTGCTCCTGTGTAATCGGCACCATCCATTTTTTCTAATGCGGCATCATACATTTGGGATAATTGTTGAGATGTAACTGTTTGTAAGGAAATTATAGAGATGAATATTGTTGTTATAATGTATTTCATTATTTTTTGTCTTTAGTTACCAATTGTCCACATGCGGCATCAATATCTTTTCCACGGCTGTTTCTAACTTGAACAAGCATATTTTTAGACATTAAAAATGCAACAAATTCCTCCATACGTTCGTTGGAGGCACGTTTAAATGGCATATTTGGATTTTGGTTATATTCAATAATATTGATTTTGACAGGAAAGTTTCTACAGAAAATAGCCAATTCTTGGGCGTCATTTATGCTATCGTTAATACCGCCTAACAGTAAATATTCGATAGTTATTCGTTGTTTTGTTTTACTATAATAGTAAATGAGTGCCTTTGAGATGTCTGATAACGAGTTGCTCTCTGTGATGGGCATCAACTGCTTGCGTTTTGTTTCGTTTGCACAATGCAACGATATAGCAAGGTGTATTCCTATATTTTTGTCTGCCAAATCTTTGATTTTCTCTTTGATTCCTGCCGTAGATAATGTAATTCGACTGGGAGACATGCCCATACCATTGTCGTCACTAATCCGGGAAAAGGCATCGCATACATTACCTAAATTTAATAAAGGCTCTCCCATACCCATCATTACAATATTCGAGATTTTATTGTTATACCTTTGTTGGGCTAACTCGTTGGCAAGCATAACTTGTTCATATATTTCATATGCAAATAAATTCCGTATAAATCCCATAGTTCCGGTTGCACAAAATTTGCATTTCAAAGCACATCCTACTTGTGAAGAAATGCAAACTGTGACACGTTTTCCTGATGGAATAAGAACAATTTCTATATGATTGCCATCATACAGTTTGAGTTTAAACTTTATGGTATTGTCTGTGCTTTTTTGTTCTTTAACAACCTTTAGTTTGATAAGAGAAAAGTTTTCCGAAAGCTTTTTCTGTAAAGAAACAGGAATATTTTTCATATCCTGAAAACTGGCGACATTTTTTTTCCATAACCACTCTGAAATTTGTTTTGCTCTGAAAGGAGGCTCCTGATTGCTTTTTAGAAAAATGGAAAGTTCCTCCATATTCAAATTCCGAATATCTTGCATATTTTAGAAAAGAGTTGTTTGGTAGTTAGATACGAGTTTGCAAAATTGATTGATTATATTTCACAAAGGTATAACTTTTTTATTAATTGTACGTTTTAATAAAATGACGAAGATCGGTTGATTGGAAATAATTATGTATTTTTGCACTAAATTGTAATACGAAATAGATGAAGCATAAGTCCTTATTTTTGACTTTAGTATTTTTATTTATACTTTCGGTATATGGCTCTGCCCAAGAAAGAATTATATTCAGAGGTAAGGTTGTTGATTTTATTACGTACCAACCTTTGGAAAATACATGTATTCATAATTTATCTTCCGGATTGATGGTATTCAGTAATAATACGGGGGATTTTTCTATGCTGATTACGCAAAATGATACTTTGGCGATTTCGCGTGTAGGTTATGATATGGAGATGCTTCCGGTAACCGATTCTTTAAAGAATATAAAAGGGCGGGTTACAATAAAGTTGGTGATGAGGTCGCTGATGCTGCGTAATGTTACGATTTACGCAATGAAACCATATCCATTGTTTATCAAAGATTTGGTTAAAGCTACTCCGCAAGAAAAAATTGACGTACCCGGAATTGAGATAAGTCCGTTAGAAAAAGCAGGTTACGATATTAATGCAGGAAATCTTCTTCGGGGAACACCTTTAGCAAGCCCGATTTCTTTTTTGTACGATAAATTTAGTCATAAAGGGAAGATGGGGAGAATGTATTCTAATCTTGTAGCGAATCAAGAAGAGGTAATGAGGTTATCCCAAAAATATAATCCGGAGATTGTTCAACGAATTACAAAACTTGAAGGTGAGAAATTGGAAGATTTTATGCTCTATTGTTCTTTTACGTATTATACGTTAGTAACATCTTCCGATATAGAAATAGAACGGATGATAGCCAGTAAATTCTTTCAGTATAAGCGGGAAAGCGGACAGTGATGTGCAACATTCCTTTATTATGTATTGTAGGGCCTACTGCATGTGGGAAAACACATTTAGCTGTGCGGTTAGCTAATGAGATAAATGGTGAAATCATTAGCGCTGATTCTCGTCAAGTTTATCGAAAGATGAATATTGGAACAGGAAAAGATCTAGATGAATATTCCATAACAGGGAAACAGATTCCATATCATCTTATAGATATTGTTGACCCTGGGTATCATTATAACGTGTACGAATACCAGCATGATTTCCAATTAGCTTATCAAGATATTGTTGGCAGGAATAAAATTCCTATTCTTTGTGGAGGGAGTGGAATGTATATAGAATCTGTGATTAGCAATAAATATCGATTGGATGAAGTGCCGGTCAATGATGAGTTTCGAAAAGATGCCGAAAAATATTCAATGGATGAATTGATTGCGAAACTTAAATCATATAAATCACTTCATAACAATACGGATATTCTTGACAGGGAACGGCTTGTTCGTGCATTGGAAATAGCTTTGTATTATGATCAAAATCCTCTCTGGTATAATGAACAAGTGAAGTATAACCTTTTTTATCTTTCTATTGAGCGGTCTGTTTTGCGTGAACGTATAGCTTCGCGATTGACACAACGCTTGGAAAATGGAATGATAGAAGAAGTAAAATTACTGTTAGATTCCGGAGTTTCAATGGATGATTTGCTTTATTACGGATTAGAGTATAGATTTATTTCCCAATATCTTGCAGATATGATGGATTATGAAAAGATGACTTCAAAATTATTAATGGCTATCGGACAATTTGCGAAAAGACAACAAACGTGGTTTAACCGGATGCGACGAAATGGCTTTCAGATGACCGATATTGATACATCTCTATCCGATTCACAAAAATTGCAAATAATTCTATCAACAATAAACAGTTGAATAATTATTAAAACCCTAAAACTGGGATGAATTTTGTTTTCCTAATTTTGCAATTCAAATTTTTGTGTAAAAATCTAGAAATTTAAAGTAAAAATTAATTAAAAGATATTGTCATGAAGAAAATTATTTTATTTGCAGCAGCTGTTTTAGTAATTGGCTCTGCACAAGCACAAGAGCAAATTAAACCTACGGGTGGTACTTTTGGTTTAGAGGTTCAATTCAGGCCTTTAGGGAATAACGTAATACAAACCCTAGGTAGTAATAATGTTCCTATATTTGGTGTTTCTACCAGGTATTTTTGCACAGACAGAATAGAGTTGAGAGGGGATTTCTTATTTGGATTTGATTCAGATAAGGATAAGACGACAGATGCATCGCAAGGTCAGGCAACCGAAACGGAAAAAAACAATACTACATCATTTGGCTTAAATTTGGGGATGAACTATCATTTTAAAGGAACAGAACGTATTTCTCCTTATGTTGGATCTGTTATTGGCTTTGGTATCGGTACGCAAACGCAGAATATTGCAAATCTCAACTATATTTCAGGAGATTCTTACAGAATGAAAGAAGGAAGTATATTTGTAAACTTTGCCTTGGTAACAGGTTTTAACTGGTATATTGTTAATGGGTTATATATTGGTGCGGAAATTGGATTTGGCTTAGGCTTTGAGCAACCCCAAAAGGTGAAAGAAAAAACTGTAGTTGGAGGAACAGAGACTTCTGTGACAACAAAACCTACAACATCCACTTTTGGACTTAATTTCTTTGCAAATCCGGCAATTCGTTTAGGTTGGAAATTCTAATCTTCGGTCTTATATGACCATCTTAAATAGAAGAGGTTGTCTTAAAAGACAGCCTCTTTTTTATAATTTTGTGCCATTTTGACATTTTTGTAAATTTGGCAAGTTATTTGGATATAAAAAATAAGAAAATAAAAAGGAGTATGGAAGAGCAAAAAGAAGACATGGAAAACCAAGAAATACAAGATTTTGACATGGATGATACGGAAGAAATGCAGAATATAGAAGTTGAGCCATTATCTGTTGAAAATGAGAAAAATGAGACTTCCAAAAAGTCAGGATTATTTAATAAGAAAGATAAAAAAACAAAACAGGCAATCCCTGATGATTTGCAACAGGAAATAGAAAAAATAAAAGCTGATAATGCGGAGTTACAAGATAAGTTTTTACGCTTGTATTCGGAATTTGACAATTATCGCAAACGTACGCAAAAAGAAAAACTGGAAGTGATTCAAAATGCTTCGGAGTCAATTATTACCAGTTTATTGCCCATACTTGACGATATGGAACGTGCAATAAAATATAGTGAAAACCCTAATGTTGATTTAGATTCGATAAAAGAAGGAGAGATGCTTATTTCTCAGAAAATGAATAATTTATTAAAGCAAAAAGGATTGAAAGCGATAAATACAAAAGATGCGTTATTCGATACCGATTATCATGAAGCCATAGGCACTATTCCTGCTTCCAAGGAAGAAGATAAGGGGAAGATAGTCGAAGAAATAGAAAAAGGATATATGCTGAATGATAAGGTAATTCGCTTTTCAAAGGTTATAATTTATCAATAATGGGTGATTCTATGGGGAAACGGGATTATTACGAAATATTAGGTGTTGTTAAAACGTCAACTATCCATGAAATAAAAAAAGCATATAGGGAGAAAGCACTACAATATCATCCTGACAGAAATCCCGGTGATAAAACTGCTGAAGATAAATTCAAAGAGGCTGCGGAAGCATATGAAGTACTGAGTAATGATGATAAACGTGCTCGGTATGATCGATATGGGCATGCCGGGATGAATGGTTTTGGCGGACATAGTATGAATATGGACGATATATTCAGCCAGTTTGGCAGCATTTTCGAGGGCTTTGGTTTCAGTGGTTTTGGAGGGAGTTCTTCGCGCCGACCGGGTCATTCTGTTCAAAAAGGATCGAATATTCGGATCAAGGTAAAGTTAACACTGGAGGAAATTGCCAAAGGCGTAGAAAAGAACATTAAAGTTCAAAAACATGTAAAATGCGATACCTGTAATGGAACCGGAGCAAAGAATCCTGATGCCGTAAAAACATGTAGTACATGTAATGGGTATGGTTATACGGTTAGGACTCAGCAATCGATTTTTGGACAAATGCAGGTTCAAGCAGAATGTCCTACATGTCATGGTTCGGGTAAAATGGTGACAGAAAAATGTCTGGATTGTTCAGGTAATGGAGTTGTAAAAGGTGAAGATGTTACTTCGATCAGGATACCGGCCGGAGTTGTTGATGGTATGCAGTTTGCTATGCGTGGCAAAGGCAATGCTGCTCCTAATAATGGAGAAAGCGGGGATCTGCTTGTTTTGGTTCAGGAAGAGAAACATCCTGTTTTTGAACGGGACGGTAATAATTTGTATTTGGAACATTATATTTCTTTTTCCCAGGCAGCTTTGGGTGATACTGTTGAAATACCTATTTTAGAAGGGAAAGCGAAAGTTAAAGTTGTTCCCGGAACACAACCATCAACGTTATTGCGTTTGAACGGGAAAGGCTTGCCAGATATGCAAGGTTACGGAAAAGGAGATTTGATTGTTAATGTCAATGTATGGGTTCCAAAGCATTTGAGTAAGGACGAAAAACAGATGATGGAGCAAATGGCGAAGTCGGAAAATTTCAAACCCCAACCCCCGAAACAGGCAAGTTTTTTCCAACGGGTAAAACATTTCTTTGAATAATGAGTACTATTGAAGTTTGTTTAGTCCCCGAATTATACCAATATCGTAAAACGACAGGAAGTAATCATATAGCAGTAGTCGCAGATATCTTACGTGCCACTACTACGATTGCGATTGCCCTTGCACAAGGAGCTCAAAAAGTAATTCCGGTAACGGATATGAATAAACTGGCAGAGTTTAAAAAAAATGGATGTGTGATTGTTTCGGAACGTGATGGTATTCAATCTGATTTTGCCGATTATGGGAATTCCCCTCTTCAATTGATAGATGCTGATATAAACAATGCAGTTATTGCTATCAGTACAACTAACGGAACACGTGCTTTATCGATAGCAAATTCTGCGGAAAAGGTAATTTTAGGCGCATTTGTGAATATTTCTGCTTTATGTGCTAAGTTAAGAGCACTTAATCAGGATATTGTTATTGTATGTTCGGGATGGAAATATCGCTTTTCTTTGGAAGACACTTTATTTGCAGGGGCAGTGTGTGAGAATTTGACTTCTGACGAACAATTCGGATTCAATGATGATAGTGTAATTGCATCAATGGATTTATGGAAAAACGCAAAGAATGATCTGGTTAATTATGCATCCCGTTCCGAGCATTATCAGCGTTTATATACTTTGGGAATGGGAGAAAGTGTTCCATATTGTTTTGAATTGGATACTTGTTCTGTAGTACCTGTATTGGAGGGAGGTGCAATTATTAATTATCAATAAGGAATAACATGAGTCGTGATAAAAAAAAGCGGATTATATAAAAGTTAATCCGCTTTTTTTTTACTCTTCCATTGCAAACATAGGATCCCAAGGCGGCAATTGAATAGCCTTTTGATCTAATAAACTTTGAATGTTCGCAGGAATATATTTTTTATCCACAACCAAACGGAACATATATTCATCAAACCATTCATCGGTCATAATAAGATGGCCCTTATATCCGCCGTAATTAGCACCCCAGCTGTTTTCAACCATCCATTTCTTTGGTTTTCCATTATCATCCAGATCAACGGCACATAATGTCATGGCGTGGGAAGATCCGCTGGCAAAAGTCTGGATACGTTGTTTCTTATTCATATTAAAACCGGTTCCCATCAGGGATCCGTAATCATAATTATTAATATCCAAAAAACCTGTTTCCCTGCTTAAGAACTTTCCGACATCACAGGAAAAATACATCATAGTACTATCCTTTATTGATGATATTGCCATTTTTTTGATATCTTCCATCGATAAGTTTAAATACTTCCAATTACGGCCATCATAAACATGCCGATCGTATTCTATTTCATATACTTTATTGTATTCCCTTGTCGGATCATTCATGATCATTACGTAATTACTCATATCTACGTCTACAAATTCTTTGTAGAAAGAAAGCGGAGTATATGTTTTTGTACTTACCGGTTTTCCATCTTTATCTTTTTGTGTCCAAGTAAATTCAGCAGGAGGTTTTCCCAGATTCAGAACTAACATATGATAGATTATACCTAACATTTCTGTTTTTTTCTTTGCTAAATCTTCATTCTTTGTATTCTTACCTCCCATTTCACGTAATTGCAATCCAAATTCCCGCAATTTCAAAGCTAAAAGCTGCGACATGCGAGACGTGTTATTGCTACTATTTGTTTCCGGCATTATTTCCTGGGGAACGGTACCATATTTTGTGACCAAATCTACCACTCCTGTAAATTGACCACCATCACCGATAGGGTTTTTAAATAACCATTCTACCGTTTTATCATCCATAGGTTTAGAACGGGTGTCTATGATAGCTTGTAAGAATAAGTTGGCTTTTTCCAGCTGATCCCAAAAGAAAGGGTAATTGAGAGAAAATTGAAACTCACTTAAATTATGTTTTGCAATTACTTTTGCACGCAGAACGTTCATTCCCGTAAAAATCCAACATCTGCCGGATGATTTCTGGTCTGTGATCCCTTTAGAATTGACACGATTGGAGAAATACGTATCATTACTTATATTATTACTTTGGTTTATTGCAAGTTTGTTGATGTCATTTCCCATAATAGCATTTTGCAATGCTTTTGTTTCGGGAGTTGTTTTGTACGATTGCTTAATAGTATTTAGCATTTCAGAACTAATGCCTCCCTCTTTTGTCTGTGCCTGTATATTAAAGTTTACTGCAAAAAGGGCAAATATAATTAAACTGAATTTTAATTTCATTTGTATCTATTTTAAATGATTTACTAAAGTATTGATTTTAGACTAATAAATAGAAATACTGTTTTTATTTATTGCATATTGTCCAGCATAGTAGAAACAAGATTATTCGCACCTTCTGCTATATCCGAAATGGTTGCGTCCAGCATATAAGCAGGTGTGCTGAAAATTTTATTTATTTTGTCAGAGATAACCTCTCCGGAAGAAGTATTGATGTTATGTCCTCCCATAACTGTAATGTCATGCGCTGTAGCATCATCATTCCCAATAGTTACAGTGATTCCTTTTAATACTTTTGCCAGTAGAACAGGAGCAATGCATAGCGCACCGATGGGTTTATCCACTGCCTTTATTTCTTTGATAATTTGTTCTATCTGAGGATCCACGGTTGCTTTTGGACCTTTAAAAGCATAATTAAAAAAGTTTTTAGCAACACCAAATCCTCCAGGGAAGATAACCGCATCAAAATCATTGACATTAAAATCATCCAGACTTTTGATTTTACCTCTGGCAATGCGGGCTGCTTCTACGAGCATATTCCTGTTTTCTGCCATTTCCTCTCCTGTAATATGGTTAATAACATGGTACTGATTTCTATCCGGAGCGAATAGTTCATATGTGGCACCGTTGTTTTCAATAGCTAACATTGTCATCGTGGTTTCATGTATCTCAGAACCATCTCGATGCCCGCAGCCTCCGATAATTATTGCAAATTTCTTGTCCATATAAGATTGTGATTTCTTTTTTGATAATAATGTTATATTGTGTTAAGAATTAATTTTACAGGCATAAACAATAGAAAATGTTTCATTGTTTATCTTGATTAATTTTGTATAATTACATTCTTGCTTACAAAAATACAAAAAAAAGTATATGGTTAAAGTAAATTCGAAATCTTTTACATTTTCATCTGGATAAAAGAACGTAATTCAGATTACTAAGTGAAAAATAATGTTCGGGTGTACGAAATTATTTTAAATGTTTATGAAAAAGTGGATAAATGTATAAGATATTTCAGGTTTTGTATAAAAAATAATTGTATGTTTGCAGAAAGAAATCAATGATTTTATGAAGAAGAAATTATTCGTATTTATCATTTCTTTATGTTTTTTTAGGATGGACAAAGATTTAATTTTACTCAATTATATCAGTTTGTTTAAGAATAGAACATCCAACATTGTGTATTAAATGATAGTTATAGAAAAGTGAAATTGAATATTATGTGAGAAGAGCTATAGAAGATGTATTCAATTATGGAAAAAGCTTTTATTTATTTAATTATCTGTTTATTCTGGAGTATTGGTCTTTTTCAAAGTTAAATTGCCGTATATAAACACTGAATTATGGTATCGTGATGGAGAGAATAGAAAGGCTTGTATTCCAGATGGGCAGATATTTCTAACCCGACAAAGAACATATTACCAAGGAGATTGTTTGTCTTCAACTTATTCCGAGTAGAAAATTAATGTACTTTTGTATAGAATAATAAGGTTTTATAATGCATGATTTAAAAGAGCAGGTAAAAGCATTATCCGAACAATATTTTGAAGATACAGTTGCCATTCGGAGGCATTTACATCAATATCCCGAGTTGTCGGGACAGGAATTTAATACCGCCGGATTTATTGCCGAAATGTTGAACCGTTATGGCATTAAAACGAATATGTATCTCGACAATACGGCTGTTGTTGCTTTAATAGAAGGTAAAAAAGCAACAGGTAAGGTAATCGCTCTCCGGGCAGATATGGATGCATTGCCTATCGAAGAAAAGAACAACCTGGATTATCAGTCCTCCAACAAAGGAGTTATGCATGCTTGCGGACATGATGCTCACATGGCTTCTTTAATTACGACAGCACGGATACTACAGGAGCTGACAGAGAAATGGACAGGAACCGTTAAATTAATTTTCCAGCCTTCGGAAGAAAAATTTCCCGGCGGTGCAATACAACTGATCGAAGCCGGTGCGTTGGAAGATCCGAAAGTGGATGCTGTTCTCGGGCTTCATGTCTCTCCCGAAATAGAAACAGGTAAAATCGGAATGAAACCAGGGGATTATATGGCTTCGACGGATGAAATATATATAACCGTGATAGGGAAGGGAGGGCATGCGGCGATTCCTGAAATGTTTATTAATCCGCTTTTAATTGCTTCCAAATTGTTACTCGAGTTGAATGCTGTTTATTCGGAAAAAGCACCTAAGGATCGTCCGAGCGTACTTACTTTTGGAAGAATACTGGGGGAAGGGAAGACCAATATCGTTCCCGACGAAGTTCGCATGGAAGGAACCTTACGGACCTTCGATGAAACATGGCGGAAAAAAGCACATCAGTTAATTGTAAATATTGCTCAGCGTGTGACAAAAGAAATGGGCGGGAATGCTCAAGTCCGTATAGATAAAGGTTATCCCGTATTAACCAATAATGATGCTTTAACCTGTAACGCTATGGCAGTAGCCCGGGATTTTTGTGGAGCAGAGAATGTCCTCCGGCTTGATTACCGGATGACGGCAGAAGATTTTGCCTATTATTCGCGTCGAGTTCCTTCTGTTTTTTATCGTTTAGGAACAGGAATTGATGGGTATGATATCAATCTGCATAGTTCAGAATTCCGTATTAATGAACAATCCCTTCGGATGTCACCCGCGCTTATGTCTTATTTGGCTATAAAGTTAATGAGAGATCTATAGCGGAGAATCTTTTAATGCCGGTTTCTGAAATGACAGTCGGATAAATGATCGTTCACATAACCTACCGCTTGCAGATGAGCATAACAAATAGTTGTTCCGAAGAATTTGAATCCTCGCTTTTTCATGTCCTTGCTGATACGGTCGGATAATTCGGTGGAAGCAGGAACGTCTGATAATTTCTTCCAGTTGTTAATAATGGGTTTCTTTTCGGGAAGAAAAGAAGTAAGATAATTGCAAAAACTGCCGAATTCCTGTTGTACTTTCAGAAAATGCTGCGCATTGGAAATGGCAGCCTCAATTTTTAACCGGTTCCGGATGATTCCGGTATCCGACATAAGCCGTTGGATATCTTCCGCATTGAATTCAGCCACTTTTTCAGCTTCAAAATTAGCAAATGCTTTCCTGTAACCTTCTCTTCTTCGTAAGATTGTTATCCAGCTCAATCCTGCCTGGGCACTTTCCAATATAAGGAATTCGAACATTTTGTGATCATCCGTCACTTCTTTTCCCCATTCCTGGTCATGATATTGGATATACAGCGGATCGTTGCCCTGCCACCCGCAACGTATGATTTCGTTTGTTTTTGTCATACGAAATAATTATTTTAGTTCAAATTTAACTTCGACGGTAGATTCTATTTTAATCTTGCTCAGTTCCACCTCCGAAGTATATCCTTCGACAAAATCACTCATAACAGCTTTGTTGACATAACCTGTCGCATGGTAAGGGGGAAAATTCGGATGTTCGCTAATATAAATTGCCTTGCCTATGGTTTGTCCTATGCTTTGTGCGAGGGAAGATGCTTTTTCTTTGGCAGTTTTGGTGGCATTTTCACGTACTGTTTTTTTGAATTCTTCCATTTTACTATGATCGACTTTGACAAGAGAAACATTAGAAATGCCTGTCTTTTCCAGTTTCGATACAACTTCACTGGCTGTTTTTCCGTTTTTGACAATCAATTCGTACTCCTTGCTTAAAAGAATTTGATTATTTGAAGTTCTCTTGTATTTGAATTGGCTTTCCAGATCTTTCATTGTTAAATCTTCCGGCACATTGATACCATTAATTGTTTTTAACACAGCAATCATATCTTGTTCTTGCTTGTCGATAGATATTTTTCCTTTGCTGTCTTTTTCATCGATAACTATTTTCAAATAGATTTTGTCCGGTGTCACTTCCATTTCTGCTGTGGCTGAAACTTCAACATAATTAACATCCAGGAAGTTTTTTTGTGCCGAGGCAATCATTCCGCCGAATAATGCACAGATTATCATTACGGTTATTTTTTTCATTTTATTATTTTAATTGTTATCCGAATTCTATTATTTCCTGTGAATAATGATAGTAAATATTATATCATTTAGCTAACGTTTGGTTGAATCCTTTTATTTTATTATGGATAAACGTTCTTGTGATATTAGACATCTTCGGAAAAATTATTTATAACAGAAGTTACGCAAGTTGCTTCTTTAGTTGTAACTATTTTTTTCAATAGTCATGATATCCTCAAAATATAACTTGACGTTACTTTTCGTCCAAACGCTGTAAGCATGATCCTCTTCAATAATTAACGTTTCTTCGTTTCCTAAAAATCCTAATACTCGTTTTAGTACATAATCATCTTCCATACTTACAATTTTTATTGCGGTTTCTTTTGTTTTACCATTACCTGTGGAAAAGATTGCGGATAGCAAATTTGTAAACCGTTGAGAAAAATAATCATTGTCGATGTATCTTTTCTGTTTAGCTATGGATCTGGAAGTATGTAATAATATTGTTAAATCAACAGGATTTCTCTCAAGCATGATTTTACCAAGTTGAATTACTTTTTTATATTTCCTATTTATTGCAGCCATGTCGAAATCCCTGCGTTCGGGATATATAAAAAAAGACATTAAGGGTATATAATCCGGTTGGAATATTTGCCCGTAATATAAATAATAGCAATCCGTTTCATCTATTTTCGCAGGATTGTTCTTGACTTTTTCCAATAATGACGGATAAAAGTAGGGCGAGGCGGAATCCGTAACAACTTTTTTTATCTCGAAACAAAAATCAATAGAATCGTTTGTCTGGGCATTTGCTGCCAATGTTATTAAAAATAATAAAAGAAATAAAGTTATTTTCTTCATATTATGATACTATTTGGTTATTATATATTCGGCGTGCAAAGATACATGATTTTTTAACCCGTTTTAAGTTAAAATAAATCTTCCCTGTACTTAATGAACAGATACGGATTATATAATTTAAAAATTATCTTCTTTATCATGTATTTAGAAAAGAAGATGGGAGGTAGAAAATAAAAGAAAGACTATATATAGAAAGTGTCTTTTAATAAATTTGAACAGCAATCCAAAGACCAAATGTTGATCGGCACGATAAAGAATCAGACCAAGTTATTCATTGTTTTGGGAACCATTCTTGAACTTCTGCTGAACTAATACTATTTGAATGACAGATTTACCTGCAACAATGCTTTTATTTCGATTTCCGTATTGCCACTCCCGACAATTCCTCCGATACTCCCATTATCCATGTTGCCGCTGAAATCTTTTAAGCCTGATGTTTTTATTTTTTTTGCGTCCACTTTAAGGTTGTAACCTTTATCGGCAGGCACGGTTAAGTTGATGTTTCCATTATTGGACAATTTTACGTAATCACTAACAGATGTCATTGCCACATTCATGCTTCCGCCCGATGTTTTTGCTTCCAAACTGCCCGAGATGTTTTCTAATTGCATACTGCCGCCTGAGGTTCCGGTTTTGAAGACACCATTGACATTACTAGCCGTAATACTTCCGCCACTGGTTGCTGCATTGATATTTCCATTAAGGTTACTCATCTTGAGACTTCCACCCGCAGTTGCCATATTTATTGTCCCCTCACAGTTTGTTGCTGTGATGCTTCCACCCGCAGTACTGGTTTTGAAGATACCGTTGATATTACTTGCCGTAATACTCCCACCGCTGGTTATTGCATTAATATTTCCGCTAAGATTACTCATCCTGAGACTTCCACCCGCAGTTGCAATGTCGATTTTCCCCTCACAGTTTGTCGCTGTGATGCTTCCGCCGCTCGTTTTTAAGTCAATATTATCTTTTGAGTTTGTTACAACAATACTCCCACCTGATGTTCTGCCGACAATATTGCCTGAAACATTCTTAACTGACAATGAACCGCCGCTGGTTGTGAAATCTTGGGAACCTGATAAATCGTTAAGTTGAATACTTCCACCACTGGTTCGCAAATGACTGTCGATTTGCCTGGGTACGCTGATCTTGAACGAAATATTTAATCCTTGTGTTTTCCAGTTTTTAATGTTGGCTTTCGGTCTTGCCAAAGCATGCAACTTTCCACTTTCCACTTTAATTTCGATAGTATAATTCTCTTCCAACACCTGTTTAATCTTTTCATCCGACCATTTATTATGATTCGCATATACCTCAACTACAGCCTCCGAATTGGTATCTCCATTCACGGCAATACGACCACCCGATGTGATTACTTCTACCGATTTAATGGATGCCGCCGGAAAAGTACGGGTCATGAACGGATCTTTTTGATCTTCTTTGGCTGTAGCCGTAAATATGTTTACAGTTAATAAAACGCCGATAAAAAATGCACTTAACTTTTTCATTTCTTTTAGTATTAGTTTAAATGATTTAATTTGTCGAGTAGTAAGCGATGCATCCTGAATCCCATCAACCTTTACCATATACTCCTTAGTTTATTTACAACGTATCAATAGCTTTGTTTATTTTGTAAACAGAAATTACGCAAGTTACAGGTAATAATTACAACAAGCAACAAGAAATAATTGAATTTGTCAAAAGTGGAGTTAATCCCTTACCTCAACTTTTGATAAGTTCAGTATGTAAACGCTAAACAATTCAACAATTAAATTATAACTTCCTCTAACTTTTTTCTAACTTGCATAACTTCTGTTATAAAGTTAGAAATAAAAGGAAATAAGATAACGGAAGGAAAAACAGTAAACCCTGGTTGATTGTCATTCTGGAATGCTAGAATTAACTCCAATCGTCATTGGTAGTATTTATTAAAGGTTCACACAAAAGGAAATGACAGTAAGCATAAGTTAATAGCGTCATTGCGGACTTGATCCGCACCCGAACGAACGCAGGTGAGTGCAGTGAGACTTTTAAGCGAACTAATCTCCTCAAAAGAAGGGGATGCTGAAACAAGTTCAGCATGACGGCAATATGTTAGTTAAGAGCGTCATTGCGAGGAATGAAGCAATCTCTATCATTGGCAGACATTCCGAACTCTCTGAATTCTCCCCAACCATCGTTGGCAAACTTTCCGAACTTCCGGAATTCTTCCCAACCATCGTTGGCAAACTTTCCGAACTCTCGAAATTCTCCCCAACCACTGTTGGCAGGCTTTCCGAACTCTCGGAATTCTTCCCAACCGTCATTGGCATACATTCCGAACCCTCGGAATTCTTCCCAACCATCGTTGGCAAACTTTCCGAACTCTCGGAATTCTCCCCAACCACCGTTGGCAGACTTTCCGAACTTCCGGAATTCTTCCCAACCATCGTTGGCAGGCTTTCCGAACTCTTGGAATTCTCCCCAACCACCGTTGGCAAGCCTTCCGGACTTTCGGAATATATTCCTATAATTGCCGGTATATATTCTAGATTGTTATAACACCTGTCGATATGTTCCATTCGTTCTTTATTATGGAAAATATGCCTGCCGGAAACAGGTAGACGGGGCTATAGAATAAAAACCTCGATGATATCTTAAATCAGATTCCATTATTCCTGTTGCAAATAGATATAACTTTTTTATAAATTATTATATTCTCTCTACTAAGAAAGATATTTATTTCCCATCCGAATCTACGCTAACTAGCCGACGAAAGATAAATCATCGATGATAGTGGATGGTTTTCTATTCTATTTGCCTGAATGCCCGTTTCAGAAGAAAAGGAGTGGTTAGTGTTGTCAATATACCCATGATTACTAGAATAGAAAAGACTTCGGTGCTGATTAGTTCGTTTTTGTAGGCAATATTTGCGATAACAAGTTCCATAATACCCCTTGCGTTTAGCCCGATACCGAGGGTTAAAGATACCCGGCTTTTCAGTCCTGCAAACGTTCCGCCAAGATAACCGCCGGCAATTTTTGATATGTATGATACCACAATTACGGCGGCTAAAAGCCCGATATTGCTGATGGAAGAAATATTGGATTCAAGGCCGATGCCTGCAAAGAAAATGGGTGCCAGAAACCCCATTGCCATATTGCTTGTTGTTGTTTCTATTACCTTGAAATTATGCTTGCCGATCAGAGATTCGCTGATTAACATCGAGGCGAAAAATGCTCCTACAATAAAATGCAGGCCTAACGTTTCGGTAAAAGTCGCAAACAAAAGGACAAATGCAAAGAACAGGGCAAACAGAGGTTCTTTCCCTTTGATAAGGGAGATAAATTTGTCGAGTGATTCTTCAAGATAATTTCCTTTCCGGAGTATTTTTTTGATAGCCAGGTATGCCAGACTTAATAATCCGATAAATGCCAATAGTTTTAGTAACGAGATTAATCCGGCTTGCGTAACGGAAGCAAATGACATACCGGTATCTTTTATATTTAGAAGAATACCGAGTATAGTCAATGCAAGAACATCATCAAAGATTGCGACGGAGATTATTTTTTGTCCTACTTCCGAATTTATTTTTCCTAGGTCCATCAGGATTCTTATGCTTACCGGTAAAGCCGTGATTGCAATACATAATCCGATAAATATGGATGTCATGATGTCTTGGTTAAAGAAGTGGCCTACGCCAATACCGCTAAGTATAGGCAGGAAGAAAGCCATGATGGAAATTATAATATTTTTGCCTTTCAGGGATTTTAGTATGTCGTCTATGTTAATTTCGAGGCCTGCTATAATGACCAATAAAAAAACTCCTAATTCGGAGATAACCTGTATGTCTTCTGTCCTATGAATTAAGTTTAATAAACTTGGCCCTAGAATTATCCCTGCTAGAATTTCTCCAATCATTGCAGGTTGTTTAAATCGTTCGAATATTTCACCAAAAATTCTTGCAGTCACTAACAGGATTAGCAAGTTAGTAAAGAATGGCAGTTCAAAATACGCTTCGTTCATATTCTATCAAATGTAAATATATCAACCTTGTTTCTTGCTACTTTAGTGTTGTCCTGAATTTTCCATTAGAAGCATAACGAATTTTCATGTTTACAATATCTTCCTGTAATAGTTCACATAGAAAATGCTAGAAATACTTTGTACGAGAAATAGATGGATGAGCCGTATAAGGGTCACAAAGGCATGTTTGTCCAAGTTTTTCATTCTTTTGATTTTTACAGAGAAAATATTTTGCAAAGGTATACCAAAATCTTTTTCCTTTAATATTCTATTTTGACGGTTCCATACTTTATTTTTACAAAAGTAATTCCGGATTAAAGAACTTGTCAAAAGTTGAGATAAAACGGACATGGAAAACCGGATTAGTTTTCTTTATTCCCTGTAGCATTACGGTATCAGATATAAAAATCTCCTTACAAGCTAGATTTTGTAAGGAGATTTTATGTTATCCTCCGATAAATTAGATAACTATGTTTTTATTAAAACTGCGTATTAAATCCGGCAAAAATTTGAAGTTGAGGTTGATTTGTTCCCCATGCAAAAACCGAATACTGAGGTTCCATGAAAACATTGAATATAATCTTTCCCGCTTTGAATGTTTTTCCGATACCTAGACCAATTGGGATATTGTAACTGCCGTCTACAAAGTTGAACGACCATGTTCCCGTACTACGTAGATAGGTGCCGCCTCCTATTTGCCACATAAAAAAGATTTGAGGTGTAAGGATGTTTACATCATTCCTGTCTCCATCGCCGGCATAAGACATTTGCCAGGTAAGCAGCGAGCCTATTTGTATGATGGGATTGCTTTTGAAAAAAGCAATAACTGAGGCACCTGCCTGCCATTTCCCGGAGCCTAGGTTCCGGGTTCCGGTAGGGAAGGTGAGTGCGGGGCCTACACCTAATTCGATACCTTCGTTTTTCAATTTGAATTTATAAATGACGAATGCATTCAAGTCACCCAGCCCTGAAACGGGATTTTCCGATCGTGTTGAACTTGTTACGATAGGAAGTGAAGCGCGTATAATAAAATTTCCGATAGGCTGTGCATAACGCAACCATGCCTGGTTCATCATTACATCTTTTGCACCGTATAGAATCGGCACATAATAATTATGAACATTAAAAGATTTGACACTTGCCAACGGGTTATTAGCTTGTTTAAGGGTTTCTTCGTCCGCTTTTTCCTTCGGTGCAGATTGTGAAACCGGTTGTGTTTGCGGTGTTTGGGCGTATAAGAAGCAACTGAAGCCTAACATACATATTGCCGGGAATACTTTTTTTATAAATGAAGATAAGTGGATCATACTTTTTAAATTATTTGATTGCAGAAAACTTAATTTGTCAATATTCAGTGGATATAACAAATATTGTTTTGATTTGTTTATGGAGGGACGCGTTTTGATTTTATATATGAGCAATTCAGCTTAATCTATCGTACCCGTTTTTCCGTAAATTTCAGGATAATCTTTTATGATTTCTATTTTTGCACCCAGGTTTTGCATCAAGTTGCTCACCGCAGGTGGTGGGGATTCTAATGAAATGTACCATACATTCATAGGCTCTTTGTATAAATTCAAATATCTTCTTCGTTCAATGAGAAGCCAGCGCAGGAATATTTCGTCAATTCCACAACCTAACCCGAATATAATAATAGGAAGATGAAACCAGATATGGAGCCAGGTTTTGTTGCCTTGCCATTTATTTCTGTCTTTTCTTTTCATCAGTCTTCCTTTTCCTTTATGAAGGATCTTTCTTGCCCGTTCCACACTACCCATGTATTCGGTCAGCCCTAAGCGGATACTGTCTTTATAGCGGATATCTCCATGGATTTTCCAGATACCGAAACCGTCGGTAGGGAACTCCAAAGGTACGTGTCCGTAATATGATTTCCATGGATAGAACCGCGTAAAGCTTTTGGATTCTAGATGATGCAGTTTGGCATCAACCGATGTTTCAAGGGCTTGATCAAAGTTTGTAGTCAGAACAGGTATATCAAATGCTTCTGCCATCTCCATCAGATCTTTATGAATAGTCAGTGAATGTTTATCCTTAATAGTAAGGTGTTGACATACGCGTTCTTTTATTTTGGTTGGATTTTTGGAGTGCAGTTCAACCAAATCGTATACTTCTGTGTTTGATAACCCGCTTATATCGGAAGAAATAGGCATGTCGGAGACCGAAGCCAGCAATTCTTTCCAGGAAGGCATTATCTTTGCGGCCAGATTAGGGCCATTCCCTATCAAAAAGGCAACTTTATCATGAGAATGTATCAGTTTTTTTAATGTTTCCATATCCGGTTTCATAAAAAAAGGCTCCCTAAAGGCAGCCATTTTTTCATTGATTTTAAATCGTAAAAATTCCTTCGATTGATTGATTTATTTTTTAACTAGATCAACAATCGCTTTAAATGCCTCGGCATTGTTCATTGCAAGGTCGGCAAGAGTTTTCCGATTAAGTTCTATTCCTTTTTTATGCAATTGTCCCATAAAAACAGAATAAGACATATCATATTGTCTCACGCCTGCATTAATACGTGTTATCCATAAACTTCTAAAGTTACGTTTTTTCTGCTTTCTATCTCTATAAGCATATTGTTGTCCTTTTTCCCAGGTGTTTTTGGCAACGGTCCAAACATTTTTACGTCTTCCGAAGTATCCTTTGGTTAATTTAAGGATTTTTTTTCTACGTGCTCTGGAAGCAACGTGATTTACTGATCTTGGCATATTTTATCCTTTCTTTTTTACGTCAGCGTCGATTAAATCGATCTTTTATTTTGCTGATGGTAAATTAATAATTTCTTTTAACTAACAATTAAGCATTTGCTTTACTGCCTTCACATTTGTATTATCTACAATGGCGCTATACGTTAAATTACGTTTACGCTTTGTTGATTTTTTTGTCAATATGTGGCTTTTGTAAGCATGCTGTCTTTTGATCTTTCCGGTGCCGGTAAAAGAAAATCTTTTTTTAGCACTTGATTTCGTCTTTACTTTTGGCATTCTTGCTTAAAATTTTAATGATTAATATATAGATTTAAAATCAATTTCTTTTTTATTTCTTTACGGGAGATAGTATTATAATCATCCGTTTGCCTTCTAGCTTTGGCATTTGATCAGGTTTTCCATATTCTTCACAGGCTTTAGCGAAGTTCAGCAACATCAACTCTCCCTGCTCTTTGTACATAATAGAACGTCCTTTAAAGAAAACATCCACTTTTACTTTATTGCCATCCTGCAAAAATCCGATAGCATGTTTTACTTTGAAATTAAAATCATGTTCATCTGTGTTAGGACCTAAACGAATTTCTTTTACCGAAATCTTTGCTGATTTCGCTTTTATCTCTTTTTGTTTTTTCTTTAATTCATAAAGATATTTTTGATAGTCCATTACTTTACACACCGGTGGATTCGCTTGGGGTGAAATTTCAACCAAATCCATATCCATATTACGTGCAATATCCAGTGCTTCTTTTAAAGATAAAATCCGAGGTTCTACACCATCACCAACTAAACGTATTATTGGTGCTGTGATTGAATTGTTAATTTTGTGTAACTCTTCCTTTTTTACAAAACCTCCTCTCCGATGACCATCCGAGCGATTATAATTTGTTGCTATATCTAAATCTCCTATGTTAAGTTATTATTTATTTTAAATTTTCGAGGTGCAAAAATACAAAAAAAAAACATATTAAACTGTTTATGAGTAAAAAACTTTTTATCCAAAATTATTTTTATGTTTTCCAAGATAACAAAAAATGATAATGACAAAACCGTCATTATCATTTTTTATTGTTCTTACTTTATTGTATTACTTTATTTTCACCACTTTTGAAGATCTTATCAGTTTCTCGTTTTCTTTTATTTGTAAAACATAGATTCCTTCAGAGAAAGAATTCATATCAACAGAGGTATGATTGCCGGTTATTCTTTTTGTTTTCAGCAGTTTTCCACAGACATCAAAAAGTAGTACTTCTGCATTCTTTAAGTCCGGATTTTCTATTGATATAATAACAGCATCTTTTACAGGATTAGGATAGATTTGGATGTTGTTTCCATTTTCGTACTCAGATACACCGACTGTCGTAGATTGAATTTGAATATCCTTTGTTGCTGTCTTACAAACTCCATTAGCATGAATCGCTTTTACAGATAAAACACCAACGCCATCTCCTGTTATTTGCACAGATACTTGTCTGCCTGTACCGCTCAAAGGCCAGTTAGGATTGGAAATCGACCATTGATAACTTGCAGCATCCTCAACAGGGTCAATAGAATAGGTATATGTCCCTGTTTGAGTGATCGTAGAACTTCCGTTAATATTACCTATTGTTCCTATATGTTGTTCATCCAACGTTAAATTAACAACAACAATACTGTCTCCCAGGGAAGTAGAAAAACGACGCATATAGGTGCCGCTTTCCGTATAAGTACTACCATTAAAGATAAATGATGTTCCACAGACAATCGTATCTATTTCTAATTTAGCACGTACAGGTGTAATATCATACGAGATATGGTATGCCATACGTGGAAGATAACGGCCATTTGAAATGTAACAAGAATCCTGGTAGGAATTAAACATTTGATAACGGAGTTCTTTCGTTTCGAAATTTACCCCATTATATCCATTATGATCAGCAAAGTCTGCATTATCACTTAACAAATAAGCGAGTCCAAATCGACTTTTCATCGAAATTGGATAACCCTCTTCCCAATCGTCGTTTGAAACCAAACCATGGTAGAGTGTATCACCAAGCTTATAGTTATACCCCGGAATAAACTTTACCATAGAACCAATCACTGCACCGGCAGGGATTTCAAATCCATTCATAGTTGTATTATTATAAGTTAAGGGTATATTGATATCAATAGCATAAGAACTGCCAGGACTATTAGGCACAGGTATAGCCGTATCCTTTTCTGTCAAGATATAATTTATAATAATTGTATTATCTGCAACAGGCTGTATTCCATCCCCTTTTTGAGGGTTAGCTCCTGTTTTTACAATATTCGGATGTAATGCATCATAATAATATGGATATGAAGGAGAAGATAATGATTTTATTCTATGATTTTTAGACGATTCATTTGAATAAGGCTCATAATAGGAAAGATAAATCCGTAAAGTATCCGGATTGACTGTGTTGTAACCATCTTTGCCAAGCAAATAAAAACCCTTTACTTGTAAGGTGTCCAGACGATATGATGATGATTGATTCAAAAGAGAGGTGCTGTAATAAGAACCAAATGAAGGAGAATATGGGTCAAAAGTCATCCCCATACCATGTACCCCTGTAACACTCCAACTATCCAAATTAGTATAAGCTTTCATACATGTATCCGGAAATAATGAAAAGTAATTGGATGTTAAATTTATACTCTCTATATCTTTGTAATCTATTGAATTAATCCAGCCTAATGATTTTTCATCTTTGACTGCTTTTATATTTATAACTGCTTTTTGGTCTTGACTAAAATCTCCACTGCCTCCTCCAATACCTGTTCCTCCGGGAATCAAACTGGAAACAAGACAATAGCAATTATAATTACCACCCCATCCCCAGTTAAAATGGAAAAAGTTATGATTGTCATACCCATCGCATACAAATGCATGCCCTCCACCTGGACCTGAACCTGCATACAAAACAGGCTGCCAATTGCTCAATTGCTCTTTCAGTATATTTATCCATTGTGATTCCGTATAATCTTTCTTAAAAATTCCTTCTGCCTTTTCATATCCGAAATGGTTTCTCAATGCCGCTGCCGCGTCCATATAATAATTACCTGCTTCGTCCTGTCGATTCATCCAATAACTATAATAATCCGGCAGGACAGTGTAGGCCCCACTTCCTTTTGGGACACCATACATCATATTCACAGCAACCCCGCAATGATACATTAATTGAGCTACCGCTCGTTTTTCGGTAGGAGTGCTATAATAGGAATCCAGTTCGTTCGGCATGGAAGCATAGTTATAGGTAGTATTTTCAAAATCGGCACACAAAATACCATAATCCCCAAAATCACTATCATAACTCGAATAATTTGCATTATAACATTTACTCCCGATTCCTTGTACCGGATATTCCCAGTATTTAATAATTTGAGCCATTGCTGTAGCAACACACCCGGCGGGACATTTATAATTATAATAATAAGGTGCAGATGGATCGTACGGACAAGAATCATTATAAATAGGGGCCTGATCCCATTTTATTCCTCCAAGCAAAGGAGATACCGAAGTTGCTGTTGCCTTGCGGATCGGTACCCGCCCGCTGATTAACTCATCCCATTGTTTTTTTGTTTCTTCGGTAGCTGTTATTTTATGATCTATAGCATAAGAAATTTCACGTTTATACCGATTCAATACCTCTGCCATATTGGGAGGGATATTATTGGGATCGAAAATTCCTTCGGTTGAATACCCCAGAATTGGAATTACATCGTCTGTTCCCGAAACTATTACAAAGCCTGTTGAGTCTAAATTAAAGACATAATAGTACGTTTCGGGATCAACATCTTTCCGGTCGGAAGTGGAACTATATACAAGTTTCAAACTTGTAATATTTTTGTGAATAGGTAATCCCGCTTTTGCCATTAAAAATGTTCTACCCACATTTTTTGCAATACTCACATCCACTTGTTCTCCAAACAGTGTAGTATTAGCAAGAATTAAAACAAAGAATAAAATAAAGATCCTTTTCATTTTCTTACAATTTTAATTAATAATAAATCTTTCATAAACATAAGCAATAGTTAAATGTCTTTTTTCATTAAAACGTACAAAGATACTAAAAATAATTAATTGAAGTTGTTAACAGTTAAAAAAAATCTTTTTTCGACGGTATACAACATGTAATAAGCCAAATGAAGAAAGAAAGTACTTGTTATTTCAAGTTTAATTTACTTTCTTTTGTATGAAAAGACCTTCTTGCAGCAGTGCATGATATATTTCCTAGAAGGAAATGCACATACAAATATATATGTTATCTTTTTTAATAGATACTTACCCGTTATTTTTCTGTTTCCATAAAAATGATAACTTTGCATCTTATTAAGGATAGAAAAAATGAATATTTTGTTTTTAGTGATAGGATTATTGACCGGAGTAGGTATTGCTGTTTTTGTAGGCTTTTATATGCAAAAAGAAATGAAGAGCATACGTGCAGAAAACCAACAGCAAACGCAAACACTTATTCAAACTACAGCTTCCAGGGATGCATTTCAGAGTAAAGTGAATGACATACAAAAGGAAATATCGGATTGCCGGGAGAAGCTGGATCGGAAAGAATCCGAGATACAAAATAATGTAGCCACTATTGCTCAGTATCGTGCTCAAAATGATGCGATGCGGGAGAAATTGGAATTACAAAAAAGCGAAATACAAGAAATACGGGAACAACTTTATAAAGACTTTAAGTTAACGGCAGAAGGAATTCTGGAAGAGAAAACAAAGAAATTCTCCGAAGTCAATGAGGAGAAGCTGGGAAACATCCTCAATCCGCTAAAAGAGAAGATACAGACATTCGAGAAGAAAGTAGAGGAGACTTTTATGAGTGAAATGCGGGAGAAAACAACACTTCGTAAGGAGTTGGAACATATTATCAATATCAACAAACAGATGAGTGATGATGCCCAGCGTTTGACTTCCGCTCTGAAAGGAGACAGTAAAATACAAGGCGATTGGGGGGAAGTGCAATTGGAAATGCTTCTGGAAAAGACAGGGTTGGTTAACAATGTACATTTTCATAAACAGCTCAACTGTAAAACGGAAGATGGTACGAATGTTCGTCCCGACTATGTGATTAATCTTCCCGAAGGAAAGAATTTCGTTATTGACAGCAAAGTTTCTTTAACGGCGTATGAGAATTATTTCAATACGGATGATGAGCAACTGAAAAATACACATTTGAAAGAACATATCGGCAGCTTGAAACGCCATATAGATGATCTGGGATCTAAAAGCTACCAGAATTTATATTCTATCAATTCTCCCGATTATGTTTTTCTGTTTGTCGCTTTGGAGCCTGCGTTGACGATTGCCTTGCAGAACGAGCCTTCTTTATTTGAGAAAGCATTGAATAGAAATATTGTTCTTGTCTCGTCTTCTACGCTTTTGGCTTCCATGCGTACGGTGTCGTTTATCTGGAAACAGGAAAACCAGCGGAACAATGTGCTGGAGATTGCCAAGGAGAGTGGAATGCTCTATGACAAATTTGTCGGCTTTACCGAAGATTTGATCAAGGTCGGGAGAAACATACAGGGTACTCAGGATTCATATACGTCTGCCATGGGGAAACTGACGGAATCATCCCGCAGGGGAGATACGATAATCGGACGAATGGAGCGGATTAAAGTCCTGGGAGCCAACGCAAACAAAAACATTGATCAACGCCTGATTGATAAAGCAGGCAGCAATGATGAACTACTCTTGGAAGAATAAAAATAAATATATATGAGCTTAGAACAGAAAATAAATGATGATATTAAGTCTGCCATGCTGGCAAAGGATAAAGAATCGTTAAATGCGTTGCGTGCGGTTAAGTCTGCATTGCTGCTACTTAAGACAGAAAAAAATGCCGGTGATATTACAGAGGAAGTGGAATTGAAAACCTTACAAAAACTGGTTAAGCAGCGTAAGGAGTCGGCAGAGATGTACAAAGCCCAGAACAGGGAAGATTTATATAAGGAAGAAATGTCACAGGTAAATATTATCTCGAAATATCTGCCTGAACAAATGTCGGAAGAAGATATTACCGCTGTTATAAAAAAACTTATCGAGCAGGAAAATATTACCGACATAAAAGGGATGGGCAAACTCATGGGGCTGGCAAGCAAGGAATTGGCAGGGAAAGCAGATAATAAGGTAATATCGGAGATAGTCAAGAGATTGTTATCATAACAGAAGTTACGCAAGTTACAGGAAGTTATAATTCGCCAAGCAGCTTATTCTCTTGTTGATTTGGTTATTCCTTGTTATTTTCTATATGTTGCATTTTACCAAGAAATCAACCCTTTTATCGGCTTTATCTACTTTATCGGTTTTATCCTTTCTGTTTGTTGCCTTCTGCATATTGTGTTACTATAACTTCTCCATTTGCGTAACTTCTGATCATAAGTATAAGATATCCAATAAAAAATATACTTGCGGTAAATGACTATAATTGTTTTTGGTTGTTTCCCTCAAAATAAGATTCAACCCATTTTCCGACAATTTAAAATGTTCTAAATAATTTTTTTGGAGGATGGATTAATTTTTTTCATACTTTTGCAGCTTCAATAATAGAGTTTATATTAAATCTTTCTTTTCAATGTTTTGCTCCGCTATAGGTTTGGCGGAACTTCTTATAGTCAAAATCAATATCAAAATCAACTTTCTTGTTTTTTAGTATTAACAAGTTGCGAGGGTGCGTAGCACAATATCGTGGCACATTTTTGCGAAATTAAGATGAAATCATTTTTTATAGGAAATATGGAAGTAAAGCTTCCTGTAATTCAAGGTGGAATGGGCGTAGGGATTTCCTTGTCCGGGTTAGCGTCTGCTGTCGCCAGTGAAGGAGGCATTGGAGTTATTTCATGTGCAGGTTTGGGTTTAATTTATCATAAATCTCCAGGGGATTATTTGAACAAGTGTATTTTGGGATTAAAAGAAGAAATCGCAAAAGCAAAAGAAAAAAGCAAAGGCATAATCGGCGTGAATATTATGGTAGCGTTGAGCAATTATGTCGATATGGTAAAAACATCGATTGCGGAAAAAGCGGATATTATTTTTGCCGGAGCAGGGCTTCCTTTCGATTTACCTTCTTATCTGACCCATGGAAGTAAAACCAAACTGGTTCCAATCGTATCATCTTCGCGGGCAGCTAAAATTATATGCGATAAATGGAAAAATAATTTTGATTACTTGCCCGATGCCATTGTAGTAGAAGGCCCTAAAGCAGGTGGTCATTTGGGATTTAAGGTAAGCCAGCTCGAAGATGAGCAATATGCGCTTGAACAACTTATACCTGAAGTGATAGCCATAACCAATTCATACAAAGACGAGAAAAATATTCCGGTGATTGCCGCAGGAGGAATCTCAACAGGAAAAGACATCCTTCGGTTTATTCAAATGGGGGCTTCGGGTGTGCAAATGGGAACAATATTTGTCACTACCACAGAATGCGATGCATCCGACGTATTTAAAAATGTTTTTGTCAATGCAAAACAAACAGATATAAAGATTATACAAAGTCCTGTCGGAATGCCGGGTAGAGCTATCGACGGCGAATTTATCCATAATGTAGAAAAAGGGTTGGAGAAACCCAAAAGATGTTCTTTTCATTGCATAAAAACCTGTGATTACACAAAAAGCCCTTATTGTATTATTCAATGCCTTTATCAGGCAGCAAGGGGTAATATGAAAAAAGGCTATGCATTTACAGGGGTTAATGTTCATTTATCTGAGAAAATATCAAACGTAAAAGAAGTTATCTCCAATCTAAAGGCTGAATTTTTGAATGCAAAATGCGAAAGAGGAATATAAATGCAAAAGTTAATGGCATACCCTCTTTCTGTTATTTATTATCTGTTGTTTGGAAGTACTTTGGTTATCTTTCATATTATTCAATGGGTGTGTTTTAATTTGTCCGGATATCATGCCCATAAAAAGAGTGTAGACGCATTGAGTTTCTTTTTGGTTGCTAATACCTATGTTTTAGGGACAAGGTATAAAATCAGGAATTTCCACAAGATTCCATCAGGAGTGCCGCTAATTATTGCTTCCAATCACCAAAGCCTGTACGATATTACTACTATCAGCTGGTTTATGCGGAAAGTACATCCTAAATTTATCAGTAAAATTGAATTGGGTAAAGGGATACCCAGTATCTCCTACAACCTGAATCATGGAGGCTCAGTTCTCATTGACAGAAATAATCCGAAACAGTCTTTGTCGGCAATAAAGGAAATGGCGCAGTATATTGAGGCGAATAAACGCTCTACGGTAATATTTCCCGAAGGAACGAGAAGTAAAACAGGTAAGCCAAGGCCATTTGCAGAAAACGGGCTGAAAATTCTCTGTAAATATGCGCCATCTGCATACATACTTCCTGTTACAATCAACAATTCATGGAAAATGACAAAATGGGGTTCTTTCCCTTTAGGTATAGGAAATAAACTTGAATTGATAGTTCACGATCCGATCCCCGTAAAAGACATGCCTTTCCCTGAACTTTTTCAAAAGACAGAACAGGCGGTAATTAAGGCCATCAATTGACTGAAATCAAGTTCCCGGATATAATAAGAGTATCGAATAAAGTAAGATAATCTGTTTTTCAGGGGCTGTTTGATATACAGATTGCAAGAATACTGTTTTTTCCCTTCTTATTTATCCTTCTGTTTTATTTTATCCTGAAACCTTTATGGATTTCGCAGGAAAAAGAAAACATTTTACCATTTGATATAGATGTTTTGGGGGAATCTGAAAGCAACAAACCATTTGGTTTGGACATTTCGGAAAACCCGAAAGCAATAAACCATTTGGTTTGGACGTTTCGGAAAACCCGAAAGTAACAAACCATTTGTCTTGAACGTTTCTGGAAGACCAGAAAGTAACAAACCATTTGTCTTGGACGTTTCTGGAAGATCAGAAAGCAACAAACCATTTGGTTTGGACGTTTCTGGAAGACCAGAAAGTAACAAACCATTTGGTTCGGATGCTTTTGGAAGACCCGAAATTAATTTGTAATAGTTGAAGTAGTCAAGTGAAGTAGTCAAGAGTTCTTCTGCATTTTATCGGCTTTATCCATTTTATCGGTTTTATCCATTTTATCGGTTTTATCTGCTTTATAAATCTATCCTTAATGATAAAAATAATTTCTTAAATTTTGACTATCTTTGCATTCTTTTTGACAAAATAAACAAAAGAATAAAATGCGACGTCCAATAAAAAATGTATTTGCGGCAAACGACTATAATTGTTTTGGTTGTTCTCCTCACAACGAAATAGGATTACAATTAAAATTTTACGAGGTAGATGATTATGTGGAATCGGAATGGATTCCTGCCAAACAATACGAAGGGTATCCCGGGGTGGTACATGGCGGGATTTTATCAGCGATGATGGATGAGGTTGCTGCATGGACGATGAATATAAAAGCACACTGTTCGGGTGTTACTTCCCGTATGAACATACGGTATCGCAAGCCGGTAGATTCCCGGCAGGAAAAGATTATCTTGCGGGGAAAGTTAAGAGAGATGAATAGAAATTTATGCTATATAGATGTAGAGTTACTCAGTGCAGATAATGAAGTTTGTGCTGAGGGGGAGATAACTTATTTTGCTTTTCCCCTGGAGAAATCAATCGAAGAATGTTTCTATCCCCGGGATTATAATAGCTTTTTTGAACAATAGCAGATGAACCCTTCGAACCCGAAGATTATTACATTTTTACAGGCTATTGAAAAGATAAAACGTTATTGTGCATATCAGGAGCGCTGTCAGCAGGATGTTCGTTGTAAATTGAGGGAGTGGAGGATTGGTCAAGAGAAAACAGAGTGGATTATAGGGGAGTTGATTTCGGAAGGATATATTAATGAGGAGCGGTTTGCAAAAACATTTGCACGGGGAAAGTTTAACATCAAGTCGTGGGGAAAGCAAAAGATAATAGCAGAGCTTAAAAGAAGGAATATAAGTGATTATTGTATAAAGCAGGCTCTCTCTGAAATTAATGAAGAGAATTATATCAGGCGATTGGATGATGTTGCTGCAAAATGGCTGGAGAAACATAAGAACGAAACAGTTATTACAAGAAAACAGAAATTGTTTCGTTATCTGAGTTCCAAAGGCTATCAATCGGATGAAGTGTGGGATTTTATAAATAAAAGAATAATAGAAGTTCCGCAAGTTAAATGAAGTTAGACAAGTTGCAGGTAACGATTGCAACAAGCGGAAAGCAGAAAGAAAATTGCTGTCATTGGTGAAAAAGCATATAAAGGGAAATAAGAAAATATAGAAATAGTTAATTGATAATAAAGAAATAAAAAAGCATCATGAATGAACTACAGAAACAATCCAAAGATTTTCGTCAATATAACTTCCTGTAACTTCATTTAACTTGCGTAACTTCAAATAATAATTAAATAGTATTGGTATGTTAAAGAGAATTAAGCAATCCAGAATAGCCGGCTTTGTTGTAATCTTTTTTATCTATGTAATTGCGACCGTAGCCGGTATTTTTATCTTTTCTTTAAATAAGAATGGGAATGATATTTTGTACCTGTTTTATGCCGATCTTACAGCTACTGTTATTGTTTGGCTGTTTGGGGTTTTGTTTGGCAATTCGTCTGTTTATGATCCTTACTGGAGTGTTGCCCCTCCTATTATATTAACACTGCTGTTTTATTATTACGGATTATTTACCATGCCGGCTATTCTACTTTTAATAGCCATTTGGTTTTGGGGAATCCGGTTAACGGTAAACTGGATGATTACATTTCCCAATCTCTATCATCAGGACTGGCGCTATACGCAGCTTAAGGAAGAAAACCCGAAGATATGGCAGCTGGTTAATTTTACAGGTATTCATTTGCTTCCGACTTTGGTTGTTTTTTTGGCTATGATTCCTGCTTTTTACACATTGCGAACGGATGCAGAAGCTAATATTTTCACTTACCTTGGTTTTGCTTTATGTATATTTGCCGCATTGCTGCAATTGATTTCCGATATACAGATACATCGTTTCCGTAAAAATAATAAAGGAAAAGTATGTAATGAAGGCCTATGGAAATACTCCCGTCATCCGAATTACCTGGGTGAAGTATTGTTATGGTGGGGAGTGTATTTTATGTTACTATCCATTGCACCGCAGTACTGGTGGACAATATTCGGGCCTCTTGCAAATAATTTCCTGTTTGTTTTTGTCAGTATTCCCATGATGGAAAAAAGACAATTGGGCAATAAACCCGAATATATTAATTACATGAAAACAACAGGAAAGTTACTTCCACGTTTGACAAAAACCAATAAATAAAATGATAAATAACGATCAGATAAAAGAACTTTCAAAGAGGCTCAGTGAGCTAAGGAGGTTTCTTTGACATCGACAGGAAACTTGAAGAAATAAGTAAGAAAGAAGAAGAAACCCATGCTGCCAATTTTTGGGATAATCCCCAGGAAGCGGAACAGAAATTGAAAAAAATCAGTGCATTAAAGGTTTGGACAGACGCTTTTAACAAAGCAAAGCAATTGATGGATGAAGTTCCTATTGCGGTAGAGTTTTTGTCGTTGGAGGAGATTTCCGAAGCAGAGTGTGATGAGGTTTATAATAAGGCGCTTGTTGCAATTGAAGATTTAGAGTTTCGTCGAATGATGAATAATGAAGAAGATCGTTTGAGTGTTATCCTTACTATCAATTCGGGTGCCGGAGGGACAGAAAGCTGTGATTGGGCAGAAATGCTCTTGCGTATGTATGTTCGTTGGGGCGAGCGGCATAACTATAAAATAAAAGAACTGGATCGCCAGGATGGAGATGTAGCCGGAATCAAATCGGCTACGATCGAATTGGACGGTGAATATGGTTATGGCAACTTAAAAGGAGAGAGTGGGGTACACCGTTTGGTTCGTTTGTCCCCTTTTGATGCGGCAAATAAACGCCATACTTCTTTTGCTTCTGTATTTGCTTATCCGGTAGTGGATGAGAATATCAATATTGTGGTAAATCCGGGAGATATCAGTTGGGACACATTCCGTTCCGGAGGGCCCGGTGGACAGAATGTCAATAAGGTGGAAACAGCCGTACGGTTGCATCATCATCCTTCAGGATTCGTAATAGAGTGTCAGGAGACAAGATCTCAGCTTCAGAACAAGGAAAAAGCAATGCAAATGCTCAAATCCCGTTTGTACGAACAGGAATTGCAGAAGAAGTATGCCAAAATAGATGAAATAGAAAGCACGAAAAAAAGGATAGAATGGGGTTCCCAGATCAGAAACTATGTTTTGCACCCATATAAATTGGTGAAAGATAATCGTACGAGTTTTGAAACGGGCAACACCCAAGCCGTTTTGGATGGCGATATTGACGGTTTCTTAAAAGCTTATTTGATGGAGTTTGGAGGAACATCTTCGTGAATCCACGGATGTTTTTATAATATAGGTGTTTCTTTATAATGTCTTAAAGTTTTATGAAATGACGGATGATTTATTAAAGCGTTTTTTGCGTTATATTGCTATTGATATGCAGTCTGATCCTGATTCGGATACGATTCCCAGTACAGTTTCGCAGCTTGCTTTTGGGCAACAGTTAGCAAATGAGTTAAAAGAAATCGGAGTGCAAGATGTACTTATGGATAAATATGGGTATGTTATGGGCAGGATTCCGGCAAATACAGATCGGGAAATTCCTGCTATCGGTTTTATTTCCCATATGGATACGGCACCGGGAATGAGTGGAAAATGTACTAATCCGGGTATAGTAAAAAACTATGATGGACAGTCCATAGTAATTGATCAAAAGAAAAATATCATTTTAGATACGAAGATGTTTCCCGAGCTATTACGCTATCAAGGGCAGACAATTATTCATACTGATGGAACAACTCTTTTGGGAGCAGATGATAAAGCGGGTATCGCTGAAATTGTAACGGCGATGGAATACGTGTTGCAACATCCTGAAATTGAACATGGGGAAATATGTATTGCATTTACTCCGGATGAAGAGATAGGGACGGGACTGGATCATTTTGATGTCGAAAAATTTGGGGCCGATTATGCCTATACTATAGATGGAGGAGAAATTGGAGGCTTGGAGTATGAAAACTTTAATGCAGCCGTTGTTAATATTCATATTCAAGGGTTGGATATTCATCCCGGAATGGCAAAAGGAAAGATGGTTAATTCGCAGCTGATTGCTATGGAAATTGAATCATTACTCCCTCCTAAACAGAAACCTGAATATACCGATGGTTACGAGGGATTTTTCTTATTGACCCACATGGAGGGAAGTGTTGAAGATAGTACTATGCATTATATTATCCGGGATCATGATAAAGCCCGGTTCGAAGAACGGAAACAATTGCTTACTTCTATTATTGATCAGTTAAATAATAAATATGGGCAGGATTGTATTACATATACAATTAAAGATCAATATTACAACATGTTTGAAAAAGTAGAGAAGGTGAAGTTTATCATAACTATCGCTGAAGAAGCTATGAAAGGAGCAGGTGTCATTCCTGAAATACTTCCTATACGGGGAGGAACGGATGGAGCACGGCTATCATTTATGGGGCTTCCATGCCCGAATATCTTTACAGGAGGGCATAATTTTCATGGAAAATATGAATATGTTGTGCTGGAATCAATGCAAAAAGCAGTAGAAGTTATTGTTAATATTGTTAGATTATTTGCGAAGGTAGAAGAAAAGACCTAGTTGAGTTGTATTTGTAAGTAAGAAAGTGTTTTAATAATGGAACATAGATAAAAAATGTAATTTTGTAAAAGCTGTAGACTTAATTTAGTATTTTTGTTTGCATTTTTATAAAGACTATTTCTTTGGATATTAAAATAATGGAAAATATAAAAATAGGTGTTGTTGGTCTTGGGTATGTGGGATTACCGTTGGCGGTAGAGTTTGGTAAAAAGTACGAAACAATAGGTTTTGATCTTGATAAAGAGAGGGTTGATGCTCTTAATCAAGGGATAGATATTACCAAAGAAATTGAAAAAGAAGAACTTTTCTCTTCATTATATAATGAAGATTCTTCTTCGAAGGGATTAGTTATAACGAATAATATTGCTTCAATAGCGGATTGTAATTTTTATATTATTACGGTACCAACACCGATTACGAAATTCAAAACACCTGATTTGTCATTCTTGTTAAATGCATCGAAAGAGATTGGTGAATTATTAAAAAAGGGTGATATTGTTGTATATGAATCAACCGTATATCCGGGCTGTACGGAAGAAGAATGTGTGCCGATATTGGAGAAATATTCTAAACTGAGATATAATATTGATTTTTTTTGTGGTTATTCCCCGGAGCGGATTAATCCGGGAGATAAACAAAATACACTTACTACCATTAAAAAAGTAGTTTCGGGTTCAAATGATAGAATAGCCGATATTATAGATAATGTATATCGTTCAATAATTAGAGCGGGTACGTTCAAAGCTTCTTCTATAAAAGTGGCAGAAGCAAGCAAAGCAATAGAAAATGCGCAAAGAGATGTAAATATTTCTTTTATGAATGAATTGTCTTTGATATTTGACAAAATGGATATTGATACAAAAGAAGTGCTTGAAGCTGCCAGTTCGAAGTGGAATTTTCTGAAATTTACACCTGGCTTGGTAGGAGGACATTGTATAGGGGTAGATCCATACTATTTGTCTTATAAATCTCAATGCTTAGGCTATAATCCTCAGGTTATTTTATCAGGTAGGACTGTCAATGATGAGATGGGACGTTTTGTGGCTTCAAAAACATTGAAGTTGATGACTAAATATGAAATACCCATTGAGGGAAGTCGAATCTTGATTTTAGGATTTACCTTTAAAGAGAATTGTCCTGATACCCGTAATACCAAAGTAATAGATGTGGTAAATGAGCTTAAAGACTTTGGCGTTCAGGTAGATATATTCGATCCTTATGCAATAAAGAAAGAGGTTAAACAAGAATATAATATAGATTTGCTTGATGGTATGCCCAATTTTAAATTATATAATGCGATTATCTTAGCGGTCGCTCATAATGAATTTAAAGAAATGGATTTTGATTCTTTGAAAAATCATAAAATAATCTTGTTTGATGTAAAAGGACTGTTAGATAAGAAACTAATTCATGGAAGACTGTAGAAAATAATTAAATGCATTATGAGATAGTTTAAGACAGAAACTATTTGTAAAAAATGCAAAATATTCTATACCGTATCCTTTTTTATGAAAAATAGTAATTGATAGAGATTTTATGCATTACATGCTAATATTCTTCAGAGATAAGTAAAAATATACACTATCACTGTCACAAAGCGTGTTCAATTTTCTTATCTCTTTTCTTAATCCTTTTTTAGGGATAATATTAGGTGCATATTTATCAGAATATCTATGAATATTTCTTTGAAAATTTTCGGAGCAAATAAAACTGTCTTTTACTGCATCAAAGTTTAATGTGTCTATGTTAAAACCGTGTTTTTCTGCTAGTAGATATATACTATTAACCGAATATAGAAATAAATGCCTTGGTGCGTCGAATCCATACCAATATATTCCATATTTTCGCCAAAAATAACTATCAATAATAGGTATTCTTATTAAGATTTTACTATTAGGATGCATTATGTTTTTTATGTCTTCGAGCACTTTGTGAGGATTATCCATATGTTCGAAAGAATGATGCATCATAATTAAATCATATTTATCTCTAATATTATCAACCTCTTTTTTTTCTATCTTAAATTTGACTTTTCCACATTCATGAATAATATCTTGTTCTATATAAGGGTCTATTCCATATAAATTTTTAAATCCTGAATTAGCCATTTTTACTAATAAATTTCCTGCTCCTGATCCAATATCAATTATAGATGAGTTAAAATTGAAAGTATTAGGAATGACCCATGAAAATAAATTTTTATTATAGGTGCAAATTATTTTTCCAATCAGATTAATTCTTTTCAGTCTATATTTAAAAACTTGTTTACGTATTAAGTTCTCAAGAGCATTTTTTTTTCTTTGGGATTGGGACTGTTGGAAAGAATAATATACGTCTGTATTATAATATTGCTGTAAATTTTCAGGGATATTCTTAATTTGGGCACATCCACATCTTGAACATTTATAGTATTCAAAATTTTCAAAAGTACCCAACATCATTTCTTTTGCAATTAAAAGAGTATTGTTTTTGTCATTGTCGCAAATAGAGCATTTATATTCCATATAATTTAATAATAATTTTCATGAAATGTAAAAGTAGTATTTTTTTAAAGATAAAAATATTATTTTTGTACTTTTTTACGTGTTAGTAATAATTGATTTAAAACTTGCTTATTGAGATTTAGTATAACGTTCTAAAAACAAATGTATAAAAACATTGTAAATATTAAACAAGTTTTTAGTTAATTAACATTAATACATCTTTTTAGCTATTTTATTTGTCAATAAAATTTATTAGATATATTTTCATGTCATATAACATTCCTATATTATTTATTATTTTCAATCGACCACATTTAGTTCAAGAAATTTTTAATGTAATAAAGCAACAAAAACCCAAATATCTATATATTGCATCTGATGGAGCACGTCCTCAAAAGGAAGGAGAGGTGGAAAAGGTCCGGAAATCTCGTGACATTATCAATCAAATAGATTGGGATTGTGAAGTAAAAACATTTTTCAGGGAAGAAAATGTTGGCCCAGGAAAAGGAGTTAGTTCCGCAGTTGTGTGGTTTTTTGAGCATGTCGAACAAGGTATTATATTAGAAGAGGATTGCTTACCTCATATTGATTTCTTTCCATATTGCGAGGAATTGTTGAATAAATATATGGAGAGTAATACTGTAATGTTGATCGGAGGCAATAATTTTCAACAAGAAATAAAATATGGAGAATCTTCTTATTATTTTTCCGCATATCCTTTTATATGGGGATGGGCCGGATGGCGAAGAACTTTAAATGGATATGATTATAACTTGGATAATATTAGTTTTCCTGAGTTTAAAAAGATTATAGAAAAATATTTTTCGTCTTGGACTGAACGTCAGGTATGGATAGATCGATATATTTTGTTAAAAGAACATATAGTTGATACTTGGGACTACCAATTAATATTCAACATTTGGAAAAATAATGGACTAGCCATTGTTCCTAAAGTAAATTTGGTCTCAAACATCGGATTTAGTAAAGATGCGGTTCATTGTAAAGATGTTAATCATAAATGTGCAAATGTAAAAACTTCTGGAATAATGCCTCTCAGACACCCTGATATGGTAGAACAGAATCTTGAAGCGGATTCGTCTTATTATAAATATCATTTTCACAAATCAACAATAAGAATATTATACAGAGGAGTTAGGCGGTTTTTAATACTTAATTTCAAGAAATAAAAAATATTTTTGCTAAAAATTCAGGTTCTCTTTTATTGAAAACTTATTTTATGAAATAATCAATAAATAATAAATATGAATATTTTTAAAAAAACGGGAAAAAAATGGCTGTATTCACTATTAACTCCTTTATTTAGGAAAATAGAAACAAATTTAATAGCAACAGGTAGGCTTTTATCAAATCAACAGTGTTTATTAGATTCAGAGGATATAAATGATTATGAATTTAAGATTTTTTCTCAAAGGGGTGAGGATGGTATTATCCAGTATTTAATTAAAAATTTGTTTATAGAGAATGATACTTTCATAGAATTTGGTGTAGAAAATTATATGGAGTCGAATACTAGGTTTTTAATGATGAATAATAATTGGCGAGGATTTGTTATTGATGGATCAGAAGGCGCTATGAAAACATTGAGAAAAAGAGAGTGGTTTTGGGCATACGATTTAATAGCGGAAGCTACTTTTATTGATAAAAATAATATTAATAAATTACTTGATAAATCAGGTTTTAAAAATATAGGGTTACTCAGTATAGACATAGATGGAAATGATTACTGGATTTTTAAAGAGATAGAATTATCAACATTAAACCCTTCTATTATTATTGTTGAATATAATGCACTATTTGGTTCAGATCGATTTATATCGGTACCTTATCGAAATGATTTCAATAGAACGAAAGCGCATTATAGTAATTTGTTTTTTGGAGCATCTTTGCCTGCCTTAACACATCTGGCAGAAGAAAAAGGATATGAACTTATAGGATGTAACATTGCAGGGACGAATGCTTTTTTTATAAGAAGAGATTTGTTAAATAGCAAGGTAAGGAAAATTACAGTTAAGCAAGCGTTTAAAGAGGACAAGTCTCGCCAGAGTAGGGATAAGGACTATAAATTATCTTTGAAATCAGGAGATGAAAAATTAAATTTAATTAAAGGATTGGAAGTGATAAATATTTTAACCGATCAAAACGAGAAATTATAATTATTTATGGAAATAAAAAGCTCTTTAAACATTCTTTGGAATGCTTTTCGAAAAAGAATAAATAAGTCATTTATTCATGATAAAAAATACCAAATAGGTGAATATAAATTATCGGTTCCTTCAAGTTTGAATTTATTAGATAACCAGAAAAAGTATATATTATATGATCGGTTTCTGCCTGTTTTGGCAAAACATTTCCCATCCAAAGGTCTTATAATAGATGTTGGTGCTAATGTTGGTGATACATTGAGTGCAATGATACGAGAATGCTCAAATTCATTTGTTTGTATTGAGGGTTCTCCTTTTTTTTTCAAGTATCTCAAAAAAAACGTTGATGTTTTTTCTTCCTATGATTATCAACGAATCAAATTAATTCAAGAACTTGTTGGAACGGGTGAAATTGCAGGTAGTTTAAACGCAAATGAAGGTTCAACGGCCTCTATTAAGATTACAAAAGATCAAACGATATCTACTCATATACCATTAGATCAGATTATAGAAGAGCATAATAATGTCTTGTTTTTGAAAAGTGATGTAGATGGTTTTGATTTTGATGTGATTAAGTCGGGAGAAAAAATATTAAAGGAATCTCAACCTATTTTATTTTGGGAAAATCAAATTGAAAATAAATTCCAATATGAAGGATTTAATGACTTATATAACCTTCTGAAAGAAAATGATTATACCGATATTTATATATTTGATAATTATGGAAATATTTTAATCGAAAATTCAGATTATCATATATTGGAAAATATTCATAATTATCTATATAACATGACAAAAAGTCAAATTCCGACGACATTTTGCTATGTAGATGTGCTTGCTGTTACAAAATCAAATGTACAAATAGTGAGAAATGCTATAGATGAATATAAAGATAAATATTTAGAAATTAGAGAAAAAGATGAGAGAACTGATTATTCAAGATAAAAATGACAAATTTTTTTAAAGGAAATTATAGATATTTTGTGAGAAAAACGCTCTATTTTATTCTTCAATTATACTATCAAGTTGAATATTGCTTCTTGAAGTTAATTCCATCAAAAAAAGAAAATAGCATTTTAATCATGCGTTTGGATGCAATTGGCGATTCTATTATTTGGTTAGATTCTGCTAAAGAATTTCGGAAGCATTTTCCGGATAAGCATTTGGTTTTGCTATGTAATGTTGCTTGGGAAGAAATAGCAAAGAATCTTCCTTATTTTGATGAGGTTATTTCGATTGATAAAAACAAATTTCTTAGGAAAATTAGTTATAGACTGAAAACATTGAAAAATTTAAAAAAGCGAAAATTTGAACAAATAATTAATCCGGCATATTCCCGTGATTTTTTTGTACAAGATATACTAATACATAATCTTAGAGCAGAAAAGAAAATTGGTTATCAAGGAAATTATCATAATACAGCAAATACTTTGTCTGGGTTTGGAATTGATAATGAAAAGTATACAAACCGTCTTGAAAGAAAAGCGAATAAATGGTATTCCGTATTGTTAGAAGCTGATAGAGAACAACTGATGGAGCTCTCCCGAAATGCGGATTTTATCAGGAAGTTATTTCAATCTAACTTTCAATCTCAATTACCGGAATTTCCATTTCAAATACCTGTTTATAATAATCTCTTGAAAGAAAGATATGTTGTATTGTTTATTGGAGCAAGTACTCCTAGGAAATATTGGAGAAAAGAGAATTATGAGCAGTTAATATCTCAGCTATCAATTTCTACCATAGTTCTTTGTGGAGGAAAGCCTGAGGAATCCATTGGAGAGGAGATTATGAAAAAAATGTCAGATAGCGGGAAGAATATATGTAATCTAATAGGAAAGACTTCATTAATGGATTTGTTTTCAATTATTCAAAATGCAGAATATATAATTACGAATGATACGTCGGCTTCTCATATTACTGTTGCAGTAAGAACGCCTTCCGTATGTTTGTTGGGGGGGACACATTTTGGTCGCTTTCAGCCTTATGTTGTTGAATATCTCGAGAAAGAGGACAAAAAATACATTCCCAAGGTGGTTTATAATAAAATGGATTGCTTTAATTGCAATAATCAATGTCGCTTTATAAAAGATAAAAATACAATTTGGCCATGTATTGAAAGCATTACAGTCGAGCAGGTATTAGAGAAAGTTAAGGAGATAGAAAGAGAATCATAATTATATTTTGGGTTGAGATAGACAAGTTATTACATCTAGGTTGCCTTAAATGATATATGGATGTTCCTACCGTGTATATAATCAGTAGATTACATTTTTTTAATTTTTACAAATAAAGTCAATTGTTTTTTTGTATCTTTGCAAAAAAGATATAATTTTATGAAGTATTTTAATTATAAAATCATTTTGCCTCATATAGGAGCAATTGTGTTTTTTTTACTTTTGACGGTTGTTTATTTTTGGCCTGTTGTTGTCGATAATAAAGATATTGTTCAAAGTGATATGGTTGCGGTGGAAGGAATGAAAAAAGCATCAGAAGATTTCCACAAACAAACCGGAGAATATACACTTTGGTCGACAAATATGTTTAGTGGGATGCCTGAAATTGTAACAGGACCTCCTTCTAATAGTATATATAATTATCTTTCAAAAGCAATTCGATTGGATATGCCAATGATCCACATGGGAATGTTTTTTACATATTTGATTTGTTTTTATATTTTTATGCTTTGTATAGGAGCTAATGTCTGGTTGGCAGTTTTGGGAGCTTTGACATATGCTTTGGCTTCTTACAATTTTATTATTATTGAAGCAGGGCATGTTACCAAAGGCTATGCGATGGCTTATATTGCGCCACTGTTGGGCGGTATCATCTTGATTTTCAGAAAAAAAATTGTACTTGGGGCAGTAATAACGACGATTTTTTTAGGGTTGGAAATTGCAGCTAATCATCTTCAAATCACCTACTATGCCATGCTTATTGTAGGACTGGCAGTATTGGTTTATATGATTGATTTTATGCGAAAAAACAGAAATATACCATTGTTTTTCAAAATAATAGGAATACTTTTATTAACTGTATTTTTTGCATTATTGCCTAATATGGATAGATTATTGCCAATGTATGATTATAGTAAGGATACTATGCGTGGGGGATCGGAATTAACTATAAAGTCGGATGGTTCGCATACTGAATCTTCACCGAATACAGGTGGCTTGGAAATTGATTATGCATTTTCATGGAGCTATGGTAAGATGGAAACGTTTACCTTACTTATTCCTAACTTATACGGTGGTGGACATGATTTTTTAGATCCTGATTCTGAAACATCACAGCAACTTCGCCAAGCAGGAGCAAATATAGGGGTATTGCCCACCTACTGGGGTGATAAACCCTTTACTTCGGGACCAAACTATGCAGGGGCAGTGGTTTGTTTTTTATTCGTGTTGAGTTTGTTTATTTTGAAAGGCCCGGAGAAATGGTGGCTGCTTGCTGCGACAATTCTCTCGTTTTTATTGGCATGGGGCAAAAATTTTGGAATATTGAACAACTTTTTGTTTGAACATTTACCATTATACAACAAATTCCGAACGCCCGAAATGGCATTAATTATTGCAGGAGTAACTATGCCTGTAATGGCAATGCTTGCTTTGAAAGATATTATCGACAATAAAATCACCCAAAC
Source organism: Bacteroidales bacterium (assembly GCA_031553535.1). GTDB lineage: Bacteria > Bacteroidota > Bacteroidia > Bacteroidales > WCHB1-69 > JAIROC01. The sequence goes on along the minus strand of JAVBLM010000019.1, from coordinate 247,128 downwards.
ACAGTTGATCAAATATTTGAAATATACCTTGGGGATTGTTGGTGGATTATGTGTATTATTTCTGGTATTTGGATCTTTCATGTTTTCTTTTGAGAGCGAGAGAGATGCAAATTTTGCACAACAACTAATGCAAGCAGGATTTCCGCAAACGAACATTGATCAAATTCTAGATATTTTACATAATCATCGTCAATCAATGTTGCTAAAAGATGCTTTTCGTTCACTGCTTTTTGTGACATTAAGTTTTGCTGTGCTTTGGTTTTATGCAAAGAAAAAAATACAAAAAGCAACTTATGCAATTATTGTCTTGATAGTGTTAGTTTTAGTTGATATGTGGGCAATTGACAAGCGTTATTTAAATGACAATAATTTTACGCAAAAGAAAAAAGCTCGTGCCATTCTTCCTACTGAAGCTGATGTGCAAATATTGAATGACAAAGATCTGAATTATCGTGTCTTCAATGCAGCTTCTAATACATTTAATGAAGCCAACACTTCGTATTTTCATAAATCTATTGGGGGATACAGTCCTGCTAAATTGCGCCGATATCAGGATATAATTGATTTTCATATGTCGGGAAATCTGAACATGGATGTCTTGAATATGCTTAATACTAAATATTTTATCGTGCCGGGTGGTCAAGTACAATATAATGCAGAAGCTTTCGGGCATGCGTGGTTTGTGGACTCCATCCGTTTTGTGGCAAATCCTGATGAGGAGATTTTGGCATTGAATGATTTTGACCCGCATGTAACTGCTATTGTAGACCATTCAAAATTTGGCGAGATTATAGACAATTTCATTCCGCAGAAAGATACATTAGCCAGCATTGCACTTTCCCATTATCAACCAAATAAATTAATTTACAAAACTTCATCTAAAACTTCACAGTTGGTTGTGTTTCCGGAAGTTTTTTACCGGTATTGGAAAGCTCGAATTGACGGTAAAGAGATTCCGATTATTCGTGCAAATTATATTTTGAGAGCACTTATTATTCCTGAAGGGGAGCATGAAATTGTCTTTACTTACGATTCCGATATTTATAGAATTTCAGCAAAAATTAGTTTATATAGTTCTATTTTTGTAGTTCTACTGTTGATTGGGGCTATTGTGTATTGGGTGAAAAAAAGGAAGAAGTAGATGCTTTCTTTTTAGTCTGCAGTTTGACAAGGAAAACTTCATTGATTTATTTGTAAAATGCAGAATATATAATTACGAATGATACGTCGGCTTCTCATATTACTGTTGCAGTAAGAACCCTTTACATATTTTGGTTGTTCTCAAACTTATATTGTTGAATATCTGGAGAAAGAGGATGGGAAATACATGTCCAAGGTAGTTTATAATAAAATGGATTGCTTTAATTGCAATAATCAATATCGGTTTATAAAAGATAAAAATACAATTTGACCATATATTGAAAGCATTACGGTCGAGTAGGTACTGGAAAAAGTGAAGGAGATAGAAAGAGAATCATAATTATACTTTAGCTAGAGATAGACAATTTCTCTTATCCGATTACGTTGGATTATATATAATATTTAATTTCAATGCAAAACTATTACAAATTTATTTTTTTATTTGTTATATGCATATATCTACAAGGTTGCAAACCTGAAAGGCCTGTTGATTCTAACGTTGAAACAACTCCTTATAATTTCGAGATACCTTCTTATTTTCCCACTTTATTGAATATTCCGGATGATAACCCCCTAACGGTTGAAGGTGTAGAATTAGGTAGATATTTATTTTACGACGGACGCCTACGAGGATATACAGGAACTAATCCTGATTCATTAATGAGTTGTGCGACCTGTCATCTTCAAAAATATGCATTTGAGTGTGGCATAGATCATCCTAAATATATAAATGGAAAAACAATGGGGGTTACCGGTATTGAAACACCTCATTATATGATGCCATTGTTTAATTTGGTATTCAACAATAATGGATATTTCTGGAATGGAATGATCTATAATGAAAATCCTAATGCCCAGTTTCGTAATCTTGAAGATATTGTGCGTATGGGAATAATTGCCCCTCATGAAATGAATAGTACTGTTGAACGTAGCGTAGACGCAATTGCGTCAATTAGTATATACCCTCCTATGTTCAAAGCTGCTTTTGGGACGGAAGAAGTTACGGCAGATAGGATACAAAAAGCCATTGCTCAATTTATCAGAACGTTGGTTTCTTCCAATTCCCGTTTCGATCAATATATTCGGGGGGAGGTACAGTTAACGAATGAAGAATTACAGGGATTTATACTTTTCACAACCGAAGAGGGGGCAGATTGTTTTCATTGTCATGGAACGAGTGGAAATCTTTTAATGACAACAAATTTATATTATAATAATGCCCTGGACAGTACTTTTTCCGATTCGAGAGATAGATTTGCCGTAACGAATAAATCTACAGATATTGGGGCGTATCGGGCGCCGAGTTTACGTAATATTGCTGTTACTGCCCCGTATATGCATGATGGTAGATTTAAAACATTGGAAGAGGTAATTGATTTTTATAGTGAAGGATTACATATTTCTCCCTATGTTCATCCGCTTATGCATAAAATTAATGAAGGGGGAGCAATGCTCACTCCACGTGAAAAGCAACAATTAAAAGCATTTCTAAATACATTGACGGATGATGATTTTCTCACAAATCCTAAATATGCTAAACCTACATCATTACCTTGATACATGCTCAATAAAAAAGAAAAATCGTCTGTTTAGACGATTTCCTTTTTTATATGCTTTGAAAAATGTTTTTTTAGAAGTAGCCTATGTACTTATGTTAGATCCATTATCTCTTCTGTTTCGTATTCGAAGTTAGTTGAAGGTATTGATTCTTTTTGAGTTTTCATGTCTTCAAAATGATAATCGTTTTTATTAACCTTTACAAGGTAATGCATCGGTTGTTGTTGATTATTATTGTTTGAATTTTGTTTAGTATTTATTATCCGTATAAGTTTAGAATAACTGTCATCTAAAACAACATCTCCTTCTCCGGTTATTAACCAATATAAATTAACTCCTTTACATTTGCTATATACTAATTCCAAGTCAAAATAGTTTTCTTTTTCCCATGAGGATAAAGTTTGGGTTGGAATATTTAAAAATTTAGCAAATTCAGTATCGTTATTAAAGTTATAGTAGTTTTTTAGTTCTTCCAGGATCATTTTTTTATTAGTTTCCATTATTAGGTATTTTTATACGGTTTAAAAAAAATGTTAATTTCAAAATTTAATAATATTTCATTATATTAGACTACAAACACCGTGCCATGGTTTATATTATCCTGCTAATTAGCGTTTTGGTTGTTTTATTCTTTTTTTGTGTGTGATGAAAAGTTATTAACATGATGTAGCTATTCCAATTAAAATGATTAACTTTGAAGACGATAAATAGCAGTTTAAGATATTTGCTAATTAAATAGATATGATACAATTTACACATTTGCATGTCCATTCCCATTATTCTATTTTGGATGGGATGTCTACAATTTCCGGACTTATTGATAAAGCTATTCGCACAGGAATGTATTCCATCGCTCTTACCGATCATGGAAATATGTACGGAATTAAAGAGTTTTTCGATTATGCGGAAAAATACAATAAAAAGATACGTTCAGAAATAAAGGACTTGAAAAAGCAATTGAAAGAGGTTGAGGGGGATGAACAAATTAAGGAGCTGGAATCGAAAATAATAGAAACAGAGTCTCGTATTTTTAAACCGATTTTAGGTTGTGAAGTTTATGTTGCGCGGCGTACTCGTTTTGACAAAAGCATGAAAGAAGATGGAAGTGGGCATCATTTGGTTTTATTAGCGAAAAATAAAAAAGGATATCATAATTTATGTAAACTTGTTTCTGCAGGATGGACAGAGGGTTTTTATTATCGTCCCCGTATAGATAAAGATATCTTGAAAGAGCATAGTGAGGGATTGATTGTCGCATCGGCGTGTTTGGGGGGAGAAATTCATAAAAAGATAGAAGCAGGCGATTATGAGGCAGCAAAAGCTGCTGCCCAATGGTTTAAGGACATATTTGGAGAAGATTATTATATCGAATTGCAGCGGCATAAAACAAATGTTCCCGGAGCGGATACCACCGTTTATGAAAAACAAAAAACACAAAACGAAGATTTGATATCAATAGCAAGAGAATTGGATTTGAAATTAATTGCAACTAATGATGTTCATTTTGTTGAAGAAGAACATGCGGAAGCTCACGACAGGTTAATTTGTCTTAGTACGGGTAAAGATATAGATGATCCGGCTCGTATGCGCTATACAAAACAGGAGTGGTTAAAAACTCCTCAGGAAATGAAAACTGTGTTTGCTGACGTTCCTGAAGCTCTTGAAAATACGCAAGAGATCGTAGATAAGATAGAATATTTTACACTGGATACCGATCCTATCATGCCTACTTTTATTATTCCTGAAGATTTTGGCACAGAGCAGACATATCGAGAGAAATATAGCCATGAAGATCTACTTAAAGAGTTTGAACCGGATGAGGATAGTCAAGGTAGAATAGAAAAGTTAGGAGGATTTGATAAGGTATACCGTATAAAGCTGGAAGCTGATTATTTACGGCAACTAACCATGGAGCGCGCTAAAATACGTTATAGGGAGAATCTAGATTCTGAAGTGCTGGAACGTATTGATTTTGAATTGGAAGTAATGCGAAATATGGGTTTTCCTGGTTATTTTTTGATTGTCCAGGATTTAATTCAGGAAGCTCGCAATATGGGTGTTTCGGTGGGGCCGGGACGTGGTTCCGCGGCAGGATCGGTAGTTTCTTATTGCTTGGGAATTACAGATATAGATCCGTTAAAATACGATTTGCTGTTTGAACGGTTTCTAAACCCTGACCGTATCTCTCTACCGGATATTGATATTGATTTTGATGATGAGGGTAGGGGAAAAGTCCTCAATTGGATAACGGAAAAATATGGAAAAGAACGCGTTGCGCATATTGTGACCTATGGAACAATGGCCACAAAATCAAGTATCAAAGATGTTGCCCGTGTACAGAAACTACCTTTGGATATTTCTAACCGTTTGGCAAAATTTGTTCCTGTTAGTTTTCCGGAAAATGCTTCGGGGAAGGCTTTACCTGTTACCATTGGCAATTGTGTCAAAATGGTACCGGAATTAAAGGAAGCCAGTGAATCGCCTAATGAGAACATTGCCACTACAATAAAATATGCTGCAATGCTTGAGGGAACGGTACGTCAGACAGGAGTTCATGCTTGCGGTGTGATTATCGGGGCTGATGATTTGACAAACTTCATTCCTATTGCTACAGCCAAAGATAAGGAGACAGGAGAAGATATGTTAGTGACTCAATATGAAGGGTCTTCTGTCGAATCGGTTGGGTTGATCAAAATGGATTTTTTGGGACTGAAAACGCTTACCATTATAAAAGAAGCTATCCGTAATATCAAAAAGTCTAAAGGAATTGATCTGGATATTAATTCTATTAATATGGATGATGAACTGACGTATAAGCTTTTTAGCGAAGGAGCAACGGTTGCAACGTTTCAGTTTGAATCTCCCGGAATGCAAAAATATCTTAAGGAACTAAAGCCCTCTAAGTTTGAGGATTTGATTGCCATGAATGCGTTGTATCGACCGGGCCCGATGCAATATATACCGCAATTTGTTCGTCGGAAGCACGGGCAGGAACCGATAGAGTATCCTTTTCCTGAGATGGAAAAACGACTCAAAGAGACCTATGGAATTACTGTATATCAGGAACAGGTAATGCTTTTAAGTCGTGATTTAGCAGGATTTACCCGCGGACAATCTGATGAATTGCGTAAAGCGATGGGTAAAAAATTGGTGGATAAAATGGCAGCACTAAAAACCAGATTTATAGAAGGTGCAACTCAGCGTGGCTTCGGGCCGCTGGAGAAGCTGGAGAAAATCTGGAGCGATTGGGCTGAATTTGCAAAATATGCTTTTAATAAATCACACGCTACTTGTTATTCATGGGTAGCTTATCAGACTGCATACCTCAAGGCCCATCATCCGGCGGAGTTTATGGCAGCTAACTTAACGAATAATCTGAATGATGTTGATGAAATATCTAATTTAATAGCTGATTGCAAACGATTAGGAATAAAAGTATTAGGGCCGGATATCAACGAGTCGGATGCTCATTTTACCGTTAATTCAAAAGGCGAAATCCGGTTTGGATTAGGAGCCATTAAAGGTGTTGGGCAGGCTGCTGTTGAAGATATTATCAAAGAACGGGAAGAAAGTGGGAATTTTAGTTCTATTCTCGATTTTATGCAGCGGATTAATCTTCGAACTTGTAATAAGCGAGTTATGGAAGCATTGGCATTGGGCGGTTCTTTTGATGCTATAGGCGATGAACATCGCGCTCAATTTTTCGTGGAAGCTGACGGAGCCATTTTCCTGGAAAAATTATTACGGTATGCTTCCAGTTATCAAGCGGCGAAAGATTCCAAGCAAATATCTTTGTTTGAAGATACGACAGAGGATTCTCAAGATTTTGGATTAACATTTCCTCAATGTGATCCATGGACATCTTTACAGAAATTAAATAAGGAAAGGGAAGTTACCGGCTTTTATATATCAGGGCATCCGTTGGACGATTACCGGTTGGAGATCAATAGTTTTTGTAAGTATAACTTTGGTGATTTTGACGAACCGGGTACTTTAAAGCGATTACAGAATTCATCATTTAGTTTGGTAGGAATGGTAATGGATGTTAATATAGGTACAGGTAAAAACGGGCAATCATTTGCCAAGATTACGCTTGAAGATTTTCATAATAAACGGGATTTTTCTCTTTGGGGTGAAACCTATATGAAATTTCACCATTTCTGTGTGCCTAATACATTATTGATGCTTACTGTAAAATCCGAAATGATGTATGGGAGGGATGGAAAATCAGATGATGACTACAGGCTTGCAATCACAAACGTGCAATTGCTGGAAAATGTGATGAAGGAGAAAACAAAACGTGTGACAATACGGCTTTCGAACAACTATTTGGATGATGCTTTGATCTTGAACATAGAGAAATTAATAGCCGCTTATCGCTCGAAGAAAGGGGTGGGGATCCGATTTAATATCTTTAACTTGGAACAATCTATGAGTGTTTATCTCTCCAGTGAAGAGAAAGTGGATGCTGTTCCATTTTGTCAGGAATTAAGGCTTATATTACGAGATGATAACTCGATTCTTCTAGAAGAAAATTAATTACAGGGCGGAGGATTCAATATCTATGTGCATAAGTATACAGACCGTCTACACGCCTAAGAGTATATCATCTTCACGTCTAAGTCTATATCCTATTCGGCAGGAGGTTTTGACTTCAGTAGCTTTATCTCTTTAAAGGAAGACGGGTTTTATGAACGACTCTTTAGTAGGCTACCAGATAATACATCCCTATGTGTACGGATAGTTCATAAATTATGTTCGTTTTTTATTTATCCCTTGAATTCTTATGCTGGCTGAAATTAACAACTTCAGTCTCTTTATCTACGAATATGTTTCTCACTTTAGAAAATCTTTGACGGGAATACCTGCTTGAGTAAGACAATCGATGCAGAAGCATCATCCGGATAGAGCCTAAGCGAACACATCTTTCGAGCCTAAGCGAAGACACACATATAAGCCTAACACATCTAAGTGTACATCCCGTTCGGCTTAGATTCTTGGTCTCAGTTGCTTTATATCATATTAAGTCACGGAAAATAAAAAAGGCTACCAGCGAGGCAGCCACAATTTGAATTATGAAAAAGATTTTATCGTTTAATACTCATTCGCTTGCTAATCTTCTGTCCATTGAATTCCATCGAATAGAAATAAATTCCTGCAGCACAATTGCTTGTATTTATTTCTATAGTATGTTGCCCAGATTCGGTTTGGAGTACTTTTGTATACAGTAATTGACCACTTATACTGTGAATATCGAAGATTACTTCTCCCGATACGGGAATACTATATTTTATTACCGTACTATTATTAGCGGGATTGGGTATATTTTGTTTTAAAGTAAATATACCGGACTCATTCACTCTCACCCCTACATCTCCATCTATTGCTTCACGCCTCAACAACAGGGTATCATTTAACGGGTAATTATCTTTACTATTTATAAATACTTTGATATCATATTCCGTTTCATTGGGAACCGTATATCTGGCGGTAAATGTATATAACATACTGTCTAAAAGTCCGACTTTTGATACCGTCTCCTTATAGCTTGCCATTTCATTCCCATTTACCTCAACAGAAGCAGTAATAACGATATTCGTATAATCTTTCGTGTCACTGAAGTTTTTCAGGTAGACTGCAATTTCATTGCTTTTCCCCATTGTATCTATTTCTCCATCTTGGGGTTTAACAAAATGAGCTATGGCAAGATCATCCATATCTACACATTCCGCAATAGGAATACTACTATTTACCAAAGCAGAATCGCAAGCCATATATCCTATTATCTGCACCTGATAGTCTGCATCCATAGGAACTGTATACCCATCGAAGATGAGATCTGTAGAATCTCCCGGGTTCAAACTACCTGCTGACTTAGTAAGGGTTTGTTGGGAAGAAGCTATTACATTTAAGAGCAATTCAATCCCGGAAATTTCCATATTGCCTGTATTCTTTACCGTTACTTTTTGTTGAACCTCCATGCCTTTTGCCAGGCAATCCGTCATTCCTCCCGATAGCGCTTGTGCCGTTATGGATATTGCAGGGCGGATATCCAATGGAAGGGTTTTCTCATCATTGGAAGCATGATCATCGACAGGAGCAGTCAGATAAGCCCTGATGTTCTTTGTTCCGGGTACCAGATCAATACCGGAGGCAATCAAAATCGTATCCGAGGTATTGCCCCGTAGGAAGTCTTGCAACGGGTAATCAAATGTAGGATAACCCGGAATATCCACCGCCAGGCTTGTTTGATAATCTGAAAAATCTATAGCTTGGGGTATAGGTGTCCGAATAACAACATATACGTCTTTATTTTTCAAACCACAAGCGGTTATTTCCGGTGTGATAAAGATTTCCGATACTTCCAGATCCTGGTCGGAAGTGATAACAATACGATCTATGTATTGTACGGACTGCGGGCCAAATTTATTCATCGACTCAAACTGGACGAAAACGCATTGAGCTCCTGTGTACGGGCGTAGATCCACAACATATTGCCTCCAGCCATGAGGATTGCTTTTTCGGAGCAACGACAACACTGTAACCGGATTTCCATCGGCAACAATATTCACATTCGTAAAAGAATTATCCAGAACAGGAGCTGTTGTATCGTGATAATACCAGAATTCCAATTTCGGATTAATAGCTCCGTACAAGTCGAGTTGACGGGTGTTCAACCGTGCCATGGATCCATAGGTGCCGTCATAACGAAGCATACCAGTGCCGAAAACCGGCCTCACCAGGGCGTTTGTGTCGGGGCAATACTTCCAGGTATGCGTCCCGATAACAGGCAGGGAAGCAAACTCAGAAGGTAAAGCGACATTGCTGAAATTCTCATCCACCGGTAAGCCAACCTTGCCCGATATGTACGTATACGTAAGCGTATCATCACATATAAAATGATCAAGTACGCTTGTTACCCATGCTTTAAGAGTATATTTTCCAGCAAGTATAGGTATAGGACGCAGTAACTCAACAATTCGGAATTCCCCGGATAAGAGCTTCCCTGTATCTATGGTTATATTACCTTCGTAGAGTGTTCGTTTTGGGCCTGTGATTTCATACCCTATGGTAATGTTGTCTTGGCTAAAATCATAGTTGTTTTCTCCCAGATTCGATAACTTAATTTCTACCGGACTGTACGTAGGTACACACATCTCCTCTTCAGGAATTGCCGGGGACACCAAGTCGAAAATAGCTAAATTATTGCTTACAGCATACACTTCACTATTGAATCTTGATATTCTTACGTATCCGTTTCCGGAGGTATCCGGGTTTGCTACAAAACCTGTTTGGCTTGCATCCGCACTCGCTCCAAATACTACTCCGCCGATGTAACCGGAACCACCGCCACCGCCGGTATTGATCATGCCGGTGCCGCCGCCGTACCAGCCGCCACCGCCACCGCCGGCATAGTTTTGAGTTGTGGTTGCACCCTGTCCGAAACCGGCGCCGCTACTGCCACTAAGGCTTGTACCTACAGCGTTTTGTGCGCCTCCTCCTCCGGCTGTGTTGTTATTAAATTGTGTATTAGTGGCCGGTTGGATACCATTCGTGCCACCACCGTCTCCACCGGTAGACTGATTTCCGCCACCGCCACCGCCGCCGGCTACAATCATTACCGCTGTTTTATTTCCATCTAACGAACTCAAGGTACCGGTTGCCGTAGCTATATGAGTGGCGCCACCGCCACCACCGCCTTTCGGTACATAATTTGCATTTCCTTTACCGCCACCGTTATATCCACCGGGTGCAGTAGGATTGGTAAGCCCATCTCCTCCCTTGCCGCCAACGGCTATATAAAGTGTAGCAGTTGAGTTAAGCGTAATAGTTCCAACAGAATATCCCCCGGATCCACCTTTGATCCGATTTTGGGGAACCGTTCCGGAGGCATAACTCCCCAAGCCACCATTAGCACCCCAAGCTTCAAACAGGTAAGTTCCTGCATTAAGCGTTACTGCCTGCACACTTCCTGTGTATACATAATCGACATCTTTGCTGATTATGCTGCTGCCAAATACTATAGAAACAGAATCTCTCAAAACAATATTATTCCCGACAGTATCAGACACATGCAATTCGTATATCACTTTGCTGTTATAATATTGTTTCGGTATATGTGCCACCCACTTATTGTTTTCTTTTATCAGGTTAACCGTATCATAAGCGTGTATGTAGCATGTCCCTAAACCATCCGTCTTAGTTTCTATATATAGTTGAGGAGGATTAACAGGCGCCCCTGTACTTTCAAATATTGTTGCATATACATCAAATGATAAAGAAGTAATTGTATCTTCTACGAAAGGAGTTGCAAATTCTGCCAAGGGTAGCAGCGTATATACAGCCGATGCCGTATCGTTCCAGTTCACCGGATCGGATACCATATTGATTGTTTCTATCCATGCAACAACGTCTATGCCGCCGGTATTTCCGCTTGCTTTAAAGGTTCCCACAGGCACATTGCGTTGTTGGTACGTTTCCAATGGAGACGTAAAGGTATACGGGACAGTTGTTGGTTGTACCTGCCCGTTTACACTCCATCCGAAGGTAACGTTATCTACGGCGACACTGCCAACATTCCATACATCTATGCTTATGGAAATGTCTTGATTGGTGACCGCTTCTTGTTCGGACAGATGTAGTTTCCGTACCATTAAATCCAATCCTGTCGGCGGCTGTGTATAAGCGCCCATAGTGGTAATGGGCAGACGGATATATCCATGGATATCAGTAAGTATCTCTTGTCCGGGACATTGCAATGTATCATTATATAGAGATAATTCCAGCGTTGTTGTATCTACAAATACCGGCAGGATGCGTACCGAATTAGCATCAGAAGTTACCGTTTGCTGCCAGGAGGCTATTGTGGTATCCCCCTTCACTGCATAGCCCACATAAACAGGAGCATACATATTATTGTAATCGATATCCCAGCGGGATAAATAAGAAGTTCCGGCAAGATAGACAGGGTAGGAGGAAGAACTTTTCATAATAATATTATTCTTCTTTACCACCATATCAACATTGATATTGGGTAGATAAATACCTCTTCCCGCACCGGTTCCGCCTACATATACGGAATTATGAAGTAAACTGACAGTATTGGAATTGTCTAAATAAAGCCCTGCATACGTCCCTGTGGTAGAAATCATAATTTCATTGTTGGTAATCAAATCCGATCCGTCAGCCGCATTGTTATGATTACTCAAGTAGATACCGTAAGGAGCAGTAATAGTTGCCGTGTTGCGCTGCCTGATTTTATTCCCTGTTACAGGCCCTCGGCTGGTCAATAAGCGGATCCCCTGCCAGGAAGCGTACAATGTACCTGTTTCCCTGCTTAGTATGGTATTACAGGATAAGCTTGTAAAATCTGCCGATGTATTGGCAAATACTCCATAATAATATTGATTTTGAATAAGATTACTGTCTATACGGACATTTCCTATATAGTTTGTGCTGCTGCCTGCCAAATGAATGCCATAATAACCGCCGTCCAGCACATTATTGGTAATACAAAGATCGCTTACCACATCTCCGGCTGTACCTTTGGTAATAAGGTGCGAGCTCGCATTTCCCAATGTGCCTAGAATAGTACATTTATTAACTGTAATAGTACTGCATGCACCTGATATCTGGATACCATGGGTTCCGCTTGTGCGTACATCTATGGTAAGTGCCTCAATGCTTACATTATTTGTCTTGTTTAATATAATCCCTACACCCGAGGGCGGACGAATGGTAACATCACCGGCACTTTTGGTTGAAGATGTCAGGGTCAACTTGTAATTGCCAAACAAGGTTGAGTTATCCGACAAATCTATGTTGTTTGTATATATTCCCGGCATGAGTGCAAGCGTTATATCTGCGGACAGACCACATAGTTCCAATGCACGGTATACCGCTTGCATATCCGGGAACATCCCCCCTTGACCGACTGTCAATGTACCGCCATAAACTCCGGGACAGACCCTTACAGACAGGCTTACCGTGTCATCTTCCTGCTTTTCATCTACCAATGTATTATTATTCAGATTGTTTATCCAGACTTTTATCTTTACATCATTGGAAGGATAGGTTATGCTTGCTATCGTAATTATTGCGGAATCGCACATCTGCAAAGACACCGGATAGTCGGCATTGCCTTGCAGTACATCATTGATAGACCATCCCAGATTAACGGATGTTAAAGGCGTTGCTCCCATATTATGCAGTACAACCTTTACGTCTTGGGTTTGTCCTGCATATACTCCGTCGGTTATGCCTGTAATTGCCGTAAGCATGCCGTTGCCGTTAATCGGTCGTAGTGAATAACAACCCATAGAGGTAACAGGGTATCGTGATGTGTCCAAAATATCTTTCGTGACAGGTGTTATCCTGGGACAGGTTAAACCGGCATCATTTGCTAATCTCAAGCTGCTTCCTGAAGCCGTGAAAGTAGGCGAGGTTATAAAAACAGGCTTTACCTTTTTCGAGTTCCGGTCGGTAGCTATGATGTCTTGCCATGCTTGTATATCCTTACAGACTCCTCCCACATAACCCACATTAGTAGGAGCATACATGTTGTTGTAGTCAATATCCAATTGGTCTAATTTCGTTTTTACATCCAAACGAATAGAATATACGGCAGCAGCAGTACTTTCCATTACAATATTATTGTTTTTAATAGTCAAATATATATCGGGTGCAGCCGTGTTCGCTACTTGTATTCCCCTTCCATTGTTTCCTCCTACATAAATGGAATTATGAATAATAGCAGCATTGGTTTTATCAGTTACATATATTCCCGAATAAGTAGTAGTAGCAGATGTTGTATATATTATAATTTCATTATTGGCGATTAATGCTTTATCGTGTGTAATAGTAGTTGAATAATTTATACCACTGAGATATATTCCTACCGGCGTTGTTATGTTTGCGCTATTGCGTTGAATCACACGGTTTCCTATTATATCTCCATTAGTAGAAGACATATATATAGCCCGCCAATTAGCTGCTGCACCATTTGTTGTTCTACTTAAAAAGGTATTATAACGAGTAGTAATATCAGCCCAATACATAAGGATACCATGATAATATTGATTACTAACCGTATTACTGTCAAATACTATATTAGTCGCATACACAGAATTTGATGCGCCAGCATAAAGATTAAAACCGTTGTATCCTCCGTTTAACAGGTTATTTATAATAAATATACTATCCAGCATTCCTGTACTCATTGCCTTATATATGAGCGCATTTTTATTTGCGTTTGATGAAGTAGTTGTGGAATCTCCCAGTAATTTACAATCCCGAATAACTACATTGGCACATGCTCCTGTAAATTGGATTGCCGGCAGGATGGCAGCCGTTGAAACATCTACCGTAATAGCTTTTATTACAACATTGTTACTTTTGTTCAATATGATTCCTGCTCCACTGCGAACCTTAATTGTTGCGCTATCAGGATTATTATCATACGAGGTAATGGTTAAGGTATGTCCCTGCATGTAATCCGAGATATTACTCAAATCTACATTCGTTGTATCTACTCCTTTCAACTGTAAAACAAGGTTGCTGCTTACTCCACAATTACGTATTATATTCAAGGCTTCCTCCAAGGTGGAGAATGTCCCGCCTGTTCCTACCAAATGGGCACCCGGTGTAATAAGCGGGCATCCATACGAAGACACTTTCAATGTATCATCACCCGTAGTGGGATCCTGCTGCCCATTGGGCATGCTTACCCATACTACCAGGGTATCCCGCTTACCTGCCAAGGGAGTATAGTACCCTATGGTGATCGTGTCGGTGAAATCATCCGGCAAGGAATCTTTATATACGATTGTCCCAGGTTGTAGTACACCGTTTAGGCTCCAGTTTAAATAACAGGAGTCCAGGTCTGCCGCTCCTTTATTGCGTAACGTTATCCGTACCGGCGTTGTATTGCCTGCCGGCACTCCCGTTTTCTGCGGGGAATCTATGGATACCAATGCCACTGAATTCGAATCGCATCCATCATTCGTTTCTTCACAAAGACGCTTTATGTAATAAGTCTTTGACAATAGAATATTATTGCCTGATACATCCGTCAAACTAATCGAATATGCAACATAGTTTTTGAAGCGTTTCTGCGGAATAGTAGTTTTCCATAAATTATCCGATGCGTCCAGGTTCATGGGCAGAATATCATGGGTAGTTACTCCTTCATAGGTATAAGCAACATCCAACGACACCTGACTGACAGGCGGCCCGGACAAAACAGATACCCTTGCTTTTATCTCATAAGGGCCTGTTTTGTATACCGTATCGGCAGGAGGATTAACAAAGTTTGCCAATATACCGCTTTTACCGTATATGCGTTTCGTTAACGTATCATCCCCTGTAATATCATCTATTTGTCCATTGGGTAAACTCACCCAAATAACCACCGTATCAAAGCCATTTACCTTGGGTGTATAATAGCCTGCCGTATCCCGGTAATTAAAGTCCCACGGCAAGGCCGGATTAAAATATATGTTCCTGGATACCGGAGCAGCACTATTAAGGGAATAGGATATGATCACGGAATCAATATTCAAGATACCAGCATTGCGTATGGTTGCTGCTATCGGAATTTGTGTTGAAGGCAAGACCGCTATCGTATCGGCCATATCTATGGAATATGTACTTATGGAATAGTCCGAACAATTATCGTTACCACCAACAATTCCGCAATCGGCACGTTTGATATAATAACTACCGGACAATTGTATGTTATTGCCGGAAATATCTATCAGGCTAATGGAATAAACAACATCCGTACCGGCGCGTTTTTTAGGGATAATCGCTTTCCATAAATTATCCGATGCATCCGGGTTCATGGTTAAAATATCATGGCTGGTTATTCCCTCATACGTACAGGCAACATCTAACGACACTTGGTTGAGAGGTGTTCCCGATAAAGTGGATATTCTTGCTTTTATCTCATTGGGCCTTGTTGAATATACCGTATCGGCAGGAGGATCAACAAACTCCATGAAGATATCGGTAGCGCCATAGACAACTTTTGTCAGCGTATCGTCCCGGGTAATGTTATCCGTTTGCCCGTTAGGTAAGCTCACCCAAACAACTACCGTATCAAAAGCGTTCGTACTCGGAGAATAATACCCTATTGTATCCGGATAAATAAAATCCCAAGGCAAGGCGGGATTAAAATATACGTTCTTGGATACAGGAGCTGCATTATTAATAGAATACGACACGATTGCCGAATCCATATCCAGTTTACCAACATTCTTTATTGTCGCTATTACCGGAAATTGTATTGCAGGTAATAGCATTACCGTGTCCGGCATATCTATAGAATGTATAGCTGCGGAATAATCAAAACAATCATTAGGAATGGATATAGACGTTATTCTTATATATCCATTATTGTTCCCGCTTGGATTGTCTGTTGCGCCTGTTGTCATTGTGCCATTTGTGACGCCACCTATATAACCGGATCCACCACCACCGGCAACCCTACCGGAACCGCCGCCATAGTAACCGCCACCACCACCAACTAAGATATCCACAGGTAGCCTTGAGCCATTCCAAGTCATTGCTTTCCCTAATGTTGCTGCTGTTAGTGCTGATGCATAACCGCTGTTGGTTCCACCGGCGCTTTGAGTTCCCCCTGTTGGTCCACCGGTTTGGTCCGGATTAAAAGAAGTGCCGGCTCCCCCTGCTGTACCGCCTCCATTTCCGCCAATGCATGTGGCATCTCTTCCGGCTCCGCCGCCACCGGCTACGATAATTCTACTTGATAAACTTGCTGCATTATCCCAACTTCCACCGACAGTCCTGATATCGGAAGCTCCGCCTCCATTACCACAATAATAGTTATTTACAGGATGCCCCGTTCCACCCCCATTGAACGTCCAAGTGTTTGCGGCAACCGAAGTAGGAACCTGTCCTCCTTCTCCAACATAAATATAAAAAGTTTGCAAATGGGGTATCGTTAATGTGCCTTTTGAATATCCCCCCTTGCCCTGATAGGTCTTATTCATTGCCCAACCATGTGCACCCCAGCATTCTAATTGATATATTCCTGCAGGAAGCATTACCATTTGCTCATTTCCTGTATATGAGTAATCAATAACGGGAGCTATTTGTCCGCTGCAAAAGTATTTTATTACATACCCGGAATTTGCCATTGCCTCATTACCCATCGTGTCGCTTCCTGTAATAGAATAGGAAACCTGTGTTCCCGCCATATATTTGGGAATTGCAGCTTTCCATAAACTGTTTCCTGCTATATGGGTCATTAAGATGGAATCTGTTACGGCTTGCTTGCCGGGTTGTGTTACTGTATATTTCAACCAGGGTGTTTTTATGGGAGCATTTGTGCCGGTCTCTACCCTCGCATTTATTTCAAAAGGCCCCGTCGTATACACCGTATCCCCTACATAAGGAGCTGTAAATTCTACCGTAGGAGGATATATTTCATGCTCGGCTGCATCCAACCGGAAATTATCCAGGAGCCACCCGTAAGAAGCATTCGTTCCCAGTATGGTTCCGTGTTTGATAACGAAACGGAGTTGTACGTGCGCCCGGCCAACTTTACTGGTCAGATCGAATAATTCTTCTTCCCACCAGGACTGGGATGGAAATACCGTACTGTCATCCGTTCTCCATTGGGGATAGCTGGCCGCATTAAAGCCTGTACTATGATAATTTGCTGCAGAACCCAAATACGTATCCCAAGACAAGGTTTCCCACGGACTCATACTTCCTCCCATATCAATGCTATACTCAATCCTGACAATATCATTAGGAGAAACTTTACAAATATGACTGAATCGTAAAAAGACATATTCATAATTTGTACAATTATAAACAGGCGTCAGTAAGATAACCGAATCTCCCGGGTTACCGGGTATAGTTCCCCAATAAGATTGAGGATTTGTTGACGATGATCCCGGTTGGTAATAAACCGTATTGGGTAACCAGTATCCACTTACAGAACTGGAAGAAACCGTCCACCCGGCTGGAGGCAAGGCACCGTCAAAATCCTCTGTCCATGTTTGCCGTTGTTGTGCATGCCCTTGCCGTACATACAGCGAAAATACTGTTAAGATTAATAAAACCCTTTTCATTGATTAAAAGTTTTTGTTAATAATTCATTAGTTAATATTCAATATTCAATGTTCAAAATTCAATGGTTGATATTTATTTTGTTTTGATTTTCAAGTTTTTTCCATCATTGCTGGGAATGAAGCAACCGAGCTTGCGAGTTCAATAGAGTTAATCCGGTTATTATTTTTACCATTCTATTTCTTTGGAGAAGCCGTCCGAACGTTCGGAAACAAGCAAAGCATTTACTTTGGAGGTTTCCGACCTTCCGGAAACCCTCAAAGTGAATATCGGGATACTTTCCGGTATTCCGGAAACCTCCAAAGTAAACACTGGGATACTTTCCGGCTTCCCGGAAACCTCCAAAGTAAATGCCGGGGTACTTTCCGAATAGTCGGACGTTATTGATACCCGAGCGCAATATGTAATATAGGAAATACAGAAACAAAAATGCCATCATTTTCATTATTTTTTCTTTACCAATTCATATTAATAGTAATTTTTCGGCAAATATAAAAGAAAGATTTATTACTTGGAGGGACAAAACGGAGACAAATGGAAGAAAAAGAAGATAAATTTAAGCTACAAAAATCAGGTTAACAATAAAATATACTGTATTTTGATCTCTAAACTAAAAAAGAAATCGAAGAGTGAAAACAAAAAGCAAATTATGCGATGCTTATTAAGTAATCATGCAGTTGTCCCGTTTGAACCCTCATTTTATGGGCAAGGCGTTGTTTCTTTTTTTTGCAATAATCGTGTGTTATATTTAACAAAGACGCTATTTCTTTTGCATTCAAATCAAGATAAATATAAGAAAGCAAACGAATTTCACCGGTTGTCAGGTCCGGATGATATTCTTTTAAGAAAGAGAAA
This sequence comes from Bacteroidales bacterium, assembly GCA_031553535.1. Lineage (GTDB taxonomy): Bacteria > Bacteroidota > Bacteroidia > Bacteroidales > WCHB1-69 > JAIROC01. The sequence goes on along the minus strand of JAVBLM010000019.1, from coordinate 228,477 downwards.
AGCTTAGGATTTGTTTGTTCGAAATGAACAAGGAAAGCATCCAGTTCGGTACTTTCTTTCAATTCCATTTTCAATCTTCGGCGAGTCAATGATAGTGTCTTTGCCCCTATTTTGTTGCCGGATTTGGGTAGTATTTCCAATATTTCTTCTACTAATTTGTTCTTATTCGATTGTGATAAAATTCGTGCTGTAAGCTGCCTGTTTTTAGTTTCTATTTCATTATTTAATTTCTCTTGCTCTAATAAAGCCAATGTTTCGTGTTCTTTAAATTGCTGTTCCAATAACAATTTCTGGTTTTTTTCTTTCTCCAATTCCAATTCGGTTATTTGTTTACGTTGTTTATTGCGTATGGACTGTATGCGAAATAAACAAATCAAAATAATGGCAAGAAGACAGATAAAAGCAGTAATAGATATAATCAAAATATGTTCTACTTTTTGTTTTGCTTTACTTTCGGCCAATTCTTTTTCCGAGTTCAGCAATGCCATTCGAACATGACTCATTTCCATGTATTGTTTGTTATTTATTTTATGTAAAGAATCGCTTGTCTGTAAAACGGAATCTTTGTATTGTAAAGCCAACGTAAATGAGTTGCTTTCTTGATAAAGTTCAGACAATCGCTCATAAGCCTTGATCTTTTCTCTTAAAGTAACTTTTTCTTTCAATATTTCATTGAGATAATAAACAGCTTTTTCGTAATTCTTTTTATTTTGACTAATTTCGGCGAGGAAAAAGAAAAGAGAAATTTTATGTTTTGGTTCCATTTCTATTTTTTCTTCCTCTTGTAAAAGATGCAACACCATGGATTCCGCAGCAACATAATCCTTTTTAAATAATAAAAACTCAATAGTTACGATTTGGGTTTTTATGAAAAGTTCTTTATTGTCGGTTTGTACATTTCTTGCAATATTTATATACTGTTCACCTAACGCGGTATCTTTCTTATAAATAGCGACATAAACTATATTATTTGCAATTTCTCCTATTCCTTTATTATCGCCCAACTTTACCGATATATCATAAGCTTTTTTTAAATAATCGAAACATTTATCAGCTTCATTATTATCGCGATATACAATCGAAATATTATTTAAAATGGTAGATTGTGATTTCAAGTTATGAGATTTAACTGCAATATCATACGCATCTGTATAATATTCCATAGCTTTATCATAGGCTAATAAATAGCTGTGAATTACCCCTATAATGTTTAGCCTTTGTATTTCTAGCTCGACAAATTTATTTTCTTTTATTATAGGTTGTACCTCTGTCAAAATTCCCATGGACTTAACATAGTTTCTCGCCAAGCATTCTTTTTTTGCAGAATCGATAAGGTTTTTACAATATTGTCTTGTATTGGTATTTCCATACCCTATTTCGTGGATAAAAGCGGTTAAAAAGATAAAAATGATTTTATAAACAAGGCCCTTTTTCATTATATTGTAGTAGATTTGAAAATAAAGTACAAATATACTGAAAAAACAAATAAACTTTCTTTTGGATTTAAATGGTTTGTTTACTTCTGTATTTCTTTTTTTTCTTAACTTTGTAAATCATAATAAAAAGAGTCACATGAGTAGTTTTGAAATAAATGGGGGAAATCGCCTTCATGGAAAATTAGTGCCCCAGGGGGCGAAAAATGAGGCATTACAAGTTTTATGTGCGGTATTGTTGACGAAAGATAAAGTCACCATATCGAATTTACCCGATATACAGGATATCAATCGGCTGATTGAACTTTTGAAAGGAATGGGTGTACACGTGGAGAAATTGTCCCACGATACCTATTCGTTTGAAGCAACAGATATAGATTTCAGTTATCTGGAGACAAAGGATTTTTATACGAAAGCGAATAGTTTGCGAGGTTCGATCATGATTTTGGGGCCTATGCTGGGCCGGTTTCGCAAGGGAAGTGCTCCTCGTCCGGGAGGGGATAAAATTGGCAGGAGAAGACTCGATACTCACTTTGTCGGATTATCCAAGTTAGGCGCAAAGTTCGATTATTCTCAACAGAGTTTGACATATAAAGTAGAGGCGGAATGTCTTCGCGGATGTTATATGTTATTGGATGAGGCATCGGTGACAGGTACTGCCAATATTGTTATGGCAGCAGTTTTGGCAGAAGGTAAGACCATTATTTTTAATGCAGCCTGTGAACCCTATCTATATCAACTTTGCACGATGTTGAATAATATGGGGGCCAGGATTTCGGGAGTAGGATCCAATATGTTGACAATCGAAGGGGTGGAGAAGCTACATGGATGTGAGCATCGTTTATTACCTGATATGATTGAAATAGGCAGTTTTATCGGCATGGCGGCAATTACCCGTTCTGAAATTACGATAAAAGATGTTGGATATGATTATCTGGGAATTGTCCCTGACGTATTTTCCCGTTTAGGTATACAGATGGAAAGGGTGGGGGATGATATTTTTATCCCTGAACAGGAATGTTATGAAATCGAAACATTCATGGATGGATCTATTATGACCATTTCCGATGCTCCCTGGCCAGGCTTTACCCCGGATCTTATCAGTATAGCTCTCGTTACGGCTATACAAGCAAAAGGGAGTGTATTGATACACCAAAAGATGTTTGAGAGCCGTTTGTTCTTTGTGGATAAGTTAATAGATATGGGTGCGAGGATTATTCTCTGCGATCCCCATAGGGCAACTGTTATAGGCTTGAACCATCAGAATCCATTACGGGGGACGAATATGACATCTCCTGATATACGCGCGGGAGTTGCCCAGCTGATAGCTGCTTTATCTGCAAAAGGAAAGAGTGTTATCAGTAATATAGAACAAATTGATAGGGGATATCAACATATAGATAAGCGTTTGCAAGCTATTGGCGCAGATATCAAACGTGTGGATTAATTAACTTCTACAGCAATGACGGCAATATGTTGGCTAAGAGCGTCATTACGAGGAACGAAGCAATCTCTGTCATTGGTAACTTGTTTCAATATCCCCTTTCTTTTGAGGGGGATAATATCCTGAGTTAAACATTGACAACTTCATTGAAAGATAAGCACTTTATATAGGAATGATTAAACTTTCAAAATTATTATAGAAAAAATTCAATGGTAGTACTTTCTATTGCATATTTACCGCCGGTGGAGTATCTGTTGGCATTTTTACGGGCAGATAAAGTCTATATTGAATACCAGGAGAATTTTGTAAAGCAAACATATCGTAACCGTTGTATAATCCCGGGCGCCAACGGTTTGTTACCTTTGACTATTCCGGTAAAAAAGGCAGGATTACACAACTGCCCGATAAATCGGATTCAGATCGATTATCAACAACCCTGGCAACGTACTCATTGGCGAGCCATAGAAGCAGCTTATAATACGAGTCCTTTCTTTTTATATTATCGCGACTATTTTGAGGTATTTTATACGCAGCAAAATATCAATAATCTGTTTGAGTATAACAGACAGCTATTTGATTTAGTATTGAGGTTATTCGGACTTCCAAAACAATACCTCTTAACATCCCAATATATACCGGTTTATGATAAAGGGATTGATGATTTGCGTCAGGATATCAGCCCTAAGAATAAAGATAGGGAACCATATATAAAGACCCCTTACCGGCAGGTGTTCTCCGATCGTTTAGGTTTTGTATCTAATATGAGCTGCATAGATCTTCTATTTAATGAAGGAAAATTTGCAAAAGATTATTTACTAGGAGAGGTCACATAAATTAAGAATTAAGAATGATGTATGCTTTTACACAACGTACTGTTGTCGGCAATGACGCTCCTTATTCTCGTAATTGGTAATTGAATTTTACTGTTTTGGTTTCAGGAATTTCAATCCGGCAGATCCTTCTTTCTCAAATGAAAAATATTGGGTATATCCGATAACCCTGTCATATAATGCTCCGTCTCCCTGATAGTAGGCCAGAAAGATATATCTGTTTTCTGTTTGCCAAAAATTTCCTTCCGTGTACATAAATGTAGCTTCTTTGCTTCCTTTGGGAAGAGCCAGATAGGTATAATTGTAATAGCCTGTTTTCAGATATAGGGATGCTTCCCATTGCTTCCTGTATTCATGAAATTCTAATTTTGCCTTCGGCGATAACGTCCAATTGGTTAATTCTCCGTATATATACAGATCTACATCTTTCGGAGGTGTACAGATCAGGGAGAAGTATACATTTGTATAATCCGCATTTTGTAAATTATACCCATCATCTGCTGCAATAAAATAGCATCCGTCAATGTCAATCCTGTCTTCATAGGCAAGGTAAACTCTTTCCTTATCAATATCTACATAAGTGTGATTTTCTCCTCCTTCATATGCATTGCGGCTGATGTGTTCCATGGCACTGCGTATAGAACGAATATTGAAGATGCGAAATTCACTGCCCCCTTCAAACAGGATTTCATTTTGGCGATCGTATCGTAGTACATCGTTTAATGTAACGGTAGGAGTTGTAGCAATATAGGCATTGTCGTAGCGGCCATTTTGGGAGATAACCACCTTCAGGTTTCTGCTTGCGTTATTAATCCGAAAGTTGGGATTGCTAATCTGAAACGATACTTCTTGCTTGGTATTGCGTACGGAAATATCGTATGGCTGCTGAACATTGGCCGAAATCTCAACCAGTTTCTCTGCAATAGTAAATCGATGTGTAAGAATGGGTATATAATTTTCATTATCGTCCTCATATACATATAAAATATAATTTCCTGATTTACTCACATTCACATCGTCATTGGGAAAATCCAACGAATAGGTAGTATAAAATTGGATTGTATTGGAAGAAGTTTGGGTATTAAAGGTCTCACCTTCCATATATGTGTTCATGTAGTCGATTTTCTGGAAGTTGGGTGTTGGCTTCCAATCATAGGTACAATGGATATATGTATATTTTAAATATTTCGATTGATCACTTTCATCATCAAAAGTTAGTGTAAGCTGTTCCGATGAATTCAGGATTATAATCGGCAAAGAAAAATCTATAGCTTTATTATCTATTTTCATAGAAAGAATATCAGGATGATATATCTTGTTTTCCATACTGATATTGCTGTAGTCGGTAGGCTGCGCTTCCGAATTAAGTATAAATGAAACAGATAGGCATAATAAGGAAATAAAATATTTGGTATTCATATTACTTTGTATCTTTGAATAAATAATCTGAATGCAAATATATATAAAAAATCACAGAAGAATGGATAAAAGTACAAACCGTTTGCTTTTTTGAAAGAGTTTTTCAACTGTTAATATTTAAATCCTCTTAGGATTTCTCTTTTTCCGGGAGGGCCGGGTAATTTTTCAATCAAGAGCCCGGCTTGTCTCAAAGCGCGTTTTACATTTCCTTTGGTGGAATAAGTAATAAAAACTCCATTTAACCTCATGCTATTGTATATTTTGTCGAATAATAGGGTCGACCATAACTCCGGTTGGGAGTCGGGGGAAAATGCATCAAAATATACCAGGTCGAATGTGTTTTCCGGCAAATGAATTTCCAAAGCAGATATTTTGTTTTTACAAATAGTGAAGTGACCCGATATGGGTTCGCCCTTTTCCCACTGTGCAGCATGAATCAGGCGGAAAATTTCATTTGCCTGTGGATAGGGGAGTTGATTCCCATAGTTTAATAATTGTAATTCTTCGTTATTGACGGGATAAAATTCTATTGCCGTATAATGTATATTCTTATGTGTCTCGTTGGCAGAAAAATAGGTTAACAGTGCATTTAGGCCTGTTCCAAAACCAATCTCCAAGATGGAAATTGTTTCCAATTGCTTCAGATTGTTTGACAATAAACCGGATTTTATAAAGATATGCTGAGATTCCTGGATTGCACCATGCACGGAATGATAATGTTCATCCAGGTCTTCCATGTATATACTGCTTGATCCGTCTGCGGTAATAATAACTTTTCTTTTCATTTATTATATACGGGAGATACGAATTGAATTTCTCCTTCAAACAAAAGAGTATGCATATTATTTCCGGAGGAATCACATATTGTTATTGTTCCTTTTTCGGCGATATAGAATTGACCTGATAGCATGTCGTATCCGAGGGCAGTACAATCGACATTTTGTATAAGGGTTTTTAGTGTATTTTCGCTTGCGCTGTAAATAGATACCTTATTCCCATGGGCAATCGCATAGTGATCATTATCTATTCTGATAACATCGTTGATGTTCCCGAGATTTGAATAAACAGGCTTGCTCCAAAGAGGGTCAGGGGTAATATTTGCGATCCATGCTGTAGTTGGGATTGAATAAAAGGCTAGTAAATGCCCGTCTTTCAATTCAAACCATCTTTCAGGGATGGAGGATGTTTTGATTTCCTGCACTAATGCATGAGAACGGTAGTACATTTGCAGTTTGTATTCATTTTGAACCATACCTTTCAATGCGACAAAAAGATATTGTCCGGAAAATACATTTTGAGGATAATAAGATTCTTCGAAGCTTAATGTACCGGCGGATGTACCATTGGTTGCATATAGGGCCAGGCTTGACGGATAAATTCCAACGTATAATCGATCTTGATAAAAGTTCAGGCTTGTAAAATATTTTTTATTATTGATTTCGGTACCATTATTGGGAATAGTCCAGGCTATATTTCTTTTTGAATAATCAAATGCCGTTAAATCGCCGGTTGTTTCTCCTGCTATATAACAAAGATGGCTTTTATTATCTACAGCATGGAACGAATAGTTGTGCGAAGACCGGAAAACCGGTACGGAATTTAATGTTTCATCTACCAGATACAATGTATAGCCATTGTATCTGGCTCCAACCAACCAGCCTTGCAACTTACGGGGAATTTCATTGATAAAAACCGGGTTCATGTGGTACGTGGAATTCTTACCGTCGGATATAACTACAACAATATAGTGGGTTCCTGTTTCCAGGTTTTCGTTCGTAATCTGCAACGATCCTGATATAAGAATATCCTTTGTGTCGGGATTATAGGTGTCCGTATATGAATGTTTATAATGACCTTTCGTCGCAATATATACCGAGATCGATCGAATGGTAAATTCACTTGATATTTTTATCTTGTAGGACACTTCATCATGAACATTGTATGTTGTGTTCTTTGCCGGAAGTTCAAACGTAACAACGGGATCGGGTACGAATTTTTCTTTGCAGGAAAATAACAATACCAGCAAAACCGATAAGCAGATTTGCATGATTAGTTTATTATTTTCCATTTTGATAAGTTATAAGTCTTTTATTTTTTCTATAATAGAGGTAGTGGAGAATCCCGGGACAAAATCCATAGTGATGATTCGGCCTCCTTTTGCTTCTACAATATTTGCTCCGACAATATCTTCTTTTTTATAATCGGATCCTTTAACCAATATATCCGGTTGGATAAAGTTGATTAAGTCCAGGGGAGTTTCTTCGTCAAATAGAACTACTGCATTTACAAAAAGAAAAGAAGCTAAAATAAAGGCGCGGGAATATTCATCCACAACAGGTCTGGAAGAACCTTTTAAGTTTCGTATGGATTTATCCGTATTCAGTCCCAGTATTAATATATCTCCCAATGATGCTGCCCGCGCTAAATAGTCGGCATGTCCACGATGCAAAATATCGAAGCATCCGTTGGTGAAGACGATCTTTTTATTTAGATCTTTCCATATTTGAAGGGAACCGGAAACGTCTTGTCCGGATGAAAATATTTTCTTTTGTATTTCTTTTATGTAATCCATGTGTTTATACTTTCTCTTTTGCTTTTGCTTTATCTTTTTTAAATGAGATCATTAATATAGATACTAACCCTAAAACAATATACATTAGTGTTTCGGTTGTCCATACTACCCATCCAACGGCCAGCCCGGATTCTTCGGGAATTCCATAAAGTAATAATACCATGGCAACAAGTAGGGGATATGCGCCCAAGCCACCCTGTGCAACAACGAATCCAACGGTTCCGATAACCACACAAGATAGCGATGCCAACATGGCCCCCTTTATACCTAATGCTACCATATTTGGGAAAGCAAACGTGCAGACATAGAACATCAAATAAAAACATAGCCAGATTAACAAAGAATAGATAATGAAAAGACCGGGCTTTTTTAGGTCCTTAATAGAAATCAAACCCTCCCAGAATCCTTTTAATATCTTTACGATTTTCTGGTAAATAGATAAATTGGAGATTTTCTTACGCAAAGCATAGATTAATACGACAATACCGATGATGATGCCAAGAATGATATATTTTCCGCCTCCTGAGAACATAGCCGCTATTTTTTCAGCTATGTTGTTGTTTGAAAAAATAGAAAATAACTTTTCCCATTCCAATCCCAATGCTAATAGAAAAAGAATACCGAATATAATCGTGTCGATAATTCGTTCTGTTATTACTGTTCCGAGTGATTTCTGAAAAGGAACTTTCTCGTATTTTTGAAGAATGGTACAGCGTAATACTTCTCCCAATCTGGGGAATGCAAGATTGGCAAGGTAACCGATCATTACAGCGTGATATGAGTTTTCTTTGGATACTTTGTATCCTAAAGGTTCAATCATTAATACGGAACGAAGCCCCCGGAAAAGAACGCTCAAAACACCAATCAACATACAGATGAGCAAATATACCCAACGGTTATCATGCATGACTTCTTTTGCATTTACCAGGATCATCGATCGTTGTTCAACCGAGAGATCTTTTAGAGACAGCCAGACAAAAAAGAATCCTAATGAAAGGAATAAAATTAATTTTAAAATATCTTTCCCGTATTTTTTCATATTAGTTTATAAATTAAAATTTAAATATCTTTCCGGAAAATGTCAAACCCACAGATAGTTTAGGCATATCGAACGATGTGTTATCAACAGGTTGTCCTAACTTTACAATATCATTCATACGATATTGAGCATATATACCAATTCCTTTGTATGTAAGATTTAGCCTCAATCCCCATACCCAACGTTCCAGGTAAGGCAGATGCCTTTCTACGACAACGGTACGTGTTTGCCCGGAGTAGATGTTTACAGGGTCGTAATCAATATCTATTTTTTTGAGGCTTGCAGAGTACACATACGCTCCATACACAGATGCTTCTATTGCCCAGGTTTGCCGGATTCCTTTATTGAGTTTGAACTGGTGGGTGAAAGCAAGCGATAAATCTCCTGTGCGGAATAATTCTTTGCGATGTTGTTCCCGGTCGGTAAACCATTTCCCTTCATCCTGCCGTATATCGTAACGATTTCCCGAAACAAGCAAGTCAAATCCCATGCTATAGCACTTTGCCAACCGTGCTTTAAATTGGAAGCCAAGCATCCCTTGTAAAGAATTTCCATACCGGACACGATAATATGTATTATCTTTTGGAGGCAATATAAACCCTCCGTTAGCAATTATGCCAAAGGAACAAACCTCTTTCTTTTCTTTTTTATTAAGATCGATTATTCTGAACACCAACGTATCTTGTTGCCCATAGGTATTGTCAAAGATACAGAAAAGAATCAGAAAACTTATCAATGCTATAGAAACTCTATTGTTTTTCATTCCTTGTTCGCTTTATTTTGAATATTCTTTAACGATACCATTATAACAGACCCGAAGTATATACCCCGGCTTTAATTCTGATTTTTCTACCTGGGCAAGAACAATTGTTTTTTCCAGCTTCGGTTCTGATTCCTCTGTGTTTTCATTATTACCGGTAGAATCGCCTCTGTCTTTTTTATTCCAGTTATCATATCCGGATTCCTGCTGAGGTACAGACAACACCAGGTATTTTACCAAAACGCCTTTTTCATCTTGTACGTGGTAATAAATATAACCTTGGTTTCTGTATTTTTTTTCATGGAGAGAATCCTTTTCAGGAGAATGGTTAAGTATTATTTGTATTGTGTTTTCCGCTTCTAAAATAGTTATAGCATCGGGATCAATAGTAGTCTTCTTTCCGTTGATAAAATAACCAGCCTGAGGAACTCCATATCCGAGATCATAATCGAAATAAGGATATAAATCTGCGGAACGTTCTATTTCTGTTTTCAGTTGCATATTCGTAAGATTCGGGTTTGTCTGCCATGCACAGGCCGCAAATCCGGCTACGAGAGGAGATGAAAATGAAGTACCGCTAACACGGTACACCCACTCGGTCTTTCCTGCAACGGAAGCTTGTCCCCATGCGACAACATTGGGTTTTAATCTTCCATCGGCAGTAGGCCCTACGGAACTGAAATTTATGCGATAATCTGACATAGGAAAAATTCCTCCTATTGTTAAAATGCTGTCGGCATCGGCAGGTGCAATTATGGAACGGTTCCATTCCTTATCCGTTCCTTCGTTACCCGCAGCATTCACTACCAGTATGCCTTTGGATGCAGCCATATTCGCAGCTCTGGTTACCAAAGAGTATTTTCCATCCATCTGTGATGGATAATAACGTTCCCCACCATATCCTAAAGAACTGTTAATAATATGGGCGCCGTTTTTATCTGCCCATTCTGCAGCCATTAGCCACCATACTTCTTCCTTGTATCGTTCTATCTCGACTTCTGTCCTGGCTAATAGGAATTCGGCTCCGGTTGCAAGCCCTAGCTTTTGATTGCCTTTTATGCCGGCAATACATGAAAGAACCATTCTTCCGTGAGAACTGTAACCATATACGTCTTCTTTTTTGTTGCAGAAATTCCATGTTTTGATAATCTTGTTGTTTTTCCGTAAATGTTCGAAAGCAATATGCGTATCTACTTCCGGAAATCCTCCGTCAAAAACAGCAATGCGGATTCCTTTTCCATCGATTCCTTTTTCAATAAACGAGTCTCCCTCCATACGTTGTACCTGGGCTGATGCAAAAATGGTTTTGGAAGAATCAATATTGTTATTGCTCACAGGAACTTCTTGTTCACTTATCAGATCACGGTATTGGCAAAGCATAAGAGATGAACGTATAGGAACAATTTCTCTTACAAAAGGGAAGGTTTGTATCTTTAAAAAATTTTCTTCTGTGGCAAAGATAGCAAGGGCATTGAACCATCGGGTTTCTCCCAAAACTTCTTCCGCTAAAAGAGTTACTTTTTCCACGTATGAGGATGTTAGAGGAAAGTCGGTCGAATCGTATAGTGAGATATTATTTTGTATTCTTCGTTCTATCGCATAAGAATCGAAATAGCTGAAAGGGTCAAAACAAGTGTTATTTTTATCAGTGAAGAATACCCAATATGCGTCCTGGGCAAATGCAATATGTCCTATAGAGAATATATAGAGCACAATCATTAATTTTCTCATAAGCTTATATACCGATAGTTAAGGATTACAAAAATACACTATTTTTTCATTCGAACTTGTTCAAAGTTGATATAGTAAAATGACAACAGAAATGATGATATTAAGATCTTCCAGGCAATAGAAGTTATAGAAATAATGATCAATGGTAAATAACACAGAACAAATGAAAAAGCATCATTGGTAGTGGCCAATAATAGAAAATTAAACAGAGGGGAATAATAATGTTAAAAAGAATTGTCCTTTTGTCAACATGTCCGCACTCTTGCATGAATGTTTCCCAGCTCTGGGAAAGATATATTCACTCTCGTTTGGAGGTATCCCAACCCTGGGAAAGGTATATTCACCCTCGTTTAGAGGTGTCCCAACTCTGGGAGAGGTATATTTATCCTCGTTTAGAGGTATCCCAATCCTGGGAAAGATATATTCACTCTCGTTTAGAGGTATCCCAATCCTGGGAAAGATATATTCACTCTCGTTTAGAGGTATCCCAATCCTGGGAAAGGTATATTCATCCTCGTTTATAGGTGTCCCAACTCTGGGAAAGGTATATTTATCCTCGTTTATAGGTGTCCCAATTCTGGGAAAGATATATTTACTCTCGTTTATAGGTGTCCCAGTTCTCGGAAAGGTTTATACAGATGTTACAGGGGGAAACATATACTATTCCTTGACATCCCGTAATGAGGGAATAAATACAAACGGTTTATTTTGCTCCGTTTCGATGGGATTGCATTTATTGCAAGTACAATATTTTTAAATAGACTGTATTGTACTGATTAAAACCCGAAGTACAATCCCGACAAACCGACAACTAAAGCAATTATAAACTTGATAACCTTCAATTTTAAAAAATCCTTGGGTTTTTCTGCGATAAGCGGCAATCCGCCATGGCCTTCCTGTAAGATTGAATTTGCAAGTAAAGTACTAAATGGAATAACTCCATCGATAAAAAGGAACAAAATAATCAAATTCGGCCCCGACTCAGGGATTAATGCTATTAATAAAGCGAAGAATAACAAAATGACCTTTCCCCATGCGCTATAAGAAAAGGCTTCCACATCAATAAACAATCCGGCGATTTTTATAAGCAGCATGATAGAGAATACCCAGATGAAAATTTTCAGAAAATGCTTCTTGATGACATGATTCCAGATATGTTCTTCGAAGAAATGATCATTTACGGTGAGTAATAAGATAAATGTGAATGCGGCAATGATAAGGAAAACCAGATTCTCCCCTGAAAACGGGCTATGATGATGCTCCATATGCCGGTGATCATGGGTGCTATGGTCACAATCTGTTACCTCTTGATCTTCTATATGCGAATGAAGAGAAAAACTGTCCGCGATGGAATGATCATGACCCAGAGAACCGGTTGTAATTCCTATAATGAACATTCCAACCACTACTATGGAAATAACGCGGTGTATGGAAACTTTACCGAAAATATATTTTGTTTCTTTTCCGGTATGTGTTGTACAGGAATCGTGCTGGTGTACATCAAACGTATCTTCCTGGTCGATTTGTTGTGCTGTTTTCCTGTGTGAAATCAAATCGGTAATGTATCCTGCTATGATAGCAATTCCAAATAAGATAACGACAAGGATCAGCGTTTGCTTTGGGATGAGTGAAATCATAAAGAAAGCTTCATCTCCAAAACTGGTAATGGCAGCTGCCAGCAAGGCTCCGAAAGTCACTAAACGATGAGTATATAAAGACACTACCGCAAAGATTCCAATACAACCGGGAATCAGCCCCAGCAATGCGGCAATCCAGATCTGGATTCTTGGATGCTTTTCCAGTAAAACAAGCAATTTCCCTCGTGTTTTGACATTGAGAAATTCAATGAGTACCATCATCATGATTACGACAAACGTAATAATAAGTACCTGGGAAAAGAAGTCAAAAACATCAAATTTCATCTGCTTATATTTTTATTTTGAATTAAGATCACATGGAATGTCCTTCCTAATTATTTCCGTTGAGTGTGGGACTTTTATTTCATGGACATTTCATTCGAAACTATTTCTTTAATATGGATGATTCAAAATCGAGCCGGTTTAATAATGATCTGCTCAGCGTTATTTCATCGGCATATTCCAATTCATCGCCAACCGATAATCCGCGGGCAATGACAGTTACTTTAGTAGGATATCCCGAAGATTGTACATGTTTAAATATGTAGTATCCTGTTGTATCTCCTTCCGTTGTTGAAGGCAGAGCCAGCACGATTTCTTCAATTGCTTCGTTTTGCATGCGTTCGAATAATGATTGCAGATTCAATTCGGCTACTCCGATTCCATTCATTGGGGAAATAACCCCTCCCAGAATGTGATAAACACCACGGTAAGCATGGGTGTTTTCGATAGCGATTACATCACGAATATCCTGTACAACACAAACAAGTGTTTTATTCCTTTGCGGGTCCCGGCAAATTTCGCATTGTTCATTATCAGAGATATTATGACAGTTTATGCAAAAAAATACATCATTACGCATTGCCAGAATAGAAGATGTAAAAGCGGATACATCCTCCGGCGATTGTTTAAGAAGGTATAGCGCCAATCTTATAGCTGTCCGCTTTCCTATGCCCGGAAGTTTGGATATTTGATTAACTGCGTTTTCTAAAAGTTTTGATGAATAATTCTGCATATATGCAAAATTACACTTTTCTGCTGAATCTGTAAAATTGAAATGATACATTACCCTGATAACTTATAATTAATTGTATTTTTGCATGGATAAATCTATTCTTATGACAGTCATGTTATAAAATGAAGCTGTAATGTTACGCTAAAACAAAGATGTTGTTTTTAAAAAGATAAATATATGGTGAAAACAGAAAAAGAAAAGATGCTTGCAGGCGAAATATATGATTTTACCGACCCTGAATTAATTGCCCGATGGCATTTGGCAAAAGAATTGACCAGTAAATACAATCAATTGGACACCCGTAATGTGGAAGCCCGCGACCAGGTTCTGTTACAATTGTTGGGAACAAAAGGAAACAATGTCTTAATTGCTCCTCCCTTCTTCGTTGATTATGGAGAAAATATTCATATCGGAGATAATTGTGAGATAAATATGAATTGCGTCTTTCTGGACTGTAATAAAATTACAATTGGAAGTAATTCCGGAATAGGGCCTAATGTTCAGATTTATGCGGTCACACATCCTGTAAATCCTCAACAACGTTTACTGAAAAAAGAGAATGATTCATCATCTGTGTTATGGAAATCATATACTGCACCTGTAACAATTGGGAGTAATGTATGGATAGGAGGAGGTTCTGTTCTTTTGGCGGGTATTACTATCGGTGATAACACAACAATAGGGGCGGGGAGTGTAGTCACAAAATCAATACCATCCAATTGCCTTGCGGTGGGGAATCCCTGTAAAGTAATTAGATATTTATAGCTTTATAATTTGGGGTAGATAGCGCTTAATCAATCCGGTTTAGTTTTCCGAAGTAATTATTTTAATTACAAAATCATCGATATAAGCTGTTTTCTTGTCTTTATTCCATAAATAGATCTTCATTATCGAATGTTCTTTTATTTCATTTTCAGGTATGACCGTATTCAATTTCAGCAATTGCCAGTTTGAATATGCCCGGATATATTTATTAACATTAATTCCCTTCCAGATATATGAATTTTCGTGATCCTCAATGGAAATTACCAGCATTGCTTCTGTTTTATCTTCGAAATATGATTGCAATTCACATGATATTAATAAATTCGAATTTAGATCAGCAAGTAACGAATCAACAGGATAGGAGAATGTAGCGGAATACTCCGTCACTTTATTCACTCGTTTTCCATCTTTATTAACTAATTCATTATCGTTGATATTCCAATGGGGAAGAACGCCATGTTCGAAGGAGGCAGATGATTCTAAAAGTAAAATTCCTGTAGAAGAAGGGTCTGAAAGGGTATTCATTTCATAAATAGAGATGCCCAGTTCTTTATCTGCAAAGAGCAGGATATTTGCCGTGTCGATTATCTGTGCATAATAGGGTAAGTCATTAAAATCATAACCGGACAAATTACAGGTGTAGTTATTCAAATATAGTATCTTCCTTTTGTTCATATCCAGGGAGTCGATATCAAATTGATGGTATGACAGGAAATGGATATTCGAATTATTATTAAATCCACAATAATAATTCCCTAACCGGTTTTGCACTTCATCTGTTATGATGTAACAATCTTCATTTATTGATAATATATGTTGGTTGATTATTTCTCTTTGTTCAGGATAATTTACCTTTTGTGCGTATCTTATCATGTCAAAAGGAATGATTGCCAGGATAAAAATAAAACCGAGGATAAAAACAGTTCGGTATTTATTGCTGTCTTTAATAAAGAAATATATCCCGAATAATAAAGTTAACGGCAAATATAATTTCCAGCAGGAACTATTTTTTGTAACAAAGGCAATCGCAGCTATTAATAGCAGTATGCCTATTATCTGAAAGGCGTATTTCTTTTCTTTTATAAAACCGGTGATAATTAATGACGCAGGCACAGCCACAACAGGTATCAGGAATAAATAATGCCGGGGATCTAAACACATTGGAGAATATGAAGATATAGATATCGTCATAAAATTAGAGGAAAGAAAAAGAATCAGAGCGGAAATAAGGAAAAACGAAAAAGAATCATCCAGCTTGTAATAGGAAAAAGTATTCCTGCGAAGAAGGAATGCTAAAACAAAAATAAAACCGGTTATCATTCCCTGATGAATCATTAACATAAAAAAGTCAATAGTGATTCTTTTTAACAGGACTTTCCAGGATTGCTGATCATAACTACATAAATTCAAATAACTATTGCTTGTGATAGCATCAAACCGCTTGAAAAAATCTCCGGTTAACAACCATATAATAAAGAAATAGATCACAAGAAATGCTAACCCTGTAAACAGGGTATATACCCAGAATCGAATATCTCTTTTACATAAAATATCTACGATAAGATAATAAAGTAAGAGTGGTAATATCAATACAATTGTGCCTTTTGACAAGAAGCCAAAAAATAAGGCCAATGAAAATAAGGAAGCATATAGAAATGGTTTTTTCTTTGCCGTTTTAAATTTATACGAATGTAAAATGAATAGGGATAGTATAACAAAAAAGGCGACATATATATCCGGCATTAATTTATCGGAATAAAATATAAACCAGTTCGAGAATGTAGTTAAAGACAAACCTATTATTAATGGAATGTTCCCTTTTTCCTTTAATAAAAAGAAGATGCATATAAGAATTCCTATGGTAATAAAAAGCGACGGAAGAGAGGACGCAAGGTCATTGATTCCAAAAACCAGATAGGATAATGCCGTAAGTAGAATAACCGGAGTTCTATATACAAAGTGATCATTATAGTCTATCTGGCCATTTATTAAATCGCTTGACAGTTTTGCATACTGTATATCATCGTATCCGTAATGGCCAATGTATCCAAAAACATGATACAATATAATAACAACAATGTGAATTAAAAGTATTGCAACGGAAATTACATTTGTTCTATTCATCTTCATCAATATCATTATAAAACGCACGATAAATTGCTTTTTGATCTCCCGATACTAAAAACAACTGGTCACCTTCCTCCAGTTCGGTAGATCCATTCGGAATCAGATACTCGTCTCCCCGATGAATCAATGCAATTAGAATATCTTTCGGTATTTCTAAATCTACAATTCGTCGATTAATGGCAAAGCTATCCTGGGTAAGTACAATTTCCGTTAATTTAGAACGGATATTATCATTTTCTAGAATGGTCAGAGGCATATCCACATTGGGAACATCTTCTTCAAGTAATCCCATCCATTTTGCTACCTGCGATAAGGTAGTTCCCTGCAAAAACAGGGAAGTTAACGAAACAAAAAATACAATATTGAAAATTGTCTCGGCAATAGGCAAGCCCGCAATCATGGGGTAGGTGGCAAATACAATGGGAACCGCACCCCGGAGTCCTACCCATGAAATAAAGCTACGGTAACGTATCGATGTTTTGAAAAATGATAAACTGATGAATACACTGATTGGACGTGCTACAAACATTAAAAACAGGGATATCAGCAATCCTATTCCTGCTACTGCGATAAGGTGGGAAGGAAAAACAAGAAGCCCCAGCGTTAGGAATAACAAAATCTGCATTAACCATGCAAACCCGTCAAACCACTTTATAATTTGTTGTTTATGTATAATATCTTGATTTCCGAGATATACTGCAGATAAATAAATAGCCAGGAATCCGTTTCCTCCCAGGAAATTAGTAAATGAGAAAGCAAAAAACATGATTACGATCATTAACACAGGGTACATTCCTTCGTAATCTAACCGTATATTATTAATTACTTTTTTCCCGATCCATCCCATTGCAAATCCAAATATTATACCGAGTCCGATTTGTTGCAGAAAGATAGGAATCGCTCCCAATAAACTCATTTCCGGAGTTGTGATAAGTGTTAGAAACGTAATCGTCAAAACATAAGCCATAGGATCGTTGCTTCCGCTTTCTAATTCTAACACAGGACGCAAATAACCTTTCAATGATAAGTTTTTAGAACGTAAAATAGAAAAAACGGCAGCAGAATCGGTTGATGATATTATCGAACCCAATAATAATCCTTCATAGATGGAGAAATCTGTCAGTAACCAGACAAAGAGACCTACAGAAATAGCCGTAAGTAATACCCCTAATGTAGATAAACTGATTCCTTGCCATAAAACGGGTTTTATAAACTTCCAATTGGTACTCAGCCCGCCGGAAAAAAGAATAAAATTCAAGGCGACGATCCCTAAGTTCTGGGCAACATTGGGATTATCAAAATAAATACCGCCAAGACCTTCCGAACCGGTTATCATTCCTAAAGCAAGAAAAAAAATTAATACGGGAACGCCAAACCGGTAAGATGTTTTCCCTCCGATAAGGGAAACAAACAGTAAAATCGAAAGGACTAAAAGCGCATTTTCAAAGGTTATTCCCATGCAGACTATCTAAAGACACATTAAACTCCGTGTAGTAGTAGTAATGTTCACATTATTCTATATTTATTTGTTTATTTGATTCCGATATATTACGATTCCAAGCTATTATTGAACTTGTCAAAAGTTGATACCGGAGGTTAACTCCATTGAGCTCGCAAGTTCGGTTATCTCGCTACGTGTCGATGCAATCGCTACACTCCGTGGCTCGGGTGGTTGGCTATACCGAATCCTTCGGATTTCGGTTCTCGCTCTGAATAAACCTGCTACCGTCATGCTGAACTTGTTTCAGCATCCCCGTTTTTAAGGGGATTGCGGATCAAGTCCGCAATGACACACTTCCGCCATTGTAAGGAGGAACGACGAAGCATCCGGACGCGAAGCAGGTGAGTGCATCGACATGTAGTGAGATAACCTTTATTCATTTTATATCAACTTTTGACAAGTTCACTATATGATTACTTGCAAAAGTATAATTTTTTATTGAGATTTGCAAAAGCCAATATTAAAATGGTTAAGCCCTATAATGAGGCGTCGGAAAAATACCCGGCTAACTTAAAAGAGAAAAATCTTTCCCTTTCTCTTGATTGATTTCTTCCTTTCGCTATATTGTTTTTATAAAAAAGTTGTCAAAAGTTGATTTAAGGGATTACTTCGTTCATCGCAAATGATAATGGTAATATATTAGTTAAGAGCGTCATTGCGGACTTGATCCGCAATCCCCTTAAAAACGGGGATGCTGAAACAAGTTCAGCATGACGGCAATATGTTATTAAGAGCGAGGTCTGATCTCTGTCAGGCAGGAATGAGGCACGAGCGACGTGGCACCCGAGCGCGAAGCAGGTGAGAGCATCGAAACGTAGTGAGATAA
This sequence comes from Bacteroidales bacterium, assembly GCA_031553535.1. GTDB lineage: Bacteria > Bacteroidota > Bacteroidia > Bacteroidales > WCHB1-69 > JAIROC01. The sequence goes on along the minus strand of JAVBLM010000019.1, from coordinate 209,378 downwards.
TCCCTGACAAAAGATCGATTCTTGTGTCAACTTTTGACAAGTTCAAAGTAAAAAACAGAAAAGGCAAAAGAAAGAAAAAGGAATACGGGCAAACGGTTTTGTCCCGGTTCTTTCCATTGCAACAGACCCTGTTTTGATTTTCAAACAGGCAGCCTTTGTCATAGTGTACCCTGTTTTTATTTCTAAACAGGCAGCCTTTGTCGTAATGTACCCTGTTTTTATTTTTAAACAGGCAGTCTTTGCCGTAATGAATCCTGTTTTGATTTTCAAACAGGCAGTCTTTGTCATGGTATTACCTGTTTGAATTTTCAAACAGGGTTTTCCTCCTGTGGAATTCCTTGTTTGGATTTTCAAACAGGGTTTTCCATCTGCGATATTCCCTGTTTAGATTTTTAAACAGGGTTTTTCCCCTTTTGTATTCCTTGTTTGAATTTTCAAACTGGGTTCCAGGGCTTCCTGAACCATTGTCCGGAACTGGAAACAGGGTTTCGAGACTTCCCGGATACTTGTCTGAGATTGAAAACAGGTATTCAGGAGTTCCTGAACCTTTGTCCGGAATTGCAAGCAGGTATCTAAGGCATCTGAACGCCTGCTCTGGAGAATTAAGAATTAAAAATTAAGAATTAAGAATTAGTAATGCGAATTTTACAATAAAAAATCTGCGGAAAATCTGCGGGGTCTGCGGGAAAAATTAAACTGATAAAATCGATAAAGCAGATAAAGCAGATAAAATAGATAAAATGCAGAAAAATTATTTATAATCTTGAACGTTGAATCTTGAATTTGTAACGTTAAATCCTCTCAATTATTCGGCAATAAGGTGCATACAACACTTGCCGCAATCGAATTGCAGGCGGAACAGGTAATCATTATAACTCAAATAGAAAGGATCTTGTGCGTTTTTCCCATGGTTCTTTTTCAGACAACTGTTCAGTTCCCTGCGCAGGCAATACTTTGAGGTAAATATGATTTTGCCCTTCCAATTTACAGGTTCTTCCAAAAATAATTTATCCGTTTCCGCCCCTCTGTCCCTGTAAAATTGTTCTGCTAACGGGTTCGTTACATTTAACCGGAAATCAACAGGATGGAGCGGATATTTTGTGCGGTTTTTTTTGTATTCAATCCTTACCGGAGTGTATGATTGAAGTAAAAACCGTTCATGGTATTCGAATGCTTTCCGGCGCATGGCATTTAATGCCGATATCGGGAAAAAATAATCATTATCCAGGTTTAGAAACACCTGATCAACAACAAAAATAGAATCTCCTGATTTTTTCAACTGATTGATTATGTTTTGCTGTGCTGATTCAGGATTCCTGGCAAGCTCTTTTTGTAAAGGAAAATCAATAGTTGTTTGGTTGTTTTGCTCATCTGTCAAGCGTAAAACAAAACCACCGGGGGATTCTTCCAATAAAAAGGTACATTTAATCCTGCGGGTTGCCTTATCATTCCCAAGCATGGAAATAAATGCATGATCATAATTTCGAAACACTTCGGTTCCAACGGCAGGCGTATGGTTGTTTGTTTTTTTTATCCAATTACCGTCTACGGAATCTACATTTGATCCGTCTAATAATCCTTCCCCTGTTATCCAACATAGTCCGTCCCCGTTGATTATGGTTTCTGTTGTGTTTAGATGGAAGGCATTTTGTTGTATCTTATCAACTTTCCCGATGTATTTCCCCAGTGATTTCGGTGTGTCGAAGTTGGCCAGGCCGGAAGAATGTTCATCTATAAAATAAGGAATATAACCCCGGTTAAATGTTTTTTCCACATCCGGCATGAAGGATACAAGGGTATTCCCGATAGATGCCTTTTTGTATCCGCCGTTATTCCCCGTCATAAAATCATCCAGTAATTGACGGTAATAACTCACCACATTTGTAATGTAGGGTTCATCTTTTAATCGTCCTTCTATTTTAAAAGAACTTACTCCTGCATGTATTAAACCGGAGAGATACTCTGCTCTGTTCATATCCTTCAACGATAACAAATGCTTGTTTTCAATGATCTTCTGTTTATTTTTATCCAATAGATTATAAGGCAACCGGCAGGGCTGAGCACACATGCCACGATTGGCACTCCTGCCACCAATATATTCACTCAGATAACATTGTCCGCTATAACAAACACATAATGCACCGTGAATGAAGCATTCCAACTCAATATTCGTATTTGCCCGGATCGTTGAGATTTCAGAGGGCAGCAATTCCCTGGCTAAGACGACACGTTTGAAGCCGTTTTCTTCCCAGAATTTTATTTTCAGGAGATCCGAATTATGCATCTGGGTACTTGCATGGATAGGTATGGGAGGTAAGTCCATTTCCAATATGGCAACATCCTGAATTATCAAAGCGTCCGCACCAATATTGTATAATTCGACGATCAGTTTATGAACATCCTCCAGTTCTTCCTGATAGAATAGTGTATTTAATGTAATATATACTTTGGATCGATATAAATGAGCATATCCTATTAAAGCTGCAATATCCGGCAGGCTGTTCCCTGCCTGTTTTCTTGCGCCAAAACGATCAGCACCTATATACACCGCATCGGCACCATAATTTATTGCTTTTTTCCCTCCCGACAGGTTTTTAGCAGGGGCAAGCAACTCCAGAAGCTTCATATAACGGTTATTCTTTAGGCTTTCCGGTTGTCCAGAAATCAAGATATTCTGTTGATTTCATCTTTTTATAGTATAATTCAACAGTATAATACGGTTTTGTGTCAGGCGTTTTTATCGACCACCCTTGTGTTATCTCCTGTTTAGGGTAATTTTTATCGATATATGTACGTATCGCTGATGGGATTCTGTTTACATCGGAAACACGTGTTTTTGTATACATCCATTCGGAGGATTTATCTGAGAATGTAGCCTGGTTTTCCCCGTATTGATCCGTATAGGAAGCAACCCAATTCCCGTCTTCATCTTCTTCCCAGGAGGTGTTTTTTGCCCGGGGATATTTGGTCTCAAAGGCGGTAACTGTTTCCGGTTTTACTTCTCGCTTCACTACAGGAACCGGTTCCTCAGCTTGTTGTTCTTCGTTTTGGGTTTCTTCTTTAAAGAGGTCTTCCAGTTTCAGAAAATCCCCATCCCTGGTAAACCAAACGGTTGCGTGCGGTTGATTAATTCCGGTTCTCTGTATCACGATTTGATAAACATTCCCTTCATTTTCAAACTCATCGTATTCTTCGTATGCGATATCTTTATAAACATAATCAGGATAATTTACCTTTACCCATCTTTGAATAGAAGGCGGAAGTTCCTCTTCCGTTAATTTTGTAGGATAGATATCTAATCGTCTGTCTTTTTCGAATTCCTTCTTCAATCTTTCATCTTCTTTCGCTTGCTTTTTATCGGCCTTACTTGTCCCTGTTCCATCTGCATCTGTTTCGACGGGCTCTTCCGATCGAATATATTTTCCTGACTTATCCAGGTATACTGTTGTTTCAAGTTTCTTTTTTATATTTTGTTTCTCGAAGATTCCTACGATAAATAGGTCGTTTTTACTGCTGTCGAGTATTTTTTGAACTGAATTAATCTCGTAGTCGTTATAATATAAATTAATACTTTTTATACAAGCCGAAGGCAATCTGTCAATTTCCCATTCTTCAATAGTTTCAATCCAGTTTCCTTCCTTTGTATAGGATATTACGGAAGGAATATTCCGGTATACACAGTTGACTTTATATATTTGTACATCTTTATAGAATCTCCAAACAGGATCGACGGCTGTTGCATACCGTTTTTTATATGTTTTAAAAACGTCGGCGGGTATATTCTCCTCCGATACAATAGTTGTATCAACTACTTTCTCATTTTTTGATTTACCTTTTTGGGCGAAAACCGATCCGGATAAAGTTACCAGCAACAGTGCGATTATTAATAATCTTGTTTTAGAAGTATTGAGTGTATTCATGGTTCGCTTTCGATTATTCTTAAAATTTGTCCACAAATATACCATTTCTCTCTTTACAAAGCGTAAATCCGGAAAAATATTTCTTCGCCGATAGAAGTTGCGCAAGTTATAAGAAGTTACACAAGTTATAGAAATAGTGATTAATGGTAAATTCAAGATTCAAAATGTAAGATTCAGGGAAAAATCCGGGAGATTGGCGGAAAAAATATATTCAGCTACTAATTAATAATAAAAAGACAGTTGAAAAGGAAGAAAACAAAAAGCGGAATTAACCATTTATCATTAATCATTCACCATTATTTATGACTTCCTGTAATTTTGTATAGCCTGTATAACTTCTGTCGCTAAATTAACGTGAATCAGAAAGGGACATCAGCATGGCTTTCGATCTTATTTGTGACGATAACCGTAAATTCCGCCAGGGCCTTGTTTGCCTACGGCAATACGTACGCCAACTTCTCCCTGTACGGAAACCGTATTTGCTTTTTCAATGGCCGAAGAGTTGAGGATTCCGTTATATTGCAGATTTTGATTAGCGTCCATACAAAGCAAGTCTCCATTATCGGTGGTTTTCATATTCATGAAACCGTAATCGAAAGTGCCTCCTATGAAGATATCTACCATTTTAGAAACTTCGAAAGAGAAGCCTATCCCTAATGTTGCGGAAATATTAAACGGAATATTTAATTTACCGGCGGTGTTTTTAGCTCCTTGTGTTCCAAAACCATGGTTGGGTAACCCGAAAAGAGTTACATTCCATCTTTCATAATATCCTTGGATTTCCAATTCTCCACTGGTAACTTTGTAGTTGGCAATTAGCGGAACTTGTACTTTTACTCCCAGGTCGATGTATATTTTTCTCCGTTTTCTTAGGCCAAAATCATATTGATAGGTAAGCATTACCGGAATTTCGGCAAAGAGGATCTTTTCGTTTTCATGCCAGTCTCTAAAATAGATATCTTTCCGATAGACATCGCCTTCATCATCGATTTGATCATCAATGGAAATGTAAGCACCATCTAAATATCCGTCTGTTGAATACATAGATGCTTCAACGCCTGTCATAATCCCCCAGTTAGGGGTAAAATAATAAGTATAGTTAAATTTTCCACCAAAACCAAGTTTAGGTTTGCTTGATCCTCCATCTATACTATAGAATAGAGAGTTCATTCCGACAGTTCCACTGGCACGGAGGCAGTGTTTTGTCTGTGAAAAAGCAGTCAAACTGCTAAACATGATTAATATAACTAGTAATCGACTATTCATAAATCTTAATTTCCTTCACTCTTTTCAAAAATTTGCAATAGTTAATTCTTTATTTAAATTATATAATAATAAAATGAAAATCAATTAATTTTATTCTTTAAGTGAATGTAATCACTGAACTTAAAATAAGCTGATGTGGTATAATTCACAGAATAAAAATAGTCGTTTCATTTACATCCATTTAATAACAGATTATTAATCAGCAAAAGTATAATAATATTTCTATATTTTTGACAAAAAAACAATTTATTTTTCTATTTCTACCACTTTAATAAAAAAAAACAATTAATTATCAATCGATTTCTATGTGCATAAAGAGTATATTAGCATCTTCTTTTGATGATTAATATCTTTCTTGATAAATCGAGAAGATAAAACCTGTTCTAAATTACATGCTTTCAAATAATTTCTTAAGAGGAAAAAAAATAAAACCTTCTAACTGTACGGATAATGATAAACTAAGTATTAAAAATTATAACATTTTCGTTGTTTTATATATTCCTGAATACTAAATAAATAATAATTTACAGAAAAGAGGCTTAGAAATGTTGTTTCTTATTTTTTATTTCTGAATATCAAACAGATAGAAGTTATGTATTTGTTTTTTTTGTTTTTTTATATATTTGATATTCAAAATAGTTGTACATTTGCATCTTTAAATGATACCTAATGTTTAGGAAGTTATCAAAATGAATTTATTAATTATTTATCAAAAAAAGTAATTGAGATATGACAAAAGCAGATTTAGTGGCAGAAATAGCCAACAAAACAGGAGTTGACAAAGCAGCAGTTCAAGTTGTAGTTGAAACATTCATGACAACTGTAAAGAATTCTTTATTAAAAAAGGAAAATGTATATTTAAGGGGTTTTGGTAGTTTCATTATTAAAGAAAGAGCTAAAAAAACAGGTAGAAATATTTCAAAAAATACGACTATCGTTATTCCGGCTCATAAAATCCCAGCATTTAAACCTGCAAAATCTTTTTCAACTACGATTAAAACAAAAGTAAAATAGTAAAAGTATAAGATTATGCCAAGTGGAAAAAAAAGGAAAAGACATAAGATGGCAACTCACAAAAGGAAAAAACGCTTGCGTAAAAATAGGCATAAAAAGAAATAACCTTTTGTGAAATTACAATTATAAAAACTAAATCGCATATTGTAAATAATATGTGATTTAGTTTTTTGTGTATATATTATTTTGTAAAGAATAATTAAAGAAAGCTTGTGCGAAAAGAATTATACATAGATACACATGAAAATGAAGTAAAGATAGCACTACTGGAAGATAGAGTTTTGGTAGAGTTACATGGTGAGAAAACCTCTGATAATTTCCATGTAGGGGATATTTTTATTGGTCGTGTAAAAAAAATCATTCCGGGATTAAATGCTGCTTTTATAGATATTGGTCATGAAAAAGATGCCTTTCTGCATTATTTGGATTTAGGAAGCAATATTCTTGCCTTTAATAAATATGTGAAAGATTGTTTATCAGGAAATATAAAAAGTCCGTCTCTATCGGATGTGAAGTTGGATGATCCTATTCCTAAAAATGGAAAAATAAAGGATGTACTTTCTATTAATCAATTAATATTAGTCCAGATAGCAAAAGAAGCAATATCCACTAAAGGGCCGCGCCTGACTGGAGAAATTGCCCTTGCCGGACGATATGTTGTCTTGGTGCCTTTTACAGATAAAGTGATGGTTTCACAGAAAATCACTAACTCAGATGAAAGAATCCGCTTACGTAAAGCAATGTTGAGTATTAAACCCAAGAATATGGGCATCATTATACGTACTGTGGCTAAAGATCAGAGTATTGATGTTTTGCATGCCGACATGAGGGCATTGCTTGATAAATGGAAAGAAATAGTTGCCAATATAAGTGGTAATAAATTTCCTAAGAAAGTAATTAGCGAATTGGATAAAGTATCTGCTTTGCTTCGGGATATTCTCAATGATACTTTCGATGCCATCTATGTGAATAACTCTTACTATCCGGAAATGCGGTCTTATCTTCAGCAAATAGCTCCGGACAAGGTTGATATTGTAAAACTATATAAAGGAAAAACTCCTCTTTTCGAGCATTATGAAATTGATAAACAAATAAAAGGCTCTTTTGGAAAAAGTGTTTCTATCAAAGGAGGTGTATATATCGTTATTGAGCATACAGAGGCATTGCATGTAATAGATGTTAATAGCGGACATCGTGTTAATTCCGACAAAACGCAAGAGACCAATGCATTGGAAGTGAATATGCGTGCTGCCGGTGAGATTGCCCGTCAATTGCGATTGAGAGATATGGGAGGAATTATTGTCATCGACTTTATTGATATGCATGAAGCCGCACATCGCAGGGAGTTATATAATCGCATTGCTACGGAAATGCAAAAAGACAAAGCGAGGCATACAATTCTACCCCCGAATAAATTCGGCTTGGTGCAGATCACCCGGCAAAGAGTTCGTCCGGAAGTAAGTATTGATGTCAGGGAAATGTGTCCTTCCTGCAATGGTACGGGGATGGTTCGTCCTCCTATCTTAATTATCGATGATATCAGCAATAGTTTGCAGTTATTGGTAAAGACCCAAAAAGAGAAAAATCTTACACTTGCATTACATCCATTCTTATATTCATATCTAATCAAACATTTTTATCGTATAAAGTGGATGATTAAATACAAATGCTGGATCAAATTGCAAGCCAGGAATTCGTTCCAACTATTAGAGTATCGGTTTTATAGTAAAAAGCTAGGGGAAATAAACTTTTGGACTCCTAACGAAAAAAATACCAATTAATGCGCCTGAAAACTGTTTGTTTTTTATTGTTATTCTTTAGCGTAGCTATAGGCTATGGACAACAAATTGCATTAGTGAAATATCGCGGTGGGGGAGACTGGTATGCCAATCCAACGTCTTTACCTAATTTGGTGAAATTCTGTAATAAGAATTTGGGAATGACATTATCTGAACCGGCAACAGTAGAAGTTGGAAGCAAAGATATTTTCAATTATCCACTTATTCATCTTACAGGGCACGGGAATGTGGTCTTTTCTGATGAAGAATGCCGAAACCTGCGTACATATCTTATATCAGGGGGCTTCTTACACATTGATGACAATTATGGATTGGATAAATTTATTCGTTCCCAAATGAAAAGAGTGTTTCCGGAGCTGGATTTTGTAGAATTGCCAAAGAATCATCCTATCTATAATCAGAAATATAATTTTCCAAACGGATTGCCTAAAATTCATGAACATGATAATAAATCCCCTCAGGGATTTGGATTGATTTATGAGGGCAGGTTGGTTTGTTTCTATTCCTACGAAAGTGATTTGGGCGATGGCTGGGAAGATTATGCGGTACATCTGGATAGTGAAGAGATACGTGCCAAAGCGCTTCAAATGGGTGCTAACATAATTCAGTATGCCTTCACAAGATAATACAAAAGTCAGGATAGACAAATGGTTGTGGATGGTACGTTTATTTAAAACCAGAACCATAGCCAATGATGCTTGCATTGCAGGGAAAGTTAAAATTAATAATGTCAATTGTAAACCCTCCCGGGAAATAAAAATCGACGATGAAATACAAGTTCGTATAGGGCAATTGCAGAAAACAATTAAAGTAATCGACTATCCTAAAAACCGGATTCCTGCAAAATCTGTTCCCGAATATTATTTGGATCTTACTTCCGAAGAAGAGTACGAACGGGTAAAGTTGATAGCCCAACAAACCGAAAAACGAGATCATGGTCTTGGCAGACCTACCAAACGGGATAGAAGGCAGATAGAATACCTGAAGGATTTTCTTTCCTTAAATGATGATGATTAAAGTAAGTTATTAAGCCAATTAGCTGATTCGTCAATTAGGGAATAGAGAAAGATAAACTTGTCAACTTGCAAACTTATAATCATCATTACTTTAAGTTCTTTTTATAATTGATAATCTCCAATACATCATGTAATTGACCGGATGTATTTATGTCTAATATCAAGGGTTTTAATTTTCCTATTGCCTTGTTCGAATAATAAGATTCTTTTATAGATTCATCAATGTTTAAGTCTTTTATACCACTGTCATTCTTTTGTGTAAAAAAGAAACTGGTTTTAAAATACCCTGCCCATATAGATAACCAAAAGACCGTCTTTTTTTTATAGACCACTTTGCACAGCCAGGCTTTTCCATCATTATAATAATTCCACTGAAGCTCTAAATTATATTTATCATCTGTTATGATATTTGTAAAATTATTATAAACAGGGTAGATATCTCCAAGTGTTAATTCTAAAATTTTATTGTCAGGATATATTTCTTTGTCCCTTAATAATTGATTGTTCATGATGAAATATTTTGTTTATTGCGTTCTTCATTTTCTATTATTTCCCGGTAAGCGTCAATATCTTCAATCTTTCCCATATCCATCCACATGCCGTAATCATGCGGGTAGCCCAATATCCTAGCATGAGCTTTCAGGTATATATCTACGATGGAAAAAATATCTTCCTCCGGCATTAACTCGAAAATTTGAGGAGAGACGACATGTATTCCACTAAAGGCCAAACGATGTATTTTTGTGTTGGGTGGAATATTGGCTACCATGATACATTCATTCGTCTTTATATTCTCTCTGCCGCATAAATAATTCTTTTCATCGAATAAGAAATAACGTTGTGTGATCCGGTTTCGAACGGCAAGGGTCGCTATTACATTCTCCCGGCAATGAAATTCATACATCTCCTGTATATTGATATCACTGATAACATCTACGTTATGAATAATAAAGGGTTTATTGTCATTGAAAAACCAGGATGCCTTTTTCAATCCTCCTCCGGTATCCAGTAGTTTTTCGTTCTCAATGGAAAAACAAATTTCTATTCCAAAATCATATTCCTTGATAAAATCGATAATCTGTTCGGAGAAATGGTGTGTGTTGATGATAATCTCCTCAACACCGGCATCTTTTAATTTATTAATAACTCGTTCCAGAAGTGTTATTCCCCCAACTTTTATTAATGCTTTAGGAGTATGTTCAGTTAAATGTTTAAGACGTGTGCCCAGACCGGCTGCAAAAATCATGGCTTTCATCCGGATGTAGATTTGAAGGTTTCGGTTTTAAGGTATTGTTTTGTGTATGATTTTGTCATACATATTCTCAGAAATCGTCTCTCGTCAATATTCCGGGTACAACGAACAATTAGATAGGTACATGCAAAAGCAAAAATTGCCCTGAATACAATCACTCCTGACCAATGGCCGCCCATGGAAAGCATCAACAATGTATCTTCAAATATGCTGTGGAATAGTCCCATCAATGTCATGGAATAAAAAATTTCTTTGGCTTTAAGTCCTTTCTGCCTTCCTTCTTCAACCAGCAGTCCGCCTCCATAAGCGATTCCCAGTGTCAGGCCAACTACAGTGAGGGGTAACATCGCGCTACTGATACCCAGCCATTTCAAAACAGGCTCCATCGTTTTATTAACAATTTTCAATATTCCTGTTACATCCAGTAAATGAATAAATGCGACTAATAAGAAGATGATAACAATAATAATCCCGTAATTTTTTAATTCGTTCAACGCCCATGCCGGCCATGATGTTCCACTCGTAGTGAAAATAGGGGTTATGTGTGCGGGTTCCTGCAGGAGATTAAAGAATAAATAGATGCGGGAGAGTAAGATACCCAGCACTATTCCCAGTCCGAAACGAATCATAAACATAATAATAATACGAATACCTGTTTTTTGAGAAATGCCCAGTTCGATGGGAAAAGTATGTGCAATTAATATCATAGTCAATAGCACTGTCATTTGGGCAACAGTCATGGGTTCGCTTAAAGAAGGATATATCGAAAATAAAGAAAGTAATCCCCCGTAAATATTTACAACCATTGCCGTTAGCCAGACTATTGCCGTTTCGGCAGGAAGACCGACAATACGCATGATTGGGTGTAATACATCACTGATATATGTCAGCAATCCTGTCTGTTGGATAATGCGAATAATAATAGAGACGGGTATCATGAGTTTAAACAGGATCCAGCATGCTTTTCCGGTCCTACGAAACACATAAGCAAAAAAATCATGCAATTGACCGGAGATATTCATAAATAAATAGTCTTTGATAAATAATACAAGATACAACAGATAATGGTGAAGCTGCAAAATTACAACTTTTGTGTTCTTGTTTGAATAAAGAAATGAGAGATAATAAAAATAGTAAAACAATATCTCGGAATATCTCTTTATAAGTTTTTTCGATTATGAAGTTGTTTAAATCTGTCGATGTTTTTTGATTGTAAGAATTTGATTCATTCATAACTACATTAAAGAATTTTTGTTTCATGAAATAATCTCAAAAAACGTTTTCTGTCAATTGATGGCTATAACGTTATTCAAAAACTTCATCATCAGCTTTTGACAAGTTCTATAATAAAGACAAACAATTCTTTCTCTTTGTGTGGCGTTATGGCATTTTTTTCTTATCTTCCCGGATCTTTTTCAATATTATAGATCGCATGTACATAGAGGATAAACAAATTAAATGAACTATAATTAGCTTGTTTTACTATAGAGAATAACTGTTCAGAAAAAAGATGAATGTTCTCTTGCACAAGGCTAAAAACAAAGCTGGGCAACAATAAAAAAACAATAAGAAGATAGCAAATCATTTCAATCTCTTTTCAACTGTTTTTACAGGTGTTTTGCTTTGCCGCATTCCCCAATAGATCAAAATAGCGAAACATGTATTTACAATAATAATAATATTTTAAAAAAATGATATAGCTAATAAAATAGTTGTATATTTGCAGGCAAAATCATGCATGTGATTTAATATATCTTGAAAAGATTTTAAATGGAACCCTATATGACACCGGCAAACAGGCAACATCATCTTCTAAATTTTGAGAAAAGGATGGGGGAAGGTCTTCATTTCTTTCCTTACAGGGATTTTTTACTTGTATATAGCCGGACAAAATGCCATTCCCGGCGGATAGTGGCCGGTTACTGCCGGAACCGGATCATGAAGATATTACAATTATTACAGGAAAACCTCTTTCTTTTTTATGGAAAGAGGTTTTTCTTTTACAACCGCTTATTGTCCGCCTCCGGCAAACGTGTTTTCGGCCATGAAAGGCATGTCGGATTTACCGGCAACCGCTCCAGAAGGCCGGAATGTGTTTTGCCAATCCTCCTGAAAGGCTTCAAACGCCTTAAAAACCGGTTTTCAATTCCGGGCGAGGATCCAGGAGCTTCCGGAAGGTCGTTTTCAATTCCAAATAGGGATCCAGCAACTCCTGGGAACCTGTTTGAAAGTCCAAACAGGGAATACCACGTGCGGAAAAGCCTGTTGGAAAACCCAGACAGGAATCCAGGAACTCCTGGAAGGTTGTTTTCAATCTCAAACAGGAACCCGGCAACTTCTCAAAGTTGGCAGGCGGCCGGAAGGATGGATATAATGAAGTTTGAACGCCTGCCGGTAATTTTTTTCTCCTTTTCCCCTTTGACTTTTCTCCTTTTAGTATGAATAGTATAAAAAACATTTAGTATGAAAATCAAAAACATAGACTTGATTCCTCTTCACAACGAAGAACATTTCCAGTTCCAAACCCTATTTTTGAATTTAGTTCGGGAGCATACTGCCCTGGCCTTGAAAATCGATGTGCCGTTGCAGGAGTTGTATCTTCCCAGTTACGAGAAGGAAGATGAATGCCTCAAGTTGATTTTCAAAAGTTCATTTACCCCATTGCTGGCGGAAATGGATGCTGCACGGGATCGTCTTGCCCGCGGTTTAACCCTCTTAGTGGAAGCATATAGCTATCATTTCGATCAGGATGTGGCTCAGGCTGCTAACCGGTTGCAGATACTTCTCGATACCTATGGAAAAATTTATGAGAAACCGTATGACAAGGAAACGATAGCCATTTATGACCTGATACAGGATCTCAATGGGGAATATGCCGCAGATGCGTCAAGGATTGGCCTGGAAGACTGGATCAGAGAACTGGATTCCTGTAATGGGCAATTCGAGGAATTGAAAAAAGAGCGTGCGCTCGAATCAACGGGAAAAACCGGCCTCAGGATGAAAACCGTCCGAAAGGAAATAGATGCCGCTTACCGGACTCTTATCAAATGTATCGATGTTTTGATGATCGTGGAGGGAGAAGCTGCCTATCTTGCGTTTGCCAAAGAACACAATATCCATATCGAACATTACAAATACCTTATCGTTCAACGCAGGGGATGGGTTGCCGCAAGAAAGAACAGGGAGGAGAATGATTCAATTACGAATTTATAATTTGTAATTATACATTACGCAAGTTAGAGGAAGTTATACAAGTTACAGGTATTAATTCTAATAAGCAGAAGGCAGAAACAAAAATGCCGTCATAGATAACGAAGCGTTAATGGAAGTATGGCAAACCGATCTTGTCTGTCGGTTCAACATAATTAATACCTATTCCTTATTAATACCTATCCCTTTTGTCTTCACTTTAGACAAGGTTATAGTAAATACTTTCTTTAAGAGCAATTCAATGTTTACATGGTGGGTATTTCTTCTCTGATAATATGTTGAGAATAGTATTTTCTGTATTTATAGATGATGGTTTTCAATCTAAAGAGGAGTCTTTTAATCATAAAATAAATTGAAAAACAAATGATTATAAAGTTGGATAAAAAAAAAATAAGAAAAGGTAATTTGTATAAAAAAATGTTGTACATTTGCAATCCGTTTCAAACACAAAATTTTGTAGCGGAAACGCCACCGTAGCTCAGTTGGCCAGAGCGGCTGATTTGTAATCAGCGGGTCGGGGGTTCGAATCCCTCTGGTGGCTCACGTTCTTTGAATGATTGTATTCAATGGGGGGATACCAGAGCGGTCAAATGGGGCAGACTGTAAATCTGTTGGCGAAGCCTTCGGAGGTTCGAATCCTCCTCCCCCCACGAGTATTGAATGAAGAACGGCAATAAGTGTATCTATATTGTCTGTCTTTGTTTTTGCGGAAGTAGCTCATTTGGTAGAGCGATAGCCTTCCAAGCTATAGGTGGCGGGTTCGAGCCCCGTCTTCCGCTCGATAGAAGCCGTTGTAGCTCAGTGGTAGAGCGCTTCCTTGGTAAGGAAGAGGTCACGAGTTCAACTCTCGTCAATGGCTCTAGTTTCGCATTTAAATCTATAACAAATATCCTTAAAAGTTTAAAGAAATGGCAAAAGAAAAATTTGACAGGTCCAAATCTCACGTAAACATTGGAACTATCGGTCATATTGACCACGGTAAAACTACTTTGACTGCGGCAATTACCCAAGTGCTTGCAAAGAAAGGCTGGTCAGAGTTCAGAAGTTTTGACTCTATTGATAATGCTCCGGAAGAAAAAGAACGTGGTATTACTATTAATACATCTCATGTTGAATACCAAACGCTAAACCGTCACTATGCTCACGTTGACTGTCCGGGTCACGCTGACTATATTAAAAACATGGTAACGGGTGCGGCTCAGATGGATGGAGCTATTTTGGTAGTTGCTGCTACAGATGGCCCTATGCCACAAACGCGTGAGCATATCCTTTTAGGTCGTCAGGTAGGGATTCCTCGTTTGGTCGTATTTATGAACAAATGTGACATGGTTGACGATGAAGAATTGTTAGATCTCGTTGAAATGGAAATTCGTGATTTATTGTCTTTCTATGGATATGACGGTGATAATGCACCTGTTATTCGCGGTTCTGCTTTAGGCGGATTGAACGATGACGAAAAGTGGGTGGAAAAAATCGTTGAATTGATGGATAATGTAGATACTTACATTCAACTTCCTCCTCGTTTGAAAGATAAAGATTTCTTAATGCCGATAGAAGACGTTTTCTCTATCACAGGCCGTGGTACTGTTGCTACAGGTAGAATCGAAACCGGTATCATACATACAGGAGACCCTGTTGATATTATTGGTATGGGAGCAGAGAAATTGAAATCTGTTGTTACGGGAGTTGAAATGTTCCGCAAAATATTAGACGAAGGTGAAGCTGGTGACAACGCCGGTTTATTACTTCGCGGTATAGACAAAGATGAAATTCGTCGTGGAATGGTTATCGCAAAACCAGGTTCAATTAAACCTCATAAACATTTCAAAGCGGAAGTTTATATCTTAAAGAAAGAAGAAGGTGGTCGTCATACCCCATTTCATAACAAATATCGTCCACAGTTCTATTTCAGAACCACTGACGTAACAGGTGAAATTACATTACCTGCAGGAGTAGAAATGGTTATGCCTGGCGATAACTTAACAATAGACGTTACATTAATATCGGAAATCGCCTTGAACCTTAACTTACGTTTTGCAATCCGTGAAGGAGGAAGAACCGTAGGAGCCGGTCAGGTGACAGAAATTTTGGATTAATACAAAATTGTTTTTATAATTGGAGGGAAGCATTTATTGCTTCCCTTTTAGGAGCATAGTTCAACGGCAGAATAGTGGTCTCCAAAACCATTGATGGGAGTTCGAATCTCTCTGCTCCTGCGAAATATAGTACACAATGAAGAAAATAGTAAGATACGTACGGGAGTCCTATGATGAATTGGTGCATAAAGTAACATGGCCAACATGGGCGGAATTGCAAAATAGTGCTGTTGTTGTTTCTATAGCATCATTAGTTATTGCATTAATTGTTTTCGTAATGGATTTCATTTTTGGTATTCAACATATCCAATTTGGATCCTTTGTTTGGAAAGGATTATTAGGGTTTTTGTACGGTGCATAATCTATATTTATATTTTAAGAAATTGAAAATCTCGTCTTGCTTCCTTAAGTAATCATACTTAATAAGGTGAGGTTTGTTTTTATAATGATTGGTAATATTTTGATTCGATAGTATGAGTGAGACAAGCAATTTGCAGTGGTATGTGTTACGAGCCATTACAGGTCAGGAAAAAAAGATAAAACTACACATTGAAAGTGAAGTTGTGAGTCTTGGATTTCAAGAATATGTTTCACAAGTACTAATTCCTATCGAGAAGGTTTTTCAAATCAGAAACGGAAAGAAGGTAACAAAAGAAAAGAATTTCTATCCGGGATACGTTTTTGTAGAAGCTGACCTTTCTCAAGGTGAAGTAAAACATTTGCTTCGTCATACTCCGGGTGTGTTGGGTTTTCTTGGTAATGCAGAACCGGAACCGTTACGTCAACATGAAGTGATGCGTTTATTAGGAAAAGTAGATGAATTGATCGAGAATGAAGAAGAAGTGGTAGGTTCGTTTATGGTAGGAGAATCGATAATTGTTACTGATGGTCCTTTTAACAGTTTTACTGGGATTATTGAAGAAATAAACCATGAAAAGAAAAAGCTGAAAGTTACGGTGAAGATTTTTGGCAGAAAGACTCCTTTAGAATTAAATTTCTCACAGGTAGTCAAGGAATCTTAAAAATTGTTGGAAGGCAAATTAGTTGAAGTTTAAAATTAAAAAGTTAAAAAATGGCAAAAGAAGTAGCAGGACTCATTAAATTACAAATTAAAGGAGGTGCTGCGAACCCATCTCCTCCCGTAGGGCCGGCATTAGGATCAAAGGGAGTAAACATTATGGAGTTTTGTAAACAGTTTAACGCCCGTACACAGGACCAAGCAGGGAAAGTGATACCGGTAATTATTACTGTTTATAAAGATAAATCATTTGATTTTATTGTTAAGACTCCTCCTGTTGCTGTTCAAGTAATGGAGGTTGCAAAACTCCAAAAAGGGTCGCCGGAGCCAAACCGTAACAAAATTGCTACCATTACATGGGATCAGGTTCGTACAATTGCAGAAAGCAAAATGGCGGATTTGAACTGTTTTACTGTGGAATCGGCAATGAGTATGGTGGCTGGAACGGCACGTAGTATGGGAGTCAATGTAAAAGGCGGCACCAATCCATTTGAAAACTAAAAATCGTTTAAAGAAAAGTAAAAATGGCAAAAATATCAAAGAAACGCAAAGAGGTAGAAGCAAAACATGATTTGACTCAGGTTTATGCTTTGTCTGATGCAATTCAGATTGTTAAAAACATTACCTATACGAAATTTGATGCTTCTGTGGATATTGACGTTCGTTTGGGCGTTGATCCTCGTAAAGCCAATCAAATGGTAAGGGGTGTTGTAACATTACCGCATGGAACAGGAAAAACAGTGCGTGTATTAGCATTGGTAACTCCTGATAAAGAAGAAGAAGCAAGAGCAGCGGGAGCCGAACATGTTGGATTAGACGATTACATTCAACAAATAAAGAATGGATGGACAGATGTTGATGTGATTATCACCATGCCAAGTGTAATGCCAAAAATTGGGGCATTAGGTAAAATATTAGGTCCGAGAGGATTGATGCCTAACCCTAAAACTGGAACCGTTACAATGGAAGTTGGAAAAGCTGTACAAGAAGTTAAAGCAGGTAAAATTGATTTTAAAGTTGACAAATATGGGATTATACATACCTCTGTAGCGAAAGTATCATTTTCGAATGATGCTATCTTGGATAATGCGAGAGAAGTATTGCAGACAATTATAAAATTGAAACCTACAGCAGCGAAAGGTACTTACATTAAGAGTGTTTACTTGTCCAGTACAATGAGTCCTGGAGTTCAGGTAGATACTAAATCAGTTACATTATAATTTAAAAAAGTATCATGAGAAAAGAAGATAAAGCTCAAGTTATTGATGAGATAGTTGACATCCTTTCTGCATATAATACGGTTTATGTGGCTGATATATCTGGTTTGACTGTTGCTAAGAGCAATGAATTAAGAAGAATTTGCTTTAAAAGAGGGGTAAAGCTTAAAATGGTAAAAAATACCTTTCTGAAAAGAGCAATGGAACAGTCAGAAACAGACTATTCAGAAATGTATCCGGCTTTACACGGGACGTCAGCAATAATGGTTGCAGATGCAGGTAATCTTCCTGCTCGCATTATTAAAGATTTTCGTGAAAAGGCTTCAATTCCGGCTGTAAAAGTAGCATACATTGAAGAATGTGTATATTTTGGAGATCAGTTAGACTTTTTATGCGGAATCAAATCGAAAGAAGAACTTCTTGGTGACCTTATTGGATTGTTACAATCACCTGCACGTAATGTTATTTCTGCATTGCAATCTGGTGGAACAAAACTATCGGGTATCGTGAAAACACTTTCGGAAAGAAATTAATTAAACAAAGTAAAAAAACAATTTAAATTAAAATAAAAATGGCAGATTTGAAATCATTTGCAGAACAATTAGTTAACTTAACAGTTAAAGAAGTTAATGAATTAGCTCAAATATTGAAAGACGAATACGGTATTGAACCAGCAGCAGCAGCAGTTGCAGTAGCAGCAGCTCCGGCAGCAGCAGCTGATGCAGCCGAAGAAAAAACATCTTTCGACGTTATTTTAAAAGAAGCAGGTGCCCAAAAATTAGCAGTTGTGAAGTTAGTAAAAGAACTAACCAGCCTTGGTTTGAAAGAAGCAAAAGAATTAGTTGATGCTGCTCCCAAACCGTTAAAAGAAGGTGTAACTAAAGACGAAGCAGAAGCTCTTAAAAAATCATTAGAAGAAGTTGGTGCTAGCGTTGAAATTAAATAATTAAGTAGATTTTTACATATAAGACCTTTGTAAGGAAGGTCTTATATGTGTTTTAATAATAAAACAACGTTCTTTAATTTTCTTATTCGTAAACATTTTAAAACTAAAGCTTTGGTTAATAATACAGAACGAATTAGTTTTGCCTCTGTGGCTCATACAGATTATCCTGATTTTTTGGATATTCAATTGCAATCATTTAAAGATTTTTTTAGTGTGGATACAAATCCTGAACTAAGATGCAAAGAAGGATTGCATCAAGTATTCACAGAAAATTTCCCTATTTCCGACACGCGTAATAGCTTTGTGTTGGAATTTTTAGATTATTTTGTCGATGCTCCTCGTTATTCAATTGAAGAATGTGTAGAAAGAGGATTGACTTATAGTGTTCCTTTAAAAGCAAAGCTACGACTATATTGCACCGATGTTGATCATGAGGATTTTGAAACTATTATACAAGAAGTATATTTAGGATTGATTCCTTATATGACACCTAAAGGAACATTTGTTATTAATGGTGCAGAACGGGTTGTAGTATCCCAGTTACATCGCTCTCCAGGAGTGTTTTTCGGAACGTCATATCATACAAATGGTACTCAGTTATATTCTGCAAGGGTTATACCATTTAAAGGTTCGTGGATTGAATTTACTACGGACATTTCCAATGTTATGTATGCATATATTGACAGGAAAAAGAAATTACCTGTAACAACTTTACTTCGAGCTATTGGATATGAGACAGATAAAGATATTCTGGAAATATTTGATATGGCTAATGAAGTAAAGGCTACAAAAACAAATCTGAAAAAATTATTAGGTTCAAGACTGGCAGCCAGGGTTGTTAGAACATGGAATGAAGATTTTGTAGATGAAGAAACGGGTGAAGTAGTGACAATTCCTCGGACTGAAATATTAATAGATCGCGAAGAAATACTGGAAGATAAACATATTAATTTGATTGTAAATAATGGAATAAAGACTATTCTGATTCATAAAGATGAAGATACATCAGTAGATTATTCCATGATCTTTAATACATTACAAAAAGACCCTGCTAATTCAGAGAAACAAGCCATTGAATATATTTATTTTCAATTGCGGAATGCAGCTCCTCCTGATGAGGAAACTGCTCGCTTGGCGTTGGATAAATTATTTTTCTCTGATAAACGTTACGACTTAGGTGAAGTAGGTCGTTATCGTATTAATAAAAAATTGAACTTAAATACTTCTCCTGATATACGTGTTCTTACACGGGAAGATATTATTTCAATCATTAAGCATTTAATTGAATTAATTAACTCGAAAGCAGAGGTTGATGATATTGATCACTTGAGTAACCGTAGAGTAAGAACAGTAGGAGAACAACTTTCAAATCAGTTTGGTGTTGGTTTGATGCGTATGGCACGTACTATTCGTGATAGAATGAATGTTCGTGATAATGAACTTTTCACTCCAATTGATTTGATTAATGCAAAGACATTAACGTCTGTTATTAATTCTTTCTTTGGAACCAATCAGCTTTCTCAATTTATGGATCAGACAAATCCATTAGCGGAAGTAACTCATAAGCGAAGGATTTCTGCTTTAGGACAAGGGGGGTTATCAAGAGATAGAGCAGGCTTTGAAGTAAGGGACGTTCACTATACTCATTACGGACGTTTATGTACGATTGAAACTCCGGAAGGTCCGAATATTGGATTGATATCATCATTATGTGTATATGCCAAAATTAATCATTTAGGATTTATAGAAACTCCTTATCGTAGGGTAGTGGGTGGAAAAGTGGCTGTTGATGAACCATTTTTATATATGGGAGCAGAGGAAGAAGAAAATCTTACCATTGCTCAGGCAACAACTCCATTTAATCCGAAAACCGGCGAATTAGAGATTGATAGAATAAAGGCTAGAAAAGAAGCTGATTATCCAATCGTAAGTCCTGAAGAAGTAGATGCATTAGATGTGGCGCCAAATCAGATAGCTTCTATAGCAGCTTCTTTAATTCCGTTTTTGGAACATGATGATGCAAACCGTGCTTTGATGGGATCAAACATGATGCGTCAAGCGGTTCCATTAATGCGCCCGGAAGCTCCGATCGTGGGTACTGGCATAGAAGGAATGGTAGCTCATAGTTCCCGGTCTCAAATTTATGCAGATGGAAATGGAATTGTAGACTATGTAGATGCTGCTCAAATACGTATTAAATACGATCGCTCAGAAAAAGAAGAATTGATTAGTTTCGATTCGAATTTGAAAACATACTATCTTACAAAGTACCAAAGGACGAATCAAAGTACATCTATAAATATTCATCCTATAGTTCGCAAAGGTCAACGTGTTGTAAAAGGAGAAATCCTTACGGAAGGATATGCTACCAGCAAAGGAGAACTAGCGTTAGGACGTAATTTGAAAGTAGCTTTCATGCCTTGGAAAGGATATAATTTTGAAGATGCAATCGTAATATCCGAAAAGGTTGTTAAAGAAGACTGGTTTACTTCTATTCATGTAGATGAGTATACGCTGGAAGTTCGTGATACGAAACGGGGTGCAGAAGAATTAACCAATGATATTCCTAATGTTAGTACTGATGCTACAAAAAACTTGGATGAAAATGGATTGATTCGAATAGGAGCTCATGTTAAAGAAGGGGATATCTTAATCGGAAAAATAACTCCTAAAGGTGAATCTTATCCTACCCCAGAGGAGAAATTATTACGTGCGATTTTTGGAGATAAGGCAGGAGATGTGAAAGATGCTTCTTTAAAAGCACCACCTTCAACGGAAGGAGTTGTGTTGGATAATCGTTTGTTCTCAAGGATGCTTAAAACCCGAAAAGGTAAAATAAAAGAAAAGGAAACGGTTAAGGATGTTGAGCTTCATTTTGAAAAGGAAGCAGATATATTAAAGAATAAACTGGTAGGAAAGCTTTATAAGATTCTAGAAGGTAAACTTTCTCATGGAGTAGCCGATAATGTTAAAAACATTTTAATCCCACGTGGACTTAAATTCTCGCAAAAAGCATTATCAACTATTGATTATAGCATAGTAAATCATTCCGGCTGGACAACGGATCAGAAAATTAACTCTATGGTAGAACAAGTTGTTCGTAATTACAATGAGAAATTACGTGAATTAGTTGCTGTTACTACACGTAAGAAATTTACGATTACAGTTGGAGATGAGCTTCCGGCAGGTATTGTTCAAATGGCGAAGGTTTATTTAGCAAATAAACGTAAGCTTAGAGTTGGAGATAAAATGGCTGGTCGTCACGGTAATAAAGGGATTGTCGCAAAGATTGTTCGTGAAGAAGATATGCCGTTTATGGAAAATGGAACTCCTGTTGATATTGTTTTAAATCCGTTAGGAGTGCCTTCTCGTATGAATATAGGACAGATTTATGAAACAATCTTAGGTTGGGCAGGTAAAGAGTTAGGGTTGAGTTTTGGAACTCCCATTTTTGATGGTGCATCTATCGAAGAAGTGAATACTTATCTGAAAAAAGCTGGCTTGCCGGAAAATGGAAGTGTTTATCTTTATGATGGAGGAACCGGTGAGCGCTTTGAACAGCCTGTAACTGTTGGTTATATTTATATGCTGAAACTTCACCATATGGTTGACGATAAGATGCATGCACGTTCTATAGGACCGTATTCATTGATTACTCAACAGCCATTAGGAGGTAAAGCTCAATTTGGAGGACAACGTTTTGGAGAAATGGAAGTTTGGGCTCTAGAGGCATTTGGAGCCGCAAATATTCTTCAGGAAATACTAACTGTCAAATCAGATGATGTTGTGGGTAGAGCAAAAACATACGAAGCGATAGTTAAGGGAGAGGTTCCGCCTCCTCCGGGATTACCTGAATCATTTAACGTGTTGGTAAATGAGTTACGTAGTTTAGCATTGGAAGTAACTTTTGACTAAATTAATTGCACTCATAAGAAATTTAATATTTGAAATATATACATACATATAAATAAACCATGGCTTTCAGAAAAGATAATAATTTAAGAAAAGATTTTACAAAAATCACTATAAGTTTAGCTTCTCCAGAATCTATATTGGAGCGTTCAAAAGGAGAAGTGACAAAGCCTGAAACCATTAATTATCGTACTTATAAAGCAGAAAGAGACGGACTGTTTTGTGAGCGTATTTTTGGACCAGTAAAAGATTGGGAATGTCATTGTGGAAAATATAAACGTATTCGTTATAAAGGAGTAATTTGTGATCATTGTGGTGTTGAAGTGACCGAGCGGAAAGTACGTAGGGAACGAATGGGCCATATACAGTTGGTAATTCCGGTAGCACATATTTGGTTTTTTAAATCCTTACCGAATAGATTAGGTGCTTTTGTAGGCTTACCTTCAAAAGCATTGGAATCCATAATTTACTTCGAAAAATTTGTAGTTATTCAACAGGGGATAGCAGAAGAGTTGGGTATTAAGAAGTTAGATCTTCTTTCAGAGGAAGATTATTTTGAAATATTGGATAAACTACCTAAAGAAAATGCTTTATTAGAAGATAATGATCCTAATAAATTTATAGCGAAAATGGGGGCTGAAGCAGTTCAAGACCTTATTTCACGAATAGATATTGATAAAGAATCATACGAGCTTAGAGATAGGGCAAATAATGAAACATCGCAACAACGTAAACAAGATATATTAAAACGTTTACATGTATTTGAATCGTTTAGAGATAGTAAAAAACGGATAGAAAACCAACCGGAATGGATGATTGTAAAAGTTGTTCCGGTTATTCCTCCGGAATTACGTCCATTGGTTCCTTTGGATGGTGGTCGTTTTGCAACTTCAGACTTGAATGAGTTATACCGTAGAGTGATTATTCGTAATAATCGTTTGAAACGATTAATGGAAATAAAGGCTCCTGATGTAATTATGCGTAATGAAAAACGTATGTTACAAGAAGCGGTGGATTCATTGTTTGATAATTCCAGAAAATCGAATGCATTCAAATCCGAGTCAAGACCATTAAAATCTTTATCCGATAGTTTGAAAGGAAAACAAGGACGTTTTCGTCAAAACTTATTAGGAAAACGTGTGGATTA
The DNA here is from genome assembly GCA_031553535.1 of Bacteroidales bacterium. Lineage (GTDB taxonomy): Bacteria > Bacteroidota > Bacteroidia > Bacteroidales > WCHB1-69 > JAIROC01. The sequence goes on along the minus strand of JAVBLM010000019.1, from coordinate 185,565 downwards.
TTCCGGTCGTTCGGTAATTGTAGTAGGGCCGGAATTGCGTTTGAATGAATGCGGACTTCCTAAGGAAATGGCTTCGGAATTATTTAAGCCATTTATTATTCGTAAGATGCTCGAAAGAGGTATTGTGAAAACAGTAAAATCTGCTAAAAAGATCGTAGATAGAAAAGATCCGGTTGTTTGGGATATTTTAGAGAATATCCTAAAAGGCCATCCGGTATTGTTAAACCGTGCTCCTACATTGCACCGTTTAGGGATACAGGCCTTTCAGCCGAAGCTTGTTGAAGGTAAGGCAATTCGTTTACATCCCTTGACCTGTACTGCTTTTAATGCGGATTTTGATGGAGACCAAATGGCAGTTCATGTTCCACTTGGTAATGCTGCAATCTTAGAAGCACAAATGTTAATGCTTGCATCTCATAATATTTTAAATCCTGCAAATGGTGCTCCGGTTACGGTTCCTTCGCAGGATATGGTACTTGGATTATATTACATAACGAAACCGTTAAAATCTACCGATGACATGAAAGTAAAGGGAGAGAATATGGTATTTTATTCTCCTGAAGAAGTTATCATGGCGCATGCAGAAAAGAAAGTTCATACAAATGCTGTTATTAAGTGTAAGGTAAATCTTAATGGTGATGGTAAAATGCAGTTGATTGACACTACTGTTGGTAGAGTGTTATTCAATAGAGTAGTGCCGGAAGAATATGGTTATATCAATGAGTTGCTAACAAAAAAATCATTACGTAACATCATTAATGATATATTGAAAAAAGCAGGTACTGCTAAAACTGCTAAATTCCTGGATGATATAAAAGATTTAGGATACCAAATGGCATTTGAAGGTGGTTTATCCTTTAACTTGGGAGATGTTATTATTCCAGAAGAAAAGACCGAGTTAATAAAGGAAGCCAATGAGCAAGTAGATGAAGTATTGATGCACTATCATGGTGGTTTAATAACAGGAACAGAGCGTTATAATCAAGTAATTGATATATGGACGCATACAAATGCGAAGTTGAGTCGTATTCTATTGAATAAATTGTCTCAAGATCGTCAAGGCTTTAATCCTGTGTATATGATGTTGGATTCTGGGGCTCGTGGTTCTCAGGAACAGATTCGTCAGTTATCAGGTATGCGTGGATTGATGGCAAAACCAACCAAAGCGGGAGCTGTTGGGGGTGAAATTATTGAAAACCCGATTCTTTCCAACTTTAAAGAAGGATTATCTGTATTGGAATACTTTATTTCAACACACGGTGCACGTAAGGGGTTGGCAGATACGGCATTAAAAACAGCTGATGCAGGGTATTTAACTCGTCGTTTGGTAGACGTTGCCCATGATGTTATTATCTCGGAAGATGATTGCGGAACTTTGCGTGGTTTGATCGTTACAGCATTGAAAAAGAATGATGAGATTGTAGAATCATTATATGATAGAATTTTAGGAAGAACAACATTGCACGATGTTTATCATCCTGAGACCAATGAACTTCTCGTTAAGGCAGGCGAAGAACTTAATGAAGAACTAAGCCACAAGGTAGAAGATGCAGGTATTGAGGAGTTAGAAATTCGTTCTATCCTTACCTGTGAATCTAAGCGTGGAGTTTGCGCAAGATGTTATGGACGTAATTTAGCGACCTCTAAAATGGTACAAATTGGGGAAGCCGTTGGTGTTATTGCCGCTCAGTCGATTGGAGAACCGGGAACACAGCTTACTCTTCGTACGTTTCACGTTGGGGGGGTTGCAGGTAACTTGAGTGTTCAAGCGAATGTAAAAGCAAAAGCTTCGGGACTTTTATCTATTGATGAGTTGCGTTCAGTTCCGGTTACTAGAGATAGTAGATCGGATGGAGGATTACTTCAATGCGAGCGGGTTATTGGACGTTCGGCAGAAATGCATATTATTGATAAGATGACAGGGCTTACTTTGGCAACAGCTAATATACCTTATGGGTCGTTTCTATATAAAAAATCCGGAGATGAAGTTGAAAAAGGCGAATTAATTGCTGATTGGGAAGCATTTAATGCTTTAATTATATCAGAAGTTGCAGGAAAAGTACATTTTGCGGATATTATAGAGGCAGTTACTTATCGTACAGAGACCGATGAACAAACCGGTATGACTTCTAAAGTAGTCATCGAAAGTAGACAAAAAACAAAAAGTCCATCTATCAAGATTCTGGATAAACTGGGAGAAATTATTAAGGAGTACGATATTCCTGTGGGTTCTCGTTTAGAAGTAAATGATGGAGATACGATAACGGCGGGGGATATATTAGTAAAGATACCGAGAACGTTTGGGAAAACCGGAGATATTACCGGAGGACTTCCTCGTGTAACGGAATTATTCGAAGCCAGAAATCCGTCTGATCCAGCAGTAGTTGCAGAAATTGATGGTGTTGTGTCATTTAGCAAGAAACTGAAACGTGGTAACAGGGAAGTTATTATTACCTCAAAAACAGGTGAGGAGAAAAAGTATCTTATCTCGACTTCGAAGCAGATCTTAGCACAGGAAAATGACTTTGTTCGTGCCGGAACTCCTCTTTCGGAAGGGGCGTTAACACCTGCTGATATTTTGGCAATTCGTGGTCCTATGCAGGTTCAGGAGTATATTGTAAATGAAATACAAGAAGTATATCGTTTACAGGGAGTAAAAATCAACGATAAACATTTTGAAGTAATTGTACGTCAAATGATGCGAAAGGTTGAAATAGAAGATCCGGGTGATACTCGTTTCTTGGAAGGAGAGCTAATCAATAAAATTGATTTCCAGGAAGAGAATGATATGATATGGGACAAAAAGGTAGTTGTGGAAGTTGGAGATTCTATCAAATATCAAAGAGGTCAAATTGTAACTGCTCGCGAAGTTCGTGATGAGAATTCATTGTTAAGGCGTCAGGATAAACAAGGATTGGAAGTGAGAGATGCATCTCCTGCTACGGGTAAACAAGTATTGCAGGGAATAACAAGAGCTTCTTTACAAACTCGTAGTTTTATTTCGGCAGCATCATTCCAGGAAACAACAAAAGTTTTAACAGAAGCAGCAGTTAATGCCAAAATGGATAAGTTGTTAGGATTGAAAGAAAATGTAATTGTCGGAAAGTTGATTCCTAGCGGAACCGGATTGCGTACATTTGAAAATATTGTAGTGGGCTCAATGGAAGAATATAATAACTTGATGGCCTCAAAACTCAAAAATAACAGGTAAAAATATGGAAGAGGAAAAGAAAATAGATATTTCTCTTAGTGATGAAATAGCAGAAGGTACTTATTCTAATTTGGCAATAATTACTCATTCTCATTCGGAGTTTATTATTGACTTTGTCTCTTTAATGCCGGGTGTACCAAAAGGGAATGTAAAATCGCGGATTATTCTCACACCTCAGCATGCCAAACGATTGTTAATGGCATTAGACGAAAATATTAAAAGATTTGAGTCGATGCACGGTGTTATTCCTGATTTTGATCCTAATAGGGGTATTCCTATAAATATTGGTAAGAGTAAGGGGGACGCATAAATATAAAATATAAAGAGTATCTAATTGCTAAGTGGGTACTCTTTTTTTCAATATTATATTATAATGGAAATATTCATCATATTATTATTGATTTTATTCAACGGAATGCTTTCCTTGTCTGAAATATCCTTAATTTCTTCGCGTAAGCTCAAGATGAATGTTTTAGCTAAAGCGGATAAACGCGGCGCCAAGAAAGCATTGGTTTTAATGGATAATCCGGATAGGTTCCTTTCCACAGTTCAGGTTGGAATTACTTTGATTGGAATTTTAACAGGGGTCTATAGTGGAGATACATTGGCGTCCTATTTACGGGATTGGCTAGTTGGAATTTTTCCTTCAATAGCGCACTATGCCGGAATAATCGCAAAAGTAATAGTCGTGTTTGTGATAACTTATTTTACTATTGTATTAGGAGAATTGATTCCAAAACGATTGGCAATGACTTTTCCGGAAACACTACTACGTCGTTTTTCTGGTTTTTTGCAATTCTTTTCTAAGCTTTTTTATCCTTTTGTGTGGCTTTTGGAGTCTACTGTTAGATTGATTATGCGTATGTTAAGACTAAAGCCGTCAGAGGAAAGTAAGATAACAGAGGAAGAGATTCTTGCAGCAGTTAAATTAGGTGCAAGTGAGGGAGAAGTTCAAGATGTGGAGCACGACATTGTTGAACGTGTGTTTGATCTGGGAGATAGGGATGTAGCTTCTGTAATGACATATCGTAGCGATCTGATATGCATAGATGTGAATGATGATTTAGAAACTATTCGTTCAGTGGTATATGAAGATATGCATGGATATTATCCCGTAATTGATAAACATTTAGATAATCTTATAGGGGTGATTTCTTTAAAAGATATCTTTGGAAGTGTTTCTTCCGGCAGGATTAATGTCAGAGAATTTATTAGTGATCCTGTTTTTTTTCCGGAGAATACCAGTACATATAAAGCATTGCAGTGTTTTAAAGAGTCTCAGTTATATTATGGGTTTGTTATAGATGAGTTTGGTTCGCTACAGGGAATGATTACATCTGTGGATATTATGGAAGCATTGCTTGGTAGGATGAGCCTACCTGATGATGATGAAGAAACAATTATTGAACAGGAAGATGGGACGTGGATTGTTGATGGACAATATTCATTTTATGATTTTCTGTCATACTTTGATATGGAAGATATTTTTCAGGAGTATGACTTTAATACATTGAGTGGACTTATTTTGGACATAGCAGAGCATATTCCGCAAGTTGGGGAAATTATTCGATGGAAAGAATTTAGCTTTGAGATACTTAATATGGATGCAGCAAGAATAGACAAAGTTTTGGTAATAATTATCGAAGAAGAGAAACAGAAGGAATAAAAAAAGGAGTGATAAAATCACTCCTTTTTTTTGGTTCGTTCAGCATGGTTTTATTCTAACAGGTGCAAGTCCTAAACACGCCCAGATAGCGGGAAGAGTATAGCCAACGACAAGGGTGTCTATCGCGAGAAGGAATCTGAAGGAAGTCAGCGGCAAACATCTGGCCTGACGCACAGAAACTTGATATAAGGCCAAAGAATGTGGGATCGTTTGCTAAACAAAACAAAGCCCCATAGCTATTGGGAACGTTCATGGTAAATCAAGCAGGTATAAGATGGAAAGAATAGAATCTTAACTGGGGAGGTCTCACAGACGTGCGGATGTTTTTTTTCGGAAGCACGGAGTATAAAGCTTGCTGTGAGAAGTCAGCCGATGCCATAGTAGATACGGACACAAGCCTGCCCATGAAAAAAAATGTACAGCAGGAACCTTACCAAGTATTGAAGGACAGAACCTTATTGTAATGTGAGTTCGGGGTATAAATTGAGACTTTTTCAAGTACGGATAATATCCCCCTTAGTGTGTCTCTCACAGATATAGGCCTGCCTGTTTGATAAGTGTTCTGATAGGACATTAATAAAGAATAAACCTCTCCGGAAAAATCATTCATAACTTATCTTAATATTCGATATAATATAGATGCTTCTTTCGGATCTTTCCGAAGCGTCCAAACCAAATGGTTTGCTTCTTTCGGGTCTTTCCGAAACGTCCAAACCAAATGGTTTGCTTCTTTCGGATCTTCCGAAACGTCCAAACCAAATGGTTTGCTTCTTTCGGATCTTCCGAAACGTCCAAACCAAATGGTTTGCTTCTTTCGGATCTTCCGAAACGTCCAAACCAAATGGTTTGTTGCTTTCGGATCTTCTGAAAATATCCAAACTAAATGGCAAAATGTTTTCAGATTCCCCCAAAATGTCTATCCCAAACAGTAAAATATTTTCTTTTTCCTGCGAAACCGGTAAAGTTTTCAGGATAATAAGAAAATGAAAGGATAAATAAGAAGGGGAAAAATAGTATTCTTGCAAAAGGAATTGACCGGTCGTAGTAACGGTCTGGGCTACGGGAAGCGTAAAAGCTCTCTTGGCTCCTTTATACTGGGTTGGCTTGAAGTATTCAAGCTGGCAGATATGAAGAACCGTCTTCAAACATTGAATGAATGGTATAGGAGCAGGCTCCGTATGTGTATCTGGAAATGCTGGAAGAGAGTGAAGACCCGCTTTGAGAATCTCAAACGCTGTGGTATTGATAAGAGAAAGGCGTGGGAATGGGCTAATACCCGCAAGGGTTATTGGCATATTGCCCATAGTTTTATTCTTAGTCGTGCCTTGAGCAACGATAATCTCAAACGAGCCAACTAGCCATTTCTGATGGATTGTTATCGTAAAGTTGTATCGTAAGTAAGGAACCGCCGTATGCCGAACGGCACGTACGGTGGTGTGAGAGGTCGGAAAACGAAAGTAGGAAGAAAACTACTTTGTTTTCTTCCTACTCGATTTGTTGATGATAATAAATTTATTCGGAAGCTAATGAAGCTATCTCATCATCTACCAAGATACGACCACAAAATTCACATACAATGATTTTCTTATGCATGCGTATATCTAATTGACGTTGAGGAGATATTTTACTAAAACATCCACCACAAGCATTTCTATCAACTTTTACTGTAGCTAAGCCATTACGCATATTTGTCCGGATACGTGTAAACGCATTAAGCATTCGAGGTTCAATTTTTACTTCTTGTTCTTTGGCTTGTGCTAACAAATCATTTTCTTCTTTTTCTGTTTCAGCAATAATTGTATTTAATTCTTCCTTTTTAGAGTCTAAATCTTTTTTTGCTCTTCCCAATTCAATGCTTAAGCTTTCTATTTCAGCTTTCTTATCTGTAATTTTTGCGATGAGTTCGCGGATCTTTTTTTCGTTCAATTGTATATCAAGCTCTTCGTATTCAATTTCTTTGCTTAATGCATCGTATTCCCTGTTATTACGAACATTATCTAACTGTTCTTTGTATTTGGCGATTTGGGCTTGTGATTTTTTTATTAATTCCTGTTTTTCGTATATCTGATTCTGATAGTCTTTAGCTGTTTCTTCAAATTTATCTATACGAGCTTGCAAACCCAAACATTCGTCTTCCAAATCGTTTACTTCCAAAGGAAGCTCCCCTCTTATTACGCGAACTTTGTCAATTCTAGAATAAATAGTTTGCAATTTATATAAAGCAATTAGTGTGTTTTCTACGGATTTATCTATGCCGGATTCAAGATCATTACTGTTTCTTGATTTTGAAACCTCTTTATTTTCCTTAATTTTCATGTCTTTACCTTGTTTAGCGGTTGCCATTTTTAAAATATTTTAAGTAAATATTAATTACAAATATGAAATTGGATTTTGCTCATTTAGCGAAACCGCAAAGGTACTAAATTTTTCGATAAGTATATCATATAAAAGATGCTTTGTTTGAATTTCACTTTCAAAATGCCCTATGTCGGCCAATAAAAGTGTATCGGCATGATCAATAAAATTATTATACTTGAGATCTGCACTAATGAAAATATCAGCTTTTTGTTTAATCGCTTCCGGGACAAGAAACGAACCGCTTCCGCCACATATTGCAACTGTTTTAATCGGTTTATTGGTAAGTTTACTATGTTTAATACAAGATAGCTGCATTTGTTTTTTCAGGAATTGTAAAAATTCGGTTTCACTCATTGGCATATTTAGTTCTCCTATCATACCGGAACCGATATTTTTGTTTGTATTTATTATAGGGATAATATCATAGGCCGGTTCTTCGTATGGGTGGGCTTTTATCAATGCGTTAATGATTTCTTTTTTTAGATGAACAGGGAAAATCACCTCTGTGCGGATTTCACTTTCCTGATGTATTTCATTTTTATTTCCAATAAATGGATTAGCTTCTTCACTTGCCTTGAATGTTCCATATCCTTCGCTATTATAGCTGCAGGAGCTGTAATTTCCAATGGTGCCGGCTCCTGCTTCGAATAGGGCATTCCTGACAGAGTTTGAATATTTATTGGGAATGTAGGTTGCCAATTTGCATAAGTTATTTTGTGCCGGTTTGAGTATCCTGATGTTTGTTAAGTGTAAGTTATTGGCAAAACGCTGATTGACCCCATGTAATATATTGTCTAAATTGGTATGTATTGCATAAATAACAATATCGTTTTTAATAGCTTGAATGATAATATTCTCGCATAATGTATTTCCGGTTATTTTCTTTAACGAATTAAATATGAATGGATGATGCGAAATGATTAAATTGCAATCATTTGCAATAGCTTCATCCATTACTGATTGTGTAACATCCAGACAAATTAATCCTTTTCTCAGCATTGTGTTTGGATTACCTATTAATAGCCCTGAATTATCATAACTCTCTTGGTAATAAGGAGGAGCAATTCTTTCTAGATGTTCTATTACTTGACAAATCTTATTATTCATTATTATTTTTATTATTTCTTCAAAATTACAAAAAAAAATGTTATCTTAGCAAACTTGGTTTATGATTTAAATGGGATAACAATATACTTTTTATTTATCTGATAAATACCCCTTTATGTGAACATGTTTAAATTTATTCTTTTTCCATTTTCTGCTTTATGGGCTCTGTTTATGTATATCAGGCGGGCTTTCTATAATAAAGGAAGGCGAATAAAATACAAAAAGCCTACTATTTGTGTGGGAAATTTATGCATGGGAGGTTCAGGAAAAACGCCTCATGTAGAATATCTTATCAACTTATTGGAAAAAAATCACTCTAACATAGCTGTTTTGAGTCGCGGGCATGGAAGAAAAACAAAAGGCTTTCGGTTTGTAGATTCTTTATCTTCCAGCAAAGATGTTGGAGATGAACCCTTATTACTATATAAAAAGCACACATCGGCTTCTGTTGCTGTTTCTAAAAATAGGATTCAAGGGTTGGATAAGATATTTGAAAAATTGCCTGAAACGGATGTTGTCCTATTAGATGATGCATATCAATATATGCCTTTACGTCCCGGATTATCTATTTTGTTAACAGATTATTATTATAGCTATATGCAAGATTATGTTGTTCCTGTTGGCAGGCTTCGTGAGGGAAGATCTGCGGCAAAGGATGCAGACATAATCATTATTACTAAATCACCAAAGATAATACCGACAATTGAAGAAAGAATAATTTTAAATAAAGTAAAACCATTACCTCATCAAAAAGTCTATTTTTCGTATATAGAGTTTGGCGAAATAACACCGTTGACTCAGAAAGCAAAAGAATTACCTGTTGATAGCCTTCGAAGTGCTGTTGCTGTTTGCGGAATAGCTAACCCATATCCATTTCTGGAATATGTAAATGATCATTTCATAGAAAAGCAACAACTTGTTTTTTCCGATCACTATCGTTTCACAGAGAAAGATATCCAGAAAATGCAAAGGTATGTGAATCGCTCCATGCGGAAAAATTGCGCTGTTATTACAACAGAAAAGGATGCAATGCGTTTACTAGATAGTGAATTTAGAAGAGAAGTGGAGAAACTACCGATTTTTTATATTCCTATAGAAGTAAAGTTTCATCGAAGATATAAAGAGGAGTTTGAAGAACAGGTTCAACAATATGTTAACAAGAATAAAAGAAACAGTTGATTTTATAAATAGCCAAATTAAGACAAACGCCAGAATTGGAATTATTTTAGGAAGTGGCTTGAATGGTTTAGCTAAAGATATTGAAATACAAAAAACACTTTTATATACAGATATTCCAAATTTTCCGGTTTCGACAGTAGAAGGTCATGAAGGGAAATTACTCTTTGGAAATATCAATAATATAGAAGTAATTGCCATGCAGGGGCGCTTTCATTATTATGAAGGATATAATATGAAAGAGGTCACCTTTCCTGTACGGGTAATGAAAGCTTTAGGAGTGGATATTTTGATATTGTCCAATGCCAGCGGAGGAATGAATCCCGGTTATAAAGTAGGAGATCTCGTTTTTATCACGGATCATATTAATCTTTTTCCGGAAAACCCGCTACATGGAAAGAATGAAAACTCATTAGGGCCTCGTTTTCCCGACATGAGTGAGGTTTATTCTAAAGAATTGATCTCTTTGGCAGAAAAGATCGCTTCGGATAATAATATTAATTATCAAAAGGGGGTTTATGTAGGAACGCAAGGGCCAACATTTGAAACTCCGGCAGAGTATCGTATGTTTCATACTTTAGGGGGAGACTGTGTTGGAATGTCGACTGTTCCTGAGGCTATTGTTGCACGTCATTCGAGTATGCGTTGCGTAGCATTTTCAGTAATTACAGATTTGGGGATACCCGGTATTGTAGAAAAAGTTTCTCATGAAGAAGTTCTCAAAGCTGCCAATGAAGCTGAGCCCAAGTTACGCCGGTTAGTTAAAGAATTAGTTTTGCGCATTAATTAATACTAGATGTTATTTTCCGAAGTACTTGTTCCACAACAAACAAAACAGTTATTAATTAACACGGTTAATAACCAAAGAGTGAGCCATGCCCAGTTGTTTCTGGCTCAGGAGGGGACTCATGCTTTAGCGTTGGCAATAGCGTACGCACAATATATTAATTGCCAAAACAGGACAGAAACTGATTCATGCGGTACATGTCCTTCTTGTGTTAAATATCAAAACCTGGCTCATCCGGATTTGCATTTCTTTTTTCCTAACGCCCTTACATCAAAGATAAAGAAGGATAATGAATCTGCCTCTTTTTATGAAGAGTGGCGTGAGATTGTTTCAGCAACAAATGCTTTATTCTCTTTGGATGACTGGTATGCTAAGCTGGGAATAGAGAATAAACAAGCTTATATTAATAAAAATGATATATCCCGGATATTGGAAGGACAGGTAACCAAGCCATATGAATCGGAATATAAGGTTTTCATTATCTGGATGGCGGAGAAAATATATACTCCCATGGGACATAAACTGCTGAAGAGTTTGGAGGAGCCTGACGGAAAAACATTATTTATCCTGGTCAGTGAAAATTTCGAACAAATATTGCCGACTATTCTTTCGCGTTTACAGCTTGTAAAGGTTAATAAGTTTACTACGGAAGATTTTGTAGGTATACTTTCTCAAAAATTGAATTATACTCGTGATGAAGCGTTCGCCATAGCATCGGTTACGGATAATAATTTGATAGATGCTTTTAATGCAGACAAACGGGAAATATTGGAAAAGGAAAATTTCACTCGTTTTGTTTCCATGATGCGTTCGGCATATCGTATTTGCTATTTTACCAATAGTCCCGAAAAGGTGGTGTTCCCTGAAACGGTGGCATTAATAAAAGATCTGGAAAGTCTGGGGCGTGAAAAACAAAAATCTTTTCTGCGCTATGCCTTGACATTAGTCCGGAAATGTATTTTGACCAACTGTGGTGCATCATCCATGGTGAAATCCTCCTCCGATGAGGCAGCATGGTTAGTTAACTTTTCTCCTTTTATTAATAATTACAACGGGGAAAAAGTAGTAGAGGTAATCAATGAAGCAATTCTTAACATAGAACAAAATGCTCATTCCGGTATATTGTTTACTGATTTGATATTGTTATTAGGTCAACTGATACAATACGGTGACGAACGTTTACGGAAATAGAAAAAGATAATTTTTGACAGGATGATTACAGTAAACAATCTCTCGGTTCATTTTACGGGCACAGACTTATTTAATAAAGTTAGTTTTGTTATTGGAGGCAATGATAGAATTGGGCTGGTAGGGAAGAATGGTGCCGGGAAAACCACTTTGTTGAATATTTTAGCCGGACAATTATTACCGGAAACAGGAACGATAGTTATTACTTCCGGCCACAGGATTGGTTATCTGCCTCAAGAGATGCGGATAAATACGGACAAAACAGTATGGGCAGAAACAATGACCGCCTTTATTGAAATTCGCAACCTTGAAAAACAACTTGAAGAAGTAAATCGGGAAATAATAGAAACTACGGATTATGAGTCTCCTCATTATGCCAAGTTATTAGAGCGGTTGGCAGATTTGAATCATCAATATACATATCTGGATGTAAATAATATAGATTCGGAAGCAGAAAAGGTATTGCTTGGACTGGGATTCCAAAAGACTGACTTTGAACGTAGTTTGAGTGAGTTCAGCAGTGGTTGGCAGATGCGTGTGGAATTAGCAAAAATCTTGCTTCGCAAAACGGAAATTATTCTTTTGGATGAGCCGACAAATCATCTGGATATAGAATCCATTCAATGGTTGGAATCGTTTTTACAGACCTATTCAGGTACTGTTATTTTGGTTTCGCATGATAGAATGTTCCTCGATAAAGTCTGTAAGCGTACGGTTGAGATAACATTGGGAGCAATTGTTGACTATAACTGTAATTATTCGGAATATGTAAACCGCAGGTCGGAACGGATAGAGCATCAGAAATCAGTTTTCGAAAATCAGCAAAAGGAAATTGCCGATATAGAGAAATTTGTAGAACGTTTTCGTTATAAAGCAACCAAGGCAAAACAGGTTCAGAGCAGGATAAAATTATTGGAGAAAATGGAGATTGTTGAAATAGATGATCTGGATACTTCCCATATTCATTTCCTATTTGCACCTGCTCCTTCGGCAGACAGAGTTATATTTGAAGCTGAAAATCTATGTAAAACATACAGTGTAAAACCGATTTTACGGAATCTGGACTTTGTTATTCAGCGGAAAGAAAAAGTAGCTTTTGTCGGAAGGAACGGTGAGGGAAAAACCACGCTTATCCGGATGCTGCATCAGGAATTACAGCCCACTTCCGGAAATCTTAAGATAGGATCGATGGTAAAAGTAGGGTATTATGCACAAAACCAGAATGCATTATTGGATCCGAAAAAAACGGTATTTGAAACCATTGATGATATAGCGGTAGGGGATATGCGTACCAAAGTACGGGGAATCTTGGGTAGCTTTTTGTTTGACAGTGATGATATAGAAAAGAAAGTAGGGGTTTTATCCGGTGGAGAGAAAGCTCGTTTGGCATTGGCCAAGTTGTTGTTACATCCCTATAATGTACTTATTCTGGATGAGCCGACAAATCACTTGGATATGCGTTCGAAAGATGTTCTCAAAAATGCCCTTTTGCATTATGACGGAACATTGATACTGGTTTCACATGATCGTGATTTCCTACAGGGATTGACAGATAAAGTATTTGAGTTTAAAGATGGGAATATTAAAGAATATATCGGCGATATCAGTTACTATATTGAGAAACGGAACTTGGAGTCTTTACAGAGCCTGGAAGTCAAGCAATCAAAAATAAATTCAGTAAACAGAGAAGAGCAGAAAGATAAAAAACTATCCTGGGAGGAACAAAAACAGAGGGATAGTGTATTCAGGAAGCTGGAAAAGCAGATTGAAACCCAGGAAAGTAAAATTCATAACCTGGAGCAGGCAATAAAGCAGTTGGATGATAAATTATCCGACGTTGAATATTATCAGCAACAAATTGCTTCCGGTGAATTATATAAGCAATATCAAGATCATCAACTGGCTTTGGAACAAGCGGTAAGTGAATGGGAAAAATTATCTACCCAATTGGATAATCTGAAATCAGAGTGGAAATAGTTGTTAGTGGTTAGTTATTAACGCTGAACAAACGAAAGAGCGTCATTGCTAAGAAATTAAGAATTAAGAATTAAGAATTAATATAAAATTTGCAGTTAACACTAATCACTGACAACTAACCATTAACCACTATACTTTAATCCATCAATATAACGATAGACCCACCGGCGATCAGGCATCCACCCAGTATCACCTTCCAGCTGACGGATTCTCCCAGAATAATAAAAGAAAGAAATATAGTAATCACAACGCTTAACTTGTCTATGGGGGCTACTTTTGAGGCATCGCCCAGTTGCAATGCTTTGAAATAGAATAACCAGGATAAACCGGTTGCTATGCCGGAAAGGATTAAGAAAGTCCAGTTTGTTTTCGTTAATTCTTTGATTCCTCCGAGGCTGCTGTTGGCAATAACAATTCCCCATGTTATAAACAATATGATACAGGTACGTATAGCGGTTGCCAGATTTGAATCTACGTTTTTTATTCCTATCTTTGCGAAGATAGCCGTTAGTGCAGCGAATATGGCAGACGCAATAGCATAATATTTCCACATGGCTTTATAATCTTTAGCTTATACGTATTATAACAATGTTGAATTAAGATGACAAATTTACATAAAAATAATTAACAGAAGTTATCCAAGTTGAACCCTTGCGATTCCAGCACTTCCGGTACTTCAAAATAAGACTTAGTCGTTCGTAATTAGTTGTCAGTTAATGATTTTTTTCTGTATTTTTATCTGCGAACTTGTCAAAAGTTGAGATAGGAGATTAACTCCGTTGAGCTTGCAAGCTCTGTTGCTTCGTTTTTCGCAATGAGCAAACCTGTTACCGTCATGCTAAACTTGTTTCAGTATCCCCTTCTTTATTGAGGGGATTGCGGATCGAGTCCGCAATGACGCACTTCCGCCACTGTGAGGAGGAACGACAAAGCACCCGAACCCGAAGCAGATGAGTACATCAAACGAAGTGAGATAATCTCTATTTATTTTATATCAACTTTTGACAAGTTCTGTTTTATCTTTTCTGCCTGTTGCATGTTGCTTCTTGTATTTTACTTTCCTTGTGGATTTTCGCAGATTTCCCTGAACCTTGAATTTATTTTCCCAAATCTTTTGGAGTAGCAAAATAGATGCGTTTTAAATCTCTGTCTTCTATTGTAACATCAATCTCCAAAGGCCGCTTCAGGATAATATATTCATTGATAAAAGAGGCAACATCATGGACATGCCGGATCATCGGAAGAACCGCAATCTCATGCCCCATATTCCGGTAACGGAAAATACAATAAGGGTAATCCGATTTATTGAAGCGTTTCACTAATGTATTGGACCCGAAAAATCCTACATTAAATATTTGTATTTGTTTATATCTAACCAATTTATCATCCATTCCATGGAAAAAAAGAGTAGGGACGGGAGGCGTTTTGTATTTTGGCTTCCCATCAAAACTTAGGATGGCGCCTGCAAATGAAATTACCCCGGCATAGCGGAAATTACCCGGAAGAACCGATGCAATAGCCGTACGGTTGGCAAGTTCATGATCTGCATGCAGTGCTATTATGGCGCCGGCGCTTGATCCATTGAGGATAATTTTTCCGGTATCTATTTTTAATTCGTCAGCATGTGCAATCAGATATTTCGTGGCGTCATACAAATCTTCCACTCCCATATTGATAGCATCACGCAAGCGTTTTAATGCATAAGGGCCTGCTTTTTTCACTCCTATCATTCCCAGCCGGTAATCTATACTGGCTACGGCAAAGCCTTCGTTGGCTAATTTTTTACAATAGGCAACATTGTCTTCTTCCGACTTTGATCCGCTTACAAATCCTCCCCCGAATATAAAAATAATTGTAGTGTATTTATCTTTGATTTGTGCGGGAGTGTATATATCCATGGATAAAGAGACCGTATCACGATGTGTATATACATAATTCTTTATTGTGGACTGTGCTTGGGCAATTAAAAACAGGAATTGGAATAAACAGACGAGTATAACCGCTTTCTTTATCATAATATGAATATTTTATTAAATATATTTACAGACTTATTAACAAATCAGTGAAAGAATTGTTTTAAAAAATAAAAATTAATACAAGATTTGAGGTTCGGGATTCGAGGTTGCGGAGTTGAGGGGATTTATTTGTCATTCACTTTTCATTATTCATTATTCACTGAATATTTTTCCCGCAGATTTCGCAGGTATCCGCAGATTTTTCTTAAATTCTTCTCCTTGGATTTTGAATTAATCATCATTTCTATATCTTGCATAACTTCTGTAAATAATAAAGAAAACATCGCCATTGATATGAAGTTATATTTTGATTTTATACTGTAAATGAACATTTATCCCCTGAAAGCAGATAATGGCCGGCAATAATCTACAATAGATTCCCGGCCTTGATTTGTTTTCATAGGATAAAAGATAAAAGGTCCCGGATATTGATTTATTTTCCTACAACTATTTTTAATATATATAATGCCCGAATATCTGACATTAACTTTTATCACATATATTTAATGCCTGAATGTCTGACATTAACTTTTATCATATATATTTAATGCCTGAATATCCGGCATTAACTTTTATCACATATATTTAATGCCCGAATATCTGACATTAACTTTTATTACATATATTTAATGCTTGAATATCCGGCATTAAATATTTTCGAATAACTTATATATTATAGTAAATTTTTCCGCAATTTTTTAAACAGATCCGGTTCCGGAATTGATTTTTATACAATCATAATCAGATACGAGTATTATTGAGAAAAAATATACCTTTGCAAGTATAAATAACTCCTTAAAAATAACATTATGGAAACAAAATACAAGAAAATCCTTCCTTCCGATGTGTTTATTACGATACTTGATTCTTCTATTACTGTTAACAGGGATGGATTACCCCAATTGAATGGCAACCGCCTTACGGGAAATGATTTTATTAACCTTTTTGCACAGCTTATCCATAAATATGGTAATTTACAATCACAAAGATACGCTTCAATGATGGGTGTGGATGCAATAGTTTTTTCATCAGCGATTGTGGCAATGACAGGAATAGGAGCCCGGGAATGGATATGTGGATATCTAGACCTGGCAAGCTGTGAACTATTGGAAAAAACGGATTTACCAATAGCCGAAATCAGTAAAAAGCTGAATTTTTCATCCGCTGTTTCTTTTTCCCAATTCTTTTACCGGATACATAAATGCTATCCGTCCGAATGGGGGCATCGCGTCAGGAAAAGAAAGAAAAAATAATCTGTAATAGTTTTTCAGAAATCACACAAGTTACAGGTAACAATTGCAGCAAGCAGAAAGAAATTACGAATTACGAATTATAAATGACGAGTTATGCACCGAATTAACAGAAACGCATTACGGCGAATATCCAATGAGAAATATCAAACAGCGAGAAGATGACAGTAATTTGTTTGTCAGGAGCGTCATTGCGGACTTGATCCGCAACCCCCTTAAAAAAAGGGGATGCTGAATCGAGTTCAGCATGACGGTAAGAGGTTTATTCAGAACGAAATACAATCTCTTTCATTGGTAGGCATGAAGTCGTGTAGAGAATAAATAACATGCAGAAGGCAGAAAGGATAAAGCCAATAAAATAGATAAACCAACAAGAAGTAAACGTGTAAACCGTAAACGATAAACAATTCAACAACTAAATTATAATTTTGTGTAAATTATCAACTTGCGCAACTCCTGTTAAGCCAAGCGTAATGCCGGAAGAGATAACAATCCGGAGGCTGTTAAAATCCTTTTATAGCTATAAAATAGACGGATTATAGATATTTCTCCATATCCTGTTGCATGGTATGGGCTTCTTCACCTGCTTTTTGGGCAAAATCTTCCCCTTGAGAGGCATAAATTATGCTGCGGGAAGCATTAACTATCAATCCGCAATCTTTATTCATACCATATTTGACAACATCTGCCAGATTTCCGCCTTGTGCTCCCACTCCGGGGATTAATAAAAAATTATCCGGAACAATTTTACGGATGCCGGTCAACATTTCGGCTTTTGTTGCCCCAACCACATACATCAACTTGGATGCATCTCCCCACTGTCTGGATGTTTCCAACACGGTTTCGAATAGATAACGATCCTTATATTTGAGTAATTGGAAGTCGGACGAC
The DNA here is from genome assembly GCA_031553535.1 of Bacteroidales bacterium. Lineage (GTDB taxonomy): Bacteria > Bacteroidota > Bacteroidia > Bacteroidales > WCHB1-69 > JAIROC01. Next base: position 167,939 of record JAVBLM010000019.1, on the reverse strand, counting down.
CCTTTATTGGACGTAAGCGCAAGAAGAATCACCCATTTGTTTTCAAATTCCAGAAAAGGCTTGATACTGTCTTCTCCCATGTATGGGGCAACCGTAACGGCGTCGTAATTATAGTCCGGATCTGTTTGCCCGAAGAATGAAACGGCATATTGGGTGGAGGTGTTTCCGATATCCCCTCTTTTTGCGTCTGCGATTAAGAAAACAGGCTCTTTTTTGGAACGGATATAAGCAATTGTTTTATCTAAACTGAGTAAACCTTTCCATCCTTGTGCTTCATAAAAGGCCAGGTTGGGTTTATATGCCAACGTATAGGGCAGGGTAGCATCGACAATCGCTTTATTGAACTCAAAGATGGGATCATCATAAGACAGAAGGTGTTTTGGGATTTTTTGGATATCGGTATCCAGCCCAACGCATAAAAAACTTTTCTTTTTTTGTATTGTTTCAATAAGTTGTGTCCTGTTCATAAATTAGCATGTATTAGAGAGTGATTATTTTAATTTTTTCTGCAATGGTATTCATCAGCCACATGGGAGTGGACGTTGCGCCGCATACACCTACGCTTTTGCAATTGGTAAACCATTCTTTTTGTAAACCCTTTTCGGACGAGATCATATAAGAACGTTCGTTTACAGACCGGCATATTTGAAACAGGATTAACCCGTTAGAGCTTTTCTCTCCGGAAACGAAGATAATCACGTCATGTTCATAGGCAAATTTCCGTAAACTGTATTCCCGGTTTGATACCTTACGGCAAATCGTGTCATACCAGACAAAATCAGGTTTTTCAGAACCGTATTCAATATATTTTTGCCTGATAAGCTCAACTAATGATTGGAATGTGGATAAGCTCTGTGTTGTTTGTGCATATAATCGCAATGGCCTCGAAAAATCGATGGTATCTATTTCTTCGAGACTACTGATTACGATTGCTTTATTATTGGTTTGTCCCGTTAACCCGATTACTTCGGCGTGCCCTTTCTTTCCGAAGATGGCTACCTGTCCGTTTCTTTCTTCCATTTCCAGAAAACCCTTGCAGACATTCTTTTGGAGCTTTAAAACAACCGGGCATGTGGCGTCTATGATAAAAAGGTTATTCTTTTCCGCCAGTTCGTATGTGGAAGGAGGCTCCCCGTGCGCGCGGATTAAGACACATTGATTGTGCAATGTTTCCATTTCTGCTTTATCAATCACCACCATTCCCATTTCTTTTAAACGGGACACTTCTTCATTGTTATGGACAATATCTCCCAGGCAATATAGTTGTTTTTGATGTTGGAGTGTCTTTTCTGCTGCTTCAATGGCATGCACTACTCCAAAACAAAAGCCGGAGTTTTGGTCAATCGTGATTTCCATCGGGAGGATTTATTAGGGTTCTGTTTGATCAAAGATTGATTGGATAAACTCTGCACGGTTAAAGGCTTGCAGGTCTTCCTTTTTCTCCCCGATACCGATATATTTGATCGGAATTTGAAATTGATCGGAGATTCCGATAACCACACCGCCTTTTGCCGTTCCGTCCAGCTTCGTAATCGCCAGGGCATTGATATCTGTTGCCGCGGAAAACTGGGTTGCCTGCTCAATAGCGTTTTGCCCGGTAGAGGCATCTAATACCAGGAGTATTTCATGAGGTGCATTGGGAATGAGTTTTTTCATTACATTCTTGATTTTTGTTAACTCATTCATTAACCCGATGCGATTGTGTAGCCTTCCTGCCGTATCGATAATAACCACATCCGCATTCTTTGCCATAGCGGATTTCACGGTATCAAAAGCAACGGATGCAGGGTCGGAGCCCATGGGTTGCATTACAAAACCTACATCGACACGTTCAGACCATATTTTTAATTGATCGACAGCCGCCGCCCTGAAGGTATCTGCCGCGCCCAGCATGACATTATATCCTTTTTGTTTAAATTGGTAAGCCAATTTCCCTATGGTAGTTGTTTTTCCAACACCATTCACCCCCACTACCATAATAACGTATGGTTTCCCGGCTCCGGGCGGTAAGGAAAAAGGTTCTAAGTCTTCCGTATTTGATTTGGTTAGCAGACCGGTAATCTCTTCTTGTAGTATCCTGTTTAATTCCTTTGTACCGATATATTTATCTGCGGATACCCTGGCATTAATGCGATCAATGATTTTAAGTGTGGTTTCCACACCAACATCTGATGTGATAAGTATTTCTTCCAGGGAATCCAATACCTCATCATCAACCGTGCTTTTCCCGACAATAGCTCTGGATAACTTTGAGAAAAAACCTTCTTTTGTTTTCTCCAATCCCTTATCCAGACTTTCTTTTTTTTCTTTGTTAAAGAAGGAAAAAAAGCCCATAATAATAGTTAGTTCATAAATAAAAAGTTGGAGCGGAAAACGAGACTCGAACTCGCGACCCTCAGCTTGGGAAGCTGATGCTCTACCAAACTGAGCTACTTCCGCATGGTGCAAAGGTAGTATTTTTTATCTAATTAATGAGATGAAATGTAAATTTATTTCATTATTTTCTTAATTTGTTATAAGATAAAATATATTATTGCGGAGAAAGTTTCCTGTGGGATTATATTAGGATAATATAAATTTTGAGTGATTGAATGGAATTTTATTTTACTTTTGTATGTTATTAGAAAATATATATTCAGATGAAATTATACATACATAAACTATTACTGGTAGCGATATTAATGTTGATACCTTTATTTCCTTTTGCTCAAAAATTCAGAGCTAATTTTAATTATCTGCTGTTTAATATTCCTGATGAAACATCTTATATAGAGTTACAATTTCTTTTCCAAGGTAATGGTTTAACGTATAAGATGACTGATAAGGGAACCTATCAGGCATTGATCGGGACAAATATTTCCTTTATTAAGGATGATACCATTATAAAGCGGAATTATACTTTCACAAGTGATGAATATATAGATAGCGCTTCTCGCGCTGATAATATTTATAATGTAGTTCGTGTTCCTTTACCGGATGGCAAATATCAAATGAAAATTGCTTTATATGATAGAAATTCATTAAAGGCCGATACATTATTTTATGAAGATAAATTAGATGTGGATTATAACCGGAATATTGTTAGTTTCTCAGATATTATGCCGATTGGTTTTTTTTCTCAGGCAACAAAATCAGATAACTTCACCAAACATGGGATAGAATACATGCCTTACTTCTCGAACTTTTATCCTGAGAATATAGATTTATTGACTTTCATGGCAGAAATTTATAATACGGATACCGTTATCAGGGGAAATGATTTTGTTGTACATAGTTATATTTCACACTATAATAAGAATGAACCTGTTTCTTCACAATATGAAAAATGGGAAGCTGCAAAGAAATTGGATATGAGTGTCCTTTTCCAAAGTTTTAAGATTGATAGTTTGCCTTCGGGAAATTATGAATTAAAAATAGAAGTAAGGGATAGAAGGGATACATTACATGCTTATAAATCTTTCTTCTTTCAAAGGAGTAATCCTTCTGTAAGAGAAATAAGTACTCATCGGACAGACAGTTTGCCATATGATACTTTAAAAATGTATTTGGATTATATTTATATTATTGCAGATATTGAAGAACGTAGCTTTATTGAGAATATAAGCCCGGAAAAATATAATGAGATAGAAGATTTTTTCAACTTTTTCTGGTATAAACGCAACAAAGAAAATCCGCAGGAAGAATGGTACAAATATTACAATCAAGTGATGCGGGTAAATTATAACTATACTACATTAAAGATAAAAGGATATAGGACAGATCGAGGTCATTATTATTTAAAATATGGCCCGCCAAATGATATCGAATATGAGCATTCGGATGTTAACGGACCGCCTTATGAAATATGGACATACAATACATTACCGGATGGGCAGGTGAATGCGATTTTTGTATTTTACAATGCGGATTTGACAACAAAAGATTTTCGCTTATTGCACTCTACTGCAAGAGGAGAACCTTACAACGATAAATGGAAAGATATTTTGCATATAAGGGATACGATAGAAAAAGGTGATCTTGATGTACACACATATAAAGATGAATAAATTTATACTAATAATAAGATGATATTTTTACTTCTGTAGTAAAAATATGAAAGATTGCGGAATTATTTTCAGTAAATAGAGAAGTTTATTATAGGAAAACCTGATTCAGTGGTAAATATGAGTAAAAAACAAAAAAAGATAATTATTTTAGGATCTGCTTATCCGTTGCGGGGAGGACTTGCGTCTTTTAATGAGCGCTTATCTCGTGCTTTTAACGAGAATGGAGACATATCAAGGTTACTTACATTTTCATTGCAGTATCCCTCATTGCTATTTCCTGGAAAGACTCAATTCTCTGATTCGGAGAAGCCTGATTTAGATATTGAGGTATGTGTAAATTCTGTTAATCCTTTTAACTGGGTAAAAATAGGAAACCGTATTAAAAAACAAAGACCGGATATTTTACTTTTTAAGTATTGGACCCCATTTATGGCTCCTTGTTTTGGAACTATTGCAAGAATTGTTAAAAAAAACCATCATACAAAGATTATTACTATTGTGGATAATATGATTCCACATGAAAAACATTTTTATGATACCTTACTAACCAAATATTTCATAAAACCGGTAGATGGCTATATAGCAATGTCGCAATCTGTTTATGAAGATATTGATCATTTTGATCCTCGAAAAGTAAAGAAACTTTCTCCACATCCCTTATTTGATAATTTTGGAGAAATCCTTTCTAAACAAGAAGCTTTACAACGACTCGGGCTTGATGATGGTAATATCTATTTTTTATTTTTCGGATTTATCCGTTCTTATAAAGGGCTTGATTTGTTAATAGAAGCCTTTGCGGATCCCCGGTTAAGGAAGTTTCCTGTTAAATTAATTGTGGCTGGAGAGTTTTATGATAATGAAAAACCTTATTTGGATGCTATTAAGAAATTTAACCTATCTGATGATATATTGCTAAGGACAGATTTTATTCCGAATGAACAGGTGAAAGAATATTTTTCTGCAGCTGATTTGATTGTCCAACCATATAAAAGTGCCACCCAAAGTGGAGTTACGCAGATAGGGTATCATTTTGAGAAGCCAATGTTAGTCACTAATGTAGGTGGATTAGCAGAGATTATTCCAAACGGAAAAGTTGGTTACGTAGTCGAACCGGTAAAAGAAGAGATTACAAAAGCAATGTTGGAATTTCTCAATAATAAACCGGACTTTTCTAATGGTATCCGGGAGGAAAAAGAGAAATATACATGGGATAAACTTGTTCTGACAATAAATTCTATATATGAACAGTTGAATAATTAAACTTAACCGAGGAAAAATATTTTAAACAATGTGTAAGTAAAATGGGAAAAGAAAATATAATATGTCAATGTTGCTTGAATGACGATCCGTCTCAATTTATTGAGAAATACGATCTGAAAGAATTTGTAGTAGTTGAATGTAAAAAATGTTCTTTTAATTTCGTGCCGCAAAACAATGAAGAATTTGTTGATTACAAAGATTATAAAGATGATGAGGAACTTAAGCAAATTCGTCAGGGCAACAATTGGTTGAAGGTTCAACGAAACTTACTACGATATAAGCTCATTCGAAAATATAAAAAATCCGGTTCTTTGTTTGATTTGGGAACGGGTTGGGGACATTTTCTATATACGGGAAAACAGTTAGGTTATGATATATATGGCATAGAGATAGCGGATAATCCATATATTTATGCCAAAAATGACTTGAATCTTCCTGTTGATCATGTTGACTTTTTTGAATTAGATAAACCTGATAATTCGTATGATATTATAACAATGTGGGATGTCTTCGAACATATTAATAATGCTGATTTAGTACTTGAAAAATGTTCTGATTTAATAAAAGATGATGGATATCTTTTTATACAAGTTCCCCAAATAGATAGTTTTGTGGCAAAGCGTCAGAAGGAAAATTGGACAATGATCGGGCCAGGGCATGTAAATTATTTTTCAAAAAAAACGATTCCGATTATTTTAGATAGACATGGTTTCGATATTGTCAAAATCAAATCATCAATAGAATTTAAATTATTCTTAATGTTTGTTGTCTATTCCAGGATACAAAAGAAAAAACAGAAAGATCAAACTTCGTCTGATATAGCTCACTCTGAAAGACAGGAATATTTCAACAAAATAACAAAAAGACCTAAGTTTGTATTGAAATTGTTTGTTTTAGCGCATAATATTGCTTATAATTTATTATCATTCCTGAATATAGGGGAAGAAATGATTGTTGTTGCTAAGAAACGAGGAAAATAATGACTGAGTAAATAGCATTTGTAATAAAATTAATGATACATGAAAATTCAAAGTAAGGCACCATTACGATTAGGCTTAGCAGGGGGTGGCACAGATGTATCCCCTTATTCTGATATATATGGAGGTGCGATTTTAAATGCGACAATTAGCCTGTATGCTTATACAACTATTATTCCGCGAAATGATGGAAAGATTGTTTTTAATTTGGAAGATCGGAATAAAACATATATTTACGATTCGATGGAACAATTGCCTATAGATGGTGAAATTGACTTGTTAAAAGCCATTTATAACCGTGTTGTAAAAGATTTTCATAAAACTTCGTTGTCTTTTGAAATATCCACTTATGTAGATGCTCCGGCAGGATCAGGCTTGGGAACATCTTCTACGTTGGTAGTTTCTGTATTAGGAGCTTTTGCTGAATGGTTGTCACTGCCACTTGGAGAATATGATTTGGCGCACTTGGCCTATTCCATCGAGCGTGAAGATATGGCAATGGCTGGTGGAAAGCAAGATCAATATGCGGCTGCTTTCGGAGGATTTAATTTCATGGAATTTTACGATAAAGATAAAGTAATTATTAATCCGTTAAGAATAAAAAGCAGGATCATCAATGAACTTTCCCGGAATATAATTTTGTATTATACTGAAACAAGCCGTGATTCTACTAATATTTTTAAGGAACAGCAGAAAAATGTGAAGGAAAAAAATGCACGTCCTATTGAGGCAATGCACAAATTAAAAGAACAAGCCGTTTTAATGAAAGAGGCCTTATTGAAAGAAAATTTGGATGATATGGGTCGTATTTTTAATATGGGTTGGCAGTTTAAAAGACAAATGGCGACAGGAATATCTACCGATTTTTTTGAGGAGTTATATGAAGCAGGCGTAAAGGCAGGAGCAAGTGGTGGAAAAATATCAGGTGCAGGAGGCGGGGGATTTATCTTTTTTTATTGCCCGGGAAATACAAGATATAAAGTTGTGAATACACTTCAGAAATTCGGTGGTTCCGTTCGACGGTTTGAGTTCACAAATAATGGATTGGAAACATGGACGATAAGATAAATATTCATGAATGTGTTATTTTAGTCGGGGGACAGGGAACCAGACTTCGTTCTGTGGTTAATGATATTCCCAAACCCATGGCTGATATTAATGGGAAACCATTTTTGGAATATTTATTGTATTTTTTAAATAACCAGGGGTGTCGTCATTGTGTTCTTTCGGTAGGATATAAGCATGAAGTGATAGAAAATTATTTTGGTAATCAATATTGTAATATTAAATTAGATTATGCTATCGAAGAAGTACCTCTAGGTACAGGTGGCGGGATTAAAAATAGTCTTGGCTTTATTTCCCAGAATGATTTTTTCTTGTTAAATGGGGATAGCTTTTTTAATGTTAATTTAGCCCGGTTAGCCGGATTTCATTTTTCGAAAAAGGCGTTGGTGACACTTTCAGTAAAAGAGATGTATCATGTTGAACGATACGGGACACTAAACATAGAAAATGATAGAGTTATTAATTTTAATGAAAAAAAAGCGATAGAAAGGGGCTTTATCAATACGGGTGTTTATGTTATGTCCAAACATGTTTTTGAAAGTGAGAATATAATACAGAAAGAAAAATTTTCATTTGAGAAAGATATATTAGAAGCCAATGTGGGTATTTCCCCTTTTTATGCTTTTCAATCGAATGGATATTTTATTGATATTGGTATTCCTCAGGATTATCAAAAGGCTCAGACTGAACTAAAAGAATTGAGCTGTTTTAAAAATGATAACTTTAATTGTAAATAATAATATAATTTTTTGATAAATAGAATAAATATGGGTAAAAAAATAGCTCTTATTACAGGAATTACAGGACAAGATGGGTCATTTCTTGCCGAGTTTTTATTGGAAAAGAACTATGAAGTGCATGGAATTCTTCGTAGAAGTTCAAGTTTTAATACGGGGCGTATAGAACATTTGTATTTTGAACAATGGATTGAAGATACAAAGAAAGAGCGTAATATTAATTTACATTACGGTGATATGACGGATTCGTCGTCTTTGCTTCGTATTATTCAGCAGGTGCAACCCGATGAGGTGTATAACCTTGCGGCGCAGTCACATGTGAAAGTTTCTTTTGAAGTTCCGGAATATACGGCAGAAAGTGATGCAATAGGGACTTTACGTATTCTAGAGGCGATACGTATTTTGGGTATGGAAAAGAAAACCCGTATCTATCAGGCATCGACTTCGGAATTATATGGCTTGGTACAGGAAGTTCCGCAATCGGAAACAACGCCATTTTATCCTCGTTCTCCCTATGGGGTTGCAAAGTTATATGGTTTTTGGATCACGAAGAATTATAGGGAAGCCTATGGCATGTATGCTTCTAATGGAATACTATTTAATCACGAAAGCGAAAGAAGGGGAGAGACCTTTGTTACCCGTAAAATCACACTGGGAGCAGCACGTATTGCTCATAAATTACAGAAGAAACTTTATCTGGGAAATCTGGATGCAAAAAGGGATTGGGGATATGCACGAGATTATGTTGAGTGTATGTGGTTGATTTTGCAGCAAAAAGAAGCTCAGGATTTTGTGATAGCCACCGGGGAAATGCATTCGGTACGTGACTTTTGTACATTGGCTTTTCAAGAAGCCGGGATTACTATTCGTTGGGAAGGAGAAGGAGTGAATGAGAGAGGAATTGATATTAAAACAAATGAAGCTATAGTAGAGGTAGATCCACGTTATTTTCGTCCGACAGAAGTCGACCTATTGTTAGGGGATCCGACAAAAGCAAAAACAGTATTAGGCTGGAACCCTACAAAAACTTCGTTTGAGCAATTAGTAAAGATAATGGTTACTCATGATATGAAATATGTATTAACAGAAAGCAAACAAAATGGATAAAAATTCAAAAATATATGTCGCGGGACACACCGGTTTAGTGGGTTCTTCCATTATGCGTTGTTTGGAGCGTAATGATTATCATAATATTCTTGTACGGGACCTGAAAGAATTGGACTTGCGGGATCAACATGCAGTAAATGTCTTTTTTAAAAAAGAGAGGCCTCAATATGTTTTTTTAGCTGCCGCAAAGGTAGGGGGGATATTGGCAAATAATACATATCCTGCTGAATTTATTTATGATAATATACTCATTGAAGCAAATATTATACATGCTGCATATAAATATGGTATTACAAAGCTGTTGTTTTTAGGAAGTTCATGCATTTATCCAAAAATGGCTCCACAACCTATAAAAGAAGAATATTTATTGGGTGACTATTTGGAGGAAACAAATGAAGCATATGCTATTGCTAAAATAGCAGGAATAGAATTATGTAAGTTTTATCGTCGTCAGTATGGTTGTAATTTTATTTCAGCGATGCCGACAAACTTGTATGGAATTAATGATAATTTTGACCTTAATTCATCACATGTTTTACCTGCATTGATTCGTAAGTTTCATGAGGCAAAGATCAATGGTACCCATGAAGTAGTAATATGGGGAACGGGAAACCCTATGCGTGAATTTTTATATGTTGATGATTTAGCCGATGCGCTATTATATTTAATGTTGCATTATAAGGAGGAAATGCATATAAATGTGGGAACAGGGGAAGATATCCGGATAGGTGATTTGGCTTTATTGATAAAAGAAATTGTCGGTTTTGATGGAGATATTGTAAATGATCTTTCTAAGCCGGATGGAACTCCTCGCAAATTACTTGATGTTACTAAATTACGCTCGATCGGGTTCAAGCATAAAACGGAATTAAGAGAAGGTATTGCAAAAGTCTATGATTGGTTTTTAAATCATTATAGAAAGAAATAAAATTGTCTTTACCTGGAATATTCCGGATCCTATTTATTTGCAAATAAACTTATCAAAAGTTGATTTGTGGATTAATTTTTCTTTCTCTTTCATGGCTAGGCGATTAGAACAAGTTCGGTTGTTTTTTCTTGTCCCTTGTAATCGTAATAATATTAAAACAAAGTGTTATTGATGTAAGTCTCATTTTAGAATTTTCATTATCAATAATCATTCGATTACAACGAAGATAGAATTTCGATTAGGATAAGCATAAATATTTGCCTTGGATAACAAGGTTAATATCGTCCGGATACTTGGGCTTTATTTTAAAAAATGTTTCAGAGCTATTCCAATACATCGGGGGAAGGTTTCATAATACTGCGAAAGTATGAAAACTACTGTCGGCGTACTTTCACTACTCTGCGAAAGTATGAAAACTGCTGTCGGCATACTTTCACTACCCTGCGAAAGTATGAAAACTACTGTCGGCGTACTTTCACTACTCTGCGAAAGTATGAAAACCGCTGTCGGCATACTTTCACTACCCTGCGAAAGTATGAAAACTACTGTCGGCGTACTTTCACTACTCTGCGAAAGTATGAAAACTGCTGTCGGCATACTTTCACTACTCTGCGAAAGTATGAAAACCATTGTCGGCACACTTTCGCTACCCTGCGAAAGTATGAAAACTACTGTCGGCACACTTTCGCTACCTTGCGAAAGTATGAAAACTGCTGTCGGCATACTTTCACTACTTCGTGAAAGTATGAAAACTACTGTCGAAACACTTTCACAATACGGTGAAAGTATATCCGATACATCAGAGAAGTTTTCGCAACACTATAAAACTCATTTTAGGGTAGAATTTTCCCTGTTATGGGAAAAATACAGATATAAATAATAAAATTAGAACAAAGAAAGAACAAGTTGATGAATAACATAGAGATTTTTTATCCTTCAAAAACATTTTTTAAGGCAGTATTTTAAATTATGAAAAGTATAAACATCATAATCTGATCAATATTCAATTACATAGCCGGTGTCTGGCTTTTCAGCGTTGCCTTGTTGTTATCCCCGTATTACATGTTGCTTCCGGTTTATCTATTGCTGATTGTAATAATCGGCTTTTATAATAGAAAAACCCAATGCCTGACCAGGTGTTTTCAAAGATATATTCGTTCGTTATGAAATAAAATTAATATACTGGGGAGACTCTTGGTATTATTGCTTTTATTATCATTTTATTATGCCAACTTTAACAAATTCTTTTTTTTGTTTCATTCTTTATTTTGCAATTTTTCTTCCATTTTTTATGAATTTTTGCACTTTCTTAGATGCTGTAGAATGCTTTTTTATGGAGATCAATCTTTTCTATTTCTCTACAATTGATTGGTTACTAGTGTAATATTTTGTCTCCTATGTTTTTTTTGAATTAATTCGGAAATTATTGTTAAATATTACTATTTTTGTAAACAATATAGTGATTAAGAATGTTTATTAAGGACGTTGTTCTTAATAGGTGTTTTTTTATTAGAGTTTTATATTACAACAGGAAGGTAAATATATTTTTGGAAACCCTAATTTATTTAGATAAGTTTAAAATTTCGTAGATGAAGAAATTATTCTTACCAATCCTTATTATAATAAAATTACTTTCTGTATTTCCCTTATCGCATGGGTCTGCAAAATTAGAATTATCTGTTTATTGTCCAATTCTTTATTCCTATTCATTGATTAATTTTGGAAATGCATGGGAATTAAATCATTCAGGATATCCAATTAAATCCGAGTTTTCACAACAATCTTCTGCACATCAAGATACTGTTCTGATAGAAGGATATACACAAGGAACATATTATAGAATTCTATATTACACCTTAAGTACAGTGTTCACAAAACAGGAGATAGAGATATTCTTAACGAATTTCTTACAAATAGCTTCTCTATGGGAAGAAAATTCTCTTATAGCTAAAGTCAATAGGAATGAACATCCGGTTTTAAATGAAGATTTCATTACGATTTTTAATAAAGCACAAGAAATCTCGGAAATGACCAATGGAGCCTTTGATATTACTGTCGGAGATTTAGTGAATATATGGGGGTTTGGTATTAGCAACAGGCAAGAACCTACACAGATAATGATCGATAGCTTATTACAATATACGGGATACCGGAATATTGCGATAAGAAATAATAGGATGATAAAGAAATTTCCCGAGATAAAAATAGATTTTAATGCGATTGCAAAAGGTTATTCTGTTGATTTGATGTCAAGAAAATTACAGGATAATGGGATTGATAATTTTATAGTGGATATTGGGGGAGAGATTCGTACTTCAGGAACAAAACCGGATGGATCACCTTGGTATGTTGGAATAGAAAAACCTTCCAAAGACAATTCTTCCGATAGGACGGTACAAAGTATTATATTATTAAAAGATAAATCTGTTGCAACTTCCGGTACTTATCGAAAATATTATGAAGAAAATGGGGTTCGGTATTCCCATACTATTGACCCCAGGACAGGTTATCCTGTGTCTCATCGGTTATTAAGTGCCACTGTTATTGCAGACGATTGCATTACAGCTGATGCTTTGGCTACCGCATTTATGGTAATGGGAGAAAAAGAATCTATGGATTTCTTGAAAAAATATCCGCAGTTTGAAGGCTATTTTATCTTTATAGATGATAATGATAATTTAAGGATATCATATACAGATGGATTTAAGAAATTAATAGTTAAAGAATAAATATAAATAAAACTACTGACAAGATAGAGTATAACATACAATAGTGAATTGAATAAAATAAAGATAATGAGAAATTTTGTATTTTACCCATTTTTAATAATATTGTTAATTTGCTTATTACCCGGAAAAGCGAAAGCTCAGCAAGCAAAAAGCTTTAGTGGATTTGTAGCGCCTAATAGTACGCAGGATGCTATATGGGATCCAATGTATAATGATGACTTTGGTCTGTGTACTCGTAATACGATTGAGGTAAGCCTTACAACAATGCCTTCCCATGCAATAAACGGGTCTGTTTATTTTGATACGGATAAAAAGTTGCATTATAGGCCGCAATCGGGATATGCGGGGATGGATTCATTAAGGTATTCTATTTATTGCCCGGGAAGTGGGGTGACAAGTACGGCAACAGTATATATATATGTATATGATAAACCGGATAATATATATACGGGAATATGTGCTATTGATCCTCCTCCTTTTGATTGGGAAATAAATCAGATAACCAGTAATATTGATAATTCAACAGTTCATGTTGCGTCAGTGCCTTTGGTAGGGGATATTGATGGTGATGGACGAATAGAAATAATTTTAGCAAATTCAAATGAATCCGGATTAAGAATTTTTGAAGTAAATCCTACAACCAATGTGGTTACGTTGCAACAATCTTTGACTACACCGGCTTTCAGGGGCTCGGACAATTCTTATGTTATTGCTAAATTGACTGGAGATACTTATGCATCAATCTTTCTGGTTAGTAATACAAATGTAACTTCCGGAGCTAGTGCCGATAGAGGATATCGTTTGTATAAGTATACTTTTAATGGGTTTAATTATGTGGAATCGTGGTATAAAAGCTTTAGTACTACGGCAAGTTTCTCCGCCATTACGCCTATCGTCGCGGATTTTTGTAGAACAGGAGCCCAACAAGTGGCTGTTTTTGACAAACTCTATGATGCTCAAACAGGAACATTATTGGTAAATGGTGGTTTTATCGGGGTGAGTAACCGCTTCTTTGGAAGGATTCCCCACCCGGGGGCTAGTAATGCTAATCCTGCGGGGGTCTGGGCAGCGGCAGATATAGATAATGACGGTAATTTGGAAATAATAGCAGGTGTTAGTGTCTATAAAATAGCGTATAATGGTTCAACATGGACTTATACATGGCTGAGAAATGCTGATGGTACACGGAGTACAAGTAATAGTCAGGCAACTACACGTGCGGCGAATATACAAAATGGGACTGTTGCTATTGCCGATATGGACGGAGACGGCTACCTGGATGTAGTTACAACTTGGGCATCTAATGCAGACCCTACGGCAACCGGTAATAGTGCAACTAATGGAACGGGAACTTCTAAAAAAGGTTATGTGGCGATTTGGAATCCCCGTACAGGTGCGAGAATGTCAAATATTGTTGAGATTAATGCTCCTGTCGCTTCAGCATATACAGGTTATTCTTATGCAGGACCTTCCCAGGCTTTTATCGGTGATTTAACGGGAGACGGTAAACCCAATATCGCTCTTACTGCTTGCCGGGCGATGGCTGCATATAGCTATACGGTAACAGGTACGCCGGGTGCTACAAACTCAGGTACAATTGCCCAAATTTGGAATGTTGGCACTACTGATAATTCTGCATCTACAGTAATGTCCTTATTTGATTTTGACCAGGATAAAAGTATGGAGTTAGTGTACCGTGATGAAACACATCTTCGAATACTGAATGGAATTGATGGAAGTGATAAAACCGTTTTTACAGGAGGATTAAATAGTTCTACTTGGGATGAATATCCTGTAGTTGCAGATATAGATGGAGATGGAGAATCTGAGATTATCACAACAGGAGGCACTGCCACTCAAGCTTCTTCCGGTAGTTTAAAAATATTTAAATCGGGAGGGACTACTATGTGGGCACCTTCACGTCCGGTATGGAACACATACTATTATAATCCGGTATATATTAATAACGATTTGACGGTTCCGCAGTTCCCGGTTAATCCGGCTACGCCTTTTTATGATTCGGATGGAAATGTATCCCATCCGTTTAATAACTATTTACAACAACCTACATCATTGAGCGATGCCGGGTCACAATTTTTAGCAGGGCCGGACCTTTCCTTTGATTTGAATACGCCTATGCGTGTTGAAAACTATACGGATAATAATGGGAGAGCCCATGTTATTGTTAATATTAAAAATGGAGGGGCATCACAATATCCGGCAAATAGTGTATTGCAAGTACTTACCTATACAGGAAATCTTAGCTCTGATGGTATAACGGTAGATCCTGCATCTCGTGTTTTGCGGGATACACGCCAGATATCCTTATTGCAACCGATTAATCCGGAAGCTGTATATAATTATGAATATGATATCAACAATGTAGATACATTTACTAATTATACCTTATGGGAAGTATATTTGAATGCAATTGCTAATTATCCTTCACCGTCTTTTCCATCCGGATCACAAGAATGTGAGTATACCAATAATAATTTTGTTGTGCAGATTCCTCACGTGGTAAGCCAGACCTCAATTGCTTGCCAATATGGAGGGGATAAGTATTGGTCCAGTGAAAAATCAACTACACCCTATCAATGGTCAATAGAAGGAGGAGAAATTTTGTATTATTCGGGGGCGTTGAATGATACAATTACAGTAAGATGGAATGATGTAACATCTCCGTCTACTCCAACAACGATTACTTTTACGGCGACGGACATATATACCTTACAGCCTTATTCCGCAACATTGTATGCAACTGTAATTGCCAATGAAAAATTTCTGGAAGATAAATTATGGTATTTTGGACAAGATGCAGCCAATACCCCCAATACTCCATATTCGACAGGAGGATCTCCGGGTATTATTTTTAACGGTACGGGAATAAGTACAGACCCCTATGTGGCATCTTCGGAATCGGGAATATCCAAAGTAAGAGCTTCCGGGAACTCATTATCGGTAAATTCCCCCTATTGTCCGGGACAAGCAATTTTCTATGTACAGAATGATAGCGTATACAATTACTTAAATCAATCGATAGGGAAAATAACTGCTAATTCCGCTGTTTCGGATGGATTAGCAGCTTGTTATTTAGGAAACAATAAATACTTGCTCTTTGCAGTAAGTACTACAGGTGGCGATGCAGCACTGAATTATTATTTGGTTGATATGATAGCCAATAATGGTAAAGGTGCTATTACAGCTACCAATACGATTCTTTCCAGTGGTTGTTCTGAAGCAATAGAAGTTGTTCCTATGATAGGTTCTACCAATGAGTATTGGTTGATTAACCATTTATCAAGTGGAAATCTTCAAGTACGGAAGATAAATCCGGTAACTCCTTATTTGGGAACGGTAGCGACTGTCGCATCATCCATAAACACAAACACGACAAGTCTTAGAAGAAGCATGAATGATAGTTTGTTGTCTTTAGTTTCATCAAGCAGTATCCGTATTTATAATTTCAATGCTTTGACAGGCACTATTACAGCAGCGGGAACTGCGCTTGCAAATTCAAGCGGCTTTAACCATGTAGCGTTTTCCAAAAATTATGTTTATGCTACAGCCACTTCCGGAACACTGACACAATGGGCTTTGAGTAATTATGCGCAAACAGGGTCAATTTCATCATCAGGCAGCGGTGATATAAAAATGGGTCCTGACGGCAAATTGTACGTGCTTCGTTCTTCTAGTAATTATGTGGGTGTTGTTGAGAATCCGGAACAGCCGATCACTACAGGGGGATTTTATACCCAAGATGGTTTGAACCTTGGTATGACAACTGGAACTGTTCATAGCTTTTCAACCGGAATTACACGGCCATACCTTTCTCCTTGCGAACATGGACAGAATCCCGTGGCGGAGATGGATCAAAAGATATTCTGCCGTGTTTCAGGTAGTGTTACGATAAATGTACTGCAAAATGATAATGATCCTGATGGGAACAGACTCTATATTACGAATGTTGACTTTGTGGATCCGGCAAATTATGAAAAGGCTGATCTCACTTTTAATGCTGCTGACAGTACAGTAACATTAACATTAAAAACACCTACATCTGTAGGAACAGGTTATGTTTTTGACCTGGATTACGAAATTAAGAATGATGGGGCACCATTGTCCAGATGTACAACAGGGATTCTTGCATTTACTGTAGGAGATGAAATAGATACAAATAATATTATAGTATCCGATACAACTGTTTGCTATGGTACTTCTGCATCTTTAAAAGCGGCAGTTTCGGGAGTAGCAGATACTGTTTTCCGTTGGTATGCAAGTCAAACATCAACTCAAATTTTACATACGGGAGGTTTTTATCAAACAGGAATTCTTACAAACGACACAGCCTTTTATGTTGCTGTTGAAGGCTTGAATTACTGTGAAAATGCATTTAATAACCGGAAACAAGTGTCGGTTACAGTGGAACAATTACCTGTAGTTACCATTACTTCTACCTCACCGGTAACTCGTTGTGGTGAAGGAGATGTTACATTAACAGCTACCGTAAACACGAGTGCAATAATACAGTGGTATTCGCAGGCTACGGGAGGAACTGCAATAGGAACCGGAACGCCCATTACAATAAATAATGTCCCGGTTGGAACAAGAAAGTATTATGCTCAGGCTATTAATAATACAACAAGCCAATGTATTAGTGCTTTACCCAGAGACAGCGTAACCGTAACTGTTACACCTCTTGCTACGGAAGCTATGATTACGGCTGCGGATGTAACGATCTGTACTGGCAATACGGCAACACTAACAGCATCCTTATCAGCGTCAGGCACTGGAATTACAAATCGTGTTTTTCGCTGGTATAGTTCTATGGACCCAGGTGCAACAGTATTGGCAGAAGGGGATAGCTATACCACCGGCGCATTAACTGCAATAAGTACACGTGATACTGTTTTTTATGTATCGGTAGTGGGGACAAACTATTGTGAGAATTTACCGGCAGACCGTAAGCTGGTGAAAGTTACCGTTAATGAATTTCCTACTCTAAAGATTGTAGCAGATCAGGATACAATATGTTATCCCGGTGCATTTACATTGAGAGCCCAGATTACCGGTTTTACAATGGCAGCCTGGTTCGGATGGTATTTACCCAATGGACAGCTTGCCGAAGGAACTACCCGGTTTTCGCCTGCGCCGATAGGAAATAATGTGGATATGACAAACTTTTCCTCTGTGTATACTTTAAATCAACAAGATTTGGATTCTAATGATATAACATTGAGATTACGGGTAAATACAGGAGTTTGTGGTTATATAATTGATTCGATTGCATTGACTATACTCCCATATCCTACATCTGCAGCTGTAGAACTCATTACGGAACCTCAAACATTACAAGACATGTGTATAGATACCGTATATGCAGTTAAAATAACAGCTACCGGGGAAGGAGAGGTCACACAAATGAAAGTTACATTTGAGGATACGTGGACATCTTTAATAACAGTAAAAGATGCATACTACTACACCTATGATGCGTCCGGAAATGTTAATTCTTCAGGAATCCAATTAATCCAGGAATATAATGATTATCCTGTAAGTTCTACTAAAAGGTGGGGATTTCCTTCAGGCTTTATTTTAGATCCCGGCGATTCCGTATTAGTAGAAGTAACCGTCGCTGCCGAATGCGGGATATTTACAGGTAATAATTATAGAATATTGTTGAACGGATATGGAATTTGTGGTAGTGTGCCAATCCCACAGGCTTTTGATGTTACCGAAGAATTCTATACAAAGAACGACACTTCGGCATTTAGTTATGAAATATATAATGTTTTTACCCCTCCTTATGCAACTGCTCAAATGGGAGATACGATAACATGGAGGGCTACTTTCTATCCGAAAGGAGAGGGATATGTTTCTAATCTCCTAACGGACTCTATTGTTACTTTAACTCCGGCAGGGTTGAATGCCGTAGAGTTTAGTTACCGTCCATTGGTTAATTCTGTTGCCAGGGATTCCGTTAAGATGATTTATGATGAGAATGGATTGGAGCTTAGTATGCCTATACGATCAGGTTTGGTGGAAGGTGACAGTATTGTTTGGGAGTTCGAATTCACAACAACGGAGGCAGCGTGTGGGGAATATGAAATTTACAGCGAAGTATATTATAATGTTGTGGTGGAATGCGGAACTTCTACGGAGGAATGTAGCATGAATGCCCGCATAGGGAGTGATTACCCGGTTATTCTGGTAGACCGTTACCAATATGAGCTTGTTTTGGATCAATCAATAGAGGGAATCGGTCATATGATAGAAGGAAAATGGTATGGCAGTTATCCTGTAAAAGCAATAACCGAGTTTTTTGCGGGAGACACAATTAATATTGATTTCTATATAGATTGGAATAACAATAGCCAACTTGATCCTGCAGATCTGGATACTATTTATCGTTTCAATTATGTTACGGAGGATGTAAATCCCAATGATACATTTATTATCACTGTAGATGCAGGGATTCTTATAGAGCCCGGACATCAATTACTCGCACATGTGCATAGTGCTTCTTTATGTGAGGATGCGGTATTGCCTGTTGTTGTTTTATCCGGACCGGAAGAGGTTTGCCAAAGAGATACAACTATCTTTTTTACAGCATCAAATATGAGTGATTATTTTTTTTCTGTTGAAGCAATTTCCGGAGCTACCCCAAGGCGTATTCCTTTGGAAGGAAAATCAGTATATTCTAATACGGATGACAGTGTAAGGGTAGTGTGGCGTACGGAAGGAGAGGTTAAAATAAAAGCCACCTATACGGTTTTCGGTGGAACACCAAATGCAAAGGTACTATCCGGTGTTGATATCGATGTAGTGGTTAAACCGGCACCTTTCTTGGCTTTTACATCTACGGATTCTATTTCTATTTGTTTTGGGACTCCTCTGGAGCTGACCCAGTATGTCAGGGATACTACGAATATAGCCGGGGTCATTATCAATTTTTATGCAAATAATGTAAAAGTCGGAGATAACAGTGGCGGTAGCTTGTATGTTGAACCTCATGAAACTACAATATATACAATAGAAGCCGTAACAGGAGAAAGTTGTAGTTCGAATATCCTTGAATTTAAGGTTGTAGTAAGTGAAGTCCCTGTAGTGAGTACCATTACTGTCTTACAGCAACCTGATTGCTTGACAAGTACAGGATCCCTTGAATTGGTTATTTCCAATGGAAGCGGGAACTATGAATATAATCTTGACGGAGGAGCTGTTTATTCCAATCTTCAGGCAAATGGAAGTGGCAAGTATGTTATTTCAGGATTGAAATCCGGCAGTTATGTGGTTTATCTTAATGATAAGGCAAATTTGACATGTCCTTTTTTCAGTGAACCAATCACTTTAAGTCCTGTAAGCAGTAGCCTGATAGCGAAAGCTGTTGTAATAGATACTGCCGTTGATTGTAGTTCCGCCAATGGAACTATTCAAATCATCGCTAACGAGGGAATTGCCCCGTATAAATATACGGTTAACGGGGGCGCGGAACATCCTCTACCCGGAAATGGTATTATTGGCACTGATTTTAGTGCGGGAAAATATTATGTTACGGTTATTGATGCTACGGGCTGTGTATATGCGTTGGATGAAATTATTGTATGGCCGGTTAAAGGAATGACTGTAACCTTGGTACAGACGCAGCCGGCAGTGTGTGAAAGCCTTGGAATGGCAAAACTTGTCATTACCGGCGGTGTCGCTCCTTATAGTTACCGGTTGAATGGACAAGGATGGAAGCCTTTGGGAACAATTCCGGCAGAAGGAGTTGAAAGTACGCTGCCTTCCGGATATAATGAAATGATTGTGAGGGATAATGCTGGTTGTGAGATGATCGCTACCTGTATAATATCTCAGGGAGGACCAGGTGCCGTATCCTTGAACCAACTTACGATTAATGATGCTACATGTGACGGGATTAATAATGGTAGTTTTGTCCTGTCCGTTTCAGGGACAAATCCTAATCCTGAATACAGCATTGATGGAGGAATGACTTATCATCCGGTTACAATTCCTACAACGGTTATACCCGGCTTATCGGTAGGCTCTTATGAAATCCGGTTAAGGGATGGTGCCGGATGCGTTTCTGACTATAAAAATATAAGGATAAGGTTAACAAAAGAGGCAACAATAAATATTGGAAGTATTAGCGTGGAGAGACAACCCGAATGTGGAGCGAATACAGGTAGTATATCTGTAGTCGTTTACGGTGGAAGCGGACAATATGATTATAATTTTGATGGAAGCAATTCCTTTACCGCTTTGGCGGCTAATGGAATTATAAATAATTTGCCGGCAGGAGCTTATCGTGTTTATGTTCGGGATAGAAATGCTTTAGCTTGCCCGATCGTGTTAAGTGCTTCTGTTCGGTTGACCCCATCCAATACGGATTTAATTGTAGATGCTACTCCATTTCCGACAAGTGATTGTTCTTCTTCAAACGGTTCTGTTCAGCTTGTAATCAACGGAGGAACTTCGCCGTATTATTATCAAATCCAAGATGAAACTCCTGTGCTCCTACCGAATAACGGTTTGATAACCGGACTTGCTTCAGGATTCTATACGATTAAGATTACAGACGGTGCGGGTTGTGTCGCATTTTCAAATAAAGTGTTGGTACAGCCTGTGGACAGGTTCAAGTTATCATGGAGCATAGAGAAAAATGCTACATGTAGCCAAAAGGGAGAAATACTTCTTTCCGTATCAGGAGGAGAACAGCTCTATTTTTACTGGATGGAAGGAGAAGACCGGATATTCTTCCCCGATACATTTGCTATAATACCACTTTCGGCGGGAATGCATGTTATCTATCTTACAGATTCTGCAGGATGTATCATTTCGGATGCGGAGGTAACCATGGAACTGGATAATAATGATCTTGCCATTAGTGACATATCTGTAACAGATGCTAATTGTGATGGAACGGGGGGAGGAAAAATTATCTTTACCGCATCGGGAAGCAACATCCCACTTTCTTATCGCATTAATAATGGCGCATATCAAACAATAACAAATAATACGGATACGATACTTAATGTATCGGAAGGTAATTATACCCTATTCCTGAAAGATAAGGATAGCTGTGTGATTAGCTACAGTAATATAGCCATAAATACGATAAAGGAGCCCAGTGTTAAAATTAATGCTATCTATGTAGATACCCAACCCACTTGTTCCGGTAATGGAAGTATTAGACTGGCATTAAGCGGAGGTAGCGGAAGCTATGTCTACAAATTGAATACGCAAACAACGTTTACCTCACTGGCTTCAACGGGAATTATCGGCAATTTAACCCCGGGAACATACCAGGTAACTGTTCGTGATGCGGCAACATTGGCTTGCCCCCCTTCTATAAGCGATTGGATTACGCTGGAAGCAAGTAATAGCGATTTGACTTTACAAACGAATATAACAGATGCTTCTTCCTGTACTTCTGCTGACGGGAAAATTCAACTGATATTAGGAGGAGGTGTTACACCGTATACTTACAGGATAGGCACTACAGGGGCATATCAATCGATCCCTGCGAATGGAATTATTGATAATCTACCGTCAGGAGAATATCTTGTTATGATTCAGGATATGAACGGATGCACGGCAAGTGCATTGGCGGAGATTAAAGCATCTGCAGGCATGGGAATATCCTTGGAAGCAAAAACGCTTGCTACCTGCGACGAAGAAGGAACATTCCTGATCCGTCTCAATGGGGGAGATCCGCTTTATAGTTATAAGCTGGACTATACCAATTACATCACTTTTGCAGGGGATACCATACTTGTAAGCGCAAGAGCAGGTTATCATTTGGTAACGGTTAAGGATGCCAACGGATGTATGGTTTCCGATACCATTACCTTAATGCAGTCTTCCGGTGCTTACGTGGAATTAGATACAATTACCAGCACGCTCTGTGATGCTTCATCAGGAGCAAGTGTTACTTTCCGTGCAGTGGGTCCGGAAAGGCCATTATCGTATTCCGTAGACGGTAATAGCACGGTAACGATTCCTTCCAGTGGAGATATTGTTATTTCCAATCTGGCCGCAGGAACTCATTGGGTTTTGTTTAACTATGCAAATGGTTGTACATTTGAAGTTAATGGTATTAAAGTCCGGGTAATAACAACGCCGGATATTATTATCAAGTCAATATTCGCAGTAGCCCAGCCCCCTTGTGAAGCCTTGTCGGAAACCAGAAATGGTACGGAAGGGAAAATACAGGTAATGGTAGAAGGTGGTAGCGGAAGTTATCTCTATAATTTTGATAAGGGCGATACCAAGTATCCGTTATCCCCGGATGGAGTTATTAGCGGCCTTATCGTAGGAAATTATAAAGTCTATATATGGGATGCATTAGGAGAGACTTGTGCACCGGTAGAAAGTAATTCAATCGATTTGTTGTCGGATAATACTTCCGTTCAGGTGCGGGCTATCGTTACCCCGGCTCTTAGCTGTAATGTGAATGAGATTGACAAGTTTGGATCAATCACCATTGAAGCTTTCGGAGGACAGGGTAAACTTCAATATTTAATAGGGACAGGTTATTTTTCAGATATCCCAATAGATGGAAATATCGGAAATTATCCGACGGGAGAATACAGTGTTATAGTACAAGACGAATATGGATGTATTTCTACAGTAAATGTAATTATAACGGTGGCTCCCGAAATCTATGGATTCGAGATGTCTGCAACTCCGGCCACTTGTGAAGGAAAAGGGGTTCTTACCCTTACGCTGGATGGTACGAATCAGAATACAAACTATTACTTTATTGACGGTCAACAATTGACTCCTTTTGTAGGAAGACAAGCCGTAGAATATATTTCTGCCGGCTGGCATGAAGTATTTGTGGAAGATAATCATGGATGCCTTACTTCAGACACGATATACGTTCCCAACACAAGCGGGTTATCAGTTGAATTGACAGGGACAAAACCGGCTACTTGTCAAGGTCTCACCGGTGGAGAAATTTATTTGAACATTACCGGAGGTGCAACCCCGATGAGCTATTATATAGCGAAAGATGACAATGGTGATATTATTGAGGTGCCTATAGCAAGTAATGGATCGTTGACAATTTCTGGCTTGTCAATAGGAACATACTATATTACGATTACCGATGCAAACGGATGTATAGTAACCTATGAAAGAATTATAATAGACAGAGATATTCATAATATAGAAACGGTAGACAATCGTATGATAACCTATAGGGATCGACCTGTGAAAGGAAACCTTATTTCTGACGATGACGAGCATTACCATGGTGTACTTACATTGGTAAGCCATAGCCTTCCTAACTATGGTACTATTACCATAGATACTGCTTCAGGGTTTTATGTATATGTTCCCAACACCGATTATGTAGGAAGGGACACCGTAAAATATTTCATAGCGGAATCCTGTGGGTTTGTTGAATCGGGATATTTGTTTGTTGTGGTGTTGGATGATACCCTGACGGATAAGGCACCGGTAGCGATAGATATATATTATCAGACGATAACGGATGTTCCGATTATCATTCCTGATATGAGGTTTAACGATATTGATCCAAACGGAGGCGTTCTTCAAAACGCTACAATAGTACAGGATGTCTCCAATGGGGTATTAACCCATAATGGAGACGGTACATACACGTATGAACCTGCTTTCGGATGGGAGGGAATTGATAGGTTTACATACAGTGTATGCAATGACAAGGGATTATGCGATACGGCAACCGCATATGTATATGTTTA
This sequence comes from Bacteroidales bacterium, assembly GCA_031553535.1. Taxonomy (GTDB): domain Bacteria; phylum Bacteroidota; class Bacteroidia; order Bacteroidales; family WCHB1-69; genus JAIROC01. Next base: position 143,358 of record JAVBLM010000019.1, on the reverse strand, counting down.
TCCGGATGGTGCTTCCGAAAATTTCATCATTCCTTTAACGGATTATTATTCCCTGCTAAAATATGATACGTTAAAGCAAACCGATTTGGCTTTGGGTATCTTGGGCAATGATTCCTGGCCGCAAGGCACTACTCCTGTTATTACTGTTGTTACTGCTCCCGAACATGGAACGTTGTCAATGAATACTACCGATGGTACATTTACATATGTTGCTGATCTGGACTATGAATATTCCGGCCCTGATTATTTTGTTTATGAACTCTGTGCAGGAAGTTTTCCTTGTGATACGGCTTATGTGTATTTTTTCATTGCCGAACGCGCTTGTATCGACCAGGTAAACTTGGTTATGTTGCATGATACATTGTCTATTTGTTCCGGGGATTCGATAAGTTTATTAACGGCTATAGATCTTGACAATACGCAAAATCTCGATACGGTGAAGTTTTATTTGGATAATAACTATACAATTCCGTTAACAGATGTGTATGTAAAAACACAGGGGAGTTACTATCTGGAAGCATTGAATGTTTATCAGTGTGCCGTTTATGATTCCGTTTATGTTATTGTTAATGATCTTCCGCAGGTTTCTATTATCGGCTCTGATAGTATTTGTGTGGGAACTACTACAATTGTATATTCACAAAGTCCCGGCACGTGGGTCAGCAGTGATTCGAATATTGCAGCATTACGTGATGGAGGAGTAGTACTTGGAAAGAGCGTTGGTAATGTTACGTTTACTTTTACAAATGAATTGGGATGTTCCTCCGGTGTGGAAATTAATGTGGGGGAATTCCCCGTTGTAAGTCCGATTGTTGGAGAGAGGGCTGTTTGCGAGAATGCCTCTATAACGCTTACTTCCGCAACGTCCGGGGGAATATGGAAAGTATCCAATGATAAGGCTACCATATCGGATCCGGATGCGAACCCTGTGACGGTTAACGGTGTGACGAAAGGACAAGTATATGTTTCCTATACCGTAGGAGAAGGTGTTTGTAAAACAACGCAGACCTATTCATTAAAAATAGAACCTGCTGTTAATGAAGCCGAAATCATAATAGGTTTCCCGGAATAATTGGGAATAAAATTTGTATAGAAGGAGAATATAACATTCGTTTGTTCCCCTGCAAAGATTAATAATAAAAGAGACTGTTTCAGAGGACAGTCTCTTTTTTATTTTTTGACGAATCCGCTGCTTCAGAAACATCTGTTTTACTCCATAAAGGGCGTCCCGGGGATATTGAACGATATTTCAAGATGCAGGAATGGGTTTTCCCGATATCAGGCAACCAATCCGGGAGCCCGGGAAGCTTGAACCAGATCTCAGGCAGGCAATCCGGAGGTCAGGGAAGGCTGAACCATATCTCCGGCAACCAATCCGGAAGCCCGGGAAGGCTGAACCACATCTCCGGCAATGAATCCGGAAGCCCGGAAAGGCTGAACCACATCTCCGGCAACCAATCCGGAAGCCCGGGAAGGTTAAACCACATCTCAGGCAACGAATCTGGAAGTCCGGGAAGGCTGAACCAGATCTCAGGCAACCAATCCGGAAGCCCGGAAAGGTTAAACCACATCTCCGGCAAGCAATCCGGAAGTCCGGGAAGGTAGAATCAGATATTCGGCAACCAATCCCGGAGTAGAAGATACCCGTCTGAAATTAAAGAAACATAAGTTCGGGATCAAACAAACAATAAATTAAAACATTAGATATCAGCACTTGAAATTTTTATTATGAAATTGTTAAAAGATAATATAGAGGATTAACTCTGTTGAGCTTGCAAGTCCGGTTAACTCACTGTGTTTCGACTCTCACCTGCTTTGCCTTCTGGTGCTTCGTTTCTCGCAATAACGGAAGTGCGTCATTGCGGACTTGATCTGCACCCGAACGCGAAGCATGTGAGAGCAATGAGGCTTTTAAGCGAACTAATCCCCCAGAAAAGGAAGGGGATACTGAAACAAGTTACCAATGACAGTGACCCTTCTCGCTCTTAACTAACATATTGTCGTCATGCTGAACTTGTTTCAGCATCCCCGTTTTTAAGGAGATTGCGGATCAAGTCCGCAATGACGCTATTGAGCAATGCTTACTGTCATTTCTCACTGTTTGATTGTTTATTATTGGCCATTCAGCATGACGGTAACAGGTTTGTTCAGAGCTTGCATAGCCCGGTTATCTCATTATGTTTTGATGCTCTCACCTGCTTTGCCTTCGGGTGCTCCACTCCTCGCACTATAAAGATATCTTACCTCAGAACCCTGTCGTTGTGAGATAATCTTTGTTATTGTATTTGCAAAGAAAAGGGGCAGCCTGTACTTTTCAGGCTACCCCTTTTTATGGTGTAAAGTTTTGATTAAAATAGTCGAGTAGGTTATATTGTAACGTGTTTAATTAATATAGTCAGACAGGTTGTTTTGTAGCTTTTTACGGGTAAAGAAAATGCGGCTTTTTACAGTTCCTAACGAAATATCCATTCTGTCGGCTATTTCTTTGTATTTATATCCGTCAAGAAACATTTCAAATGGGATCCGTTGGTCATCACCGATACTGTTGATGTGCTTATTTATTTCTTTAACGTGATAATTCACATCAGCTTTATCTGAAGACTGGGGAGAACGTACCCCGAGAAAATGAATGTCGGCGTTATCGCTCATAACTTCATTTGCACGTTTACGTTTACGGTAATCATTGATGAATGTGTTACGCATAATGGTCAGCATCCATGCTTTAAGATTTGTGTCTTCCTCATACTTATCTTCGGATGATAGTACTTTCAAATAAGTTTCTTGAACCAGATCGTTCGCATCGTCTGTGTTACATGTGAGGGATAGGGCAAAATGATTTAACTTTCCTTGCATTGATACGATTTCTTCTTTAAATTTTTGGCTGTTCATTTCTGGGTTCCTTTCGTTTTTTAGAATTGGGATCATCCCGGTTTTTTATTGTTATTACTGTATTGATTTATTTACGTAACTATACATATCCTTAGGGAATAATTCTGTCTGAATTCTTTGATAAGAATGCTTCCCAACCGGAATATGATTTTTCGCTTACGGGGTGCTTGCATTGCAAATGATGACAAACTGCAATTCCAACAGCATCGGTTGCATCCAAATACTTTTGTTCTTTATCAAATGCTATTAGATGATGAAGCATTCCTGCAACCTGCTCTTTCGAAGCACTCCCTTTTCCTGTTATTGCCAGTTTAACCTTTCTTGGTGAATATTCAAAAACAGGGATGTTTTTATACAGGGCTGCTGCGATGGCAACACCCTGTGCTCTGCCGAGTTTAAGCATGGATTGAACATTCTTTCCGAAGAAAGGAGCTTCTATGGCAACATTATCAGGGTTATAGTTATCAATAATGGTAATAACGCCTTCAAAGATGTCTTTTAATCGCTCTAGCTGATCTTTTTGTTTCTCAAACTTTAGGACGCCCATCGTCACAAGGGATAGATCATTATTCTTTACCTGAATAATACCATATCCCATGATATTTGTGCCGGGGTCGATTCCTAAGATAGTTTGTTCTTTAGCTCTCATGCTACACTCTTTTATTATATAGTTATGTCTTGTATCAAACACATATACAAAAAATCTGCCAAAGTCTCCTTTCTTGTTTTTATTTTTTATTCCGTATAAAAATCATGGGATAGCTGTTCGGTTAAAAGAAATAAATGTCTATTTTTGTATTGAAGTTGTCAAAAGTTAAGATAATATGAATAGAGATTGCTTCGTTCCTCGCAATGACGTGAAAAAGAAGCGTCATTGCGAGGAACGAAGCAATCTCTAAGTCAACTTCCGACAGCTTCTTTACTTAAAATATTATGCTATTATGGTAAGATTAAAAGCATTATTTCTGTTTGTTTCTTTTGCTGCAATTCCTTTGGTGATGTCTTCCCAATCAAAGGCAGATCGAATCTGTGGATTATACTATGCATCCGACCCCGGCAATGGAGAAGGTTCGCAAATTAAGATATACAAAGCAGCCGACGGAACTTATGAAGGAAAAGTTGTTTGGATGCAATATCCCAATCATCCTGATGGAAAACCCCGTAAGGATGTTAAAAATCCCGATCCTCAAAAACGGAATCAAACCAATGTAGGGATTGTCATTATAAAAGGGTTTACCTATAATGAGGCTAATGATGAATGGGAGAATGGTTCGGTTTATAATCCCGGCTCGGGAAAAACATACCGGAGTTATATGAAGCTGGAACCGGATAATAAATTAAAGGTGAGAGGTTATTTAGGGATTTCCTTACTGGGTAAAACCGTAACCTGGACGAGAGAAACGGAATTAAGAAAGTAGTTTTAGGATTTATGGATATTCAACAGCAGATAACGCATTACTTAGATGATGCGCAGGGTAGGGGACTTCTCTGTTTTGAAAATGAGAAGGAAGCAATTGCCTTCGCCTTAGGTTGTATCGATTTAACCTCTTTGGAAGGCTCGGATACAGATAGTAAGATTGTTGATTTATGTAGGAAAGCATCCGACTACTTTATGCCTCAGACTGCGGCCGTATGTGTATACCCTGTTTTTGTCAAACTGGCAAAGGATAGATTATCCGGCTCCAATGTGCGGATTGCATGTGTTGCAGGGGGCTTTCCCTCCGGGCAAACTTCATTGAAGATAAAACTGGAAGAAGTACAATATGCTCTGCAGGAAGGAACAGATGAGGTGGATATGGTTATCTCACGTGGAAAGTTTTTAGAAAAGAAGTATAATGTTGTTTTTGATGAAATCAGCGCTATTCGCTCTGTCTGCAAAGATGCCAAGTTAAAAGTCATATTGGAAACAGGAGAGCTTCAAAGCATTGAGAATATTACCAAAGCAAGTGAAATAGCTATTGAGGCAGGGGCGGATTTTATTAAGACCTCGACGGGGAAAATTGCAATCAGTGCAACACCCGAAGCTTTTACTTGTATGTTGCTTGCCATCAAGTCTTGTTATGAAAGAACAGGAAAGCAAATAGGAATCAAACCGGCAGGTGGGATTACGGATATAGATACAACTTTATTATACATAAAATTAGTAGAAAGTGTATTAGGAAAGAAATGGTTGGATAAAGACTATTTCCGCATAGGAGCCAGTCGCTTGGCAGATAAATTGTTTGAGTTTATTTCTTGGTAATACTATTAACCAACATATTGCTATCACGGCAATATGTGGATTACTTCATTATTGATTTTTAATTCTTAATTCTTAATTCTTAATTTCCTGAAGTTAGAAGCGTATATATCTTAGTGTACTCATCGACTCCTTTCTCAAGCGAAAAGCATGATTTTGCAGCATTGGAGCATACCAACGGATCGGTCTTTAACAAATCATCCAGTTTGGAAATCGCTTTTTGATAAGCTTCCGGTGAAAAGTCCTCAACAAGCAACCCGAATTTACTGTTTTTTACAATAGCATTTACATCGCCAACCCCGATGTTGGTAATAATGGGAATTCCCAGGCTAAGCACTTCTCCCATTTTCTTTGGCGAGGAAGCCTGCTTGGAGAAAACTGGCCGTATGAAGAAAATAGAAACATCTATTATCGAAATATACAACGGTATCTGTTTCCGGATAGCAAAGTCCACGATGATTTTTTGCGGATCAATTCCATATTTTTGGGCAGAGGTCATCACAATTTCTTCAGAATCGGGAGTAATTACCAGAAACTTGGTATGAGGCTTTACTTTTATTAGTTCACCGACAAATTCCATCATCTCGTCCAGCATATAGCAATTACCCAGCGAACCGATGTATGAAATCACAAAATCATTTTTTGTTATTCCCAGCCTGTTTCTCAGTTCATTTTGATCTTCAACAAGAATAGAGTCTCTGTTAAAGAGATCAAAATCCACACAAGATGGAATTACTGATATGGGAACCTGAACATTGTAATCATTTATTAAGATGTTCTTGCTGGTTTCTGTTTTTGTAACAATGTAATCGGATAAGCTAAATAGTTCTTTCTCTTTATCTTTAAAATAGGAATACATTATCCGGTATAATGGATTGCTTAGTTTCCAGATATTCGTGTCAACCCTGTCATCCGCATAGAAAACCCGCATATCGAAAAGAAGTTTTACATTATATTTATTCTTTAAATATAACCCGATGCTTGCGGCCAGATAACTTCGGCAATGTACTATATCAAATTGAGATGTTTTACACAGTTTCTTTGCAAAGTCTTTAATCTTATCATAATTATGAATGAAGGAAATGCCCGGAATTTTATCCGAATCAACAACCGAATTCCAGATAATGCCTGCATTATTTACAATTTCCTGAACCCGTTTATAACCTTTTTTATACATATGCTTGTCTTCAAGAGACAATATATGTATATGAATCCCTTTTTTTGCCAGATTACATAAAAAAGGTAAAATCTGTGAACGTCCAATCGGTTCCGTTAAGCCTTCGTAGGTAAGGTACAATATATTCATATCAGCTTAATTTCAATATAAATACACTTTTATTGATAATTATAAGTTTAAAATAAAATATATAAAGAAATAGTGAACGGCAAAGGTACTAAAAAATAGTAATGATGTTTATTTTAAAAATAATTTTCCTTGATTAGCCTCTTATACGCTTCTGATTCTCTTCTATTATTAAATAATCGTAACTTATCCGAAATAGATTGATGTTTTTTTAAAATTGTTTCGGATTTAATGATATATTTGCATTTTTAAAACGATACTTTGAAAAAGGTGAGAACTGTTATTATTTCTTTTGTTGTGATACTTTTACTGATAGGAAGAATTCTTAATTATCAAGGTATAGCTATAGAAGATATAAATACGATTGGTCAAATCGGATCACATAAGAACATATTCCATATACCTGTTGATGATCATCAACAATTTATTTTCGAATCATATAACTGGCTTCCGAATGCGTGTGAAAAACCCAGTTTCTCATGCAGGGTTATTTCTGTCATCAGGCAATTTTTGTCAAACATATTGTTTAAAGAGCTACATGTGAAGCACACTTTTAAAAATAGCTTGTCAGCTCTTGATATTGTTCTGAATATATGCCATTCTCAGAAGTGGTGCAGCGGATATTATACATATGGTTTATGTAGAATACGGATTTAAAATTTATTCCTTGATTTTATACTGCAATAAGAAATAGCATCTGTATTGCAATTGCTAAATTTTGTATTTGTCTAAATAAATTATGCTTGATTTATTTTAGGGAGATACTATGAAGTAGAGGTTATTTTTATATAAATAACGATGAAAATAAATATGTAAAAAATTAAAGAAGTAAAAGATCATGGAAAATTTTGGATCAATTGAAGATAAAATCCAACAAATAGAAAATGAGAAGATCATTAAAGTAAAGAGCAATCCTCTTAATGCAATTATTTTGTTAATAGCAGGAATAATAGCTATTATCCTTGGTGTGATAATTATACATAATGAAACTTTAAAGCTTTCGGTAGTTTTGTTAGGAGTTGTAATAGCAATAGTAGGCTTGATTTACCTCCTGACTAAAACAGGTAAAAATTCCTTCGATTATGTTTATGAGCCAACAGGTAAAAAGCTTAAGAAATATAAAGTATATCTGGATGTAAATGATGCGAAGAAAATTTTTTCTTGTATAAATAATAATAATTTTGCCGGACTCAAAAATATAAAGAAAACAATGGATTCCGGGCATTTGATGGATGTAAGAGGGACAGATGATGGTTCCGTTTTCCTTTTTCAAGTGTTGGAATACATTCCGCATGATTTTGTTCCGTCGTCTCCGGTTATCGTTTTGCATGGCGAGGATGCAAAACAAATGCTTGATTTTGTAAAATCATAATTGTTCAGAAAGTTCACATCCAAACAACGATACGATGTGAACTTTTTTATTTTTAATTTTAAATATAATTTTGTATGAATTCATTTTTTTTTATTATTATAGTCGTTTTTGTTATAGGCTATGCTTGTATTGCATTAGAACATCCCTTAAAAATTAACAAAACAGCAACTGCATTATTATTAGGGGTTGCTTTATGGACGTTGATGATAATCGGAGGAGAACCTACCATTCTTAATCCTGATCTTAAGAATACATTTTTAACCGATAATCCGGATGGAACAGGATTTATGGACTGGATTATTCATCATGAACTAATTATGCATTTGGGTGATATTGCAGAAATATTATTTTTCCTTCTTGGAGCAATGACCATAGTAGAATTAGTGGATACTTATGGGGGATTTAAAATAATAACAGATAAACTAAAAACAACAAGTAGAGTACGTTTTTTATGGATTCTTGTTATCTTAACCTTCTTTATGTCGGCTGTTTTGGATAATATGACAACAACTATTGTTATGGTTGCATTATTAAGGAAGTTGATGGCCAATAAGAGGGAGCGCTGGTTTTATGCATCGATGGTTGTTTTGGCTGCCAATGCAGGAGGAGCGTGGTCGCCTATCGGTGATGTTACTACTATTATGTTATGGGTTGGTGGTAAGATTAGCGCAGGAAATATTATTTATAAAACCTTTCTTGCCAGTTTTATGTCTATCGTTGTTCCTTTGGTCATACTTACATTCCGTATCAAGGGGAACTTTACCCGCCCTGCCCGGTTGGAAAACTATGCCGATGAATCTTCCGAAAACCAGACCTCTTATAGAGAACGATTATTAATATTAATCGCCGGAGTATTTGTATTGTTATTTGTTCCTGTATTTAAGTCTATTACGCATTTGCCTCCTTATTTAGGAATGATGGGGGGATTAGGAGCATTATGGGTTCTTACGGAGCTTCTTAAAAGGAGACATCCTAAAAGAGATAATAGTAAATATGCCATTACGACTATCATTACAAAGATAGATACTCCAAGTATTCTTTTCTTCTTGGGAATTTTGCTTGCCGTTGCCGCATTACAGGTATGTGGACATTTAGCTTTATTATCTACCTCTCTGGATAAAATGCCATTACAGGAACCGGGAAAATATTTTGCCGTTGCTTATATTATCGGTTTATTTTCTGCGGTTATTGATAATGTTCCGTTGGTTGCAGGGGCAATAGGAATGTACAGCTTTGAGATGGATCATTATTTCTGGGAGTTTATTGCATATTGTGCAGGAACCGGTGGGAGTATTCTTATAATAGGTTCTGCAGCGGGAGTTGCAGCTATGGGCTTGGAAAAAATTGATTTTATCTGGTACTTCAAGAAAATATCCTTATTGGCATTTATTGGCTATACAGCAGGAGCATTGACGTTTATTGCGCAAAATTATCATACGATAAAATCAAATCATATAGAAGAACAAGTATATCATGATGAGATAATTAAAAAAGAAAGAAGTACTTGTACCTTTTCTTTGATGGATAGCGAATCAATGAGAAATGAGAATATTCATTTGTCAGAAAATCAGAGTTATGTTGTTAGCAAGACCTTTCTTGATTGATTATTCACAAAGTCATAATGAATGTAATTATAAGTGATTTAATTTATCTTTAGAAAACATTTCCTTAGGAGGTTTTGGTTTGATTTTCTATTATTGGACATTATCAATAACGGCATTTTTGTTTCTGCGTTCTCCATATTGCATTATGGTATTAATAGTGTTCGGTTATTCGGAAAGTATTCCGTACCTTTGTTTGAATGTTTCCGAAGCTTCGGAAAGGTATTTTCACTCTTGTATGAAGCTTTCCGGAAGGTCGGAAAGATATATTCATTCCTGTTTGAGGGTTTCCGACTTTCCGGAAACCCTCAAACATTGTTGTTTGCTTGTTTCCGGCTGCTCGGATAGTTTTTCAAAATTGATAAAATGAAAGAAGAAATGAAAACCGGGTTATCTCGCTTTATTTGATGCTCTAGCCACATTTCATGGCTCAGATGTTTTGTCCTTGACGTTTTTTTGTTTCTTCATTGTCTACTGCGTTTACTCATTTGCTATTTTTACCGGTGACGGTAATTTTCTTTCTGCAGATTGCTTCTCTTTGACAATTTCCATGTAAAATTATGTTTTTGATAAAATGTAATTAACTAGCTAGTAGAAATTAACAAATAAATATTACTTTTTTATTAAGTTTGTGAAAAAAAAGGTAAGGGAATAATAAAATTTTCTTACCTTTGCATCATTAAATTCAAAGTTCAATATTCGATTAAAAAATTAAATAATAAATAGTTATATAAAAAATGAAAGTTAAATTATCAAGAGTTTTCTTGTTTTTGTTCTTATCGGTATCTAGTTGGGCAGTTTGGGGACAAGGAGTGAGAGATCTTCGGATTAACGAAGTATTGGTGAAAAATGATTCCAACTATATCGACCAGTACGGCGTACACAGTGGGTGGTTTGAGGTGTTTAATACCGGCTATGCTACGGCTGACATTGGAGGTTGCTATGTGACCAATGATATTAATAATCCTAGAAAATATCGTATTCCTAAAGGAGATCCGCGTACTCGCATAGCATCCCGGACATATGCTTTGTTTTATGCATACAATAGTACGGATAGGGGAATTTTTCATGTGAATTTCTCGTTGGATGAAGTGGGATTCTTGGCATTATTCGACCAGAGCGGAAAGGAATTACTTGATAGTGTAAGCTATGATATAAATACACAAATACCGGATGTTTCTTTCGGAAAGATGGAGAATGAGCCTTTAAGTACTGCAAAATGGCAAGTATTGGAGGAACCTACACCAGAGGCAATCAATTATACCAAGGTAGAGAAAACACGTGGAGAAAAATATTCGGAAACAGACCCTTCAGGATGGATTTTGACAGCTACAACAATGTCAATTGTGTTTCTTATGTTAACCCTTTTGGCTCTTATCTTTACAGGATCAGGAAAATGGTTTCAACGCAGGGAGAATAAAGGAAAGGATCCTGTTCAAACAGGACAAAAAGCTGAAGCAACTCCTGTTGTTTTACCGACGGAAGATAGTGATATAATTGCTATTGCAACAGCATTACATCTTTATTTTAATGACGAGCATGAGGTAGAACAGACGGGTTTCTGGTTAAAGCGTCAGTTGAATGAACAACCGGCATGGGCATCAAAAAATTTATTGTTTAAACAATTACCCAACAGAAAATAATCAATAGTAAGATATGAAGGAATATAAATTTAAAGTAAGTGGAAAAGACTATACCGTTTCAGTAGATGGTGTGGATGAAAATATGGTTAATCTAACCGTAAACGGAACAAAGCATGTTGTAGAATTGGAAAAAGCTCCTGAAGCGCCTGCTCCGGTTGTACGTCCTGCTGTACAGCGTCCTGCTCCGGCAACAGCACCTGCTCCTGCTGCGAGCGGTGGTGGAAATAACAAACCGTTGAAATCTCCACTCCCAGGTGTAATACTTGATATATTTGTGAAGGTAGGAGATACTATAAAAAATGGACAGAAAGTTTTACTATTGGAAGCGATGAAAATGGAAAACAACATTGATGCAGATCGCGATGGTGTTGTTAAAGAGATAAAAGTCGGCAAAGGCGATAGTGTAAATGAAGGTGATGTGTTATTAATTATAGGATAAAGATGGATTTTTTTACAACAATAAGTGATAATATCGCGCAGTTCCTGTCTTACACAGGATTTGCAAATGCAACATACGGACATTTTATAATGATAGTCGTTGGACTATTTTTCCTATACATGGGAATCGCTAAAAAATGGGAGCCTATGTTGTTGGTTCCTATTGGTTTTGGTATTCTTATAGGAAACATTCCTTTTACTCCCGGTTTTCAGATAGGGATATATGAAGATGGTTCTGTATTAAGTATTCTTTATAAGGGAGTTATACAAGGGTGGTATCCACCTCTTATATTTTTGGGCATCGGGGCGATGACTGATTTTTCATCCTTGATATCCAATCCCAAGTTGATGCTTATCGGAGCTGCTGCCCAATTTGGTATTTTCGGAGCATATATAGCCGCTAATGCACTAGGCTTTAGTGCTGCGGAAGCCGGTGCAATTGGAATTATCGGTGGTGCAGATGGCCCTACCGCTATTTTCTTGTCTTCCAAACTAGCACCCGATTTGATGGGAGCAATTGCCGTTTCGGCATATTCTTATATGGCGTTGGTTCCTGTTATCCAGCCTCCGATTATGAAACTTTTTACAACCAAGAAAGAGCGTGTTATCCGTATGAGACCGGCTCGTAAGGTTTCTCAAAATGAAAAAATTATCTTTCCTATATTAGGATTATTATTAACAACATTTGTTGTTCCGTCGGGTCTTCCGTTGTTGGGAATGTTGTTCTTTGGTAATTTATTAAAGGAAAGCGGAGTAACACGTCGTTTGGCCAATACGGCAGCCAATCCGATGATTGATGTTGTTACGATTCTGCTGGGGTTGACAGTAGGGGCTTCTACACAGGCTACTACTTTCTTGACCTATAAATCGGTAATGATATTTATCTTGGGAGCGTTTTCATTTATGGTTGCTACTGCTGCGGGTGTTCTATTTGTGAAATTCTTTAATTTGTTTTTAAAGGAAGGAAACAAAATCAATCCGTTAATTGGAAACTCAGGAGTAAGTGCTGTACCCGATTCTGCGCGTGTGTCGCATGAAATCGGTTTGCATTATGACAAGACAAACCATTTGTTGATGCACGCCATGGGCCCCAATGTGTCGGGAGTAATCGGAAGTGCAGTTGCAGCAGGATTATTATTAGGATTTTTGGGATAATAGAATAAATACAGGGAAATGAATATATCACATATAGAACATATAGGAATTGCCGTGAAAGATTTACAGGCTTCCATTGCATATTACGAAAATGTATTGGGGTTGAAATGTTATGCCATAGAAGAAGTGGCAGACCAGAAGGTAAAAACGGCTTTTTTTATGGTAGGACAAACAAAAATAGAGTTGTTGGAATCTACAGATCCGGAAGGAACTATTGCAAAGTTTATTGAAAAAAGGGGAGAAGGTGTTCACCATATTGCTTATGCGGTGGATAATGTGGCATCTGCTTTGGCGGAAGTAGAAAGCAAATCGGTTCAACTGATAGACAAGCAGCCTCGCAGAGGTGCGGAAGGATTGAATATTGCATTTTTACATCCCAAATCAACCGGCGGCGTATTGACGGAACTATGCGAAGATCCTAAAAAGAAATAATTATTAATTGAATTTGAATATTTAAAACATTGAGATATGGCAATGCAAGATAAAGTAAAAGAATTGTTGGAACTTCGGACACAAGCAAGACTTGGAGGCGGTGAAAAACGCATCGAAAAACAACATTCACAAGGAAAATTCACTGCTCGCGAACGTATCAACATGCTGTTGGACGAAGGTAGCTTTGAAGAATTTGACATGTTTGTTACCCACCGTTGTACCAATTTCGGTATGGAAAAGGAAAAATATTTGGGTGATGGTGTTGTAACGGGATACGGTTCCATTGATGGTCGTTTGGTATATGTTTTCGCACAGGATTTTACTGTATCCGGCGGTTCTTTGTCAAAGACACATGCAGAGAAAATATGTAAAGTACTTGATCAGGCAATGAAAATGGGAGCCCCTGTTGTTGGAATTAACGATTCGGGTGGTGCTCGTATTCAGGAAGGAGTAAATAGCTTGGCAGGTTATTCGGAAATATTTCAACGTAATATTTTAGCTTCAGGAGTTGTTCCTCAAATATCTGCCATTTTCGGGCCTTGTGCAGGTGGCGCTGTTTATTCTCCTGCCTTGACCGATTTTGTGATGATGGTTAAAAATACAAGTTATATGTTTTTAACCGGGCCTAAAGTAGTAAAGACGGTTACCGGGGAAGATGTTACAACCGAAGATCTGGGTGGCGCCAGTATTCATTCTACGAAGTCGGGAGTAGCTCAGTTTGTAGCAGAGAACGAAGAGGATGGTATCAGAATGATACGTCATTTATTGAGTTTCTTGCCTTCTAATAATATGGAAACTCCTCCGGAAGTAGCATGTACTGATCCTGTTGATAGAGTTGATGATCAATTAAATGAGATCATTCCTGATAATCCTAACAAACCGTACGAAGTAAAAAGTGTAATTACTTCTATTGTTGATAATGGAGAGTTCTTGGAAGTACACCCTTTGTATGCTAAAAATATTATTATCGGTTTTGCACGCATGGGTGGGATGACAGTTGGTATCGTTGCCAATCAACCCTCACATATGGCAGGAGTCCTCGATATCAATGCTTCCCGCAAAGGAGCTCGATTTGTTCGTTTCTGTGATGCTTTCAATATTCCGATTTTGTCTTTGGTTGATGTTCCGGGATTCCTTCCGGGAACCGCTCAGGAGTATGGCGGTGTAATTACTCATGGGGCGAAGTTATTATATGCTTATGGAGAATCAACAGTTCCGAAAGTAACTGTTACGATGCGCAAATCATATGGTGGGTCACATATTGTGATGGGCTGTAAACAACTTCGTAATGATATTAATTATGCATGGCCAACAGCAGAAATTGCTGTTATGGGTGCTGATGGTGCTGTGGAAGTATTATATGCGAAAGAAATTAAAGCAGAACCGAATCCACAAAAGCAAGCAGAAGCAATTGCAGCCAAGAAGGAAGAATATAATAAATTATTCTTAAATCCTTATGCCGCGGCAAACTATGGATATATTGATGATGTAATAGAACCGCGTAATACACGTTACCGCGTGATTAAAGCATTCCGTTCTATTCAGAACAAACGATTGGAAAATCCTGCAAAGAAACACGACAATTTGCCGTTGTAAGATTTCCTGATAAAAAGAATAAAGAAAAGGTTATAATAATCAGATTGCCTTTTCTTTATTTTTGTTTAAAAAAGATAAGAATTATAATTGTTCGTATTTTTTAATAAAAGGAAAACTAAATAAAAAAAATTGTACATTTGCAACTTAGAATTGACAAATCAATTCTAAGTAACAAATTATTTGAAATCAAGTAAATCATTTTATAAATATGAAAAGTCCAAAATATGTAATACTTCAGGTTTGTTTAGTTTTAGTTATTATCTTTTTGTCGGTAATGATTTTTCGCTCGATAATGCGGCCGGAGAAATTTAAAACTATTTATGAAGCCCGTAAAGCAGAAGTTGTTGTTAAACTTAAAGATATTCGGACCATACAAGGCTTTTATAAAGCGGAGAAAGGATCCTATGCAAATACATTTGATCAACTAAGGGATTTCTGGAGTAATGGGAAAATGACTATTGTTGTAAAAGAAGGAAATGTTCCGGATACATTAACAGAAGCAGAAGCACTTAAGCGGAATATTATCCGTCGTGATACTGTAATCGTTAACGCGAAAGATGAAATGGTAAAGTCATTGCCGAATTTTGATATTAATAGATTTGATATTATCCCATATTCAAAAGGTGAACATTTTGAGATGAAAGCGGACACGATTGTCAGGGCAAATATTCCTGTTTTTGTGTATGAGGTGATTGCATATAAAAAACAATATTTAAAAGATTTAGATGATGATCCCCGTATAAAGGACGTCTTTTTAGGTTCATTCCTGTATAGTGGTTTACAGGAACAATTTTTAGGTCCGAATTACGATTACCGGGAGAATGTAACCGATCTTATTTTAGGTTCTCTAACAGAGCCCTCTACCGATGGAAATTGGGAGTAAATCAATAGGATGAATAGAAGTAATGCAAATCTTACTTTTTCTTATGTGAATGATGAAATAAATTTGGATAGTTCCGATAAAAGGAAGACAATCCGAATGTCATCAAAAGGTTTTTGTATTGCAATTATTTCGGATAAAAAAGAACCGTTACGCTTATTTCAATATTCGTTTGCATCTGAGAACGTATCAATAGAAGATAAGTGTAAAGTTATTACAGATACGGATCAAGAGTTAAATATCCTTTGTGGAAATAATTTCTTTAGACTTTATACGCAATATAATGTTCAGATCCCGGAGGAATTTTATGAACAGAAAAACGATGAAGCTATATTATCTTTAATAATAGAGAATTCCGAGCAATATACTCCATTTGCAGAGTGTATAGAACCATGGACGCTTTATAATATATCTGCATGGAAAAAGGAATTACACTCTGTAATCAGGCAGCAATTCTCTAATTATGAATCAGGCACAGTGCTTTCATCGTTATTGAATATTGTTGCACAACAAAAGCATGAGAGGAAATCTCTGATTTTTGTTGAAGATAATAATTTTACTGTTATAGCTATAGATAATGGTCAATTATTGGGAGCGAATACATTTTCATTTTTTAACGAAAATGACTTCTTATATTATTCATGTGCTTTCCTGCGTAAAATGTATAAAAAACCGGCGGAGGTTCCTTTGAAATTATGTGGGAATATCGCCCCGCAATCATCACTCTATACGATATTAAATAAATACTTTTCGATAGTTGAGATGTTATCTTCTCCTTATGGTGCTATTGATAATTATTCTTACTTTTGTGATTTATTTGAATAAACCTGGAATATATGCGGATTATAAGTGGGAGTCATAGAGGAAAGAAGATTATAGCACCGGATAACTTACCTGTTAGGCCCACCACTGATTTCGCGAAAGAAAGTTTGTTTAACATACTAAATAATTATTTTTATTTTGATAGTATTTCCGTATTGGATCTTTTTGCAGGTACAGGGAATATTAGTTATGAATTTGCCGCTCGGGGAGCAGAAGGGGTTATTGCCGTTGATATAAATGCTGCCTGTGTGAACTTTATTAATAAAACAGCCCAGGCGCTTTCATTTGATAAACTTACGGCATTGAAAATGGATGCAATATCATTTCTTACCGGAAGTAAACAACAGTTTAATATTATTTTTGCAGATCCTCCCTATGATTGGGATAATTATAATGTTATCCCTGAATTGGTTTTTGAAAAAAACTTGCTTTTGCCTGACGGATTCCTGGTGATAGAGCATTCTACATATGTGAATTTCAATACCCATCCAAAGTTTTACCAGCAACGGGTATACGGAAAGGTTAATTTTTCTATTTTTGCAGAGAATTTATAAATTGATTAGTCTATGATAAAATCTATGACAGGTTTTGGAAGTAGTGTTTGTTCGCATGGCAATATAGTTGTTTCCATAGATATAAAAGCAATAAATTCAAAAATATTTGATTTTACGCAGAAAAATCCCTCCATTCTAAAAGATAAAGAATCGGATATAAGAGCAATTATCTCTAAGATGTTGGAGCGGGGAAAAATAGATTTGAATATTACTATCGATCAAGGGCAAGATCTTTTAGAGACATCGATTGATAAAAACAAGGTCAAAGCTTATTATAGAGAATTGGAAAATGTAGTATCTGAATTGGATATTAAATTGAATGATCCGGGTAATCTTTTAGCAGCAATCTTAAAAATGCCTGATATAATTACTATACCTGGTAATGTTATCTCTTTGGAATTATGGAAAGGGATAGAATCCGCCATCATAAATGCTTGTGAACTTTTGGACGCAAGTCGCTTGGAAGAAGGAACTGTTCTCGAAAAAGATTTCTTTTCAAGAATAATCTTAATACAAAACTATTTACAAGAGGTTGATGTTTTTGAAAAAAGGCGTATCGATACAATAAAGAACAGAATATCCAAACAATTAAATGATTTAGCCCATTCGTATGATGAGAACAGGTTTGAACAGGAACTTATTTTTTATTTGGAGAAGTTGGATATTACGGAAGAGAAAATTCGATTGAAAAAGCATTGTGAGTATTTTTTGGAAACAATGAAAGAAAATATACCAAATGGCAAGAAATTATCGTTTATTTCTCAGGAGATAGGGAGAGAAATTAATACGTTAGGCTCTAAGGCGTCTGATGTGGATATTCAAAAATTAGTTGTTCAAATGAAAGATGAACTAGAAAAGATAAAAGAACAGTTGTCAAATGTTTTATAATGTGTAAATGCGAAAATTTATAAAAGTAACTATTTTCTTCTATTTTATATTCCAGGTTTTTCTTGTAAACGCACAATCAACGGTAACTTCTTTAGGTTTACAAGGAAATATCAGGAGGCTATTTACATATAAACACATTGCAAAAGACATTGTTATCGAAAACAATACGGTCATATCATACGAAAAAGTAAAATTACTGGATCATACGGATTATATTTTTGAGAAAAACGGCTTATTATTAGCTGAAAATAAATTTAATGAAGAGGATATCATTGACCATAGTTATATTTATACCTTTGATGAATCGGATAGAGATAGATTAATAGAAACAACACGTGCCCGGGCTGGAAAGTTCTTAATTGGACGTGCAGAATATAAATATGATAAAGAAGGGAAAAAGAATCAAGAGTTAGTCTATGATAGTCAGGATTCACTGCGAAATACGATTGTGTATAAATATGATTCTTTAGGGAATCTTATTTCGGAAAAAACATATAACGCGAATAATCGTGTAATTAAAGAACTCCATTACCAGTATGATGAAAAAGGGAATTGTGTTCTGGTAAATAGTTTAAAGACGGCTGCCATTTCCAGTAAAGTTTATCAGGAGGTTCAGCGGTTTGATGAAAGGAATAACCGCATTTATAAATCATTTATAAAAGAGGATTCGCTGGCATGGGAATATATTGCCCGTTACGATAAAAAAGATAGTTTAACTTATGAAGAGGTCAGGGATCCGGAAGGAAAGATTATTTCTTATTCAAGGCTGAAATATAATCATAAATATGGTAAGAGAATATCTATGAAGCAGTATCATCAACAATTGGGTACTACTAAAATGGAAACGTATTATACATATGATAAGGCCGGTAAACTTCTTACGGAAAAAGCATATGGTTCAAATAAAAAAGAACTTTTCCGGATACGCACTTATTTTTATGATGAACATGGTAATTGGATATATTGTGTTGAAGAAGATAAAAACAACGGGATATATGTTGTTTATTCGCGAAGGATAAACTATTTTTAACGTGAACTTGTCAAAAGTTGAGATAAAATGAATATAGATTTATCTCACTTCGTTCAAAGCATGTGAGAGCAGTGAGACTTTTAAGCGAACTAATCCTCTCAAAAGAAAGGGGATACTGAAACAAGTTACCAATGGCAGAGATTCTACCTCGCTCTTAACTAACATATTGCCGTCATGCTGGACTTGTTTCAGCATCCCCTGCATAAGAGCAATAAACAAGGGGGGTGCGGGTTAAGCCCGCAAAGACGGAACTTATAATGATAGATTTCGTCACTGTGAGGAGAAATGACGAAACCCGAAGATACTGTGATCAATTTTCAGGCCTTTTACATATTTCTATGAACCCTCTAACGCCAATAGTTTGGGTTTTTCAGGTGTTGTCCGAACCCTCCAAAGCAACTGTTTTACTCCTTTCAACTATTCGTTGAAACCTTCAAAGCAACTGTTTTGCTCCTTTCAACTATTCATTGAACCCCAAGAAATAAATAACAGAGGTTATGCCAGCTATAGTAATGATTGCCACAAACAACAAACAGAAGGCAGGAAGGATAAAGCCGATAAAGCCTATAAAAGGGATAAATGCATCATTATCATTATTTCATAGCCTATTTCCTGGGTTTTAATCCCAGCTTTTCAGCTTCAGTAATCATATATTGAAAGCATGATTCGTATTGATTCTCAATTTCTCCATCTAATATTGCTTCACGAATGGCATTTTTTATCACACCCACTTCCTTACAGGGGTTTAGGTTAAAGATGTCCATAATAAGTTCTCCACTAATCGGAGGTTGGAAATTACGAATACGGTCTTTTTCTTCAATATCTTTTAGTTTCTTTCGTACCAATTCGAAATTGGTAAGATATTGTCTTATTTTTACCTGGTTTTTTGAAGTGATGTCGGCTTCGCATAAAAGCATTAAGTCATCGATATCGTCGCCGGCGTCAAACAATAATCGTCTTATGGCAGAGTCTGTGACTACATCCTCTACCAACGCAATAGGACGCAGATGTAAAAAAACAAGTTTCTTGACGTATTCCATTTTTTCATTCAAAGGCATTTTTAGCACTCTGAATATTTTCGGAACCATCTTTGCTCCTATGAATTCATGTTGGTAGAAAGTCCATCCTTGTCCCGGAATATATTTTTTTGTTTCCGCTTTCCCTACATCATGTAATAAGGCAGCCCAAATCAACCATAGGTTGGATGTATTCATGGAAATTTTGTCTACAACTTCCAGCGTATGTAGAAAATTGTCCTTGTGAGAATAACCGTCTTTCGTGCTTACTCCTTTCAGGTTTGCTATCCAAGGCAATATACGATCCATTGTCCCGATTCTATCTAATAATAAAAGTCCGACAGACGGTTTCCGGGATAACAGAATTTTATGTAACTCTTCCACAATTCGTTCTTTGGACACAATCTCAATACGATAAACCTGAGATTGCATGCTTTCGAATGTTAAAGGGTCGATAGTGAAATTCAACTGTGACGCAAAACGAATACCGCGCATGATACGCAAAGGGTCATCCGAAAAAGTAATATCCGGGTCTAATGGAGTCTTAATGATTTTATTGCGTATATCTTCCAATCCATTGAAAGGATCTATAAGTTCTCCGAAATTGTCTTCTTTTAGGGAAATTGCCATGGCATTGATGGTAAAATCCCTTCTGTTTTGATCATCCTGCAGGGTTCCTTCTTCTACTCTGGGATTACGGGATTCCTGAGAATAAGATTCCTTTCTGGCCCCGACAAATTCAATGTCCATACCTTGATACCGGAACATGGCCGTTCCGTAGTTTTTGAAAATATTGATGTATTTTTCATCAATACAAAGTTCTTTTGCAACGGCTTTGGCTAATTCAATACCACTTCCGATGGTAACGATATCAATATCTTTATTGTCCCTGTGCAGGAATAAATCCCGGACGTAACCGCCAACAACATATGTATCAACCCCTAAATCAGAAGATATTTTGGATATGTGTTTGAAGATAGTATGAGAAAGTTTATTTGAAAGATCTTGCATTTCCTGCCTTTTTTGCAAAAGTAGCAAAAATTATTGTAAATAGCATTCCAGAATGCAGATTATTCATAAGCGCCAATGCTGGGGGGATTATTCCGTGTCGCCCCGGTAATATCTTCATTTAGCCATGTACTTTTACCTTTTCCTTTACAGGGAGAATTGTTCTGTAAACTAAAATCATACTTTGGGGCATCTTTGAAAAGTGGATCCTCATTAAGTATCAGATCAGAATAGCCGGTAAATTTATCCGGGATGCTTTTATCTGTTTTTATCAGACAATTTTCCACGTATAATCCTGTGTTATGACTGGTATCGGAACGGATACTGCAATCCAATTCCTTGGTCAAACTTCCATATATAATATTATTGAGCAAATTACATTTCAAATCAAATGTTTTGGAAGAGGCAAAGTTGGAGACATAAACAGCCGGTACCGTTCTCTTAAATGAATATTGATTGTAAACAGTATTGTTGGTGAAAGCATAATTTCCTCCCTCTTCCAAATAAACACAGTAGTTTTCACTGTTGGTAAAAACATTATTGTAAGCTTCCACCGTATAACCCTTCGCATAGAAATTAGCTTGCTGCGAGCATTGTATAATCGTGTTGCTTAATGTAAGTTTATTTCCCATATCTTTTTTCTGTATTTCAACACTTATTCCAACGGAAGCATTTTTAATAATGGCATAGTTTATACTATTATCATTCCTGCCTTCGCAAATTTGTATTCCATTCCATTGCGCAAAATCATATTCATTGGCAGCGGCTCTTCCATCTCCCTGGAAAACAACAGGCTCTTCTTTTACTCCATTTACATGTATACATCCATCTTCGTGTATGTATATTCCCCCTCCTTTATGTATATATACCTGGGTTCCGGCTTCAATGGTTAATTTCGCATTTGAATTTACCACCGCATATCCATAGATTACATAAGGTTTATCTTTTTTCCATGTTATGTCTCCTCCTTCACCGGCAACTATGTTACAAGGTACGGTAGAGCCGTCTTCATTTGTCCATGTAGCATTAGGGACGATAAAATTTGCATCTTCTCCATATGCAAGTAATTTCACCTTTTGACTATTTCCATTTGTGAGAAAAGCTAATGAATCAAGAACAAGCATAGGGGTATTTTCTCCATTAGGATTAATATTTGCTTTTATAAAGATAGAAATGCTATCTTTTGACCGGATTTCCACGTCTTTGAAACTTGTTCCCGGAACACCGTCTACATTAACGCTGAAATAGGAAGTATTTCCCCCACCCAAAGCAATATCGAATTTAACCGTATTTTTGTAAGGATTGAATACTTTTAACGTTTTCGTAATGGATCCAATGCTTGTAAAAAGGGTGTCAAATGTGACTATCTCTTCAGAGAAGTTCAGTTTGGCATCACTATTATTATATATCCGGTCTTTCTGGCATCCGGTAAGTACAATGCCAGTGAATATACATCCTAAAAAGATCAGTTGAATAAAATGACTAATATTGCGCATATTTCAGTAACGTGAAAAAGTGTTTGATAGTATAAGTAAATCAGATGACATTGTTTAAAAGGAATGGTTCGATTTTTGATGAAATTACTATTGTGTCCTTTTATAATTATGCCGATAGGAAATTTAGTATATGGATGAAATTAAAATAGTTCGAATTGTAAATACAAATGATAAAGTTTGGGAAGAGGCAATACAAATTTATGAAGAAGCTTTCCCTGTTGTGGAAAAACGCCCCATAGAACAACATATACAATTAATGGAGGAGAATCTTTCTTTTCAGTTTTATGCTGCAATGGATAATGAAAGGGTTGTTGGAATTGTTGTATTATGGAAGTTAAGCGGCTTTATTTATTTGGACTATCTTGCTACTTCGTCCGATTCGAGGAATAAAGGATATGGAAAAATAATCATGAGGCAATTACAGGATACATTCGGTGAACCTATTGTATTAGAGGTAGAAATTCCTGACAATGAATTGTCGGAACGTAGGGTTGGCTTTTATACACGCTTAGGCTTTAATTTGCTTGACTTCCCGTATTTCATGCCTAAATACAATAACCCGAAAGAACAATTTCCTATGCTCTTAATGTCCTTTCCTGATATGATAGATCAGAATACATGTAGATATGTCATGAATCAAATTCATACAAATGCATATAATATTTAGAACATTAAAAGATAAATATTTAAATAGAAGTTATGCAAATTATGGAAATAGTGATAAATTCAAGATTCAATGAAAAAGTCCACGGATATCTGCAATGTCTGTGGGGAAAATAAATTCAGTAAGCTTATAAACCAGAAATATTAACCTTAAATAAATTACACATGAAAAAGTTATTAATAACATTATCAGCGACATTATTCCTAAGCCATTTTTCAGCATCCGCACAGTATCAGATACGCAATGGAAACTTTGAGTCTTGGGACAGTGTAGGAACCGCAAAGATAGAACCAACCCATTGGAATTCCTTTAAAACGGCTTCCGGTTCGTTTGCGTTATTCGGACAACAACAATTAATTCGTAGCGAGGATACCCATTCCGGGGAAGGATACTGTATAAAGATTTTTGCCAAAGACCTTACGCTTGCTGTTGCAAATGGGATGGTAACAACAGGGCAGGTAAATATGGGCAGTTTTAATGCCGCGGATACGGCAAATCATAATGTTACGAGAATTAATAATGATGATTTCAATGCTCCATTGATAGCCATACCTGATTCTATTTCTTTTTGGGCGAAGTTCGACTGCCCCAATTCTTCTCAAGAAGCCCGGATGAATGCCGTGGTTCATACAAATATCGAATATAAAGATCCGGGAGGAGACACAAATTATGTTGTGGCCATAGCTACAAAGAACTTTACACAATGTGCATGGACAAAATTCACAATCCCTTTTTCCGATTTTAGAGGCCGCACGCCGGCTTTTATCTTAATAACCTTTGCGACGAATGCTGTTCCGGGCGCAGGTAGTAATGATGATACACTATCAATTGACGATGTGGAGTTAATATATAACGAACGAAGATTAAGTACATTAGAGTTAGATGGCGTAGAGATAGGAAATTTTGATAAGGATACAATGGAGTATACGATAGATAATCCTTCCGATGTGGGTTTTCCGGTAGTTACGTGTTCCACTATTTCAGATAAGGCAACCTATAGTATAACTCAGGCGACTTCTGCTAATACTACAGCTACCGTTGTGGTAACGAATGGGGATCCGGCATTGAACAATGTATATAAAGTACATTTTAAGACTCCACTGGCAATTGAAGTGCCGGCAGTTTCTAAGGATAATATTACAATATTTCCAAATCCTTCGAAGGATTATATCCAGATAAATTCTTCATATTCTATTATTTCTGTTGATTTATATGATATGGTTGGGAAGCTGGTAAAGAGAGAAATGAATATCGGGCGTACGCAAACCGAGTTAAGTTTGAGCAATACTGTATCCGGTTTATACTTGCTTAAGATTACAACGGAGAAGGGGAGTGCCACTAGAAAATTAGTGGTAAAATAATTAGTCGTAAAAACGCCATAATACTCCCACTGCAAATCCCAGATCTTTCGCCGGATAATGTGGAACCAGATAGTAATGTCTCCCGAAAACACCTGCCCATAGATGGGTGAGTTTAAATTGCAGTTGGAAACGATTGATTTTAGCTCTTAAATAGAAATCCAGATATCCATAATCACCGATCTTTTTATCATTTTGCAGATTAAACTGTTGCAAGACCGGATTATATGCGCTCGCATAATAGGCGGTATTGTATAAAAAGTCAAATCCGAATTGCAGGTATAACGCCTTTTTAAATAATGGAAAACCATAGTAAATAGTTTGGCGGGTTACTACAACAGGAATTCTTACTTTATCATTGTCTGCATATTGTACATAGATATTGGAATTGATCCCAAACCCTTTAAAATGAAAAGGAATATAAGCAGCAAACTGATAAACATTGACAAATTGATTGATTTGTTCCGGTTCTGAATTTTCATTCAGTAGTGTATAGTTATTCAGAGTATAATAGTTTAACCCGATTGAATATTTTTCATGCTCCCAGGCGACCCCTGCAGTTATGGTTTGCTGCTTCTTAAAATCGTTTTCCCACATATAATTATTGGCGATTAAATGCGTGAAGAAATAATCAGGGGAATAATTGTAGAAGCCAACATTTAACTGTATTTCATGTCTTGCTTTTTGTTTATGGAAGAAATCCAATGCTAATTGCCCGTTAATTGTGATATCTCCTGCATTATACCCGTTGAGCGTTACCAATGCGTCGGCTTTAATATGAAGACGATTGAAAAGCTTTACGTGCAAAGTCCCCATAGGGCTAAGTTGATGGTCTTTGAATGTGTTGAATGTGTCTTTTACATTTATAAAAGAATACATAACTCCGGCGGCAAAACGGATAAAATTCTTCTTATCCGGCAGCGTATCTTCAGGCATATAACTTGACCATAAAACAGAGGTGCGAAGTTGATTATTTTTCACTAAATCATGGATCGTATCTTTACTGAAATTGAATATAGTAAAATAACTGGAATCCAAGTTTCTTGCATCAAATAGATTTTTACTGCTGCCATATTCTATATCGTTAACAAGATAACCGATCTTATTTTCTACAATACCATCTTCGTTTTGTTTCCCGGATAAGGCAAGGTAATGCCGGAAAAAGACTGTATTCTGGAATAAGTTATTGTTCGCATAACCACCATTCGTTGCAAAACGAACACCAATTTGGCTTGGAGATTGATCTGTATACTCAAATAGGGAATCATTAAGAATTCCTCCGTTCTCCTGATCTTTTATTAAATTGAGAAGATAATAAACTTCAAATCCATAACGATTGGAAGGAAGTTTATAGTTGAGCGTAGCGCCCAAATTCACAGTTCTTATCCCTTGCATGACATAGCGGCCATCTGCAATGATGGACTCCAATCCTAACCCAAAATTTAGGTTTTCTGTTATTTTCTGACCATAAGCAACAGAGAAATGATTTTCTTTTACATTAGCAAAGTTATACTGGAGATTTGCATAAACCCCTTCCGGCGAAAAGAGTCTCCAGTTTTCAATGGTTCTCAGATATGAATTATAGGGCAAGGTTTTATAGGAAAAGCCATGCTTACGGTAAAACGAAAAATTCATGCTGAAATGAGCTTGCCCGAATATTCCCAGGGTTGCATATAAATTACGGGAATAAAGGGATATGTCTTCATTATATGGATGATAAACAGAAGTGTCTATCGGTGTCTTTTCAATGCTAACAGGGAATAATGAGTTGATATAATAATAATAGGTAGGTGCGTAGTTTCTGCCCCCCTCATTTGTCATTACATTATGCGTACTGTCGTTGTGTTCAGTGTCCGGTTCGGTTTGCCCATGAACGTCAATACATAGTAATGTAAATAAAAAGAGTGGAATAAGAACAAGTCTGGCAATTCGAAATTCGCATCGATTCATGTTGCAAAGGTACTTATTTTTCCAATTAGGGGAATTGTTTAAATCAATTCATTCTTTAAGCCTAAATAAAGGATGTCTTCACCCAGGCTTGAAGGGTGTTTTCGTTCAGGCTCGAAAGATGTCTTTACTTAGGTTCTGATGCCGGGCTTTGGCAATGGCTCTAATAATGCTTGTGATTAAAGCCACAGAATGATTCCTGACATTGCCCGGAGAGAAGTATCCGGATGCAAAGCCCGTGAGATAATCCGGAAATTAAGAATGAGAAATCAAGATTTACAATTAACCGTTTATCATTAACCCATATTTGGTAACATCTATTGTTTTAATTATAAGGCAGCTTGTGTTCTTGTTGAAGAATGTTTTGTGTTTTTTTCCATATCTCGATAATTTTATTAACTTTGCACTTTTAAAGTCTGTTAAAGACTTAATCCTGTTTTTATATTCATATCACGTTCATTATGATAGTTAAATATAAGTATTTTCTATTTCTGTTTTTTTTCTTGGTAAACATCTCTTTGTCTTTTTCTCAAACAGGGACTTTTAAAGGAATGGTTTTTGATAAAAGTAATGGAGAACCGATAGGTTTTGCCGCAGTCTTAATAAAAGGTACAACTTATGGATCCATTACGGATGACAACGGTATCTTTTCTATTGATAAAGTGCCTGTTGGAGATTATGAAATTCGGATAACCTATATAGGGTACGACTCTTTAGTTGTTCCGATAACAATTGCCGAAAAAAGTGCTCCTACCCAAAAATACTTTTTAAATAAATCATCGATAGAATTGCAGGGATTGGAAGTTACCGCAGAGAAAATAATTGCTCAGACGGAGACACGCGTGTCAGTAGTGAACATAACTCCAAAGCAGATTCTCAGGATGCCTGTTATAGGAGGCGTTCCGGATCTGGCCCAGTATTTACAAGTTTTACCGGGTGTGGTTTTTACGGGTGACCAGGGTGGACAATTATATATTCGTGGAGGTACTCCTATTCAAAATAAGGTTTTATTAGATGGGTTGGTTGTTTATAATGCATTTCATTCCATTGGGTTATTTTCTGTGTTTGACACCGATATTTTGAAAAACGTACAAGTTTATACCGCCGGGTTTGGGGCTGAGTATGGTGGTCGTGTTTCCTCTATTATAGATGTAAAGACAAGGGATGGTAATAAAAAGAGACTTTCCGGTAAAGTGGATCTCAGTACATTTGCAGGGAAATTATTGCTGGAAGGTCCGTTTCTGAAACAGAAAGAGGATAATTCGAACAGTGTATCCTTTATTCTTTCTTTGAAAGGTTCGTATTTGGAACAAACATCAAAATGGTTTTACACATATGTCGATGAAGGAGGGCTTCCCTATAATTATTTGGATGGTTATGGTAAAATATCGGTAGAAATGGCCAATGGAAGCAGGATTAGTTTTTTTGGCTTTAGTTTTAATGATGGAGTCCGTTATCCTGATATTGCTACATTTAAATGGAATTCGTGGGGAGCAGGTACTTCGTTTCTGTTTATACCTTATAATTCCAAAATGATTATAGATGGAACTGTTGCCTTTTCTTCTTATGAAATGAACCTGGACGAAGTGATTACTCCCGAAAGAAACAGTTCTATTAATACCTTGAATATTGGGATGGATTTTGCTTACTTAACAGGGAAGAATACATTATCCTATGGTGTGGAAATATTAGGCACATGGACGGATTATAAGTTTACCAGTGGTTATGGATTTAATATTCGCCAATATGGCTTTAGCAGTGAATTAGGCCTTTATTTAAAATATAAATGGGCCATTAAAAAATTCTTAATTGAACCCGGATTTAGATTACAGGCTTTTGCTTCACAGAGTTATGTCTCTCCGGAACCTCGCCTGGCGATAAAATACAATATTACAGATGATATTAGGATAAAGTTAGCGGGTGGTCTTTATGCACAGAATATTATGAGTGCTACTTCGGATCAGGATGTTGTAAATTTGTTTTATGGCTTTTTAACTGTTCCCGAAGGTGCAATTCAGGATTCTCTGAATGGGCGTGTCGTTAAAAACAGTATTCAAAAGGGACAACATGCTGTAATTGGACTGGAATGGGAACCTGTCAAGAGTATGACCATCAATATTGAAGGATATATTAAGAATTTTTCTCAATTGACGAATATTAATCGGTATCAAATATTCGATACCGATAATGAATATATTCTTGAGTCGGGAATTGCTTATGGCGGGGATGTAAGTGCAAAATGGGAATATAAACGATTCCATCTTTCTGCGGTTTATTCACTAAATTGGGTAACTCGTAATGACGGGGTGGTAGTTTATCGTACGCATTTCGACCGTCGTCATAATATAAACCTGTTGGGATCTTATTCTTTTGGCAAAAGGAATTGTTGGCAGATAGATGTCCGCTGGAATTATGGTACGGGCTTTCCGTTTACTAAAACAAAAGGATTTTATCCGCAGTTGACTTATATACAGGGTGCTTCCGGAGAAATTATTAAGATAAATGAAGAGCTTGGCATAGCATTGGATAGTATTAATGGTGGTCAGTTGCCGGATTATCATCGGTTGGATATTAATGTTAAACGCAAGTTTTTTATTTCAGAGACATGTATTATAGAACTTGGAGCAGGGGTCACAAATGCCTATAATTACCAGAACATCTTTTATGTAAATAGAGTTACTGCGGAAAAAATATATCAACTACCTATTTTGTGGAGTTTCAATGTCAATGTTAGTTTCTGAGATGATATCAGGCTGGAAAGACCGAACACATTTATTGTTGAAAGAAAGCAAACTATCTGTGTTGGAAAACTCACATGTTTTAATTGTGGGTTTAGGTGGAGTGGGAGCATATGCTGCTGAAATGCTTTGCAGAGCAGGCATTGGGAAATTAACATTGGTGGATGGAGACGTAATAGAACAAACGAATCGCAATCGGCAATTGCCCGCGTTGCTTTCTACGGAAGGGGAATTGAAGACAGAAGTTCTAAAGAGAAGATTTTTGGATATAAATCCGGATATTGAAATTACAACTATCGGAGAATTTTTATCAGGAGAACGGATTGGGCAGGTTTTGGACATGAATAGCTACGATTATGTAATAGATGCAATTGATACGATCTCTCCGAAGGTTTTTCTAATCATTGAAGCTCTCAAACGGAATATGCCGATTGTGAGTGCGATGGGAGCCGGAGGAAAATTAGATCCGTCAAAGATTCAGATATCTGATATTTCCAAAACACATCAATGTTCTTTAGCTGCTTCTGTTCGGAAACGATTAAAAAAACATGAAATAGTTAAGGGATTCAAATGTGTTTTCTCTACCGAAATTCCTTTAGAAAATGTATCTGTAGAGGAGGTTGAATGCCAATTTAAACGAACAACAACGGGAACAATTTCATACATGCCTGCCATATTTGGATGTTGGTGTGCTTCTGTATGTATTAATGATTTGATTCAGGAAGATATTCTTTAAAGAGATTCTAAGGTTATGCAAGAGAAAGAAAGTAGTATTGTGGTAAAAAATCTTAGCCGGAGTTTTGGGGATTTTAAAGCAGTTGATGATATAACATTCGATGTTAAGAAAGGAGAGATATTTGGTTTTTTAGGGGCAAATGGTGCAGGAAAAACAACCACTATTCGTATGCTTTGCGGATTGCTGGAACCTTCTTCCGGTACCGCTTCCATTGTGGGATATGATGTATTAACGCAAGACAAAGAAATCAGAAAGCACATAGGCTATATGAGTCAGAAATTTTCATTATATGAAGACTTAACGGTCATAGAGAATATGGAGTTGTTTGGAACAATTTATGGAATGGATAAAAAAACGCTCAGGAGAAGAATTCTCAATATTATTTCCCGTTTGAAAATGCGTAACTTTGCAGACAAGAGAGTTGTTGGCT
Source organism: Bacteroidales bacterium (assembly GCA_031553535.1). Taxonomy (GTDB): domain Bacteria; phylum Bacteroidota; class Bacteroidia; order Bacteroidales; family WCHB1-69; genus JAIROC01. Next base: position 113,123 of record JAVBLM010000019.1, on the reverse strand, counting down.
TACCATTAGGACAACGTCAAAAACTGGCGTTTTCAACGGCTATATTACATTCTCCCGAGGTTGTATTTCTGGATGAGCCCACAAGCGGTGTTGATCCTTTGGTTCGTAGAGAGTTCTGGAATATGATTTATGAAGCAGCATTAGAGGGAATGACAATATTAGTTACCACGCATTATATGGATGAAGCGGAATATTGTAATCGTTTATGTATTATGTCGAATGGGAAAATAAAAATAATCGGAAATCCGGCTCAATTAGAGAAGGATACAAATTCGGATTCGATGGATATGGTTTTTCAGAAAGTAGTTAATAATAAAATTTAAGATTCATGAGACGGCGTTTTGTTGCAATACTACAGAAAGAATTTCGTCATATTCTTCGCGATCCAATGACATTATTATTTGTCTTGTTAATGCCGATCGTTTTAGTGATGCTTTTCGGTTATACAATTAAAAATGAAATCAATAATACGAATATAGCTGTGCTGGATTATTCACAAGGAACTCATTCGAGGGAATTGATAAACAGTCTTACGGCTTCGGGATATTTTTCTATTAACCAGGGATTATCCGATGAGAGGGATGTAGAGGCATTCTTTCGAAAAGGCATAGGGAGTATGGTTGTTGTTATTCCCGAAGGGTTTGATAAGGACCTTGTCAAGAGTAATTATTCTCAAATCCAGTTAGTAATGGATGCTTCCGATCTTAATGTTTCTACAACATTGGTCAGCTATGCGAATCAGGTAATTATGCATTACCAGAATTCTTTAGGAGGAGCTCATGTTGATGTACAACCTGTTGATATTCGACTAAAAATGCAATATAATCCTCAGCTGGAGAGTGCCTATATGTTTATTCCGGGTAATATTGCTTTAATTATGATTCTGATAACATCGTTAATGACATCCATTACCCTTTCAAAAGAACGGGAGACCGGTAGTTGGCGATTATTGGCCATTACTCCTGCAAATCAGTTTGTAATCGTTCTGGGGAAAATTATTCCATACATGCTCCTGTCTTTAATTTGTACGGCGATGGTGGTTGTCTTAGGTATCGTTATTTTTAAGATGCCGATGCATGGGAGCATTGCATTATTACTGTTACTTTGTTTTCTGTTTATGTTCAATGCCTGCTCTTTAGGGGTGTTAACATCAGTACTTACCAATACACAGCAAGTGGCGATGTTAATATGTATGTTAGGGCTTTTCTTACCGACTTTATTGCTGTCGGGATTTATCTTCCCGATAGAGAATATGCCTTTGGTTTTGCGTATATTATCACATATTGTTCCTGCGAAATGGTTTATTTTGGCCTTGCGGGATATTATGATAAAAGGAGCCGGCTTAGAGTTGCTCTGGTTGCCTATAACTATTCTAACAGGCTTGACCATATTATTAATGGGTCTTAGTATTAGACGATTATCCAGAAGAATCGTCTAAAAGAATTACTTTATCCTTTATTCTTTTCCTGTTTTTTAATTATTTCAGAGTTTTTTTATTAAAGTTGTCAAAAGTTGATTATATAAACCGGATTGAACGTTCATGTATAAAAACAGAATCTTATTACAAATCATAATATCGTATCAATCATTCCGGTTTTATTTAAACAAACTGAATGCTGCGCCCGGACTCATATTAAATTAAGATCGGATATAAAAGGATAAGACACTTTCGGGTGTTTCCGAAACCTTCAAACCAAATGGTTTGCCTCTTTCGGGTGTTCCCGAAACCTCCAAACCGAATGGTTTAGGCTTTTCGGAAATTCCGAAATCTCCAAAACGAATGGTTTGAACCTTTCGGAAGTTCCCGAAACCTCCAAACCGAATGGTTTGGGCCTTTCGGAAATTCCGAAATAAACAAAACAAATGGTTTGAACCTTTCGGAAGCTCCCGAAACCGCTTAAAAAAGTGTCTGAGCCTTTGGGATAGCTTCCGGGGCTTCCAAAACAAATACGTTGAATCTTTCGGATACCTTCCGAAACCTCCCGAAAAAGTATTTGAGCCTTTCGGAAATTTTTCTTGTTGGCGGAGACTGTGGAATACCCCAGTCATACAACTCCGGACAGATTTTGTTTTTGAACAAAATAAGATAACCGGGCTTGCAAGTTCAGTGAAGTTAATCTCCTGTATCGATTTTTGATGAAAAGGAATAAAAAAAGAATCAACGAATTAATATGTAAGGATATCTATTGAAACTATTATTTTGACTTTTTTAGCAGAATCCGGCCTTAGGCTCCCAATTATAATATCCATGGAAATTTGAAGCAATCTTCGTTATATAAGCTATAGTCTGCTTTTCCATTAACGGCAAATGTTTTTATCATGTTAGCCTTTTGTAAAAGATCTGACGCAAATTGAAGTGACAATCCTGTTTTCACACGATCTTCGACCAATAAAATATTCTTGTTTGTAAAATCAAAACGGATTGGTTCTAATAATTTGGGGCGGTCATAGATCATTTTTTGATTCGAATCACGCAGGTTTATTTTTAATAATTCTATGTTGGTATTGATCCGTTGGTTGAGCATCGCTGCGGGAATGATACCCCCGTTAGCGATAGCAACAATCATATCAAATGTCTCCAGGAAAACAATTTCCTGAAAGCGGGTTGCTATTTCTTCAAATGATTTGCTTCTCATAATTATAATTTGGTAATTAAATCCGATAATACATATTTGTCAGAACGTTGCATTAATATTCCGGGTATTCGTATGGATCCTTTTTTATGGATAAAATGCTAAATATCAATGTTTGATTATTAACGTAAAACGGAGGGATAAAATTATATTTATTATTCGGATAATAAAATGCTTATAGTGTAGTTTTATTAGATAAGATCTAATATCAGCGAAAAAGAATATCATAAAAAATGTATCTTTGCAATTATCAAAAAAGAATGTCATAAATGATAAAAATAGGCGTAATAGGGACGGGACATTTGGGGAAGATTCATCTTAATTGTTTAAAAAATATACCAACAGTAGAATTAATTGGTTTTTACGATCCGGATCCTTTGGTTGCAGAGGGTGTGGAACAACAATATAAGGTGAAGAGATACCTGACGGAGCATAGCCTGATAGAGGCATGTGATGCGGTTGATATTGTCGCACCAACCACAATGCATTACGATTTGGCTATGGATGCCATGAAAATGGGTAAACATGTTTTTTTAGAAAAGCCTATTACTGCTACATTGGAGCAGTCGCAAAGAATAATGACTTATGCACAAGCGCATAATATCAAAGTGCAGGTAGGTCATGTTGAACGGTTTAATGACGCATATCTTGCTGCCAAAAAATATTTTAACAATCCCCTTTTTATCGAGGCACATCGTTTGGCAGAGTTTAATCCTAGAGGGACGGATGTTTCGGTAGTATTGGATTTGATGATTCATGATATTGATATTGTTTTGAGTATTGTAAAATCACCCATTAAGCATATTAGCGCAAGTGGTGTTCCCGTTATAAGCGAAACCCCTGATATTGCCAATGCACGTATTGAATTTGAAAATGGAGCGACTGCCAACTTAACAGCGAGCCGTATAGCAATGAAAAAAATGCGTAAAATGAGGGTTTTCCAACCTAATGCATATATCACAATGGATTTTCTGGAAAAACAGGCCAATGTTATGCGGCTTCGAGATTATGTTCCCGAAGATGATAATGAACTACTTTCTCTTGTGCTTGATCTGGGAGGAAATAAAGGGAAAAAACGAATATTTATAGAATCACCTAATAATGAAAAAGTGAATGCAATAGAGATGGAACTTTCTTTATTTGCCGATAGTATAATCAATAATACTCCAAGTGAAGTTTCGGCAGAGGATGGCCATAGAGCGCTAGAGGTAGCTTACCGGATTATGGAGAAATTTGCTTATGAAACAAAATAAAAAAGATTGTATTACCTTATGAAAATAAAACTGATAAAAAACAGCATTCTCCTGAGCCTCGCATTTTTTCTACTTGCATGCAATTCTAATGTGGAGACACCATCTTATGTTTATATAGAAAGCGTGGATTTTGCGGCAGGAGATGAACAGGGGACATCTTCTTCTAAAATACCGGATGTTTGGGTAACTGCAAATGGAACAAGTTTGGGGACGTATCAACTTCCGGCATTGGTTCCTGTTCTTGCAAGCGGGAAGACAGAATTGATTTTTGAGGCGGGAATTAAATTGAATGGGTTATCCGTTCAAAGGCCCAAGTATCCTTTATATACCCTATATAAGGAAACTGTTACTCTTGTAAAAGGAAGAGTTGATACGATTTCTCCTTCTTTCAGTTATCAAACCAGTGTTAAGTTTTCCTTTATAGAAGACTTTGAAAGTGCCGGTTTGAAGTTTTATTCCATCCCCGGGAGTGCCGAATTGAAAAAAACGCAAGATTCTTCTTTGATATTTCATTACCGGAATGAACCCAATAACTTTTCGGGAATAATAGAACTGCCGGATGCTGATACAATTCATTATTTTGATATAAGAACTACATCCCCTATATATTTAAACTCTAATTCCGTATCGGAATGTTTTGTGGAAATAAATTATTGTTTTACTCAAAATGTGGAAATTGGTCTTTATTGCTATTCATCAAGTTCTTCAGTAACCACAAAACAAGTTCCCATTGCCAATATTGTCGGAACGCAGGATAACCTTACATGGAATAAAGTGTATATCAACCTTACCGATGAAATGGCTGATGCAACCATTAATATGGGGATGACGCATTTCAATATTTATATGAAAAGTGGGATTTCAAGAGGAAATACTGCACGATTTTTATTCGATAATATCAAAGTAGTTTATCGTTAGTAGTTTATTCTTTATGTCCAAACATACATTCTACAAAAAGAAACGAACCGTTACCTATATTGCATTGGATGCTCTTGTTTCGATGATTGTTTGGTTTTGTTTCTTTTCCTATCGTAAATTTACGGAATTATCGTATCAATCCGCATCGGAAGTATGGCATTTGATTTTTGGGGATTATAAATTTTATTTAGGCCTGATAGTAATTCCTATATGCTGGGTTACACTTTATGCTTTGGGAGGAACATATAAACAGGTGTGGAAGAAATCGAGATTAAGAGAATTCATTCTAACTTTTCAACACGTATTGTTCGGTTCTCTCATTTTGTTTTTTGCTATCATTTTAGATGACGTGATAGAATCATATACGGATTATATACGTTTATTTTTAGTTTTGTTCTCTCTGCAGTTTATCTTAACAATATCTGTACGATTGATATATATAAGTATTATAAAAAGTAAAATTCGTGCCGGTAAGATACAGTTTAATACAGTTATCGTTGGCACTCCGTTTACGATAATGGGATTGTCAAAAGTTTTGTCTGATCCTAAGAAAACATTTGGAAATAATTTTGTGGGATATGTTTCCGTTGGGGATGAATCCGAAACAGTTGATTTGAGTGAACTTACTTATCTTGGAAAATATGTAGATATTAATAAGATAATTAAAAAACATGATGTGGAAGAAGTTATTATAACATACGATCCGCTGGCAAGAAAGATGATAGAAGAGATTTTGCCTTTAGTCAGGGAATCGAATGTATTACTCAAGATATTACCTACGACAGAAGATCATATGTTACGAACAGTAAAGAATACTGCAGTATTTAACGAGCCATACATTCAGATATACCTGGATTCATTACCTCTATGGCAGAAAGTATGCAAGCGGGCTATGGATATTGTTGTTTCTTTTTTGTTTATTATAATAGCTTCACCTTTATATTTGATGTTGGCAATTGGTGTTAAACGTTCCTCCCCGGGGAAGATTTTTTTTAGACAGGAACGTATCGGCAAAAGGGAAAAGCCGTTTGATATAATTAAATTTCGTTCTATGTACGAAGATGCCGAGGCAGATGGATGCCCAAGATTGTCAAGTGAATTTGATGACAGAATTACACCTTTTGGTATATTTATACGGCGTACCCATCTGGATGAGATTCCACAATTCTTTAATGTGTTGAAAGGGGATATGTCGTTGGTAGGCCCGCGTCCGGAACGGCAGTATTATATTGATAAAATAGTAGAAAGAGCACCCTATTATCGTCTTTTATTATTTGAAAAACCAGGTATTACGTCATGGGGGCAGGTTTCGTATGGATATGCGGAAAATGTGGACGAAATGATAGAAAGGCTACGCTATGATATCATGTATATTGAGAATATGTCTATATTGATGGATGTGAAAATCTTATTTTATACCATTGTGGCCGTATTGAAAAGAGATGGAAAATAAGCTTGTTTTTTGTTTTCTTTCTGTTAAAATCTGTATGCATTTTCAAGAAAAATTTATACCTTTGCAGAAATTAAATTATTAGTTATGAAATTTATTGTACCGAGTCAATTACTTTATAAAAATTTACAGATAGTAAGTGGCATTATAACCACAAATACCGCGATACCAATAGCCGAAAATGTTCTTTTCCAGATAGAAGGAAAGAAGTTAAGGTTAACGGCTACCGATTTGGAGACAACGATGACTACAGAGTTGGAAGTCTCCGATGCGGATGGCGATGGTAAGATTGTGGTTCCTTCTAAAATTGTTCTTGAAACACTGAAATCTTTACCGGATGTTCCTGTAATTTTCACAATTTCGGACGATTTTGCTATTGAAATATCTGCCGATGAGGCTAATTATAAACTTGTTGGTTATAGCAGTGATGAATTCCCTCAGAAACCGGAATTGGAGAATGTATCCTCATTTGAAATCAATGCAAAAATCCTGGGAGATGCGATTTCTAAAACAATATTTGCAACAGGAGCCGCTGATATTCGTCCCGTAATGGCTGGTATCTTTTGTGAAATAAAACCGGATGATATTACTTTTGTGGCAACGGATGCTCACAGGCTGGTTCGCTTTAAATATTCAGGCCTTAAAACGGGTTTAAAGGCTTCGTTTATTATGCCAAGGAAACCATTGTTATTACTTAAAAACATTTTACCTTCTTTTGAAGGAAATGTACGTATTGATTTTGATGATTCCAAAGTTGGCTTTACATTAGAGACATTATCGATTGTGTCAAAATTGATAGAAGGAAAATACCCTAATTACAATGCTGTTATTCCTAAGAATAATTCTAATATCTTAAAGGTAGAACGCTTGCCTTTTTTACAGCGTATGCGTAGTATTTCTCCATATGCAAATCAATCAACACATCAGGTTAGATTGAAAATAGAACCAACAGTAATGCGTCTGACAGCAGAAGATATTGATGTAGCATACCGTGCAACAGCAACCGTTCCCTGTACTTTTGAATACGAAGGAGGAGAAGAACCCTTTGAAATTGGATTCAGTTCGAAGTTCTTGCAGGAAATTCTTAATAATATAGATAGTGATGAGGTAATAATCAAACTTTCCCATCCTACAGGTGCGGGTTTGGTTTTCCCGAATATCGAACAACAGGAAGAAGATATACTTATGTTGGTAATGCCGGTAATGCTTAATGCATAATCTTGCTTATTAACTTTTAGAATAAAGATGAGGCTGTCTGAAATATAAAAGATAGCCTCATTTTTTATAATAATGTAATAATACATTTTATTCTGGCAACTCCTTGCTCCATAATGCCTAATTTCAGATTCTTATAAAGGATGAGTGATTAAATTTTCGAAAAAATCGTTTATTCGATTGTTGTCTATTGTAATTTTTTTGTTATTTTTGTATATCATTTAATCTATGAAATACTGATTTCCATTTAGAATGTTAATAAAGATAAGATATATATTATTTAGTTTCCTGATTTGCTTCTCTTTTCCATTAATTGCAAATGATAATGTTCCTCGATTAAGGAAAAATCAAACCGATAGTTGTTTTCCTACTTTAAAAGCACAATATAAGTCATTAAACAAGGCTATTGATAAGGTAAATAAAGATTATTCCGATAATTATTTACATGTTTTATTTCTATATAATTATAATCTGAATCTCGGAAAATACCCGAAACAGTCGAATATATTTTCATCTGTTTTATTGCAGACCGATGCTGCGATAAAAGATGCGGAAAATAGAGAAACAAGTTATTGCCCTAACCTAGCCGATATTTATATGATGAAAGGGATTGCTTTATTATATAAACAAAACTATAGGGAAGCCTACCGGGTATTTGATAGCATAGTAGAATACTATCCGGAGTCGAAAACCTGGATGAATGCCTATCTTTGGCAAGCACATACTTCTATTTATATGAAAGCATATGATACAGCGAGATCTATATTACAAACAATTGCAGCCAAATTAGATACAAATGATATAGAGTTACGCAAACGATACGAAACTATTTTTGCTGATTATTTTATCAAGACGTACGATTATGAAAAAGCGTTAAATCATTTGTTGAAAATAGAGCAATTGCCATTGCCTCGCAAGATTCAGACCAGGGCTAAATTCATTGCCGGTCAAATCTACAACCAAACCGGTAATTACAGAGATGCGATTCCGTGTTATGATGGAATAATAAGTAATTCCGTTGGGGCTGATAAAATGATGAAGTCTTATGCGATTGTTTATAAGCATCTATGCGAGAAGATACTGGAAGAACAACAGATGTCTTTAGCGCTATCCGTTGCAAATATGGAATCTATCCCTAAGGAATTCGAACCTACGGTTGTAGAAAGCACACACGATAGTTCCTTTATAAATACACATTATCCATATTATTTTAACGATATGGCGGCAATGTTCTTTTTAGATGAATCGGTGGATTATGAAAGCAATGATGAGCTTGATTACGATGACAGTACAGATTATATAGATGATTACTATGAATCGCATCTCACCAATGAGATGCTGGAAGCTATTTTTGAGAATTGGGATTCAATTTCCATACATATTCCAAAGACTGATTTCAGTTCCATGACTGATACTATTTATCTTCCGCTATTAGGGGCCGGAGCAGAATATACATTACCTCATTTTAATTCGATAATATCCCGTTTTGGATGGAGACGATACCGGTATCATTATGGCATTGATACAAAGAATTCTACCGGGGATAGTATCTTTTGTGTCTTTGATGGAATTGTTCGTATTGCGAAACGGAATAAAACATATGGGAATGTTATAATAATAAGGCATTATAATGGATTGGAAACATTTTATGCCCATTGTTCAAAATTGCTGGTTGAGCCCAATCAGGAGGTAAAGGCAGGGGAATTGATTGCTTTGGTAGGGAATACCGGGCGCTCAACAGGCCCCCACTTACATTTTGAAACGAGATATAAAGGGGCTGCCTTTAATCCCGAATATATGATTGATTTTGAAAAAGGAAAGCTCATTTCCGATACATTGGTAATAACGAAAGAGACCTTTAATTATCTCCGTTCGGGAAATTCTTCTTCAACATCTCCATCATCGTCGGATGCTGTTTATTATAAGATTCGTTCCGGGGATACGCTTTCTGGTATTGCTCAAAAATATAGGACAAATGTCAATAGTATAAAAAGGTTAAATGGATTAAAGTCGGATTTTATTCGGGAAGGACAACGTATACGTGTTTTGTGAAATACTAAATAGTGAAAAATAACGTTTTCTAACAAGAAAATCTGAAACTGTGAAATATAAATTTAATCATAAATCTTTATCTTTCGAAAAAGCAAGAACAACTCCTTTTCAATTATTTAAAAGGATACTCTCTTATTTTGCGACTGCCGTTGCTTTTGCCGTAATTGTACTTGTTATCTGGACTGTCTTTTTTGAATCTCCTAAAGAAAAACGTCTTAAAAGGGAATTGCATGACTATAACCAAACAATTACTTTATTAGAAAAACGGGTTGATTTATTATCGAATGTGTTGCAAGACATGGAAGATAAAGATAATAACTTATATCGTGCTATTCTTGATGCCGAACCAATAGATAGAAGTTTACATGTCAAAGATTTTGAAGAACAATATGCCGCTCTTTCTTCTCAGAATCAGTCTGACGCATTACGACAAGCACAGATTAAAACAAGTATTCTTACACAACGGGCTCAAATCCAGCTTCATTCATATAAGGAATTATGGGATTTAGCAAAAGAAAAAGAAACAATACAGGCATCAATTCCTGCAATTTCACCTGTTAAAAATCCAACGGTTGTATCGGGATTTGGTATGCGTTATCATCCCATTTATAAAATACTAAGAAGGCATACAGGTATTGATATAATTGGTAAGAAAGGAACACCTATATATGCTACAGCAGATGGAACAGTAGTTACAGAGATGGAAGGCTATTCAGGATATGGTATAACTGTAGTTATCAATCATGGAAGAGGTTACCAGACTTTATATGCCCATTTATCAAAGCAAAACGTTAAGCCAGGACAAAAGGTTAAAAGGGGTGAAGTAATCGGATACATGGGAACTACCGGGTTGTCTGTAGGAGTACATTTGCATTATGAAGTAATAAAAAATGGAGAAAAAGTAAATCCTATCCATTATTTCTTTGGAGATCTTACTCCGGAAGAATATAATGAAATATTAAAACAAGCATCCGAGATAAATCAATCTTTATCTTAAATAATTTAGAATAACATAATTTTAAGGTAAAGTTTTATTATTTGCACGAAAATCTATAATTTGTGCAATTTCTTTCATTTGTTTTTAGCTTATTTTCTTTAGCTTTCTTCTAAGTTATTTATTTGCAACCATGTATCAGTTGTTTTATTTTCTGAAATTATATCTACAAAATTTATATATTTGCACAATCTAAACAAATTTGTGCAATAAGTGGAGAAATCGACACGAGAAACTTTGATAAATGCAGCACGAAAACTTTTTGGGCAGATAGGGATAACCAATACCACAATAAATGATATTGCTTTAGAGTCCCAAAAAGGTAGAAGAACTGTATACACTTATTTTAAGAATAAGGATGAATTGCTTGATGCAGTTATTGCAGAAGAATTACAGTTTGTTATTTCTTTACTTGAAGAAGTGATGATGCTTGACATCGATCCATTAACTAAATTTGTTACTTATACGGCCACACGTATGAATGCGATAAGAACAGCGGTGCAGCGGAATGGATCTTTACAGGCTGAATTTTTCATGGACGTTATGAAAGTGGAGCTTGTACGTCGCAAGTTAGAGAAGATAGAAATAAAGAATCTAGAAATAATACTAACAGATGGAGTAAAGAAAAATGTTTTTGATATTTCAAATGTTAGAAAAGCAGCTGTTTTTGCTCATTTTATTATGAGAGGTATAGACATTCCTTATATACGGGGAATGTTTGATGAGGGAGAAGATGAAAACGATGGAGCTTTGAAAAGAAAAATATACACATTAATACAAGGAATATTAAAGACGGATAAACCCTAATTTATAATAAATAAAAAGTATTGTATATATGTTTATTAATGCCAGTGGATTTTATGTGCCATCTCAAAGAATTACAAATGATTATTTTTTTAATATCAATGGTTTAACCAGTGATTGGATTCTTCAACGTACTGGAATTGAATCCCGTTCAAAAGTTAGTGATAATGAGAATGGAGTTACAATGGGAAAGGCATCTGTAGAAAAGGCAATAGAACAGCTCCCATATTCAATTAACGATGTGGACTTAATTATCAGTGCCGGATATACACCCGAGGATACTGTGGGTACATTAGCACATATTATTCAAAGAGATTATAATATAGAGAATGCAAAGACGATGATGATTTCATCAGCCTGTTCTTCCTGTGTAAATGCATTGGAAATTATTGAAGGATATTTTGCTTTAGGGAAAGCTTCTAAAGCATTGATTATTTGTTCGGAAAATAATTCGTGCTATAATAATGAGAGTGATCCTAAGAGTGGACACCTTTGGGGTGATGCGGCAATTGCCATGTTTGTTTCTAAAGAACAAATTACCGGTAATGAACCCCAGATATTGAATATTACGACCCATGGCTTAGGTCATGTAGGAAAAGGACCTTATGGCGTAAATTTATCTGTAGTAAATGGTGTGATTGAAATGGCAGACGGAAAAGATGTTTTTGCAAATGCAACATATCACATGATCAATGCAATTACAGAGGTGACAGATAGCAGGAATATGAAGGTTCAAGATCTGGATTTTTTTATTGCCCATCAGGCAAATATGCGTATTATCAAAAATGTATTGCAGCTTTTGAATATTCCGGAATGTAAGTCCTTAAATAACATCAAAGACTATGGGAATACAGGTTCTGCAAGTGCTTTCCTCGTAATGATGGAAAATATGCATTTATTTAAAGAAAATGACCTTGTCGGGCTTACTGTTTTTGGCGGAGGATATTCTTCCGGAGCTGTTCTGATCCGTTTTTAGAAGTATAATAAGCAATTATTTGACATACTGGGCTTGTTGTTTTATTAAAAGTTGTATTTTTGTAGAACAAACACTATGGTATTTGAGCATTATCTATCGGCCGCATTTATAACCAGTATTGTTATTTTGTTGTATACAATATATCATATTATTGTATATACAAAGGTAGGCGATTGGGTTTATCGTAAATTTGCCGGCAGAATTAATGAATCTGTTTTTCGCGCTGTTTTCTTTCGTTTATCAGGATTTGTATTATTTGGACTTGTAACAGCTTTTGTCTTTAGTAAGATTTATGGAGCAGAATTAGATTTTCTAACAGTTCAGTCGCATTATTTTGACGGAGTGATTCTTTTGAGTTTTGCCTTAGCTTTACTCACTATTACTATTACATATATAAATGTAAAAAATTGCAAGCAGAATCCGTATCCACAGTTTAAAATAGATAATTGGACAAACCCTTACAAATTTCTATCCTATATAACCTGGATACTTTATTTAATAGGATATGAATTCATGTTTCGTGGAGTTCTTCTTTTTGGAACAATAGAAGAAATCGGTTATTATCCTGCCATTATATTGAATGTTGGATTGTATGCGTTTGTCCATATTCCTAAGGGAAAGAAAGAAGTTTTAGGATGTTTTATCATGGGCCCTATTCTTTGTATCCTGGCAATCAAAACATATAGTATTCTTCTTCCTGTTATTCTGCATCTATCATTGTGTTTATCCAATGAATATTTTTCCATACGGACAGAAATTTTCAATCGGAGAAGAGTTAGTTCTTCGTATTAATTTTATTTTGCACCAAGGGTGATAAAAGGGATCAATACTTCCTCCATGGATATTCCTCCATGTTGGAATGTATCTTTATAATAATTTACATAATGATTGTAATTATTAGGATATGCGAAGAAATTATCCCCACATGCAAAAACATATTTGGAGCTAACATTTAATCTTGGAAGATATATATCCTGAGGATTGTTTACAGTAAAAACATCTTTACTCGTATAGTTTAAATTCTTTCCTGTTTTATATCGGAGATTGGTATTGGTTTCTTTATCTCCGATAATTTTGATTGCATTTTTAATGCGAATCGAGCCATGGTCTGTAGTGATAAATATACGGGCTTTTTTATCCGCTAAGAATTTAAGCATTTCCAATAACTGGGAATGTTCAAACCAGGAGGTTGTTACTGAACGATACGACACTTCATTATCTGCTAATTCGCGAACAATACCCACGTCGGTATGAGCATGAGAGAGCATATCCACGAAGTTGTAGATAACAACATTTAATGGAGTTTTAAGTGTATTTACAAGATTATCATTTACTTTTTTTGCAAATTCCATATTCAATACTTTTGAATAGGAATGTTTTATATTTATACCATAGCGCTTTAGGTATTCATCCAAAAGTTTATTCTCAAATTCATTTTTGTTTCCTTCTTCGTTTTCGTCAACCCAATATTGAGGATATTTTTTCGCAATCTCATTAGGCATAAGCCCTGCAAATAAAGCATTCCGGGCGTATTGTGTTGCTGTAGGAAGAATGCTGTAATAAAGTTCATCTTTTTCTATCCGGAAATACTCACTCACAGCAGGTTGTATTGCCTTCCACTGATCGTATCGTAAATTATCAATTAGAATCAGATAAATAGGAGTGTTATTATTAATATCGGAGAAAATTCGATCTTTTAAAAGCGTGTGGGACATTATCGGTTTATCGCTAATATCACCATTAAGCCATCCGGTATAATTTTTAGTAATAAATTTGCTAAACAATAAGTTTGCTTCCGCTTTTTGTGAATAGAAGATCTCACGGATATTGGGATCATCATTTTCTCCCAGACTCATGTCCCAGAAAGTAAGTTCTTTATACATATTAGTCCATTCAGCATGATCCATTCTATCCATTAATTTCATACTGATGGAACGAAATGATTGCTGGTAGTCGGAAGATACTTTCGCTGTCGTTAACTTTCTGTTTTCCGTTAGCTTTTTCAGACAGTGCAATATTTGATGGGGATTTACCGGCTTTATCAAATAATCGCTTATATTCGATCCTATTGCATCATCCATAATATGTTCTTCTTCACTTTTTGTAATCATGACAATCGGAATAGATGAATATTGGGTTTTTATCCGGGAAATAGTTTCAAGCCCTGATAATCCGGGCATATTTTCATCCAGGAATATAATATCGATGATATTGTCTGTTAATTTTTCGATAGCTTCATTCCCACTTTTTACAGTGATTAACTTGTATCCTTTTTGTTCGAGGAAAAGAATATGAGGTTTTAGTAAATCAATTTCGTCGTCTGCCCAAAGGATTGTTATATTATTTGTCATAATTATCTTATTTTTTATTCATTAAAAAAAACGGATTTGCTTCTTTTTTATTGTCATTCTATTCTGATAGACAAAACGAATAAAATCATATTTTGTTGACTGATTTTTTTTATGCTGCTTTGAGATGAAAAAACACGCTTGTTTTGAGCTTAGAACACGCTTGTTTTGAAGTGAGGACACACTTGTTTTGGAAGGGAACTACGTCTGATTTGGAGTATAAAGATGCCTGATTTTTCATTCTCTGAAACAAGTTGATTGTTTCAGACCTGCAAATTAATACTATTAAAGATTAAGTATTAATTACGAACTTGTCAAAAATTGATATAGGGGATTAATTCCGTTGAGCTCGCAAGCTTGGTTGGTTGGCAATGCCGAACCCTCGGGTTTCGTCGTTTCTCCTCACAGTGACGAAAGTGTATTATTGTAAGTTTCGTCACCGGATAAGAATATGTCTAATTATAGATGTAATGCCTCTTTTAATGATTTATACCCTGATGCACTTACTTTTAACCATTGTCCGTTTTTTAATGCTATTTGTTGGTTTTGTTTTCCGTATGATTCAATACGTGAAACATATTCAATATTTACAATATAGGAACGATGAATACGGACAAATGATTTTTTAGGTAAGCTAGTTTCAAAAAACTTCATTGTTTCTTCTTTTAAATAGTTGCTTTTTTCTGTAACCAGCTGTACATAATCTCCATCTGATTGTATATAGATAATGTCTTTTATGGGTATAATGTGGAGTTTTTGCCCTGCTTTTACCGTGATCCGTTCTACAATTTCAGGTGTAATATCTGTTGATCTATGTGTTTCTGCTTGAATAATTAAGTTCTCTGACTCCAAATCGAACTCTTTACTTTGTTGCGTGTTCTGTTTCGATATTAGGGAAAACGATAGAATAAAAATAAGATAAAGCAATAACCCGATCATTCCCCTGATTGGCAATGTTGGTATAAGTTGAGTCGTTATTTCCCTTAATAAAAAGTAATCTAAAAGAAAACCTGTTCCCAACCAAAGTGAAATAACCAACAATGCCAAAGCAATATAATTGATAAATCGTTGGATCGGAATCAATGTTTCATATTTTCCGTATAATAAAACATGCCAGAATAGTATTCCCAGAACAGCAAATAATGTTGCATGGATAACCGCATCAATTAGTAATAATCCGACAGGGATATGAGTTATAAAACACATGGATACTGTGTGTAATATTGCATACAGTATCCATATAAGTATATATAGAAACAACTTTGTTCTTTTTTCGAATGATAAGAACATTGCTGTTACTTTTTGATTTCGCATCCGCTGAATACGCAAGATCCGACCAGAATTAATCTCCGGGATGAATCTACAGACTCAATTATATTTCTTTTGTCATCAATGCCTGAAAATACAGTTTCGAGTTGTGATATAATTTTCCATTCATCAGGAATAAGAAGTGTTATGTTACTGAAAACAGCATTGATCTCCAGGTAAGTGTCTCCTTCCGGAAGTGATGCTTTGCGAAGATCAACTTCCGTTGCGCCAAAAACGGTTTCTAGTCTTCCCCCCTTAAACTCTGGTTCTAATACAATATATTCCCCTGTACCAAAAACATTGGACTTTGAAAACTCACCGTTAATTTCGAATTGCTTTTTATTATGAGGAGAGTGATGGTGGGTATGATTTTTACGGAACTTCCGTTGCGGTGCAAATATCCAGTATATAACAATTAAAATACCGGCTTCAATTAAGAGGACGGGCCAATAATCAGCTATGAAATGACTTCCTACGCAAGAAAATGTATCCGGGAAAACTTCCGCAAGTCTTGGAATAATAAAAAATCCTCCGGTTAGAATCAGACAAAGCCCTGAAAAAAGATGCCGTTTACATAAAGACAAAATGCCAACGACAACTAATAGCATTTGCCAGGATATAATTATCCTGTTTATATTATCCGGCATAAAACCAAAGTTCGTGCTAATGAGCAATCCCCCTAATAGAATAAGAAGAATACCAAAAACAATTCCTGTCCGATAGATAGGCCTGCATGTTTTTTTAACTGTTGTGTCTATTTTTGTTTCCATGAGATTGTATTTTAAATTTTGAGCAAAAGTACAATCATTCAACCGTATTCATTGCATGAAATCGATGAACGGAGTTATTTTCCCGATAAGTAAATCAAAATGTCGTTATATTGTTCTTTTATTGGATGCAAAAGTAGCTAAAAATTAGAATGCAGCAAGCAGCAAGCAAAACAGATAAATTAACAACTAACCACTAACAGTTAACCACTATTTCCTGTAATTTGTGTAACTTCATTTAACTTCTTAAAATAACAAAAAGAATAAGAGCCCTAATACAAAAGAATTGTAAAATGGCTCTTTGATTATTTTCCGTTAGATATTAATTCAAGGGAATGTATCCTTCGTCTTTAACTAGTTTTTGTCCTGTTGCTGACAGAATGTAGTTAATAAAGGAACTTACTATTGCTTCCGATTTCTTTTCATAATAGAAGAATAGCGGACGAACAACGGGATAGGTCTTGTTTTTTGCTGTTTCGATAGAAGGGGCGACAAATGTTTTTCCATCGTATGAAACTTTAATTGCTTTTACACTATTACTTAAGTAGGCTAATCCCACATAACCGATTGCCCCTTTGGTCTGGCTTACCGATTGGATAATTGCTCCGGTAGCAGGCATGGAAAGAACAGAACTCATATAGTTTTTATTTTTCAAGATATGCTCTTTGAAGAACTCATACGTTCCGGAACTGGTTTCACGGCAATAAACAATGATTGGAAGGTCGTCGCCGCCTACTTCTTTCCAGTTTTTTATCTTACCGGTATAGATACCTTCCAGTTGTTCACGGGTTAATTGACTGACTTTATTTGCCGGATTTACAATAACGGCAAGAGCGTCATATGCAATAATCTTTTCCACAACCGTTTTCCCGGCTTGCTGGAATTTTGATTTCTCATCGAATTTTATCTTACGGGAAGACATTGCGATATCTGTTGTTCCTTCCATCAGTGCAGATATTCCAACACCACTTCCTCCTCCTGTTACGGTTACTTTAGCAGACTTGTTTGTTTTCAAGTATTCTTCAGCTTCTTTTTGAGCCAAGGGTAATACGGTATCGCTTCCTTTGATTTTTTGTGCACAAAGTGATTGTGTAAACATCACCATTAAACATATTGTTCCTAGAATCTTTGTTTTCATCTCTTTAATTTTTTTATTGTTTTATATTATTATTTATTTTCTTTTGCTTAAAATTTATATTGAGCACGAATTGTCAGCGTGTTTAGTTTTAGTTGTTTGTCGTATCCTTTTAGGTTTTCCGATGTCTCGTTGAACCCCATATCATAATATGCCATCAAGCGGATATTGCTGTTAAGACGGAAGAGGTATCCGAACCCGAAATTCTGCATCATAATATCTCCTTTTCCTGAGCCGCCTGTTCCAACTTCATTATTTGCTATTCTTGTATTAGGATCGTATCTGTCGTATTTTAAAACCAGGGAATGGCGATTTCCGAAATCCTGAATAAAGTATACATAGAAGCTTGTGAAGTCACGTCTGTAAGTATATATAGAAGGTAATGTTGCGCTATTAGGACTTTTTGAGTCTCCCAAAGCACCCGGTTGCTTTCCGGCAATAACTTCTGCCCGGATATTGGTCATACCCAATTTTGTTGAAATGAGCAACTGCGCATCAAGTCCGTAATACATACGTGTAGAGTAGTCGCCTTTTTTAGCCCCATCAACAATGGTAAATTCTTTATTCTTCATCTCATAAGTAGTATCCTTTCCCTGATATACCCAACCCAGGTAATAAGATGCACCCACTCCGAATAGTATGTTATCATAGGATCTTTTATAGCTAAGGTGAGAGATCCAGTCTTTTCTGTTTTTATTATCCAGATTGATCCCGTTTCCTCCAAAGACGCCTGTTTCCAGTTTGAGGCCTGCCAGGACGTTGTCTTTCGGTGCATGAACTACCAACATACCTCCAAGGTCTCTCTCTCCCGGAAATAAAGTTAAACAGCCCGTACTCCGTTCCGGAGATTCGCGTAGGCTGGAGGAATAAGAAATCTCGTTGCCAAACGGGCGGTCAAAAACACCTAGTTGTATGGAAAACCATTTGATCCAAGGATCGGTAAACGCAAAGTAGGCATCTTTCATGGAAACTCCTTTTTCCGTAATATCCAGTTGGAACACTGCATTGGAAGCAACTCTTCCCCAGTTGTCGGTGTAGGTAAGTTTTACTCTGCCACGTCGTATCCCGAAGCGGACAAAGGTTCCTTCTTTTTCAGATCTGGGTCCTCCTACTTTTAGGCTAGCATCTTTTTCTCCAACCTGCAAGTCGCCTTGTATATAGCCGGAGAGCTTGAATTTATTTAGTTTTTTTATCCCGGATGATAATTCATCCATGCTTGCTTCAAATTGCTCTGATTTATTTGTGGAGTCTGTTTGAGCCACCGATATAAAAGATGTGAAGGAAATAAGTAGTAAAAAAATAATTCTTCTTGCATTGTTCATTTTCATTTGTGTCTTATTTATTGGTTATTTAATTTTGACACAAAAGTATCCTGTACGGATTACGAACGGATGAAATAGATATTACGATTCTGTGAATTTTACAAACCGGTTGATAATGCTAAATACGAATATCCTAACGTTTTGTAGAGACAAATAGTCACAAGCAACAGGCAAAAAGAAAGAAGAACGGGGAAAACCTTATTGAAAAAAAGCTGTTTGCACTGTTGATTCCTCTGCGGATGGATATGTTATTGTTTGCGTATATGTCATTGATGTAATTATCCATTGCCCGGAGGTTCCTTCCGTATATTCTATTGTGCCAGGGGAAATAGTTACTACGGGTTTATTTCCATATGGATATATATACGAGTTTTCAGACAAAATGGAATATGTGTTTTTATCAATTAATATAGTCATATTCGAGAGATAGATGTCATTGTTGAAGGGGAATACACCAAATTTGCTAAAAATTAGTTTGTTGTAAGTAGAAGAAGCAAAAGCAACAGTTGTATTATATGAACTTTGATTTGGAGTAGTAGAAACATTATAATAGCCGGCTAATAGAGTTGCAGTATAATTCACTTTTCGGCTTTTAGTAGATGTATTACCTGCTTTATCTTTGACTGAGTAGTTAACTGTATAAGATCCAACCTTGGTTTTATCAATATTGTTTGTTGAGACAACATTGTAAATAACGCCGTCTGCATCATCTTCTGCAATAACTCCAGGCTCTATATAGGTGGTACCCAATGGAAGTTCCATATCTCCGCCGGTTAAGATAATTGCAGGAGGAGTTTTGTCACAGGCACACATAATCAATGCACATAAAGACAACATAGTTATAGATAAAAAGTGTGTTTTCATAAAGTGTGTATAATTAGAATTTAAACATATAATTTTCAGAAAAACATTATAGAATACTTATTATGTATATAGATAAAATCTTTTGTTAGCCTTAAGCCTTCTCTTAATTCTTTTTTCTTTGCAAAGGTAAGAAATATTATGAATAAGAACAGGAAAAAAATATATATATATTGCAAATTATTAATAGGCCTTAACTTACCCTTCTAATCGACTATTGGCGCAACATTACATTGATGGTCTACGCAAGCAAAGAAGCTATGGAAAGAACAACCCGGAATAAAAGTGTGCAGGTACAGGAGCAATTACAAAAAGACAAAAGGGATCTCCGTACAGACATCCCTTTTAAGTTAATCCCTCCGGATATGTTATTGGATAATTACTTTATGAGTTGAAGTTCCGGTTTCGGTTTTTACCTGTATAAAGTATATTCCGGCAGCCTGCGGCCTCAAATCTACAGTTGAACTGGAACTTAGGGTATATGTCTTTAATACCTTGCCTGTAAGATCGATTACTCTGACGAAAGAAGGCTTTGTTATATTGATATAGAATAAACCTGTTGACGGATTAGGATAGATAGTGGTTTTGTTCATATCAGATCCCGGTATATTAAGTGTTGTACCGGTAGTAAACGACCATGTTATCTCACTATCATATCTATCTATTATTCCCGAAGGAACGGTAGCGGTGTATGTTGTATTAGCAGCAAAGTCAGGATGGTTGATCCTTAATGTTTTTCCATTAATTTCCCCATAGACATTGCTTACATTATTATTGTTGTTGTCTTTGATTGTAATACCATTCAAATCATTTGCGGTAATGTTTACATTGAATATTACGGATACTTCGGTATTAAGGTATGCACCGGTAGCATTATTCTGCGGTTTGAGTTCTTGTATCTCTCTTGAAATATACAAACATATGGGATTTGTTTTTTCTGATTCCTGCTGTGTATTATAATATGCACTAACTTGATAGCAGGCATCCTCATCTGTAAGTGGATAGATGTCTGCGAAATTATTTAAAATGGTAAGTGCTCCAGGTGTTTCATAGGCAATATCCAGGATATTTTCATCATTGCGGTATATTTTATACCCCATTAATTGTTCTTTTGGGGTAGAATTATCTGTGTTTTCTACGAATGCGGTTATCGCTAACGACTCGGTGATGCCATAGTCCGTTAACGTTTGCCATGTTGTACCCGCGTCTTCTGAAATCAGGTTTGACTTGCCATCATTAACATTTATCGTATTTGAACCATCATTGTATTGTCTTCCTAAGCACGTCCTGATTGGCCAGTCATTCGTTTCATGACGAGTAACTTCCAGTCCTATGTAAAGGGATTTGGAACTGTCTATAATAATAGGATTATCCAACGTGAAAACATTCCAGTCTATTATATAAGAGTCAATATCCTGGTAAAGTACTCTATTTGTTCCCTGGAAAGCAACCAGTTTGTATAGTGCAGAATCTTGTACACCATCAACCCGGTATAAATCTGCAGATATGGAGACTATCTTATACCCGTTCAATTCTTTCAGGTCATTAGAGTCAAACATAATCGCAGCAATGAAAGACACTCCTTCGTTTCCTATTCCTCCCACCGGGTTTTCATCTTCCAGGTAAGATAAATTAACTACATCATTAGGATCAACCCAATTTATACGGATGTCTCCATTCGCTTCCTTATAAGCATTTACTTTTAACGGTTTCTCCACTAACAATGAGTCTGCCGAGGTATATATTTTCACATTATCGAAATACCAATCCAAAGGGCCGCCGATATTATTCCCGCTTGCCCTGAAACGTAATCTGATCGTATCGTTTACGTAATCTGAGATATCGTATGTCTTATATTCGAAAGCTTGTCCGGATTGATTTGAGTAAGGGTTATAGGTATCAATAGTGTTCCAGCTGCTTCCATCAGATACCTGTACTTCCATTTGATCATGGTCGTATTGATAACTATACCATTCAACAGGGATAGCTATATTAAATGATAGATATAAATCTGCTGCTGCCGTAGCATCAATATGTGCGGATAACAAAGATTCGTCATATGCATTACCAACAGGTACAGTATAAACCATTCCATTGATTGGTATTCCATTCTCTGTTGTTGCCCATCTGTTGGAATTGGCAATAGAAGTATTCCAAAACTTAGTCTCCAGGCTGGAGCTTGAAAAATCATCGTAAAACGGTACGGATAATAGAGCGGTATTAACTTTTGCTTCATTGCTTGCTACCGATTCTTCATTTGTATTCCATACAGCGGTTACCTTATATATATAAGACCCATTTGCTAATGAAGTATCTATATGATTGTTGTTGGTTAACGGAGTTGTATTTATCATTAAATTATTCCGGTATATGTTATATCCTCCAAAGGTGTTTGTTGCGTCTGCATCTGCGGCATCCCATATTAGCTCAACATTGCTGATGCTTGTTTCTTCTGCAAATAAGTTTTTAGGAGGATTTAAGCCGGTGAGAGGTTGGGAAATTTCTATATAAAAACCCACAGAATACATATAACCATCCTGTCCTTGCTTCTGACCGAATCCTGCGATCTTAGATCCATCGGCGGAGATGCCTGATGTATGTCCGAAAGTCATTGTTGCCGGGATTGATATCCCCAACTTTGTTAAATAGTTTTTTATAGTTATAGAACCTAGTTGTTCGGTATAAATAAATCCTTCTCTATCACTCAAAAAGAATCCGAGTGAATGGAATCCTATAACAGTTCCGTTATCAGATACTGCGTTTGCTTTTGTACTGTATGCTCCTTCTTTATTCGGAATAATAGTCAGTTTATCTTCATTAATATCATAAACTGCAGCATCCTGTTCAATCCATAATGCCGCATATCTTCCATTGGGACTTATACCCATAACTTCTCCTTCAAGCCTAAACCCTTCGTGTGTAATGTATTTAATTGCACCATTAATCCAAAGCACAGGGAAGCGTTTTCCTGCATAATCGGCCCAACCGCCAAATATGGATCCGTCAGCAGACATGGCAAGAATCATAGCGCCGTTGCCTTCATCCACGTAAGATAGTATTTCATGAGAAAGGGTTTCACCCGAAATTGTCCAAACAACAGGAGCTTTTCTGATTCCTTCATCAAGCGAGGTTGTCCATCCGCCGGCTATGATGCTTCCATCTGCAGAGATTGCTTCCGCTCTGCTGGCAGATCCGCTTGTTACTTCAATGCCCGGACGAATTCCCAAACTGTTCCATTTGCTGTTTGTGTAATAACCGCCTGAAAATAAATCAAGTGTATCGTCGGTCACTGATTTATCTACATATGTATATGTTGTATCGAGAAATTCTCCGGCAATGATTCCATTGTTGGAAACTGCGTAGGCAGCGGAATTTCCCATTCCGGCATCAAATTCTATGATGCCATTGGATTTATCCCATATAAAAGAATTCAGTTGGCCGTTGATATAACCGGTAATATAATTTCCATCGGAAGACATTCCCCAAACGAATACGTCTTTTTCATGGTCTGACAGATCGATAATTGTTACATCCCCGTTTGATTGCGATCTTGCATCAAAGACGAATATAAATAAACCTGAAATTAGTAAAATAAACTTCTTCATGATATATAGATTAAATTAATATAACTTTTGATTATAGACTATTTTCGTTTAATACATTTTGTATGTTTATAAATTATAATATCTATTAATAAAACAAAATTCATATAAATAAGTTGATCTTGATATGATTTTTATTGCTAATGCTAAAGTAATGCAATACACAGAAGGCAAAGAAGAATGTCATCTTGTGAATGTCTGATAATAGAAAATTAAATGGGGGAGAATAACAATAAGGTAATCTCTGTTATATTAGTATGCAGTAAGACAATACGGAAATCCTTTTACCAACTTCCTTTACATGTCCCTTGTAATTCCTCTTGGGAGGGAAAGTTTCTTCTTTTTATTATTCTATCAATTTGGAGAAACCGTCCGATCTTCCGGAAACAAGCAAAGCATTTACTTTGGGACTTTCCGACCTTCCGGAAACTTCCAAAGTAAGTGCCTGGATACTTTCCGGAGATTCGGAAACCCTCAAAGTAAATACCTGGATACTTTCCGACTTTCCGGAAACCTCCAAAGCAAATGCCGGGATACTTTCCGAACAGTCGGAAAGTATTAACGCCGGAATGCAACATGCTATATGCACAACCCAGAAACAAAAATGTTGTCATTGGGAGGCATGAAGCAATCCGAAATATTCTTTCCGGGAAACGTTTCAATGCTGTCACACTTTGTAGTTCATTTTCTTGACTTTGCTCCGAATGACTGTTAAGTTTTATTTTTGTAAAATATCTTTATCTTTTGAATGTACAAACAAAAGTGGAAATTTAAGATTAAAGAATAAAACAGAAAGGAAATTAACTTAAGGTAGGAGCAGCCTTTTATTGCTCCTACTTAGCTTCTTGGAATTTAAAAATATTATTCGGATTTTAGAAAATTTATCACATCCTTATCCTTAAGGGAAAGATAATCTGCTTTCTGGATAATGTTCCCATTGTCGGAATACAGGATAACCGGCATACTGCCATTTGTAACAGCCAGAAACGAATCCACCCGGAAGGTTATATATTCTAAAACAGGAATGTCTTGATTGGTGAAGAAGTTGGTAATAACACTGTCGGGAGTTCCTCCCCAGAATATAGCTTTCACACGATCTTCCGGCAATTGATTATTCTTTAAGATTAGGTGTAATTTTTCTGCTGACCGTTTACAATATCGGCAACCTGCTGAATACATGCAGACAATTTGTTTCCCATCTGTGAACTGCTCTTTTTGCCCGCTGTTTTCCAACGCAGATTCATACATGGGGATATCTATTTGTATTTTATCCTTATGAACCATTGTGTAGATGTAATTAGGGGCATTGACAACCATAAAAACAATAAACGACACGATGGATATTGCAACCAATACCCATGTTTCCCATTTCCGTGGGGTGGAAAATTTAGGCGAAACAAAAAATAAACAAACTAATAAAACTATGTTTTTAATAATTGATTCTGTCCGGGTAAAAATAATTGCTTCGCCGAAACAATGGCAATTATTAATATCTACGTCGAACAGGTATGGCAATAAAAATAAATAAATAGTAAATCCTGCTAAAAAACAAATACAGGTATAATAGGCTAACTTCACCCGGATACCAGCTACCAGCATAATTCCCAACACAAATTCTGCTGTAATCAATAAGCGGGTAAGTGTTTCGGTCACTGGAATGGAAAACAGATTATGCTCATAGACATATAAATCGAATATATCAATGGATATGTATTTTAATATGGCAGAAGCAATAAAGGCTAGTCCTACGAAAATACGCAGGATTAAAGAAAATATTCTGTTATGAATTATCATGTTGTTAATTATTTAATAAATTGACAAACTAATATATTGGCATTACAAATATATAACTTTTATTATTACAGCGATTGAAAATAAAAAAGAGACTGAATAAAACAGTCTCTTTTTTTTATTAGATTAAGTCTTATTTATTCCCAAGAACATTTTAATCCAGGAGTGTCTTCTGTAAGTGATGCATATGCATCACAATCTTCCTTAGTATCAATTCCTGCACTAGACATATCAAAGTTAATGCCAGCAATATTACATTTACATTCTTTTTTACAAGATGTGAAACCAAAACCTAATGCTACTACACCCAAAACTACTAATAATTTCTTCATATCGATATAATTTTTTTAACGTGCCTACTCTTTATAGGATTTTCGGCTACCTCCTCTTATTTGTTCTTAATAGTTATGACACAAAGATAATATTTTTTTGAATAAGAATAATATTTCTTTGATAAAAAATAACATGTAATAATGTGATTGTTTTTATTTTGCTGATTTTCAGGTGTTCATATGTGTGTTTGTTAGTGGGTTTATAAATTTATATTTCATATTACTCATAAAATATTCAAAAATTAATACGAGAAAAGTGTTTTTTTAATGAATTTATGGGATATTTGGTTACTGTTTTATTATTTTTATTTTATTGGGATTTCTTAACCTGATTTTGAGAAAACGATGATTTCTTCTCCATCTTGCTTTAAAATTAGTTTCGACTGATTTTGAATTTGTGTATCTTTGCTTTTGGAAGAATATAAAGGATTAGTAGGAATAAACATGTCTAGGATTAATATACAGGGGATGCAATTTTATGCTTATCATGGGTGCTTCCCGGAAGAAACGCTTGTAGGAACTCATTTTAGAGTAGATTGCTCATTGGAAGTAGATATTCAATTGGCTGCCCGGACTGATAATTTGGAGCAAACCATAAACTATCAAAAAGTTTATCAGCTGATTGCTGAAGAGATGGAGCAATCTTCTTCTTTGTTGGAAAATGTCGCATATCGTATGTTAAAAAGTTTACATTTTCATTTCCCGGTGTTGAAAAAAGGATGGGTTACTGTCTATAAAATGAATCCGCCGTTAGGAGGGAAAATAGAGAGTGTGAGTGTGGAGATGAATACAGATGAAATAAAATAAATTGACAACATAGATAAAAAATAGTAAAGATATGAAGAATAAAATAGTTGCAGGAAATTGGAAAATGAATAAAGTATTCTCGGAAGCAGAAGAATTATTGGTATCGATCGCCGAGGGTGTAGATGATATGCCTTTGGAGACAGAGATTATTATTTGTCCGCCTTTTCTGTATTTGGAAATGGCAGCTGATATCGCGGAAGAGAGTAATTTTTATGTAGGTGCTCAGAATGTTGCAGCAGAAGAAAAAGGTGCATATACCGGTGAAATTAGTGCTTCGATGTTAAAAACATCCGGCGTTGATTTTTGTATTATCGGTCACTCTGAAAGAAGAACTTATTTTAAAGAAACAAATGCCGAGTTGCGAAAGAAAGTGGATGTTGCACTGGCAAATGATGTAAATCCTATTTTTTGTGTGGGGGAACATTTAACCGATAGAGAATCCAAGAAACATTTTGAAGTTGTAGAAACGCAAGTTACGGAAAGTCTATTCCATTTGGATAGTAATAAATTTGAACATATTATTATTGCGTATGAACCGGTATGGGCTATAGGTACCGGTTTGACAGCTACTCCTGATCAGGCGCAAGAAATGCATGCATTTATTCGTTCTTTAATTGAAAAGAAATATGGGACAGAGCAGGCTTATAATTCTTATATAATATATGGCGGTAGTTGCAATCCTCAAAATGCACTTGAATTGTTTATTTGCAAGGATGTTGACGGGGGATTAATAGGAGGTGCCTCATTGAAAGCAGAGGATTTTATTGAGATAATAAATGCTGCCGAGACAAGTACAAAAAGCAATTAAACTATGCAATATGTTGAACTGAAATGCATCGTAACTCCTGTTGAGATAGGGAATGATATTCTTATTGCCTTCCTGGCAGATATAGGATATGAAAGTTTTCTTGAAACAGAAACAGGGCTGCTTGCTTATATTCCTGAATCTACATTTGAAGAACAGCGTTTGAAGTTATTACAGGAAGGTTCAAAGGATTTCGGATTTGAATTTTCTTATTCATTTAAAGAGATTGAAGACCAAAATTGGAATGCGGTCTGGGAAAGTAATTATGAGCCTGTTTTAGTTGATAATAGATGTTATATACGGGCTCCGTTTCATCCACAAAGAAAGGACATTGAATACGAAATACTAATAGAACCTAAGATGTCTTTTGGAACGGCACATCATCAGACAACCGCGCAAATGGTAAGTTATCTTTTGGAAGAGGATTGCAAGGGCAAGAATGTTTTGGACATGGGATCAGGAACAGGAATCTTATCAATTCTCGCTGCTATGCGTGGTGCAAAAGATGTTTGGGCAATAGATAATGATCAATGGGCGTACAACAATTGCTGTGAGAATATTGAAAAGAACCATACCTATATAGTTAAGGCAATATTAGGAGATGCCAATGACATAGTAAATAAACAATATGATATTATCATTGCCAATATCAACAGGAATATCTTATTGCGTGATATGCATATATATGCAAATGCATTGCAAAAGAATGGAGTGTTGTTCTTAAGTGGATTTTATATTCATCCGGACTTGCCGGTGATAGAAGAGGCGGCAAAGAAAAATAATCTTATTTTAAGTTCTTACAAGGAACAGGATAACTGGGTAGCAGCACGTTTTTATAAGGTATAATAAATAAACAATCATAAAATAAATACAAATGAAGAAAGGGACATTATTACTATTTATTTCATTCTCTTTTTTCTCCTCATTATTTGGGCAGAATACGAGGGTTTTTTCCTCAAATCCTGATTTGACAGTAAAAGAGCTTACCGATTTTTTCGAAACAGCGAGTAAAGCTCATAAGGATATTGTAGAACAGACAATAAAAGAGTTTCCAATATTCTGGAATTCGATTGCAGATCAAGAGCAGTTGGCTTTTATTGAATTGTCGAATATGATGCTGAAAAGGAAAATGAATCCTGTTCCGCAATTTAGTGACTTTATTCAAACATATAAGTTATTTGTAGAATCCAATCAGTCAAATAAGAGTAGTAAAGCCTTTATTAGTTGTTTGAAATTTCATATTCAAAACAATAATATTGCACAGTATGGTAATATGTTGGAAACATACCGCAATATCATAAAAGACCATCTTTTTAATACTTACACAGGAGGGACATGTTGGTTAGCCAGAGATGTATCTTCGTATTATTTTGATTTTGATACGGTTCCCAAGGTTGTGTTCCCGGCATTAACGATAGTAGCAAGAAATGATAAGGATAGCCTTGTGATTAAAAACACTTTCGGCTTTTTCTTACCAGAGCGATCGATTTTTGTTGGTAAAAAGGGTACTTTGGATTGGGAAAAAGCAGGTGAGCCCGGAGTGTATGCTACTTTCGAGAATTATGCTATTCCTACCCGTTCTTTACGTATAGAAATCCCGAATGCTTTATATCACAATCCTGCCTATTTTGCGAAGCCTCAACGGGGAGTTGTGGAAGATAGGGTGATGACAACAGAAGTTGATGAGGAGAAATCCACCTATCCCCGGTTTACTTCTTATGATAAGGATATAAAGGTAGAAAATATGTATCCGGAAGTCAATTATATCGGAGGGGTTTATGTCCGTGGGTCTCGTTTTATGGGGCAGGGAGATGCAGAGAATCTAGCGATGTTGATTTTTGAGAAAGAGGGGCAACCCGTGATAAAAGTAAGATCCTCATCCTTTATATTAAGGAAAGATCAAGCTGCGGGACAATTATGTAATGTTTCTATTTATTTGGACAAAGATTCTATTTCTCATTCCGCTATTCAATTGAAATATACTCCTCAGAACAGAGAGATCTGGTTGATGCGAGGAAAGGACGGATCGGAACGGATGCCGTTTTTTGACTCATATCACAATGTTGAAGTATATGCAGAAGCTTTAAATTGGAAGATCCATGATGCGAATATTGAATTCACCGCGCTACCAGGGCCGACAGAGCAGACCGGAGCTATTTTTGAATCTTCAGATTACTTTACAAGCGGGAGAGTATACAGAATGCAGGGAATGTCGGAAGTGAACCCTTTACATACTTTATATGAATATTTTAGAATAAATGGAGTAAAGAAAGCAGGAATAGATGATATAGTCCGCCATTTCGGTTATTCAAAAAGCGATGTACAAAGTCTTTTATTCCAATTTGCCGAGTTTGGGTTTATTGATTTTAATGTCTTAACCAACGAGGTTATATATCGCCAGAAGTTGGGAAATTATTTATTGAACGATGTTAATAGGAAAGACTATGATATCCTGCAGTTCCGGTCATCCATAGGAGGAGGAAAATCCAATGCTACATTGAGTATGCTTAATTATGATTTGACGATTAGAGGATTGGACATGGTTGTTATCAGCGATTCGCAAATTGTGAATGTATTACCTGCGGGACGACAAATAATAATGCAGAAAAACAGGGATTTCTTATTTGAAGGGAAAGTGGAAGCCGGATTGTTTGATTTCTGGGTTACCAACTGTAAATTCAATTATGAAAAGTTTACCATGGATTTTACGGTAATAGATTCTATCGTTCTTTATGTAGAGGATAAATCCAAGCTTCCGAATTATATGGGGGATTATCCTTTGGAGAAAGTGAGAAGTTATATTCAGGATATATCCGGGACACTCTATATCGATCAACCCAATAATAAATCAAGCAGGATGAATATTTCAGGTTATCCGTATTTTGAAAGTAAGTCTCCCGGAAAGGTTTATTATGACCATCCGTTTGTTTATGGAGGGGTATATGACAGGGAACGGTTCTATTTTGCTGTAGATAAATTTACGATCAGAGATTTGGATGATTTTGATACCGATTCTTTGTTGTTTGCAGGTTATTTGTATTCCGGTGGGATTTTCCCCGATATCTATAAGCCATTGAGGGTTCGTCCTGACTTCTCGTTAGGATTTGTTTATAATACAGGGGACGGCGGGCTACCGGCTTATCAGGGAAGGGGAACTTTTACATCCAAAATAGATCTCAGTAATTTGGGTTTGCGTTGTACGGGAACATTGGATTATTCTCAATCTCACGCAGAAGGAAAGAATATGTTGTTTTTCCTGGATTCGATGAATGCTATGTTTGATACCTATCGGATCGATGCACAACAATCCGGTTCTGAATTTCCTCCTGTTACGGCAAAAAATACGTACGCTCATTGGGAGCCATATAATGATAAAATGTTTGTGAACAACACCAATACATTATTCAGGATGTATGATAATTCCACGTTGGATGGGCAGCTTATTGTTTCATATAATGGTGTAGTTGGTTCCGGCAGTTTTAGATATAACATTTCGGAGATGATAAGTAAAGATTACACTTTCCTGCATCACGAACTGCGATCACCTGCCCTCAATATTTCATTATATGATTCCTTGTCGAATGATTATCATTTTAAGGCAACGAATCATAAGGCGCATGTAGATTTGGACAAAGGTAGAGGTAACTTTATAGCAAATGACGGGCCATGTGCGATTGTCTTCCCTATTAATATGTTTACCACTACTTCCAAGGAGTTTGATTGGCTTGTTCGGGAGAATAAGCTGGAGTTCAAATATGAGGATCCTTTTGCGAAAGCCGACTTACAGAATACGGAAATACGAGACTTATATCAAATGCGCTCAAGTGGAAATGAGTTGATCTCTATTCATCCGGCTCAGGATTCACTCCAGTTTACCGTTACAAAGGCTTCGTATGATTTTTTAAGATACGAAATTGTCGCGGAGGGGGTTCGGTTTATAGAAGTAGCAGATGCTGCTATTTTCCCTTTCCAGGGTATTGTGAAAATATATAAACGTGCGGAGATTGCAAAATTAGATAACGCTAAAGTATTGGCAAATACGGGAACGAAATACCATGAGATTTTTAAAGCAGGAATCAATATAGGCTCTCGCAAAACATATAATGGAGCAGGATTCTATAATTATGTGGATGCGATGGATAAGAAGCAGGAGTTTTTATTGGATTCTATTTGGGTAAATCGTTCTATTCAAACACGTGCATCCGGGAAAATATTACAAGAATCTGATTTTACATTGAATCCTCATTTTGGTTATGTCGGGAATGTATACTTAAATGCAGAAGAGGAATTTTTGAATTATAGGGGTAATGTTACATTAAAATATGCTTGTGATACGGCTCAATATGCACCTATTCGTTTTTCCGGAATCGTTAATCCCGATTCGGTTCTGATTCCTATCAATGAAAAGATAAAAAATACGGATGATCGGCCGGTTGTGGCTGCGATTGCTTCTTCAGTTAGGACAGGCCAGATATATACTGCATTTGGACGTTCTAAAGACCAGTTGAATGATGCTGAATATGTAAGTGCTACCGGATTTCTTACTTTCAATGAAGAAATGGATTCCTATATTGTTACTTCCCGTGAAAAGATTGATGACTTGGAAATGGAGGGGAATATCGTTTCTTTGAATAAGAAAAATTGTATTGCGAAAGGAGAGGGGAAATTGGATTTGGGAACTAATCTTGGGCGGGTAACATTCGTCCCCATGGGAAATATAATTAATTATATACAACAAGATTCAGCGGTTATTGATATTGCTGTTGCGATTGATTTTTATTTCAATGATGATGCAATGAAAATAATGTCCGACCAGATCGAATCTTCGCAGAATCTTGAAGGAATAGATATTTTAGACATGCCCCATTATCAGACAGCCCTGCGTGAACTGATGGGCAAAGATGAGTATCAACGTAATTATACTGAATTAGCACAATACTATCATTTCAGACGGCTCCCAAAGGCTCTAATGCTTAATTTTGTAATTGCAGATATCAATATGGAATGGAGGCAGGATGACCGTGCTTTTGTAAGTACTGGAAAGATTGGAATAGCCATTTGCGGCAAGAAGGAAGTAAACAGATATGTTCCCGGGCTTATTGAAATACAAAAGAAAGGTTCTAATAAGAATAGTAAAACATCCATGCAGATGTATTTTGAAGTGGATCAGCAATGGTTCTATTTTAAATATTCAGGAACGACAATGGAAGCAGTTTCTTCAGTAAAAGAATTTAATGATTTTATTAAGAATACGAAACAAGATAAACGTATATTGAGGTCTGATTCCAAGAAAAATCTATCTCAATATACATATCGTCCATCATCTGTTGCTGCTAAACGGAAATTCTTAGCAAAATATTCCACAGAGGAAGAAGATTAGTTAGAGAGATAAGGAATATTGATGGATAAGTTTATAACTGGTGAAATTGGTTCACGGAATTGAACAAGAAAGACTTTCGTGAAAAAGTTGATATGTATTTTATGAATCTTTTTATGTTTTCTTACGTAAGAAAAGGATTATCTTTTCGTTATTTTAGTTAAATCGAAGTAATTATATATGAGTAAATCCTTTCTCTTTTGTATCTTTTATTTTTTTGTATCGGTTGTGGGCATTGCCCAGCGGAATTATACGATAAGCGGTTATATCAAAGATGCGGCTAATGGTGAGGCTCTGACAGGTGCAACAATATATACCAAGGAGAATATGAAGGGGACTACAGCCAATGTATATGGTTTTTATTCCTTAACCGTACCGCAGGGAGAATATACATTGGAGGTGACATTTGTTGGTTATGAAAAGTATTCCGAACAAATTAACTTATCCGGAGATATCCGGCGCAATATAGAATTAGCTCCTGCTTCATATCAGATGGAAGAGATTATTATTTCTGCATCCCGGGGAGATGCAAATATTAGTTCGACAGAAATGGGAACTACCGAGTTAAGAATTGAGGCAGTAAAAAAAACACCTTCCTTTTTTGGAGAGGCAGATTTAATGAAAACAGTGCAGTTATTACCGGGTGTGCAAAGTGCGGGAGAAGGTAGCTCAGGATACTATGTGCGGGGAGGAGGTTTGGATCAGAATTTGATTTTGCTCGATGATGCGGTTATCTACAATGCGGGGCATTTATTTGGATTCTTTTCTATCTTCAATGCGGATGCTGTTCGTTCGGCAGAAATGATCAAAGCGGGTATGCCGGCTAATTATGGAGGAAGGTTAGCCTCTGTATTGAATGTTTCCATGAAAGAAGGAAATATGAAAAAATATGAAGTAGAAGGAGGTATTGGCGTTATCTTTGCCCGTATAAATGTTCAGGGTCCGATAGTGAAAAATAAAGCATCTTTCTTATTGACGGCCCGCAGAACGTATATTGATGCATTGATGCAACCTTTTTTACGTAAAGATTCTCCTGCTAAAGGTATTAAGTTATACTTTTATGACCTGAATGGAAAATTGAATTGGAAGATCAATGATAAACATCATTTGTTCTTAAGCGGTTATCATGGCAGTGATGCTTATGGATTTAAGAGTACAAGCGGTAGTATGTATGCTAATTTTGCCTGGCAGAATTCCTCTGCGTCGTTTCGCTGGAATTATAATATAAATAGTAAGTTATTCCTAAATACTTCCTTTATGTTTAGTGATTATCAGTTTGATACTGATATTGAAATGGATGTGTATAAGTTAAAGATATTTTCAGGGATCCGGGATTATACAGCTAAAATGGAGTTGACCTACCTGCCGGTGGCGGGAAATGTGCTTAAAGTGGGAGGAATGTACACTTTTCATCAAATAACACCAAATACTTACATGGCAGAAGCGACAACAAGACTGGAGATACCCACTCCTCCGGTATACAATGCCCATGAAGCGGCAATTTATGTAAATGATGAACTTGATATTGGTAAACTTATCAAACTAAATATTGGCTTAAGGGGGTCGTACTTTCAGCATGTCGGGCCTTTTACGGCTTATATTTCCAACGAAGTAGGCCGTGTAGAGGATTCTATTGTGTATAAGCGCGGAGAAAAGATAAAAGATTTCTGGGGATTGGAGCCGCGTGTGTCTGTTCGTTTTGCCATAGGTAAAACATGGGCTATTAAGGCTTCTTATATGCATAATTACCAATATTTGCACCAAGTAGCCATGTCCAGTATCTCATTGCCTACCGATATGTGGATGTCCAGCACTACGGATGTAAAGCCTCAGATTGGAAATCAATATTCCGTAGGAGGATATAAGAATATCTTGAAGAATATGTATGAGTTCTCGATAGAATTGTATTATAAGGATATGAAAAACCTGACGGAATACAAAGCGGGTTATTCTCCTATTACCGAAGCAACAAAATATTCCGATCAGCAATATACACAGGGGAGTGGATACTCGTATGGAGCGGAATTCTTTGTAAATAAAACCTACGGTAAATTTACAGGTTGGATAGGATATACGTTATCTTGGACAAGAAGGACTTTCCCCGACCTCAATGGGGGAAGGGAATTCCCTGCAAAACACGACCGCCGGCATGATATCTCTGTCATGCTTTCCTATGAGATATTGCCGCAATTAACTACCTCATTGGTATGGGTATATGCCACAGGCAGTACAATGACGATACCTGTAGGATTTTATTTCGTGGGTTGGGATATGGTGACTGAATACAGCGATAAAAATGCATTCCGGGTTCCCCCTTATCACCGGATGGATATTTCGGTGAACTGGACAATTAAAAAGACGGAGCGGTTCGAGCATTCGTTGAATTTCTCTATATATAATGTTTATAACAGGAGGAATCCGTTTTTCATATCTATAAGCAGTAGCGTGAACCAGGACAAACTTGAAATTACCAATACGGCTTATCAAATGTCACTCTTTCCGATCATACCTTCCATAACCTGGAACTTTAAATTTAGATAACCATGGCAATGATTAAGAAGAATATATATAGTGTATTTTGTTTGTTGTTGATTTTCATCTCCGGATGCGAGACTCCTATTTCCCTGACTATTCCCAATAAAGAAGACACGAAAGTAATTGAAGGCTGGATCGAAAATGATCAGACTGCAACAGTGGTTATTTCACGGTCAATACCTTATACCTCGAAAATAGACCTTAATGCTATTTACTCTTCTGTAGATACAGCGGCAATCGTACGGGTGAGTGATGATATGGGAAATACCGAGCAATTGCAACTGGGCTTTAGCGTGGATCATATTTATGGGGTTTTGGGCAAGGCATATGTCGGAAAAACAATTAAAGGCATTCCTGGCCATACCTATACTTTATATGTGGAGTCCCAAGGGAAAATATATACGGCGAAGACTATTATTCCTGTGAATACGGTTCAGGTTGATTCGTTTGCGTTGTTCAGACAGTTCACTGATACAACAGCAACGCTTCGGATTTTCTTTACCGACAGGGCGCATTCGTACGATTGTTACCGTTTCTTTTTGAAACTTTATATCCCAGATAAACCGAATTTCCCGGATTCAGATCTGCATTATGCACAGATCTTTTCGGGAACGTTCGATGATTTAACGTTCAACGGCTTATCCGTATCGTATGAAATGTTGCGTAACTCCCAAAGTAACCTTCCGTTTTCAGGTATGACGCAAGCACAACGTGAAGATTATTACCGGTCTACATTCCGGAAAGGGGATGTTATCCATGTGAAGTCGACATTGACGGATAAAGCAACACAAGATTATTGGTTCCCTTTGCAAACCGATATTTCTATGGGTATGAATCCTTTCCTTACGCCGGGAACCTATCCTACCAATATAGAAGGGGAGAATGTGTCGGGCATTTGGTCTGGTTATAACGCAACGTATGATATTCTCCCCTTCGATTCTTTACCTCTTTATTAAGACTTTTTGTTCGTATTTCTGAATAAAAGAGACAGCAACCACAGTAGAACAACCGCTCCGACAATTGACATGATCAATGTTCCGATGATATTGTGGCTGGTTAATCCGAACAGGCTGAATATCCAGCCTCCCAGCATACTACCCACAACCCCGACAATTAGATTAAGAATAAATCCGAAACCGCTTCCTTTATATATTTTTCCTGCAATGAAACCGGCTAAGACTCCCACAATAATAGATATTAAAATTCCCCACATAATATTAAATTTATGATTTTTAGGTGTTAAACAACTTTGTCCGTCGGATTGTTCAAGGTGGAAAAATATTAATCTGCTTATGAGGATTATAGATAAAACCTGTGAAGATATGGTAACGAAGATTAGAATATCCGGACTCATATATCCATAGTATTCGAACCTATGCATTCATGATGTACGGACGCATACGTCCATAATATATATACACTATAAAAAGATTCCTCATATATATAACGTGAGTTCGGGATTTATATATCATTTTATCAATGATACCTTGACACACTTTATTGAATAGACCCCTAAAAACATTTTACACTTTCGTTTGAAGGTTTCAGGAAAGCCTGAAAGCATTTTACACTCTCGTTTGGAGATTTCAGGAAAGCCTGAAAACGTTTTACACTCTCGTTTGAAGATTTCAGGAAAGCCTGAAAGCATTTTACACTCTTGTTTGAAGATTTCAGGAAGACCTGAAAACGTTTTACACTCTCGTTTGAAGATTTCGGGAAAGCCCGAAAGCATTATATATTTATATCTAAGTCTTAATTTATGTTATGAACGATTCCCCAAAGGCCTATTATTTGTGAGTTTCATATATGGGTACCTATAAAACAAACTAAATTTTGACCCCGAACTCACGTTATATATAGTTAGAAAATCTACGTTTATGTGTATTTTGTTTGAATAATGATCTATGTGATTGATTATAAAAAATACGATCCGTCACCCTAAGCATAGGCATCCCATATAAAAAGTGGTAAACAGTGGGAAATCTCTATGTTATTTTATTTCGGGTGGAAATTCCACTTTCATCTTGGTAATGAAGAAAACATCAGGCGTAGTGAGATAATCTTTGCCATTGCTGAATTTACAGGAATAAAAGTCTTATTGTTTTATCGTTTTATTCGTTTGTTCGATAAAGTCGAGAAATTCTTCTTTCCCTGCTTTTGTAATTGCTGAAGAAATGAAGTAAGGAGGTAATTCTTCCCAATCTTCGGCCATTTTTTGCAGGAAGGTATCAATATTTTCTTTGGTCTTGTTTACTCCCTGTTTATCTGTTTTCGTAAAAATCAGGACAAAAGGGACTTCGGCTTCACCTAGTTGGTGTAAAAAATCCAAGTCATTCTTTTGCGGTTCGTGACGGCTGTCGATTAGAACACAAACATATACCAGATTCGGACGATTAAGAATGTATTCGGAAATCATTTCATTGAATCCTAAACGGATTGATTTGGCTGTTTTTGCATACCCATATCCGGGAAGGTCAACCAAATACCAGGAATCGTTTATCAGGAAGTGGTTAATTAACTGTGTCTTTCCAGGCTTGGATGATGTTTTAGCCAATTTACTGTGGTTGGTGATCATATTGATAAAAGAAGACTTTCCCACATTGGACCTTCCAATAAAAGCATATTCCGGAAGATGTCCTGACGGACATAGATCCCATTTCGGACTGCTTTTTATAAAAATGGCACTGTTAATCTTCATTTATTGTTTTTGTTGCAGAAGGAAATTATTAATGTGTCGTTCCTTCTTCGATTCATATATGTCATCTATATTAATCAGGATAGCCGTTTCTTCAACATCTCCAAAGGATTGATTTTCAGTTGTTCCGAATGAATACATGGTCGGAGACAATCCCATATAGATATTAATCAATGGGGGGATCTTACAATTTAGTTTTGCTGTTTCTTTGCCCAGGATTTTAAAATCTTCATTGAAATCATCCGAAGTTAGAATGGATGCTAATTCACTTTCATCATGAAAAAAAGATAAAGGTTTAATAGGCTGCATTAAAGGTTTATCGGAAGAAAAATGTTTTTTTAGGAAATACAAGACCAAATCCCTGGCAAACGTATTGTAACTCTTATACATTGTCATTTTGCCGTAGAAATATTTTATTGTAGGATTTAGACAGATAATAGCTCCCAATCCATCCCAAATGTTATCCAACGCAAAGGCACCTTGTCTGGATGCCTGATATTCCGGTTGTACGAATGAACGTCCCAGTTCTATAGAGTAGGGGAGATAATTTTTGATGAATTCTTCAGAAAAGTTGAACAACTCAGCTGTCGGGGAAAAAACACCTTTGGAAGTTACTTTTATATCGGACCCTAAGATGTAACGATAACTGCTAACAATCTCTTTTTCCTTGGGATTCCAAACCAAAAGCTGATGAAAAGGTTTTTTCATCGTATCAAATTCATCAATATCGATCGGATTACCCGTGCCTCCTCCTGCATCACGGAATGCAATCTCGCGCAATCGCCCAATCTCCTGCATCGTGTATGGGGAGTTATGATGCGTTATATCATAGACCCGATTTTCTCCATGCCGTGTTGAACACACGAATCGTTCGGGAGTGAGTTCTGCTTTTATTACTCGTCTTGTTATTCTTCTCGGTATACTCATTCCAAACATAGTGAACTTCTTTGTTGCAAATGTAAATAAAAAAGTAATAGTATTTTAAGTTTTTTAAAATATTTCAATAAACTATATTGTAGGTAAGGAATAGACATATTTTCTGATTTCTTGTGCCCATTCATAATCAGATTTGTCTGATGTTATTGACTCATGCTGAATTAAATCTCCGATATAGATGTCATAAGAAGAGTCTCGTTGATTGAAGAATTCGTTTGCCAGATAAGCCATTTCTATATTTGCCTTTATGCCTATTCTTTTTCGTAAATTGGCCAAATTATAGAAGAAATTAGAGTTTCTTCCGCTAAAATAGATGGGGAGAATATCACGATGGAACTCTTTGGCTTTATTTACAAATGTTTTTTTCCATTTTACATCTTGTATGATACCGTTTATCCTTCGGGAACAAATTCCTGCAGGGAAATACAGAATAACATTCTCGGAATTGAAGATCTCATCAAATTGACGGGCAAGTTCAATTGAGTTGTTTCCCACTTTGTTAATAGGGATAAATATATCCTGTAGATTAGGAACATGCATCAAAAAATCGTTAACAGGGAATTTTATGTCTTTTCTGTAACGGGATATCAGGCTAATGAGAGCAAGCCCATCGAATCCACCAAGGGGATGGTTGCAGGCAATGATAAGTTTGCCGGTAGCAGGGATTTTCTCTTCATGATGCACATTGAATGTTACGTTAAATTCTTTCATTAATCCATTCGCAAAGCTGACTCCGTCTTGTCCGTGGTAACGTCGTAAAATGTCATTTACTTCGTCTTCATGAATAATTCTCCGGATATAATTGATAATGAAACGAGGCAAGATTTTATACAATCTCTCGCTTTTCGACTTAATAATATCTCCAATATTTATTTGTACGACTTTGTTTTCTTCGTGCTTCATTGCTGTTTTGCTTTAATTGGTATATTTCTCTTCAATGTACCGGAATATCTCTTGAATTTCATTCAGAGAATTAGATGTCAATAATCTTATCCTTGTTTCTTTGAAGTTGATCAACTCCCTGAAGTAGTTTTTATAATGTTTCCGCATGGTTAGTATCCCATAATGCTCGCCTTTGTTTTCTATCGTTAGGTCAAAATGTCGTTTGCAAACCGAAAGGCGTTCTTTAATGCCTGGCGGAGGGCAAATGATATTTTTTTCTATGAGCAATTTGGAGTTTGTAAATATCCATGGGTTTCCAATAGCACCGCGTCCGATCATGATACCGTCAACATGATAGTGTTCTTTAGCATATAAGGCTTTTTCGGAACTGGTAATGTCTCCATTGCCGATAATGGGTATTGTTATACGGGGATTTTCTTTGATTTTCCCAATCAACATCCAGTCGGCTTCTCCCCTGTACATCATCGAACGTGTACGTCCGTGAATGCTTATTGCTTGAACACCAATATCCTGTAACTGCTCTGTTAGATTGACAATGGGTTTATTTGTTTCATCCCATCCCAAACGTGTTTTTACTGTTACAGGAATCTTGACCGTATTAACAATACGTTTGGTGATATCAATAAGCAATGGAATATTCTGGAGCATTCCTGATCCTGATCCTTTGCCTGCTACCTTTTTCACAGGACACCCCCAATTTATATCAATAAAATCAGGTTTGTAATCTTCTACAATACTAGCAGCTTC
The DNA here is from genome assembly GCA_031553535.1 of Bacteroidales bacterium. GTDB lineage: Bacteria > Bacteroidota > Bacteroidia > Bacteroidales > WCHB1-69 > JAIROC01. The sequence goes on along the minus strand of JAVBLM010000019.1, from coordinate 72,557 downwards.
GCACATCGAATCGGCGTTATTCCCAAATATTTGTATCCCGAAGGGGCGCTCCTTTTCATTGAATCGGAGCTTTAGTTGAGTTTGCTTTACATCTCTTATCAACGCATCGGAGGATGCAAATTCGCTGATGACAACATCCGCACCGAACTCTTTACATATCAACCGGAATGATGTATCCGTTACATCTTCCATAGGAGCGAGGAATAGTGGAGTTCCCTCCAATTGAAAATCGCCGATTCGTATCATTGTTATCCGATTTGGGAGTAATTCTTTTGTTTTTTCTTTATGTATGATAAGTAATCACGTAAGAGTATATTCTTAGGATTTTCCAGCAGTGGATCTTCGGCTAAGATACTGTTGGCAATATTTCTACTGGTTGAGATCATTTTCTCATCCTGGGTAATATTTATGAGCTTAAAGTCAAGCATCCCGCTTTGTTTTGTTCCGGCAATATCTCCCGGGCCTCTCAATTTTAAGTCAAAATCGGCGATCTCGAATCCATTGTTTGTCTCTACCATTGCATGTATCCGTTTTCTGGAGTCATTGCTTAATTTCACGTCTGATAACAGGATACAATAAGATTGATCGGCACCTCTTCCAACCCGTCCTCTAAGTTGGTGTAACTGTGATAATCCGAATCGCTCAGCATTTTCAATAACCATGACGCTGGCATTAGGTACGTCAATTCCCACCTCAATAACAGTTGTCGCTAACATTATATGAGACTCTTTACTTACGAATTTCTGCATTTCGGTTTCTTTTTCCTCAGGGGTTAATTTACCATGTACACAGCTAATCTTATACCGGGGTTCGGGGAAATCGATTTTAAAGGCTTCATATCCTTCCATTAAATTGCTGAAATCCATAGTCTCGGATTCCTTTATAAGAGGAAAAACCACATATATTTGTCTTCCTTTATCTATTTCATCTTTTAGGAATCGGATGATTTTACCCCTGTCTTTTTGATAAAAATGATGGGTTACAATGGGTTTTCTTCCTTTAGGAAGTTGATCGATAACAGATAGATCCAAATCCCCATAGACAGTCATTGCCAGGGTTCGAGGGATTGGAGTTGCAGTCATTACCAAGACGTGGGGAGGAGATAAGCTTTTTTTCCATAGCTTAGCACGTTGTTCTACACCAAAACGATGTTGTTCATCAATAACTACAAATCCCAGATTATTGAATAAAACCGTATCTTCTGCTAAAGCATGGGTTCCGATCAATATCTTCACATTGCCATTTTCTATATCGGGAAGAAGTATTTTCCGTCTAGATGCTTTTGTTGATCCGGTTAATAACTCAATCCGGATATCCATCTTTGCAAGAAGCTTGCTGATACTTGAATAGTGTTGGGATGCTAAAATTTCGGTAGGAGCCATTAAACAACACTGAAAGCCATTATCAAGGGCAATTAACATTAATAAGACTGCCGTGATTGTTTTACCACTCCCTACATCTCCTTGCAACAACCGGTTCATTTGATGTCCGGATATAAAGTCAGATCTTATTTCTTTGATAACCCGTTTTTGTGCATTGGTTAGAGGGAAGGGGAGATAGTCCTCATAAAATTCGTTAAATAATTTCCCTACCTTTGGCATAAGAAACCCTCTATTGTTTTTCGTATTTTTAATATGAGATTGCAAGAGTGATAATTGTAAGAAGAACATTTCTTCAAACTTGAGGCGATCGATAGCTTGTTTAAGTAATTGTTGTGTTTGAGGAAAATGAATATTTATAAAAGCAGTTTGGCGATCAATTAATTTTAATTTCTCTAAAATATAATGTGGGAGGTTTTCCGGGATTTGTCCTTTCTCTTCAGATAATAGTTGATACGATAATCTGCTAATGCCCCTGCTATCCAAACCACTCTTTTTCATTTTTTCACTGGTATTGTAAAAAGGTTGGAATGGAATCTTTGCTTGTGTATTTTCCTCGTCCTCTGTTCGTATTTCAGGATGCGTAATATTGATGTTATTATTGAATAGGGTAGGTTTTCCAAAGACAATGTAAGGAATATTTCTTCTTAATGATTCTTGGATATATTTAATATTATTAAACCAGACTAATTGTATACTTCCTGTTGCATCCTTAAAATTTGCAACCAGGCGTCTTCCTCTGTTTTCTCCGATAATACTCATATCGGTAATGCATCCTTTGATTTGAATATAGGTATTCGGATAATTTCGAATTTCTGCTATTCGATAGAATTTTGACTTATCGATATACTTATACGGATAGTATTGCAATAGATCATAGAATGTAAAAATATTAAGTTCTTTTTTTAATATTTCTGCACGTTTGGTTCCTACGCCCTTTAGATATTCGATCGAAGTATCGAGATTGACTTGCATCCTGAATTTAATAAATACTTTTTATTTATACATGGTTAAATGCAGAAAGGTTGTTCGTTAAAAACAACCTTTCATGTAAACTTCAATATAATAAATTATGTTTAGTATTCCCACATTTCGTGTTCTCTTTGACGAAGCTTTTCCTTAATATAGTCAGATTCCAAACGTTGATCCATTCCGTTGACAATATATTCATTTATTTCACGATTGTCATGTACATTTTCAGTTGCTTTAATGAAACTGGAAAAACGACGTTGCATAAAAATATCATCATACGTTCTACGTTGAGCATTATTTTGAGGATTAAATACTTCCGTAACTGTTAGCATCGGTCTCATTTCAGGATAATATAGCCATCCGAATCTACGCCAGCGGCGTGTTACTACTGATGGCATATCTCCTTCTTCTTCATAAGAATCCTGATAAGATGTATTTACAGGTTCATACCAAAACATCGGACACATAACCATAAGGCGTGGTTCCATAATAGAACGTTGCTTATCCATGATGTATTGGTCTTTGATAACATATTGGAAAACTTCTTTTGCACCCCAGGATGTAAATAAAGTTTGTTGACCAATTTCTTCACCCCATTCATTTATTATAGGTTGTGTAAAAGAAACTCCTGTATTTTCCTTAATACCTTCTCTTGTATATGGAATTGTTACATATTCATCAAGGTACACTCGAAGGGGATTGGGATTTGCCTCTGAAGAATCGGTTGTGACATCAAGAATAGCTTGCATTAAACTTTTCCAATTCCCTTTGGTTTCTGTCGGATAATATAGAGGATGATTCATTTTTTCACGTAAATCAATAACACTCCATGTTAGATTGGAATATAACACATCTGCCTCGCGGATAGATACAAGGGCCATAGGTTTACTATTACGGGTGTCTTTCTTTTCATAAACAGCATCTACCGGTTTTCGGATAGCATCCATAACACCAGTACCTTTTGTAGAATCTCTCCCTTCTTCAGTACCTGAACTGTCGAATACTTGACCAAAAGACAGTGTACTGACCAAAATAATAATTAATGTTAAACCTAAATTCTTCATAACAAATATAATTTATAATTTTTTATTTTACCGAATCCGAATCATCAATTGTTTTTGTACGTTCCGGGTTCCAGCAATACTTTGTATTCTTATTTCTGAGATTTCAATAACGGTACCGGACGGAGCCGATTGAACTCGTGATTTTATTTGATCCGTAAAATAAGGGCCTGTAACCGTTACCGGTGCATCTTCCACCCCGTTTCTTACGAATGTAACCCTATAAGATAAGACACTCCATCTTAGTTCATAATTGAAATCAGGATCCATTCTTGCTGTAACAAGAGGATTCCCCAAAATAGCCTCTTTAGGTTGACGTCCTCCTGATATATTCGCTCCCAAGTATACGGTTGGTTCTGGCACAGATTTCACACGGAAAGTTGTAGAGCCCATATTCTGAGCTTTTCCTCCACCCATATCTGCCGATACGGCAACAGTAATTTCCCTTCCTGCCATGGATGGCGGAACGTTTACATCATAACGCCCTCCTCCTAGAGGGCTTGCCGTTGCACCTCCCCAGGAAATACGCAATTTTTCAGGGGCAACCGGAGCAGCAATAGAAACAGGGTTTGGAATCCCGGCGTAAAAAACATTCATTTTTTCAGCAGCTACTGCAGCTGAAGGTCTGGTAACCGTATATGTACTTTGGAAAGGATGGTATTGATCTTTCCCATCTGGACCAACCAATTTTATCAATCCGGCAAATTTTTGATCTCCTACAGCACTGGTCGGTATCTTGAGGTGAACAACACCTTGTTCTCCTTCCAGGACATTCAAACTGTTAACCATACTTTCTGTTGCTTGTTCAAGTCCGGATCTCCAATATACAGTTGGGTCTTGGCGAGTGTCAACCGCAGCAACAATAATATCTGCTTCATAGCTGTCCCCTGCAAATACAATACGACTGTTAGGAATAACCTTTGCCTCTACTTTGTCGAATTTATGACTACCAGCATCAATAGCACGGTATAAGTAATTTACAACTTCAAATTCCATATTCCGGGTTTCTCCGATCAATTTGTTTAAAAGTGTATAAGCAGCAGCAGCTACAACACGGTCAAAATTATGTTTCTCCCAACTTTCCTTTTGTTTATCTTTATTATAAAAAGGGCCTTCTGTATCTAATCCCATTGGAATCTTATAATCAGGTTCTCCAACTATTTTAACGATATCATCTTTGAATTGTTGTATTTTTTCATGCATTAGGAAAGCTTCTCCTTTTTTTCCGCTACTTGCGGAACCCATGAAAAAAGTGGATGGTTTACTGTAATTGTCTTTTGCACCCATATCTTTAAGGGGCTTGTTTTTTGCTTCATCTATCGAAATACCATCTACTTCAGAATACATTTCCCATTTTACTTGCTCAATATACTTAACCAGTTCATCGGAAATATCACGAATTTCTTTTGCTTTATCATTATATTTTTTTACTTTATCAGGCTCTGCTGCTTCTGCTGCATCAAACATGGCATAACTCTGATTTACTTTCGTATCAAAGTTTGCTGTTGTTTGCTCCATTGCTTCGTTTACCACCACAAATGCATCCAAGATATCTTTAGATACATTCAGTGCCAACATAGCAGTGAGAACAAGGTACATCATACTTATCATTCTCTGCCTCGGGGTTTCCGGACAATTTGTTGCTCCCATATATTTTATTTATTTTTTATTATACAACTAAATTAATTAACCATAATAAAGCATTACCTGCTCATAGCAGCTAACATGTTGCCGTAAATATCATTCAATTTGCTGATATTCTTTGCCAACATATCCACTTGTTCTTTGTATGCAAGAACTTGTGATGCTGATTGTGATAAATTTTCAGTTGTAGACCTCATTTGGGCGTCTAGTTCTTTTGAAGTGTTTAAAGCTTCGGTAGTAGTTTGTAGTTGTAATTCATAAGCTGCATTTATAGCTGATAAATTTTTAGATAAACGATGTACACCTTCCATATATCCGGAATCAGTACTCATTGTTTGTACAGTCTGTTCATATACACTTGCTAGTTTATCAACCGCTTCTGTGGCCTTTTCCACTTTTTGGAAATATTCGGCAGCAACATTTGAATTCGCACCAATTGCTTCGGCCGTTTTTTCATAAGAAGCACTCATGTTACGCAATGATTCAGTCGCTTTAGACAAACTGGATACGAAACCGTCAGTAGCAGCAACAGAATCGGAAACACCTGAAAGTTGTTTCGCATTTTCACCTAAGTTTCTCATTCCCGAAGCTAAACTTTCTAATAATTCCGGTCCGATTTTTGCCTCTTCCAATGCTCTGTCTAATTGCTGGGTAATACTCCCTTGCACAACTTTTTTTTGTTTTTTATCTACTTGCTCATCATTTCCCATTGCCAATTGAGGATATACTAATGCCCAATTATATTCAACGTGTAGAGGTTCAAAAGCAGAGAATAAGAATATAATAGATTCTGTCCCCATACCCAGTAAAAGCATAATATCAGCACCTGGTAAGTGCAAAATTTTAAACAATGCACCCATAATTACTACGGCAGCACCAATACCATATAACTTTGCCATAAAGTTTTTGTAGCCTTTACTTCTTACTAACTCATTCAGTCCCATAATCTAGTTTTTTAAGTTTAATTGTTAATGATTATCTTTTATTTTGTATTTAATTATTTCATTTTAATATACATTAGATGCGGTTTTCATATTATCACCTCTAACGCGTCCCAAATAGGATTGCACACATCTAAAGCCAACGTAACATTTTCCGGAATCTTGATATTCATAAGATCTGGCGGCATTATGAAGGAAATAGCTAATGTCTTTCCATGAACCACCACGTATTACCTTACGTTTCATTACTTCAGGATCACCTTTCTTTGCATAATAAGTATATTGCATGTTAAGGTCATGTGCAAAATTATAAGCGGATTCATTATATGCATCTTCACACCATTCAGCTACATTTCCAGCCATATCATAAAGACCGAAGTCATTTGGATGATAGTGTGCTACAATAATAGATTGAATTCCCCCGTCTGCTCCATAGTTACCTCTTTGAGGTTTAAAGTTAGCCAAAAAACATCCATTTATATTTTCTGTGTAAGGCCCTCCCCAAGGATAGTCGTTAGCATGTAATTGACCTCTTGAAGCGTATTCCCATTCTGCTTCATTAGGTAAACGAAATTCATTTTCAAAAGCCCAACCTTTAACACTTCCCAAGTAAACATTCCGAATAGCGGTTCTCCATGCACAAAAAGCTCTCGCTTGTTTCCAATTCACTCCTACCACCGGATAGTGATCATATTGTGGATGCGAAAAATAACTGTCAGCAATTGGATCATTAAAAGAATAAGTAAAGTCAAATATCCAACACAGAGTATCCGGATAAATATTTATACTTTCTCTTCTCAAGAAGGGTTTTTTACCTTGTGCATAAGCCAAAGGACGATTTTGAAACATACCCTGATCGTCAGTCTGGGGGTCAATATTATCAAAGTCTTTAAAAGCAGCGCCTATTACATCAGGATCTTCAGGATCTCTATAGTTACGTTTATCAGTCCACCAGTATTCAAAATTTAATATTTTTACATTTAGATCCTTACCGCCGTAGTGGTAGTAACGTTCATTTCCAGAAACCGGCGAACTATAAAGAGGTTCTAATGCAGCAATGTATTCTGGATCGGTAGAGTTCCAATCAATTTTTGTCTTCCAATTAATTACCCTTGGTTCAACAGGTTCGCCTTCTTCCTCATGGCCTTTCCCATAGGTAACAAAATGGGCATATTCATCTTCACTATCAAGGCTTGCGTTGCCAAGTAAAATATGAGCGATGGAATCACGAACCCAATCTACAAACTGACGATATTCGTTGTTTGTTATTTCAGTTTCATCCATATAAAATGAATTTACTGTAATATTTTTTGCACTATAAGTTAATGAATAAGCAGCATCTTGGGTATTCGCACCCATTAAAAAATGCCCTTGTTCAATAAATTTCATGCCATAAGGAATTTCGTCTACGAAGGTTGGACGATCTTTCACACCTACCAATTGTCCGTTCCCTGAGTTATTACATGCATTAAGTATTAATGCGATTGTAATTAACGTTAAAAAAAATGACTTCTTCATATTTTTGACAGTTTTGTTTATTCAGTTATATTATCTATATTATCTATATTCAATAGGCTTGTTTCCTAACAACCTTGTTCCCTTATACCCATAAATTGACGGTTTTGTTACAAGATTGAAGCAATATTTTATACAAAATTCCGGCCCGCCGAAACTTCTTCCATGATTTATCATCTTGGAAGTATTTATATCATAAGATGCTACGATTTCCAAACCACGAATAGCAGTAGATGAATTTATAAAAGGTTTTGCCCCTACCAATATAGCAACTGCATCTATCATGCGGTAGCTGGCACCGAACCAAATTAAATTATTATAATCAGCTAATAGTGTAAGATCTAATTGGACTACTGTTAAATCTGTTTTTAATAATGCACTTGGCTTTAATGTCCAACTGGGATTAGATGGAATGGCAAAAGAATATCCTCCCATTGCATAAAAATGTCTTGCCCCTTCTTGAGAGATTTTACTTCCTCCAATAGCAGAAATCAACTGAGTAGCACTGATGCCAGCATACCATTTATCCTGCATTTGGTAATAAGCCCCAAAAGAAATATCAAAATACATGTCTGATTCCCCGAGATCATTAATAATAGTAGGGTCTCCACTTACTCCCGAATAATATTCATTTGCCCGAATTTTCCTACTCAGGAAATCCGCAGAAAGCCCAAGCCCTAGGTTTCCACCTCCAATATTCATTTTGAAAGCATAAGCTAATTTTACGGTAATATCATTTTGGTGGCCATATGCATCGTTATATATAGTAAGCCCTAATCCTCCATGTAAGGCTTTTACAGGAGCATTTACCGAAAACATAATATCACGTGGAGATGTTTTATATTTTTCTCCTGTTTCGGGATCAACATCTGTGAATCCTGCCCATTGTTGGCGATAATGCAAGGAAGCACAAATCCCGGAATTTCCTGCGTAACCAGGATTGATTGGAAGAATTGTATACATATATTGCGTAAATTGTGGGTCCTGTTGCCCAAAACTTGGTATTGCAATAGTTAGCAAAAAAATAAAAATATAAAACTTTCTATTTCCCATAGTGTGTTGATTTAATGAGATTTAATTTTCTCTTATCACCAAAAATATTTGCTCGACCTTCAATATAGATAAAGTTTACAATTCGAACGTTCAAAATTAAATAATTTTATCGAATATTTAGTCATCATATAACATTATTTTTTATTTAAATTATAAACACGTATAGTGATTGTTGTTTATTTTATTTGTTTTCAGTGTATTAATATCCTTATGCGGATTGAGTTTAAATTATGTTTTTTAGAATTATTCATGATTAATTAACGCTAATCTGCTTATTGATATAGGGTTCTTTCGCTTATATTCAGTGGAATGGAATCTCTCTACGAGGGGATGTTTTTCCAGCGTTTTGTCTCCTCGAAGATAAGCTGCCAATATTTGGTCAACTTCTTCGTATGTAGAAGTGCCAAGTTGTTCTAAATCGGAGTTACTGATCCCCAGTCCATCAGTAGGTACGGCATTAATACATTGCGTAAGAGCATCAGCCTGCTCTTTTGTATGTTGTTTGCATAAAAATTTTGTAGCAGAATAGACTTCCGTTTTCCACAAATGAATAAAAGGAGCATAATCCCCAACATCTCCATGAAGTGTCCAAAATCCGGTCAGATATTCAGTGAAGTTATCTGTAGCGATAACAATTCCCCGGTTGAGTTGTGCTAAATCGTAAAGACAGATCATTCGAATGCGGGCTTTGCAGTTGCCCATTCTTAAGTTGGATAATAACTGACCGTTTAATTCCGGTAGTTCTTTTTTATGTTCATTATAAATATGAGTATAGTCTAAATATTGGAAATCGTGACAAAAAAGTGACCCGATGGTTTTAGAACGTTCGATTTCATCTTCTTTATTGGTTTCAATAGTGATGGAACGCCCGATCAGTTTTGTATTTGTGAAATCGCATACGGGACGTAATAATGCTGCAGCAAAGGCGCTATCAATACCACCGGATATACCAATTACCAGTGATTTGAGTTGGTTATCCATAATGTATGCAGCCGTTTTTGCCCGCATTACTTTTATTGCATGCGATATTTCCGCTTCGGTTGTTAGAAATTGAGTATCGGAAGCTGAAAATATAGATTCAGACATATTATTTATTTTTATTCAATAATTAAATTATATCTTCTTGTTTTTCGGAATGTATTATTTCATCACCAGATTCTTCCATTTCTGTAATGGTTTCCCCGTTAGGAAGAACAGGAGGGTGCTTTACTTTATATTTTTCTAATTTTTTCTCGTATTTAGGAATGGAAATCTTTATCGTCTCTATGGATGGAATATCTCTGTAACTCCATTTATCAATAACATATCCCTCTTTTATTAATATAACTCCCGGATTATTCCGAACAGCGGTTTTTAACGGTGTAATATCGCTATAGTAGAAATAAATATTCGTGTTGTTCTGTGTATTAAACGCTTCTACTTCTTTAGGCAATGACCCCGTTATAACAACATGATTAATATTGTTTGCTTCCAGTTCATTAATTAGATTTTTTGTACTTGCAAATTTTTCCGGAGTTACATCTGTAACATCACGGATAAATATAATAAATGTATAGTCAGGGGAGATGATAATATTGTTCTTTATATCTTCCTTTTTATTTAAATCCATAATAGTGAAATCCGCAAGAGGGGCATTGATCCCGGGTTTTATTATTTTTTCTACACGATTATGGTAGGTATAATTGTTTTCCAGGTCAGCAGATTGTAAACTATCCTCTGCAATTGCAGACAACTCTTCCATTGTTACTTCTTTAATGGAACCGGTAGTATTATTTTTGTATTGGAAAACAAAGTCCACTTCAGGAGCTTGGGAATAAGTTTCTCCCGCTATGAAATTACCTGTTTTCCATGGTCTGAAATCGTGCCATGGCTCATGACGAAGGCAATAAAACATAGTAAAGAGCGAAAAGGCAGAAACCAATACGATGGGAAGCCATTGCGTAATATAGTACCATTTCTGCTGCTTGTATTGTTTCCGTTGAGCAAATATGATAATAGAGAATATCATGAAAATGACATTTTTGTAGAATGTCTGGTAATTGTCAAGCTTGACAAAGTCACCAAAACAACCGCAATCGGTTACAACAAATATGGTGAAATTGGTTCCAAATAATCGATTGATCAGGGCAACAATATCTAATGCGTAGGCAAGCCAAAACGTAAGTATCGTAAAAAAGCCCATAAACAACAACAATCCCCATGCGGCTAATTGCATTTGGATGCCCAGCAAGAGTGCCCACCCTAGAACAAATTCAGCAATAATGGCGAAGAAAGCAAAAAACATGGAAGTTGGAGTCATGAAATCCATCCCAAAGGAAATAAAATATTCTTCTATTTTCAAAGAGAATCCATAAGGGTCTACCATTTTTACATATCCTGAAAATATAAATAAAGCACCCATCAAAAGACGGGATATATGGCGAATGTAATACATTGCATTTTTTTGCTTTTTACTTGAATTTATTTTTCCATATCGTTTCATAACAGTTATTTTTGAGGAGTTAGTTTAATCAATGCAAAAACAGCATAGTTAAAAATATCATAATAATTAGCGTCAATGCCTTCGGAAATAAGAGTTTGTTGATTGAGATTTTCAATCTGTTTAATGCGAAGTATTTTCATTAAAATAATATCCGTTATAGAACTAATGCGCATATTCCGCCATGCTTCGTCATAGTCATGGTTTTTATCGGAGAGTAAATCTTTTGCTTTCTGCGCGTATGCATCATATAAAGCAGTGACTTCGTCGTAAGACATATTACTGTTTTCAATAGAGGCCGGAGTTAATGCCAATTGTATTTGAGCCATCAGTGCATAGTTAACAATGCCCATAAATTCAGGGTAGACACCTTCATCAACTTTGTTCATGCCTTTTTCTTCTATGCTTCTGATCCTTTGCGCTTTGATATATATCTGATCTGTAATGGAAGGCAGCCTCAATATACGCCACGCCACGCCATAATCGTGCATTTTTTTGACAAAGACGTCTTTGCAGATGGAGACAATTGTATCAAACTCTTGTAAGGTATTACTCATGAATATGCGAATTATATCGAAAAGCAAAGATAACAAAAAAAAGTGAACTTGTTTTTGGGATAGAAATTATTTTCGATAGATATTTTCATCCTAATTTCTCTGCTTTAAAAAGAAAATATTTTATGTCTTTGACATATAGTGTTTTGATTTATTTGAATGATATAAAATACAAGAAAGAAAAAAAATATCAAGATTTTTTGTAATTTTGCATGCGAAATCGTTCGGGGTGTGGCGCAGTTGGCTAGCGCACTTGCATGGGGTGCAAGGGGTCGGAAGTTCGAGTCTTCTTACCCCGACAATTTTACAGAATGCCTAAGAGACAGTTTTAGGCATTTTTTTGTATAAAACGTTATTTTATCATCTAAATAAATTAAAACAATGTTATGGGAAGAACGGCCGTAATTGCTTTCGGAGGAAATGCTTTATTGAGGAGTGGTCAAAAAGGAACTTATAAGGAGCAAATAGAGAATGTAAAAGACACTTGCAAATCGATTGTACACTTAATTGAAAGAGGATACAACATCGTTATCGGACATGGAAATGGTCCGCAAGTGGGCAATGTGATGTTACAACATGAAATTACCAGCCGGGTAACAGATGTGTTGGCTATGCCGTTGGATTTTTGTGTGTCCGAGACTCAGGGTTCCATCGGATATTTAATCGAGCAGGGATTGCGTAATATTCTTTCCGAACATAATATTAAACGGAATGTGGTTGGAATAATAACACAGGTTGTTGTGGATAAGAATGATCCTATGTTTATCAATCCTACCAAACCGGTAGGCCCCTATTATAAAATAAAGCAAGTGAATGCTTTTTTGGAAGATCATCCGGGAACTCCGTTTAAAGAAGATCCTAAGGGTAACGGATGGCGTAGAGTAGTTGCCTCTCCAAAGCCGCATTCAATAGTCAATATTGATATTGTTAAGACACTTTCAGAAGCAGGCAATATTGTCATAACCGTAGGCGGAGGAGGAATTCCGGTTATTGTAGATGAAAAGAAACAATTAAAAGGAGTGGAAGCTGTTATTGACAAAGACCTGGCTTCTGCGTTGGCTGCTGTAGAAATAGGAGCGGAAGAATTTTATATTTTAACCGATGTTCCTAAAATATATATTAATTTCCGTAAGGAGAATGAGAAAGCACTGGACGTTATTACGGTAGAAGAGGCGGAACGTTATTTGGCAGAAGGTCATTTTGCAGAAGGCTCTATGGCACCTAAAGTGCGGGCTGCTTTGTACTTTGTACAGCATGGTGGAAAAGAATGTATTATTACGGAAGCCGGTCAATTGACCAATCCCGCATGTGGAACACGTATTGTTCGTTAAATAGAAATTAAATAAGTATTAATCAAAAAATAAGAAAATATGGCATTCAATCTTAGGAACAGGAGTTTTCTGAAATTATTGGATTTTACTCCAAAAGAAATACAATATTTACTGGATTTATCTGCGTCCTTAAAAAAAGCAAAGTACACGGGAACAGAACAGCAAATGTTAAAAGGGAAGAATATAGTATTACTGTTTGAAAAAGATTCCACGCGTACACGTTGCGCTTTCGAAGTGGCTGCTTTGGATCAGGGAGCGGGTGTTACTTATTTAGGGCCTTCCGGATCCCAGATGGGGAAAAAAGAATCCATGAAAGATACTGCGCGGGTATTGGGCCGGATGTATGACGGAATAGAATACCGCGGATACGAGCAGGTAATTGTTGAAACATTGGCGGAATATGCAGGTGTTCCTGTTTGGAATGGATTGACAAACGAATTTCATCCGACACAAATCTTGGCGGATTTCTTGACGATGATGGAACATATCGATAAGCCGTTGAATAAAGTTGCTTTCTGCTATTTGGGAGATGCCCATAATAATATGGGTAATTCTTTGATGGTAGGCGCGGCAAAGATGGGAATGGATTTTCGTGCAGCAGCTCCGAAGAATTGCCAACCGGAGGCGAAACTGGTTGCCGAATGTAAAAAGATAGCTAAAGAAACAGGGGCAACAATAACCATTACCGATGATGTTGCCAAAGCTGTCAAAGGTGTAGATTTCTTATATACGGATGTTTGGGTATCGATGGGAGAACCGGAAGAAGTATGGAAAGAGCGGATAAAATTATTAACACCTTACCAGGTAAATATGGATGTTGTAAAGAAAACAGGTAATCCTAATGTGAAGTTTATGCATTGTTTGCCGGCTTTTCATAATTTGGAAACAGCGGTGGGACGTGACATTCATAAAAAATTTGGCCTGGAAGCAATGGAAGTTACGGAAGATGTTTTTGAATCTCCGATGTCTATTGTTTTTGATGAAGCTGAAAACAGATTGCATACGATTAAAGCAGTAATGGTTGCAACATTGGGAAATTAAGACGAAATAAATATGAAAATGGATGAGGACGCTTTTTTAAGCGTCTTTTTTTATGCAGAATGCAATACATAATATCAAAATGAAGTATAATTCATTTCAAAATAAAACTGGGCTGTCTTATATTTTGATGAACTCATATGCTTCGCGTTTCGATATTTTATGTCTTGCCATGATGCAATGAACAAACGAAAGAACGTCATCAGGCTTGATCCGCATCCGGGGGCGAAGCAGGTGAATGCAGCGAAACATAGTAAGATAATCCGGATAATTGGAATGAAATATAAATAACATTGGTATAACAAGCAAAATACCATAAGAAGAAATACCATCATTTGAGCAATATAAGGATTTCCCACCTTTCGGGAGCCTCCTCAATCCCCAAAGTAAATGCTTTAGTCCTTTCGGGAGTATCCGGAAATCTCCAACATAAATGTTTTGAGCCTGTCAGGCATTTCCCGAAGGCTCCAAACTGAATGGTTTGGGCCTTTCTGGCATTTCAGAAACCTCCAAACCGAATGGTTTGAGACTTTCTGGTGTTTCAGAAACCTCCAAACCGAATGGTTTGAGCTTTTCTGGTGTTTCAGAAACCTCCAAACCGAATGGTTTGAGCTTTTCTGGTGTTTCAGAAACCTCCAAACCAAATGGTTTGAGCTTTTCTGGTGTTTCAGAAACCTTCAAACCAAATGGTTTGGGCCTTTCGGATGTCTTCCGAACCCCCTAAATAAATGCATTAAACCTTTTGGGTGATCCCGGAATCTGTAAAGTTTACAAGGGGATAGTAAAATAGAAGAATAGAAATAATCGCCCAAATATTATTTTGCGATCTGTATATAAAACAGTTCAGAAAACAAAAGGCATTGTACTAAAATAAATAAATTCCGGATTCAAATTAAATCAAATCAAATCAAAACCGGTATAAGGAATTAATGCTTTTGGAATAACAACTCTGTTAGATTCTGTTTGATGATTTTCCAATAAAGAAGCAACAATGCGGGGAAGAGCCAGGGCGCTTCCATTAAGGGTATGGGCAGCTTGGGATTTGTTTCCTTCACTTTTAAACCGGAGTTTCATTCTGTTGGCTTGAAAGGATTCAAAATTTGAAACAGAGCTTACTTCCAGCCATTTTTGTTGTCCCTTTGCAAATACTTCGAAATCGAAAGTCAAGGCGGACGTAAAACTTATATCACCACCGCATAACCGTAGAATTCGAAAAGGTAATTCTAATTTTTGCAACAGGGAGGCAACATATCCTTTCATTTCTTCAAGTGCCCTATAGGAGTTATCAGGATGCTCGATGCGGACGATTTCCACCTTATCGAATTGATGAAGCCTGTTTAATCCGCGTACATCTTTACCATACGATCCGGCTTCCCTTCTAAAGCAAGCAGAATAGGCGCAATTCTTTATAGGAAAATCTGTTTCTTTTAGGATCATATCCCGGTAAATATTGGTAACGGGAACTTCCGCTGTCGGGATCAGATAAAGGTTATCTTCGTTAATATAATACATTTGGCCTTCCTTATCGGGTAAGTTCCCGGTAGCATAAGCGGAATGTTCGTTGACAACATAAGGAGCTTGTACTTCGATATAACCGGCTTCTACGGCATTGTCCAAAAAGAAATTAATCAGCGCCCTTTGCAAACGGGCCCCTTTGTTTTTGTAAAGAGGAAACCCCGATCCTGTAATCTTAACACCTGTTTCAAAGTCAACAATATCTAATTTTTCGCAAAGATCCCAATGAGGAAGCATCCAGTTGGATCTATCTGTATTTCCTTCGGAATGTACAATTTCATTGTCTTCAGCGCATTTTCCGGCAGGAACCGAACTATGCGGCAAATTGGGTAACAATACCAACGTGTCGTTGATTTGTTTTTCCAACTCGGTCAGATTTTCCTCCAACGTTTTGGCTTCCGACTTCAATATAGAAGTTCTGGATTTTAATTCTTCGGCTTCCGAAGTTTTCTTTTCCCTGAAAAGGATTCCTATTTCCTTGGCGATTTTATTTTGTTCGGAAAGATTATCATCCAGTTTTTTCTGTGTTTCCCTGCGGAGAATATCTTTTTGAATGATTTCCTTCACATACGCTGCCGCATCAAAGTTTTTTATTTTCAAACGTTCTATTACAACGTCCGCATTTTCACGTAAATAATTCAGTTGTATCATACTTAAAGAAATTTTGGCAAAAGTAGTATTTTTTGAATTAATAATTATTAATTAATAGTTAATAATGAGAAAATAGTTTGAGCGGATGAACCTTATTTTGAAGTGTTGGAGAAAAAAATAGTTTGTTGAAACACTATAATTGGAAGCGACGGAACTCGATAGAGTTCAATTTGCATAAGCCCCAATAAGTGCAACGATTGGGGCTTATGCATGTTTGATCCTGCGGGTCTTGGGAATAAGTAATAGCAATGATTCAAGTGGATTTTTTATGATTCCAGCACCTCAAAATAAGATTTAACCGTTTGGACGGATGAATCTTAATATGGAGGTACAGGGAAAAAATTCAAGATTCAAGATTTCGTTGAGCTTGCAAGCCTCAGTTCAAGATTTCAAAGGCAATTATAACCAAATCAACAAAAAGCCGGTAGGGATGATATTATAACACTGAAATAATCACCAATTTAAAAATTATATCAATTCAAGGTTGGCTAATAGCAAGGATTCACGCCGAAGCCTTAGAATTAAATGCGAAGCCTTGGGATTCATGCCGAAGCCTTGGGATTAAATCTTAATCTAATTAAAGAAAAGATTCGACTTAACAAAGGATATAATATTTTAAGTTTAAAGTTGTCAAAAGTTGATATAGGGGATTATCTCACTACGTTTCGGTGCTTTCGCTACACTTCGTGTCTCAGGTGCTTCGTTCCTCGCAATGACGCTCTTAACTAACAGATTACCGTCTTTGCGAGGAGGAACGACGAAGCAATCTCTATTCATTTATATCAGCTTTTGACAACTTCTTTAACTAAGAAAGATAATAAAATGATTTTTTTGAACGAATGCTTTCTCCTGTTTCATAAAATTATATCTTTGTAAAAAGTTATTAAATAATGATATGGAATATATTCAACCTTGGCATATTTGGCTTATAGTCGCTGCCATATTTTTTATTGTAGAAATCTTTTCCAATACATTTGTATTTTTATGTTTTTCATTAGGATGTATTGTCTCCAGCCTTTGTGCTTATTTCGGATTGGGAATGGCAATACAGATACTGATATTCAGTCTTGTTACATTTATATCCTTTTTCACTATACGCCCGCTGATGCGAAAATATGGCTTTAGAAGAGGAAGTAATGTAAAAACCAATATGGATGCTTTGGAAGGACAAAAAGGGAGAGTAACCGAAACTATCGATTTCTCGAAGAATACAGGAAGGGTATTTGTTTATGGTGACGATTGGAAAGCCGTAAGCGAGAATAATGAGCTTATTGCGGAAAATGAAATGATAGAAGTTATAAAAGTAGATAGTACTACTTTAATTGTTAAACCTATAAAAAAGGAGGATTAGTTATGATTTATGTACTTATTGCTATTGCGGTATTGGCAATATTGTTTACTTCTGCGGGTATCCGCATTGTACAACAATCCGAAACCGTTATTATTGAACGATTGGGAAAATACAGTAAAACACTTTCAGCGGGGATTAATATTATTATTCCTATTATTGACAGGCCACGTGCAATCATGTGGCGTTTTAACAGGGAAGGCTATGACGGAAGAAGCTATGTGGTAAAACGTGATGTTAATAAGATAGATTTACGTGAAACTGTTTACGATTTTCCTAAACAGAATGTGATTACCAAAGACAACGTTGTAACCGAGATCAACGCTATTTTGTATTTCCAGGTTATAGATCCGGTAAAAGCGGTATATGAAATTTCAAACCTTCCGGATGCGATAGAAAAGTTGACACAAACAACTTTACGTAACGTGATCGGGGATATGAACTTGGATGAAACGTTGACTTCCCGTGATACGATCAACAGTAAATTGCGCACGGTACTTGATGATGCTTCCCATAAGTGGGGAGTAAAAGTGAACAGGGTAGAGCTGCAGGACATTAATCCTCCGCATGATATTCGTGATGCGATGGAAAAACAAATGCGTGCGGAACGTGATAAACGGGCAAAGATATTAACGGCAGAAGCTGAAAAACAATCTCAGATTTTAGACTCGGAAGGCTTGAAAGAAGCTGCAATCAATAAAGCAGAAGGTGAGAAGCGTTCCCAGATTCTACGGGCAGAAGGAGATGCGGAAGCACGTATCCGTATTGCGCAAGGGGAGTCCGAAGCTATTGCACTTATTACAAATGCAATTAAAAAAGGAGATCCGGTCAATTACCTGGTTGCAATACGCTATATCGACACGTTGAAAGAAATGGTGAGTGGAAAAGATAACAAGATGGTTTATATGCCATACGAAGCAACAGGAGTATTAAGTTCTATCGGAGGGATTAAAGATTTACTTAATATGAGTAAATAATCCATATAGAATAAAGTTGTCAAAAGTTGACCTCAGAGATTGCTTCGTTCCTCGCAATGACGCTATTTTGTTGGTTCAGAACGTCATTGCGAGGAACGAAGCAATCTCAATTAGAATGAAATGTAAATAACATTGGTATAAATTCCGTTTTTATCTCCTCGCAAGCCTCAAACTTGAAATTTTTAGAGATATCCTAAGCAAATAAAAACATCCATTTGATTTTTTGGTCAAATGGATGTTTTGTTTTTAGGTGGAGCCTTCTTCTTATTTTTGCTTGCTTAATAAATCGCGAATCTCGGAAAGTAATTTAACTTCTTCAGATGGTTCTGCCGGAGGAGCAGGTGCTTCTTCCTGTTTGTGTGTTAATTTATTCAAGCCTTTTATCATTAAGAATATACAGAATGCAATGATAATAAAATCAATTGTCGTTTGAATAAACATTCCGTAATTGATAGTAACGGCTGGAATGGCGTGTCCCAGATCATCAACGGCTGCTTGTTTTAATGTGATTTTTAAGTCGGTGAAATTAACACCTCCGACCAATAGTCCGATGAGAGGCATGAAGACATCGGCTACCAATGAAGAAACTATTTTTCCGAAAGCGCCTCCCAGAATAATACCCACTGCCATGTCGATAACATTCCCCCGCATGGCGAACTTTTTGAATTCTTGAAAGAATTTTTTCATGATGAATAACTATTTATTTTATTGGATGTATTTTATATTTGCAATATGATAACATAAAAGAGATGTTAATGTTTTACTAATTTATTTTTGCTTAATAATGTCCTCTTAAAGAGAGGATATGTAATTGCCCGTTTACGATCTCATAGATAATTCTATGTTCATCGTTTATCCTGCGCGACCATAAACCAATTAATTCATGTTTTAATTTTTCAGGCTTACCCAACCCCGTCTCTGGATGTTCTATAATATCTTGTATTAATTTGGTGATTTTCTTTTGGATTTGCTTCTTTCCGCTTTTCTCCCAATATGCGATATCCGACAGGGCTTTGTCCTTAAAAATTATTTCCATAAATCTTCCAACTTGATTGGTTTGCCTTTACTTTTCCTTGAGGCTTGTATCTTTTTTACAAAATCTTTATCATATGGAGACTCCTCTTGCGGGATAAGGGTAATATCCCCGTTTGTATCGCTCAATGATTTTAGGTAATCAATCAATTTTTTACCTGATAACTTCCTTTCATTTACTTTTAAAACATAAGTAGACATAACTTTACCTTTTTTTGCAAAGATACTTATTTTTTTCTTTAAACGATTTCTCTGCTTCTTCCATAACTTTACTTTTTTGTGTAACCCTATGTTAGGACGGGACAAAAGTAAAAAATAAAAAGGCTATTTTGTGATAGCCTTTTTAACTCTTAGTTATACATTCTATTAAATGGTATGATATGGCTTAACTATTTCCATACCTATCTTTATAGCTTTTTCGTTTTCAGGAATTAACCCATGATGACGGGCAGGCAATGATTTCTCTAGCCCTTTACGGATAAACTCATCTTGAACGATAGGTTTATATTTTAAGAAAGCTCCTAAAACAACCATGTTGAACAGTTTGGCAATACCTATTTCTGCTGCTTTGTCGGTTGCTGCAACCTGGTAAATATTAATATCTTTACGTTCGGGATGACGGGTAATACCATTTGGATCGTATAATAATAATCCGCCGGGTTTTACCGATTTCTCGAATTTATCCAACGATTGTTGATTAAGAATAATTGCAGAATCAAAAACAGATAAAACAGGAGAGTTGATGCGCTCATCGCTAATGATAACGGTTACGTTGGATGTTCCTCCACGCATCTCAGGACCGTAGCTCGGCATCCAGCTAACTTCTTTATTTTGCATTATACCGGAATAAGCAAGAATCTTTCCCATAGAAAGAACGCCTTGCCCTCCGAAACCGGCTATAATTATTTCTTCAGTCATATTTTTACTATTTTACTAAGTTCGTACTAAATTAATTATTCCTGTGGTACTTTTAAATCGCCAAGGGGATAAGCAGGCAACATATGTTCTTCCAACCATTGATTGGCCGCTACCGGAGTCATTTTCCAACCGGAATTACAATTGGAAACAACTTCGATGAAAGAAGTACCCTTGTTTTTCATCTGGTTTTCGAATCCCTGACGGATAGCTTTTTTACATTTACGTACCAATGCCGGTGTATAAACCGCCTGACGGGTTACATAATACGTCCCCGGCAGTTGAGCCAGCAATTCGGTAATGCGCAATGGGTTTCCCATCGTGCTTAAATCCCTTCCGTAAGGAGAGGTTGCTGTTTTCATTCCTTCCAACGTTGTCGGAGCCATTTGTCCGCCGGTCATACCGTAAATACCGTTATTGATAAATATCATGGTGATATTTTCTCCACGGTTACAGGCATGAATGGTTTCCGCTGTTCCGATAGCCGCCAAATCGCCGTCTCCCTGATAAGTAAACACGTGGAAATCGGGTTTTAAACGTTTAATTGCAGTTGCCAACGCGGGAGCGCGTCCGTGAGCAGCTTCCTGCGTATCTATATCGAAATAGTTATACGCCAAAACAGAACAACCAACAGGTGCAACCGCAATTGTTTTATTTTGAATTCCCATTTCTTCTACTATCTCGGCAATAATACGGTGAACGGTACCGTGCCCACATCCCGGACAGTAATGCATAATATTGTCTGTCAAAACGGGAGTCCTTTTATATATTAAATTTTCCGGTTTTATTATATCTTCATTCATATCGATTATCCTCCAATAATTTTTGTTTCTAATGCTGCTAATACTTCATGAGGAGTAGGAATAATCCCGCCAAAACGTCCGAAATGTTCTACTTTTACTTTATGTTGAGTAGCTAAAACAACATCTTCTACCATTTGGCCGGCACTCATTTCTACCGATAGCATTCCTTTTACTTTATTTGTCATATCATACAATACTTTTGACGGGAAAGGCCATAAAGTAATCGGACGAACCAAACCTACTTTAATTCCTTTTGCGCGTCCCAATTCAATCGCTTTCTGACAAATACGTGCAGATGAACCATATGCAACGAATACATATTCCGCATCATCGCAATTGATTAACTCATAACGAACTTCATTTTTCTCGCATTCTCTGTATTTTGCCTGAATGCGCAAGTTAACTTGCTCTTGCTTGCTTGAATCCAATTCCAAAGAAGTAACAATCACATGAGGTTGACCCGGATTTTTTCCGGTTGTTGCCCATGGGAAACTTTTCTTGATATACTCATCCGTCCAACGGGGTTTGTAATCATCCACTTCTACTTTTTCCATTACCTGACCGATAACTCCGTCCGATAAAATCATCGCCGGATTTCTGTATTTGAAAGCCAGTTCGAAAGCCAAACCTACATAATCATACATTTCCTGTACCGATGATGGAGCCAATGTTATCAAACGATAATCTCCGTGTCCGCCGCCTTTTGTAGTTTGGAAGTAATCTGCCTGGGAAGGCTGAATGGTTCCCAATCCTGGGCCGCCACGAACAACATTCACTACTACTGCAGGAAGTTCTGCTCCTGCCATATAAGATAAACCTTCTTGCATTAAGCTGATTCCCGGGCTCGAAGATGTGGTCATAACACGTTTTCCGCAAGCAGCACCACCGTATACCATATTGATGGAAGCCGTTTCACTTTCTGCCTGTAGTACAACCATTCCTGTTTTAGGATAGGGATTCTCAATCATTAAATGTTCCAGTATTTCGGATTGAGGAGTGATAGGATAACCAAAATAGCCATCCACGCCATGGCGTATAGCAGCTTCTGCTATCGCTTCATTTCCTTTCATTAATCGTAATTCCTTCATTCTAATCTCTTTTTTTGATTATTACTTAGCCCGATAAACGGTTATTACTCCATCGGGACATACGATAGCACAATTTGCACAACCTATGCAATTGTCATTTACCATTTCGAGGTGATTATACCCTTTCCCATTGACTTTCTTCGACAAAGCAATCACTTTGTTGGGACATGATCCTACACAGACCGCACATCCCTTGCATCTTTCGATGTCAATTACTATAGTTCCTTTTGCCATTATTATTTGATTTTTAAGTTATTCACAAAAATTAATTGTATATTAATACGTTCTGCGAAGATACACTTTTTTGTTTATAATTCAAAATAATATATCTTTGGTAATAAACAAATACTTTGGGGTACTATCTAATACTTTTGATGCTGCCTGTATACTGCGTTACTGTCTTTATCCGGCAACTGCCAACGCGGAGATCCGGAATCATAGCAATAATTTTGGAAGGGCTGGATGTAAGCCATCGGGAAAAATCCCTTTGTTTCCTGCTTTATAATCCCTTTACGCCTCCATGGTATCCGTAGCTATCCCTACGGATGGAAAGTAGCTATCCCTACGTATTAACCGTAGGCATACCTACGGTTAATACGTAGGGAAGCCTACGGGAAAACAGTATAAAAAAGGCTGCCGGGTGGCAGCCCCTGTTCGTCTGAGGCTGTAAAAAACTAAGCGATAGTTGTGCTAAGGCTCCTTGCCTTAGTCCGTCTATCCACAAAGGCTGTGCCTTATAAATTATGTTTATATTTGCAAAAAGAAAAAAATGTCAACAGGAATAGAAGACGTATTAACTTGTTTTTATGGCTTATCAGGCAGAACCGATATGGATAGAACAGACAAGGCAGAGCCGTTGTCTGAACATCAGTGTTCTCTTTTGGCACAGCCTCAAGCGAACGGGGAAGTGCGTCATTGCGGACTTGATCCGCAATCCCCTCAATAAAGAAGGAGATGCTGAAACAAGTTCAGCATGACGGTAATATGTTAGTTAATAGCGAGGTATGATTTCTGTCATTGGTAAATAAGACAATCGATACGAGGGCATCATCCAAATTGAGCCTAAACGAACACAGTTAATTGAGAAATTAATTATAAATTCAAAATTATAAATAGTTTTTCTGCCTTTTATCCATTTTATCGGCTTTATCTATTTTACCTTTTCCGTTTGCTATGTTTTTATTTTTCCCGCAGACCTCGCAGAATTTCCGCAGATCTTTCCAAACGAAAAAAAAGCTGCCGGGGAGGCAGCTATGATTTGAATTATGAAAAAGATTTTATCGTTTGATGCTCATCCGCTTTGTGATTCGTTGTCCATTGAATTCCATCGAATAGAAATAGATTCCAGCAGCTAAATGAGACACATTAATATCTATTGTATGTATACCAAACGCACTTTTTACAGATTTATTGTATAATACCTGTCCGTTTATTGAAGAAACAGTAAAAATCACTTCTCCACTTTCGGGAATACGGTATGTAATGGAAGTACTGTTATTAGCCGGATTGGGAATGTTTTGGTACATACGGATTGTTGTTGGATCTATAGATACTATACCTACATTGTAGTTTGTAGTCCGTTTTATTCGTATTGTATCATCTTGCCGGTAATTGTCCTTGTCCTGTTTTTCGATAAATACAGTTATGTAATATACCGAATCGGCAGGAACAGTATATGAAGAACTGAATACATGAGATGCAGTATCTAATGTATTGATCGTTTTAGAAATGGTCTCAGATATATCGGCTTTGATATTTCCCTTGGAATCTTCTATCCGGGCATATATTGCTATATTGGAGAAATAAGTGACATCACTTTTGTTTTCCAGCATTACCTCAATATTAATATTAGTTCCTATGGTATCCCCCTGTCCCGAAGGTTTATTGATATTGATAAGGGCAAGGTTATCTATATTCACATATTCAGGTATGGCAGCTTCTTTGCGTATTATTGTGGTATCGCAATGCAAATAGGCAAGAATATGTACCCGGTATTCCGGACACCATGGCGTTTTATATGGATTATTGAAGGTAATGCTAACCGAATCTCCCGGTTGTATAATATTGCCGGTAGATTCTGTTGTTGTAAAATGGTAGGCAGGGGAGATATCCGTTGCATCTACAGACAATATCAGGTCAAGTTGCGGTAACGGCATATTTCCTGTATTCTTTATGGTGACTTGTTGTTTTATGTCAACAGCGGCCAACGCCGGATTTCCATCATTACTTATGTTGTGAATACGGATATTGAAATCCGGGCTGATAATAAGTGTGTCCATAAATGCTTCCCAGAAAATAGATGAGATATAGGTTTTGATAATATATTTTCCCGGAGCAAGGTCAATGCCGGAGCCTATTGTTACTGTATCGGAAGAAAAACCATGAAGCATACCGGAACTTATAGTATCGGTGAAACGATAGGATGTTCCTATAAGCTCGAGGGTAACAGCAACAGGAGTAGTGTTATAATCCAATGCGGGTGCTGTTTTATTACTCAACACTACTTTCCATTCTTTATTTTTCATATCGCATAATGAAAGATCGGGAGTGAAAACATCTGTTATGGCTATTTCCTGTTTTGCCGTAATCAAAATACGATCTATGTATTGAGTAATATTACCATTGCGAGACTTCTCCATAGCTTCGAAAACCAAAATCACACATTGATTGACAGCAAATGGGGGTAAGTCCATATTGTATTCTTTCCAGCCATAAACAGCATTGTATTTGGTAAGTTCAAACAACGTAGTATATGTTTCCCCTCCATCTACAGTGATGCGTACATCGGTATAATCCTCACAAGGAATGGTATCATGAAAATACCAGAACGATAATGTGGGTTGAATCGTTTGACTTAAATCCAATTGCCGGGTGGATAAAGTCGACATTGTTCCCTGAGTTCCTGAAAATGCCAGCATTTTCGTTCCGAATTGTGGACGAACGGCCGTATCCGCCCTTATTCCCTGGGATATTGTATCCCATTCATATGGTGGATTATTTGTTTTTACCACAAATTCCATAGGCAGTCCATTCGAAAAATTCTCATCCACAGGTAAACCAAACTTACCCGATATATAATAATATAGTAACGTATCATCATAAATCACATTATCCAACGGACTATTTATCCATGTTTTGATATCATATCTGCCTGCTATGATAATAGGCAATATATTCGTCACTTCAATAACCATTGTTTCTCCGGGAAATAAGTCTCCTGTCGCAAGTACGGTGTCTTTATTGAATGGTATGGGATTTGTAACTTCCATGCTCAAGACAACGGGCTCTAACGAGAAATCATAATATTTAGTTCCCGTATTGGCCAAGGTAATTTTAACAGACGTATAATCCTGAGAACATAAGGCACTATCCTGTCCGAACTTTTCCAATGCTACTATACTTAGATTATATCCTGCATACTTTTCTCCGGCAGGAATAAATTCCAGGTATGTAGAGTCGATTAATGTTATTGCATGTCCGGCAGTATCTGTCAAGTCTAATGTATAGATCAATTTGCTGTCATAATATTGAGGGGGTACATGTGCCAGCCATACACTTTGCCCAATATAATCCATTGATATTGTATCATGAAGAATTTCTCCACTATTCAGTCTTGTTTGAATATGCATCTCAGGTGTATTTAATGTAGCACCCGTACCCTCAATTATCTTTGTATGAATATCAAGGGAAAGCGAATGAACGGTATCAGGGATTAAAGGAGCTTCAAACCATGCCAGCAAAGAATTTAATGTCAGGCGAGCAGAAGCGGAGACGGTATCATTCCAGGTATTGGTATCCTGCAAGCTGTTGGCATCTATTATCCATGCTTTTATCAAGAAAGTATCCGTTAGATTTGCCGTAAATGTTCCCAGCAGTATATCTGCCTTTTCATAAATCTCTAATGAATGGCCAGGGGCATAAGTTGCAGGCAACTGGGGAATATTGTTAACACTCCAGCCTAGCGTGATATCTGAAATGACGGTATCTCCTAAATTCAATGCCGTTACATACACGGGAACTTGTTGTCCGTTTTGTATGATCTCTGTTCCCCAGTATATTTTCTCAAGTGCAGGATCGAAAGCCGGAGAAGCTACTGAATAGGCTCCCATTATGGTTGTGCCTGATCTGGGCCTGTTCAGTATATCCTTCGTAATATATTCAAAAGCAGGGCAGAACAAATGATTATGATTTTCCGGTTCCAGGCTTGTGTCAACATTTATAAAGTCAGGGTATGTAGACTTGGAATGTTGGTCGGTTGTTATAACTTGCTGCCAATCCGGTATTGTTGCTTTTGCTTCTTCCACATATCCGACATAGGCTGGAGCATACATATTATTATAGTCCATGTCATATAAACTGAGATTTCCCGTTGCATTAATATATATAGGAAATGCATCAGCCGACTCCATGACAATACTGTTATTTTTAACGGTTATGTGATTATTGGTATTGAGGCGATCTATTTCAATACCTTGTGCCCCTTGTCCCGAAATATAAATAGAGTTATGATAACAGTCAATAAAAGAATTTGAAATTTTTATTCCGTAACTATATGATGAAGGTATATTATTTTTAATTACTATTTCATTATTATATAGTTTACAGGGAAGATTTGTAGTTTGACATACGTCAGATAAATTAATAGCTCCTATATTAGATTCTACTGATGATAATGAATGGATTTTATTGCCGAATATTTCATTGATGGTACAATCGAAGCAACTTATACCCCTCCAATAATCTGTAGAGTCCAAAGACGAGATCGCATTATTGGTAATGTTAACAAAGGTACAACTGCTAAGATTTATTCCTTCGTTTCTATTTTTAAAATTATTATTATCAATTTGTATCTCAGAACAACCCCAACCACCGTATAACTGGATTCCGGTTAGTCCCCCTTTTATATAGTTGTTTAATATGCGTATGTTTTGTACATAACTATACATATAATTATAACCTTCGTTTTCTATCCCTGTATATCCTTCCCATCCTGTAGCAGCCGTATCTAGGTTTATAATACATCCGTTTATTTCTAAATTGGAACACGAATCGTTAATAAGTATTCCCGTTCCCTTACCTATGAGATTAATGGTTATATCCTTGATGGCAATATTCTCTGTTTTGCCGGTCCGAATGCCGTATTGACGGGTTTCCATAATTACATCTTGGGTGTTACCTGATGCGGAAGTAATTACGAGGGTATCTGCAGAGGTTAAGATATTTTCTATTTTCATAAGGTCAATAGGTTTCCGGTATATCCCGTCTTCTAAATTCAACTGAATATACCTTCTTATTCCACAGGAATTCATAACAGTAAAAGCCCTGTCGATGCTTTCGAAATCTCCGTTAATACCTATTGTATAAATGCCATTTAATGGAGAAGAACAGCCATATCCAAATATATTTAGCGTATCATCTCCCGGGAATTCATCCTGTAATGACCCTATATTATCTATCCATGCCTTTATATGATAATCTCCCGGAATATAATCTATCTGCCCTAATTCAATGATTGCACTTTGCCCTATGGTCAAAAGCCCTGACCATGCTACCGGCGATTGCAACACTCCATCTAATGACCATTGGATAATGGCAGTAGTTAACGGACTCAGTGCGGTGTTCAATAACTCCACTTTGATAGCATCTTTAGCACCCGGAGTTGTATTTATTTGATTTTCTTCTCCCTTTAACATCGCATTGGTATTGTGAACAAAGGCGTGATAGCATCCCATGGTTGTTTTATGTATTCGAAGATTTCCGTCAATATCATCAACAGTTCCACTTATTGGAATACATTCTAATCCTTCATAGTTTGACAATTCTAAGTTGATTGTACTGTCTATAAAATCAGGAGAAATATTCACGGAATTCATATCCTGTGCCATAGTAGCCTTCCAATCGTCTAAAGTCGCCTTGATGCCTTTAACAAATCCGATGTCTCCGGAAGAGTAATAATTGTTATTGTCTATCTGTAACTCTTCCAATAGATATATATTTAAGTATGTATATACCGCATAAGGAGTTATGCCTCCGTTGGCAATAAAAATATTACCCTCTACAATATTCCTATTATATTTTCTTGGGTTTGTAGTATAATCCAATGCATTAAATACCTGTCCTCCCGGGCCTGTTAGCAGAACAGTATTATAGACAATATCTATCAAGTCGGAATGATATATTGATATTCCGGTTGTATTCCATTCTGCGTTGGAATGTATAGATATTTCATTATTTGCCGTGAGAATCAAGTTTCCTCCATAGATATTAATACCTGTAATTCCACTAGTGATTCCGGGATTCTCCGAATACACTCTATTGCCAATGATCCCGCTTTTTATATTATGACTGTTTGATGACCGGCTTACGTCTATCCCGTGCCAGGAAGAACCTTTAGACAAATAAGAAGTAATTGTATTGTAGGTTATATAAAAAAAATTTGTTTGGTCCAGATTAATGCCGCTATAATATGAATTGTTAATAATATTACTGTCGATATATACACGCCTGCTGTTACCATCGTATTGGTAGTCGTAGGACAGATCTATACCATAAGCTCCTCCCGTAATAATATTGTTTTTAATATAGATATATCCTAAAAATCCAATCTTACTGC
This sequence comes from Bacteroidales bacterium, assembly GCA_031553535.1. Taxonomy (GTDB): domain Bacteria; phylum Bacteroidota; class Bacteroidia; order Bacteroidales; family WCHB1-69; genus JAIROC01. Next base: position 43,648 of record JAVBLM010000019.1, on the reverse strand, counting down.
AAATGCCGGCTGATCTGGAGGTATCAGATACCGTATCTGCAAGAAGGCGGCAATGTTCTATTGTAATATCCGAACAAATATCTGTGAGATAAATACAATATGATTTCGAAATAGATGCATCAACAGTAAGGTTATGGATAACAAGATTGTCTACATTATTAATGTTTATTCCTGTACCGGAGAGAGGGGTAACAAGAACGCTATCTTTATGATTCGCTTGAGATGTTATTGTCAATGTATGTCCACCCATAAACTTATTTGTATTTGATATATCCCAGTTTTCGGTATAAATACCTGACTCCAAAGATAAGGTTATGTCTCCTGTTGCACTACATTGGCTTAGGAGATGAAGTGCACTTTGTAAGTCAGGAAAGTGTCCATTTACTCCAACTATATATGTTCCACGTAGATTTGGGTCACATCCATACGTAATGATCCCCAATGTATCATCTTCCGGAACTGCATCCGGATAGCCGTTAGGCATATTTAGCCATATTATAACAGTATCATGCATACCGGGACGGGGAGTATGGCTTCCTATCGTAACCACATCCCTAAAGTTGGTATATAGATTTCCTGTCCATGCATAGGATTGAATTATCCCGTTTACACTCCAGTTAATCGATACGGATTTCAAGACGGAATCTCCTTTGTTTTGAATGGTGACCGTTACGGGAGCTGCTACATTAATTACAGATCGGTTTGATACGGGAGAATTAATCATTATTAAAGCTGCGGAATTGCCCCCGTAATTATAAAGGGATGTCCTTATCACATAGTTTGATGACACTTGATGATCATTGCCAATCGTATCACTTCCCATAATCGTATAGGTAATATCCGTACCGGCCGGAAATTGAGGGATTGTGTCCCGCCATAAAGAATCTCCCAATATGGGTTTCATCGAAGAAGAATCGGTTACAGAGATACCATTGAAGGTATGGGTATATTTTAACCAGGGTTTATTAATAGATGAAGTCGTTGTAGATTTTATTCTTGCATTTATCGCGTACGGACCCTCGAAAGAAACCGTATCCATCGGATAGGGGTGTAATAATTCAACAACAGGAAGGCTTCTGACAGATGCTGTTATTTTTACATTATCAAGCAGCCAACCATATGCAGCTTGAGTGCCGGGAATATTTCCGTGTATGATAAGAAAACGGAATTGAACTTCATCGTCATCTCCTACTTCGCCACTTACGTCAAATAGTTCTTCCTTCCACCATGATTGCATGGGAAGTGCCAGACTATCTATAGCATTCCATTCATTATAATTGGTTGCATTAAATCCTGATGCTCCATAGTTCCATGCATTTCCCATATAAGCGTGGGGAGGAATCGCCTGCCAGTTCCGGCTTTTTATCTTATACTCTATACGCACGATATCCCGTGTTGATACTTTACAGATATGGCTAAATTGCAATTTAACATTTCCATATCCTTTCAGATTATAAACAGGAGTTGTCAATATAATAGTGTCACCTGTTTTGTTAGGCACAGTTCCCAGGTATCCGTTGGGATGACTCACAAAGTAGTTCGTATCTATTTTCCAGGAGGGATTCTGTGAAGATATAAAGCTAACAGGAATTGTATCAAAATTCTCTGAAATAGTAATAGACTGTGCCGATAAATGTTGGAATATGCCCAACATAATACATATAAATAATAATTGTCTTTTCATTCTATTTGTTTTTATTAATTTTTTTAATGGATATTCAGTTACATTGAATTCTAATAGATAATTAGTGTTCTTCTTCTTTTTCATTTTTGGAACTTTTTAATGATTAATTGTGATTTTGGGTTACCTTTAAAGGTAAACTCTTTCTATAACCTTGAAAAATACAGGGCAAAATTATACTATATATTTTTATCCCAATAAAAAGTAGGGGGATAAAAAAGGGATGTATGATGGATGAAAAGGGGATAAAGGTATATTTGGGGTTTGAGGTTGTGGGGTTGTGGTTGTGGGGGTCGGACGCGATGAACAAAGCTGTTGCCGTCACCCAGAGTATCCGATAATAAACAATCAAACAGCGGGAAGATGAGAGTAATCGTTGGTTAATAGCGTCATTGCGGACTTGATCCGCACCCGAAGGCGAAGCAGGTGAGAGCAGTGAGACTTTTAAGTTGAACTAACCCCCTTAATAAAGTAGGGGATGCTGAAACAAGTTCAGCATGACGGCAATATGTTGGTTAATAGCTTCATTGCGAGGCACGAAGCAACCGAGCTTGCGAGCTCAACGGAGTTAATCTCTGTCATTGGTAACTTGTTTCAGCATCCCCTTCCTTTAAGGGGGTTAGCTTGACTTAAAAGCCTCGCTGCTCTTACCTGCTTCGTTCGGGTGCAGATCAAGCCCGTAATGACGCTCTTAACCAATATATTGCCGTCATTCCCCCTCCGTTTAATTTTCTATTATTGGACTTTTCCAATGACATACTTTGTTTGTTTCGTTTGTATCCATTTTATTTTCTTCCTACTGGCCGGCCGTAGCTATCCCTACTGATTACCCGTAGGGAAGCCTACGTTCTGACCGTAGCTATGCCTACGGTTGATCCGTAGGGAGAACTACTTTTCTTCCGTAAGCAAGCCAGTCTTTATTTTATATTTGCAGAACTTTAGGATAGGTGTAAACCCGTGGCATTTTCACCAAAGTTCCACTGCCTGTAAACTGTGTTACAATCTTTATCCGGCAGCCTCCCGGGAGAAGCTCCGGAATCATGGCCAGGATTTTCGAGGGCTTGTTCTCTATCAATACTTCCGCCTTGTTTTCACTGCCGTCATCGGTAATGAACCATAGTCCACAGGCAGGGTCGTCGCCTTCTATTTTCAGGTTGTACCCATAGACTTCTATCACACCTTTGGGAGTGAGTATTTCATTTACCAAGCCCGATACGCTGTCTTTTACTTCCTGTATCTGGGGCATGGGGCTAATGGTATTTGTCTTCTCAAATTTCACTTGCTTTTCCGTATCGCGAAGCAAAATCCCTTTGGTCAGGTTGATATTAAATTTGTGGCGGTTTCCATCGAAACTGTCCAATGGGCTTTCAAACACCCCTGAAATGGAAAACGAGATGTTAAACAAGGGTAGATTAACGGTATTTCCTTCTAAAAGTATGTCGACAATGGTTTCATTGAAGTTATTCAATACGGCGACAATGTCGGTGCGGGTAAGTAATGTGCCTTTGTTTAACATGCGGGTAATAACAGCTTCCATGCCCAGGCTCTGAACGATATGAACCAAAGCTGAATAATCCTCAGCCTCTTCTGTAAGTTTGTTTTCCTGTAATGAATACTTTAACATAGCTATTTACATTTTAAGTTATTATTTTATTTAATTAACAGAAGTTACACAAGTTAAATGAAGTTATCATTCGCCAGGCAACTTATTCTCTTGTTGAATTGTTTAACTGTTGAATTGTTTATCCCTTTTATCGGCTTTATCGGCTTTATCCTTTCTGCCTGTTGCCTGTTATTTTTATTGTTCTTCATTCTCACTCGTTCACTTGTTAACCTGTTCACTTTTAAAAAACAGCGAGACAAAAATATAAGGAAATATAAAAACAGCAGGAAAGATGCTCTGACTATCTCTGACATACCCTCTGACAATCTCTGACATCGCAGAGAATGAGCAAATTACAATGCCTTATAATTCTTGCTTAAATCGGTATATGATAATTAGCGTAAAGAAAATCAAAAGAAAGGAGGGGAAAATGAAAGCTGTTTGAGGGTAGCGAATTTTTCTATTTTAACCCGGACGAGTGATCTTTAGCAGAAATTATCATTTGCCTTGATTTTTTGCTTTGTTTTAATCAAGGTAAAAGGGAGGGAAGGTAAAAAGATTATCGCCGTGTTTTTGCGGGACGATCCGTTTTATTTGTTATTCATTCTCTTCATAATAATATGAGTAATCAATCCCTTTTATGAACATTTCACGGCTGTTGATTTCATCGGTCAGGGCATTTTTCAGCAAGTTTTTTAGTGCGATGTTGTCTGCAGGGCTTTTTACCATTGCATTCAGGTAATCGTTTTTGCCAATCCTGCTCCAATCCACGCATTTTTTCAGGCGTTTTTTCAGGATTAAATCCAGCCAAATGCGTGTGCTTCTCCCGTTACCTTCCATGAAAGGATGGGCAATATTTATTTCCACATATTTATCGGCAATTTCGTCGAACGTGCTTTCTGGCATTTCTTCAATTTGTTTTAAGGTGTTTCTTAAAAAGTGTGCTAACGCAAATTGAAAGCCGCCTTTTGAAATGTTTTTTTGCCTTATCTGTCCGGAAAAATCGTAAAGCCCACCAAATAGATAAGCATGAATTTGTTGCAAACCCTTGGTTGTTCCGACATCTTTATTGACAATGAGGTTGCTTTCTATAAAAGTATATGCTTTTTTCTTACTCTGTCCATCAATACTGTTGTCGCTATAAGTAAACCAGTCAAGAAATTTTGTAGCTTTCATAATAACTGCCAATTCCTGAACGGCCTCCATATCAAGCGTATCCGTAAGATATTTTTTGCCGTCTGCGGCAATTAATTTCAGTTGGTTACATTTTGTAACTAACTGCGGGTTGCTTCTCTTTAAGCGACTTTTGAAAACTTTCCAGTAGTTATTCGGGTTTTCGCTTTTGGTTATCGAAGCGACAATGTCAACTACTGAAAACCACCATTTGTTGTTTTCTTCGTCCCAAACGGCACGAACTTCACGGTCGTTGAAAAAACGGATGGATATTTTTGTTTTATTGTTCATTATTATAATAACTGTTTTAACTGTTCCGCATCCGGTAAAATATTCTTATACTCCTCAGGAAGTTCTGTGGCAACCTTGTAGGTAGCCACACCCATCGGCTTTGACATATCACGAAAAGCATATTCCACAATGTTTTGTTTTTGCGATTTACAAAGGATAATACCGATAGAACGGTTTTCGTGTGGCAGGCGTACCAAATCGTCCAAGGCAGAAAGATAGAAATTCATTTTTCCCAAGTATTCGGGCTTGAAATCGCCACGCTTCAATTCAATAGCCACCAAACATTGCAGCTGCCGATTGAAAAAGAGTAAATCGATGAAGTATTCCTGCTCTTCTACAATTATCCGATATTGGTTTCCGATAAAGGAAAAATCTTTCCCAAGCGACATGATGAATTTTCGGATGTTATTTACAATCGCACTTTCCAGTACACGTTCGTCCGGCTCATCATCGGGCGATTCTATATTGATATAGTCTAATAAATACTCATCCTTAAATGACAACAGGGCTTTTCTTTGAAGGTCGATATCGGTAATTGTTGTCTTGAAATTGTTGGGTAGTTTACCCTGTTTTGCATATAAATTGCTTTTTAAGTGATGCCTCAATGTCTCTTTACTCCAAAACTCAGCAGCACAATGCTGAATATAAAACAGGCGTTCGTCCAAAGAATTGGTTTTAGCCAATATTTCGTAATGATGTGTAAATCCTATTGATAAAAAGCGATCTAAATCAGAGGTTTGTAAATTGTTCGCCGGCAGCGAACGATTTACTGTTAAAAGGTCTGTTTGAATTTCGTCAGCTGGTAACGGACAAATTGCAGAAGAATTGGTAATTTCAACTTCTTGAACAATAGGTTCAATTTCGGCAGCCACCGGCTGGCGATTTACATAAACATGCTCCCACGCTTCATAAAACAGGCGCATTTTCCGAAGATTGCCCTCTGAGAAACCTCGTAATCCGGGCAACTCCTGTTGCAATTGTTTCGAAATGGTTTCAATAGCATTGGTTCCCCAGAAATGATGCCGGCTATTTTCGGAAATATATTTCCCAATCCCATAATAAAGAGATAACAGTTCACGATTTGCCAACGCTGCCGCACGATAACGGCTTTTGAGTATGGCACTCTTAATTAGCTGAATGGCTTTAGAATAATTATGGTTTCTTTGCTGTTTCATTTGTCATTATTTCTTTAACCCCTTTTTCGTAATCAACAAGTCTGCAACTTCCACTATATTTTGCAAATATAGTGAAATTTATGAGATGTAAGAACGTAAACTTCAATAGCTATCTACTTTTTGCCAATCAAAAACAGTAAAACAAAAATATAAACAAAAAGGAGATTCTAATAATCCTTGATGTTTTTTGACAGTGAATAAGTTACAATATTTTAAGACTTTCTGTTATTTCGTATCGGAAATAGCAGAACTCATTAAATTATGCAAATGATTATATAATTCCGTTGTTTTTATTTCCATTTTATCTGCAAGGCGTTCCTTTCTTTTTTGACAGGCATTTACAGGAATATTCAGCAGGGATGCTATTTTTTTCGTATCCGTATTGTACAAATAAATATAAGAAAGTAAGTGTATATCATCCAGGGATAGATTGGAGTATTTTTCTTTCAGTAACAGAAACAGGGAAGGATTGATCTGTTCCAACTGAACAAAGAAATTGTTAGCATCTGCCGAATCTTTTAATTGCAGCTTCAACTTTTGAATAATGGATTCCAGAATAGGATTTTCTTTTTGAAGTGGTGCATCGGAGAATGCAGTAATTAGTTCTTTAATTAATTTGCTTCGGTTTGATTGGAATAATATTCTGGCGGTTAGCTGTTTGTTTTTTATCTCTATTTCATTGTTCAATTGCTCCTGTTGGTTTTCCTGTTCTTTTAATTGTTGCTCTATAATCAGTTTCTGATTTTTTTCTTTTTCCAGTTCCAGTTCCGTTAATTGCTTACGCTGTTTATTGCGTATGGATTGGATACGGAACATTAATATCAATACAAGAGTAAGAATGATTATAAAAATCAGAATAGAAGTAAACAGGATCCGTTCTGCTTTCTGTTTTGCTTTATTTTCCGCTAATGTTTTTTCCGTATCCAATAACTCCATTCTGATACGGTATGTTTCCGTGCGTTCATTATTATTTATATTATATAATGAATCCTTTTCCAGCAAGAGAGAGTCTTTATACTGCAATGCCAGCATGAATGAACCACTTTCGGTATAAAGCTCCGATAACCGTTCATAAGCTATGATACGTTCTTCTATGATGTGGTTTTCAGCAAGTATCTGTTGGACAAAATAAATGGCTTTTTCTATATCTCCCATGGCATAATATATTTTGGACAGGATTCTGAAAAGCAAGCTTTTATGTCCTATTTCGATTTCCTGTCCACTATTTAAAAGTCCCAGGGCTAAAGATTCTGCGGCTGAATATTCTTTTTTTAAAAATAGAAGGTTGCTTTTTACAATTTGAATATATGTCATTAACCTTTTATCTTTTTTCATATGTGCTTCCGTTATAGATATATATTCTTCTGCAGAAGTAATATCGCCCAATTCAACGGCAACTTGCGCCCTGTTGATGGCAGCTCTTCCTATAGAAAGGCTGTCGGATGATTTTAGAGCAACATTATATGATCTTTCATAATATTCCGAAGCTTTATCCATTTCATTTTTATCTCCATATAATACCGCTATATTATTCAAAATAAGAGACTGCATTTTATAAAGATGATATTTAACACCTATTTTATACGCTTCCGAAAAATAACCCATTGATTTTTCATAATCCCCCAGATCTTTATAGATCAATGCCCTGATATTTAAACTTTCTATCCGTTGCTCATTATCAGTTAATGTGGATTGTGCTTCTTCCAGATATTTTAAAGATTTGACATAATTCCTTGCAAAATATTCTTTCTTTGCAGAGATTAAAAGCCCATCACAATATTTCCGGGTATTGGTACTTCCATAAATAGTGAACGGGAGCAATATAAATAAAAAGGAAACAAGTAGTATGGTTTTATAAAAAGATCTCTTTTTCAACATATAGTAGTAGATTTGAAAATAAAGTACAAATATAATAAAAAAATAAATAAACAAAAAAGACTGCCTTTTTAGACAGTCTCTATTTTGTTTTTTATATTGATTATCTTTTTTTCTTCTTCTGTACAGAGGTATTGCTGCGTTGTTTTGTGACAGGAGCATTTCCACTTCGCTGTTGTGCGGCGGCAGCTTGTTGTTGTTTAACCATATCTTCCATGCGTTTCTGCCATTTTGATTTTGTTACCGGTTTGTTTTTGTTTGCCTGCATTTGAGCGTGTAATTTATCTTCGTTAACTGTTAGCCTGAAAAGACCCATTTGAACAAATGTAATTAAGTTAACCAATAAATAATAATAACTTAACCCGGCAGAATAGTTGTTGAAAATACCTAAAAACATGATGGGCATTAAATACATCATCCATTTCATCATTTTCATTTGTTGATCATTGCCGCCTGTTGCCATCATTTTATTGTTAAGGATGGTATAGGCTAAAGTAGCTATGGTCATTAATAATGTAAATAAACTTACATGGTTTCCGTAAAATGTAGATATCAACGGAATATGGACATCCCAGGATACAATAGCATCATAGGTCGAAAGGTCTTTTGCCCATAAGAAAGGTTGTTGCCTTAATTCATAAGATGACGGAAAGAAACGGAACATGGCAATAAGGATAGGCATTTGTAATAGCATAGGTAAACATCCGGCCATGGGTTTGACACCTGCCTGTTTATACAAAGCCATAATAGCCTGCTGTTTCTTCATTGCATCTTCTTGCTTCGGATAGCGTTTGTTTATTTCTTCGACTTCAGGTTTTATTACGCGCATCTTGGCTGATGACTTGTAATTAGTCATTGTCAGAGGAAACAATACGGTTTTGATAATAATGGTAAGCATTAATATAATCAATCCGTAGTTCCATCCAAAACCGTCAAAGAAGTCAAAAATAGGAATGATCGCATATTTATTGATCCAGGAGATTAGTTTTCCTCCCAACTGGATTTGGTCTTCCAGATTGATTTTATATTGTTTTAATGTATTGTATTTGTTGGGGCCAAAGTAGAAGTGCATTCCAACACTCGAATTGTCGCCTTCAAACGGAAGTGTAAGCCGCACTTTCATGTTTTTTAATGAACGGCCAGACTGTTGCTGTGGGATGTCCACAACCATCGTTCCATTGGTAAAATAATCATCGGCGATAATCGTGGAGGTAAAGAACAACTGCTTGAATGATATCCATTTCAGTCGGGTAGGGTAAGAGGCAGAGTCCCCTTTGTCCGGAGCTTCCTTTAAATTTTCAACATCATCAATATCGCTATAATAGATGGTTGTTGAAGTCATTTCGCTTTTCAGGTTTTTTTCCTGTTGCCGTAATTGAGCCTGCCATGTTAATTCCAGTTGAGGTTGATTACGGTCGATATATTGCGAAGTGTTGACAAAGTTAATTTTCAATCCTGTCCGGTAGTCATTACCTTTAATTGTATAGAGGAACTCAATATAGCTTGAACTGTCGATTTGTTCATGCGATTTATCCGGATATAAACGCATTGCAATTTCTATGGAATCTTTTCCCGAAACAACAAGCGATTGTTTGTCGTAGTTCTTTGCGGGAACAAAGTATAGATCATTTGTATTTAATATTAAGTAATTCGAATTGAATGAAAACCCGAAGCTATTGTTGTTATCTCCTTCTTTAAAAAGAAAAACGGGTAGACTGTCATAAGTTCTTACGTTTTTCAATTCGACAGATTCTATTCTTCCTCCTTTTCTACCGATGGTCAGGCGGTACAAATCATTTTCTACCGTAAGGGGAGAATCATCTGTTTTGATGGAAGCATGTGTAAATGATCCATAAGAGGCAGCTAATTTTTGGTACTTTGCTATGGTATCGGATATACTTGCACTGCTATCTGTTTCGTTTCTTTCTTCCGTTTGCAGGTTAGCGATTGCGGCAGAAAGGGAATCAGCTTGCTCGTTCATATAAGCTAATCGTATCGAGTCTTGTTTCTTTTGGTGTGCAATACGTTCTTCTTCCGACGGAGACATATACCAACTATAGCCGATAACAAGGGCAAAAAGCAGGACTAATCCTATGATTGTTTGTTTATTCATGTTTTATTGTAAATATACTTGTAACTAAAAAATAGGGTGCAAAGGTACAACTTTTTTCGGAAAGTAGCTTAAGGGTTGTATTTGTACTAGAGTTCAAATCGTAAGTGTTTAATAGTGATGTTTTCTTCCATTAGTTTGCGTAAAGAGCGGATACCGATTTCTAAATGCAGGCGTACAAAGTTTTTAGTAACCAGATTATCACTTTCCGTTGTTTTGATTCCATCGGCTAACATAGGCCTGTCGGATACCAGAAGCAGTGCCCCTGTTGGTATATGGTTGTAAAACCCTACGCTGAATAGCGTTGCCGTTTCCATATCTACACCCATTACACGAATTTCACGCAAGTAGTTTTTAAAGTCCTCATCGTGTTCCCACACCCGCCTGTTGGTTGAATATACCGTTCCTGTCCAGTAATCTTGTCCCGCATCACGGATACTGCTTGATGTTGTTTTCTGCAAGCTAAAAGCAGGAAGGGCAGGGACTTCCGGAGGGAAATAATCATTGGAGGTACCTTCTCCGCGAATAGCAGCCAAAGGCAGGATAAAGTCTCCTAATTTATTATAAGGTTTGATGCCTCCGCACTTTCCTAAAAATAGTACGGCCTTTGGCTTAATGGCGGATAATAGATCCATTACTGTTGCCGCCATAGGACTGCCAATAGAGAAATCGATAATGGTAATGTTTTCTGCCGTGGCATTAAGCATTTCTTTATCTTCCCCGATGATATCAACCTGGTGCATCTGAGCAAATAAATCTACATAGTATCGAAAGTTTGTCAACAAAATATATTCTCCAAATGCATCCAGGGGCAATCCCGTATACCGGGTAAGCCAATTCTGTACAATTTCTTCTTTTGTTCGCATAAGTAACTATTTATGGTATACAACGCAAAGTTAAACAAGTTTTGTATATGAAATTTAGTTTTGAGTCGAATTATATATTTTGATTACAAATAGATAATCTTTTAAAATACGCATGCCTTAAATCGCCTGGGTTGAAGCCGGATTTTTAACATGCACCAGGATTTACTCCAAAAATGGTAGTTGTGCAACGGCTACGCTTGTTGTATGACGTTTTATTTATAACACTGTCCAACCATATTTTATAAAAGTCAATTTAGCATTTTCCATAAAAGTTTCCCAATCTGTTTCTTTCTTTGCTGTTTCATTGTTCAATTCAAAAAGATAAACACTCGGATTTGCCAAAGGTATATTGCCTATTTTCTGCCAAATCCAAAATCTAAATCTTTTTATTTGGGGGTTGTCTGACAAAAAGGTTAATTCTTCTAAACAGCAAATATCCATAGTGTCCGTTCCCAAGATAGCAGGATACAACAAACCTTTTTCAAAAATTAGTTCATATTCAGGTTTGGGATTAGAATATATAACACATTCTGTTTCTCCAAATTGAATTTCAGAATTATTTATTCTCACTTCTCCGATAAATTTTGAATATTCAGACTTTTCATATTGTTTCTCGAAAAATTGTTTTGCCCAATAGTCCTCTTGCTCTCCTTGATTTCGAAAAAACGGTGTATTTTCAGATTTTGCAACTCGTATGTTTGTTAATGACTTGCAACTTGTAAAAAAAATTAAAGTCATTATAATAATCAAATATTTCATACATTCACATTTTTAATGTTACATAACTTTGTAAAATTCTCAAGCCTATATATTTTTATCATTACTCAATTTTCTACATTTTTTCAAGCTCACTTGTTGGACATTGGTGTTTTTATGTTTTATATTCGTCTTCCAAATTTATAAATTCTACAGGCATTACTTTGTTTTTATCTCTAAATTTATCTTTATTGCTTTCTTCTTCGTAAATAGCATAAGCTAAATACATTAATGCGGAACGGCTCAATTTTATAACTTTGAGCGTTTTTTCTCTGATTTCATAAAAGAATACTCAAATTGTCATAACTGTAAGTGCCAGAATCAAGATTGAAATTTTAAATTTTGTCATACTTCTTTTATTTTTTTGGTTTACGCTACCAGCATTGCCGCTTCGTTAGGCGTTCGGCTGGTTGATACTCATTCTCAATATTTTTCACGATTCTATTCATTCTCAAAGTTTGTTATTCTCAAAATATCCGAAATTAACGTCTCCCCTTGCTAAATAGTGTGTTGGAAAAACGACTGTGGAACATTATATGATTTTTTAAAAAGATCGAACTGCTCGCACATATCCCCTGTAGTCATATTTAAACGTATTAAGATAGCTCGCTCCCCCAGTGGAAAAATTAACATACCAACTGACAACTGGATAAATTCCTGGATATTCTGAAGAAGACCAATAAAACCAAGTGTTGTTCAATAAAGTACCTTGATGCTTATCTAAAGCATTTTGTAATTTGTCGAATACTGAATAGATAGTTAGTAATTCGTTTTTGGCTGGAAAATACCATTTTGTCACACCACCTGAATTTTTATCAATACACCACTTAAAAGCAGGATATTCATTAATATCAAAGTTGTTTTTAATAATATTTGTGTTTACTAATCCATCATTCTCATCAATTGCATTAGTTAAAACAGTCCAAGTTTCTGTTGTTGCCCATGCCGCCTGTGTTTCGTCCATGGATATAATTTTCCCATGTTTTCCATTCTCTGAAATTTCAAATACAATTCCTTCAACCCCGCTGACTTTATAATAATCCCCCACAGAATAATTTTTTGTGTTACCATTCTGATCATTCTGATCATTCTGACCATTTTGACCATTATTGTCATCATTTTGATCGTTGTTTTTGTCACAAGCAGTAAAAAATATTGTTGTTACCGCTAGTACTAAATAAAAAAATGTTTTCTTCATATTACGTTATTTTTAAATGATTTAACTTAATTTTCACTCTATTTAATTTTTACATGACATGCTTGCTGCTGACGCCAAACTGCACGTTATGCGGTCGGCAATGTTTTTTTGATGTTTCCCTATTTTTTAATTTGTGCTTTATTTACAATGTTTTTTTTAACAAATAAATCACCTGTCCAAAGTCAAGCGGCAACAACAGGAAACATATTTTGCTGTCATTTTTTATGCCTATCATTTGTATATTCCGTTATCCCCGTTATAAAAGAATGTGGTTTTAATATACGTTTAATATCTTCAATATCAGCAGAAGTATCTACCACTTGCACAAAATAAGTAGTTGGATTATTTTTTCTTTCAACCTGCGCACCTGCTTGTTCCAAAACTGTTACCGCTTTTGATAAATCCGTTCCTGTTTTAAACAGAAGTTCAACATGTCCTTTTTGGTAGAATAGGGTGTCGCCTACTACACCATTTCCCATGTAATGAACATCCCATTCATTTACAACTGAGGATACCGATTCTACCTTTTTTACAAGTTTTTCAAATGCCTCTCTTGAGCCTATTTCATTCTTTTTTGTTGATTTTTTCCAATCAGTTTCTCCATTTGCGTTTTTCCAATGACCACTATAATGTTTGTATGAAAAACGAATAAAAGGGAAACGTGCTTTTTCCCCATCTACAAAACATAAAATCAATTTACTATCTTTTAGTTTTTCTCTGATTTCATTCGGTTCCATTGACACAGGAATTTCCAAAGTATAAACATAATGAATAGGAGCTGTTTCCAGTTGCTTAATATAATAAGTTAATTTTTCTTGTGACTCTTTTGGTTTATAGCTAAAATCTTCACATTTTTCATTTACAGATATATCCCCAAATAAATTATCGGTAGTTGTCCAAAATAAAAACCGATAATGATACCCACATAAATGATAGCTTTTTCTTTCTGTCAAAAACATTTTTGCATCGGCTTTTATTTCTTTCTTGTCTGTGATTAACAAAGCTGCATTAGGTTTCTGTATGTTATTTTCAAAGAAAAAAGCATTCATAATTAATTCATATTTAACGTCTTTTGTGTCAGAAAATTTAGATGAAAAACCTACTACTACAAAAAAAATCATTGCTATACTTAGCACTCCAATAGCTACCTTTTTCTTTGCCATATTTGTATATTTTACACATTTAAACTACCGCTAAAACTCTATTTTCATTTTCTGCTTCAATTTACACGGCACATTTGTCCCGCTGTCGCATAACGTCCGGCGGCTTGCCGTTCGGGCGGGATTGTTCCGCACAAACTTTCAATTCCTGACTTGCCCCCGCCTGACGGCAAACCGCTTGTTGTGCGTTCGCCCATTTGTTACCCTTTTCTTTTCTGCATTTTACTTGATTCGAGAACTGATTTTTGGAATTATTTGTATGGAAAATCTCTTGTTATTTTCTTCTATTCGGTCTCTGTCCAAACCATTAAAACCACTACCACATATCAAAATTTCAGTATTGTATTTTCTCAAATCAATTCCTCTGTTTGTCCAAAGTTGATAAACGGCCAAAGCCCTTTCATAACTCATTCTGTATCCCAGATCGTTATCTTGACTTATTCTCTTGTCAAAAAAATTAGCCATATTTCCTTCGATAACAAGTTGATATGAGAAATCTGGATTTTCTTGCGATAATTTTTTCAAAAGACTTTCAACTTCTCGTCCAACATCAATAGTTGCCTGTATGTATTGAGTTAATATTATAGTTTTATTAGGCTCAAATATTTCGTGTCCAATTAAGTCTTTCGCAACAAACTTTTTCGTATTTGGAAAGTAAACAAATTTACCTGACTTTATAAGTGGTTCAAACTGTTTATCTATTTGCATTATTCTTTCAAGCTCCTCTTTTTCAGCTCTTAAACTATCATTGGCTTTATTTAAATCGCCTATCAATTTATTTTGCATTGAATACACAAGCACGAAAAGTACAAGCATTACAAAAAATAAACTTGTCATTAGGTCGGAATAACTCAACCAAAAGAAATCTCTTTTTTTCTCGTTCGATTTTCCCATAGTTTAATTTTCTTTTGATTTTTCGGTTTTTCCAAGTTTTGAAATGGAAATATTCAAACTTTTGATTGCTTTTACTAACAATTCGTGACTTTCTATTGTTTCTTTTTGAGTGTCTTTCTTTATCTCTTTGAGTGCATCAATAAGAGCAATATTTGTTTCGAGAGAAGATTTTTGAGCGGTATTCAAATCTTTTCTTAATTCTACCATCTCATTTTTTAGCAATTCAAATTCTGCTTTTTGGACATTTGAACTTTCCGCAAAAACTTGTATTGCTTTTTGTGTTTCACCAATGCCACTAAAAAACTCACTGTTATTTTCTGTGAAAATTTTTAATTGTTCTGTTTGCTCTTTGAAATAATTGTATAATTCCGAATAAACCTTTTTTACATCTTGGTTTAATTCATCTGTTTGCTCCCTCCATTTTTCACGAAAATCACTTCTTGCAGGAAAATGTATTTCCAAAGAATCCTTAAATTGTTTTTGAAGTTCTATGCTTGCAAGAGAATTATTGCCAACCGCTTTAAGATTCAAGTTAAAATCTTTGAAATTGCCAATTATGTCGTTCATTTCTTCGGTTACATTTTCTGCTTTATCAATATATTCATTCAATTCTTTTTGGTATGTTAGAAATTTTTCGAAGTGCTTTGAAGATTCGTGTAGGTTGGTAAAAACTTCGGCTATTTTTGTTGCTGTGCGTGTCAAACTCAACTTGTTTATTTCTTCCAATACAAATTGCTGTTTGGTTAAATTTTCATTTAAAAGTCGCCCCGAATCTCTGTAATCATCCATATTCTCGCCAAACTTGCGTATAAATTCATTCAAAACAACATTTAATGTCCCCAATGATTTCGCAACACCTGTGTTCAATGCAGGTAAAAGTTCTCGTTGCAACAAGTCATAATAATTGTTCTTATCGGTATCGTTTTTATAAGCAGCATCTTTATAAAGCCAAGAATTAATAACTGTAAAAATCAAGCCGAACAAGCTTGCAAACATCGCAATAATTACACCATTTAATAATTGACTAATACTTGTAGAAGATATAGTAACCGCGCCTGTTGTGTCTGTAAAAGAAATTCCAAATAATCCAACAATAATTCCGAGAAAAGTTCCACCCAAACCGATATACAGTGGGACATTTATCTGATTGCCAATTTCGTTGTCAAATTTTTCTAAATGTCGCTCACTTATATCTTTCAGAATACCAAAGTCAGCCGCTGCACCTTTGTTCTTGCGTAAATAGTCATTAGTTGAATGTACAATTTCACCAAAATTTTCCCCTGCATTTTGTGCCTCCAATAATTCAACTATATCATCAGGATCATTGTCTAATCGTTCCTTTGTTATATGAATATCAAACGAATCAGGGAAAAAGTTTTTAAAACGCTTGATTTTATTCAAAACACCCACAAACACAAGTATTTGTAGTACGATAAACACAATAATAATAAGTGCCATATTTTTAATTTTTATTGGTTAAACAAATTAGGTTGATTTTCTGCTTGTTGCTGCTTTTTGCTTTTTCGTTTGCTTGGTAACTTTTTGTTTTTTGTTGTTTTCGATGACTTGAGTTGCTCAAAAGTAAGAGTTGCCAATTCGGGATGTTTTTTTAACAAATATCTTTTTACAAGCCCTGCGTGCGACAAAGGTTTTCTGTAATCTTCAATATCTTCATTTGTGTTGTAATCAAGCAAGACGAGGTCTTGTTTTTCCGCTTTTTCTTTCAACAATACAATTTCATTTTGCAATAAATTATCAAGGACCCACGCATAAGTCCGCAAATAAATCTCTTTTCGAGCAGTCGGATAGTCAAGTAATTCCTTGCCCTCAACTCCGTATCTGTGTCCTAATGGTTTTCCAAATTTTCTTACCGTGCGTTTTATGCCTTCCATATTTTTGATTTCAAATTTGGAACGGTCAATATCTTCGCCTTCAAATACTTTTAATCCCTGCCAAATCCCTTCAACAGTTTGCGAAAAGTAATTTGAATTATCGCTTTTGGGTGGAATAGGAATATTTCCGTGTGGATAAAAGGGACTAAATTTTACCCAAGGTTGCTCGCCTTTTGAAGAAATATCTATAATCAACGCATTGGGATATTTTTTCAAAATTGTTGCTTCTTTTGTCTTTTTATTTGCTATGTATATCATTGTCAAAAATTATTTATGTTTGTGATATATTCTATCGGAATCCAAGTTTTCACAAGCACTTCTGCTTGGTGTGGTTTAAAATCAGAATCTTCTCTTCTTACATAATTTCGTTTTGTTGCCTTAAAATCAATTCGTCTTAAATCTTGTAAGTCTGAACCGTGAGTGTGGTCGCCATCAGTCGCATTGATATCTGAAAAACAAGTTTTTTCAAAATATGAAACATCAATATTAACTTGTAATAACACCAAATTTCTACCATTTTGTTTCAATCGCCACATCATTGGGTGATCGTTACAAAAACTTAAACGAACAAAATCCTGCAAATTGTGTTGCATATCTAATTGTCTTGACAATGTATCGCCACCCGAATATAGAACATCTATATTGTTTCTATCGCAATAATGCCAAGAGTATAATCCTCTGTGTTCTTTAATTGATTTTATATTTGCGCGGTCTGTAAAATGGTACAATGTTGTAATTCCATTCTGTTGTAAAACTTGTTGAAATTCCTGCCAATTATGTTTTTTGACAAGCAATTTTTCAAGTTCTGCTTTTGCTTGTCGTTCTCTTTCTTCTTGTTCTCTCTGCTTTCTTGATTCTTCGCGTTGCTTTTCTTCTCGAATTCTATTTTCAATCGTTAATTTTTCTCTTAATTTCTCTTGCCGTTCTTTTTCTTCTTTTTCTTGCCACTCTCGCCTTTTCCGTTCGTCTTCTTTCCGTTTTTCTTCAATTTCTTTTATTCGTTTTGCTTCTTCATCTCGTTTTCTTTGTGCTTCCTCTTGTTGCTTTTTTAAAATTTGAAGTTCTTTTTCTTTTAATTTTTGCTGTGCTTTGTTTAATCGGTCTAATTCGTGTTTGTACGAATTTTTTATTTGTTTTTGTATTTGGGCAATCAGTAATTTTGCCTCGTCAAGTTTATCTTGACTAATAAATATACTTATGCTATCAAGTTTTGAATGAATTTGTTTTTTGTGTAATTCTTCTTTTCTCTTTCTTGCTTCCTCTCGTTCTTTAAATTGTTTTAATAGATTGTTATTCTTGAGGAAATTGTCAAATTTTTGAGAGTCTGTATGGAAAAAGCGAGAATTTGTCTGAGTAATTTTCGTTTCAATAAGTTGCTTAATTTTTGCAAGTGATTCATTTATTTCTAAAGAGTTATTTGGTGTTTCAACTTCTGAAATTTTTGTCAAACGCTCATTTATTTTCTCTTTCTTTTCTTCAAGCGTTTTTATCTCTCTGTCTATTTGGTTAATTGTTGCTATAATTCTGGTTTTACTTTCCTTGTTGTCAATGCTTCGGATTATTTCAACTACTTCACTGCTTTCTTCGGATTTTTCCCACACCTTTTCAACGGTCGAAACTACTTTTTCGTCAGTTATTCGATTCGGCAATAGTTCCGCTACAGCATTCCATATTTTTTTGAAAAAATTCATCTGTTTTCTGTTTTTTATTTCGCTTCGTGTTCGCACTGTCGCTCACGGGTGACGCACAACTCATAAATACACGCAAAAATACAATTATTTTTATATAATCACACTGTTATGATAAGAATATATACCTGAATTAATTACACTGTGGTTTTATATATGTATTTCGTGTGTCTTTTTGTCTCTTTATGAAAAATTAATATTTAAAATACGCATGTCATCCGATCTGAAAAATACCAATTCTCCACAGGCAAATATCCGGCTAAAAATCTCATTTCTTTTCATGCTGTGATAAAATAATATATTTGATTAAATCCGGATTCACGTTATATGTATAAATCCTTATTTCCCTTTTTAGCAATCACCGGCAGTATTTCTTCCGGTTTTGTTTTCTGCAATAAAAATCGTAGCTCCTTTCCGATCATATTTTATTGGGAAGAACCTTTTTGAAGATTTTTATCCATCCGGTACTTTCTGAAAGCATTTTACACTTTTGTTTGGAGTTTTCAGCAAAGGTCTGAAAGCATTTTTACATTTGGTTTGGCTCTTTCAGAGAAGTCTGAAAGCCTTTTCCCATTTGGTTTGGCTTTTTCAGAGAAGTCTGAAAGAACTTTTCCATTTTGTTTACTTCTTTCAGAGAGGTCTGAAAGCCTCTCGCTATTTGCTTTGAAGCTTTCAGCAAAGTCTGAACTGAAAAAAAATATTCCGGCATTATGAACAAAATATACTGAAAGAACATTTCAATAATGTTTTACTGCAAGAAGAAACAACTTCCTATATTTTTTTCCTTTCCTGTAAGGAATGATCGTTCTTTTCAAATTATTTGTACTTTTGTAAAATAAAATATTGTTTGTTTTTATTTTATCAACACTTGAAAACGATAACTAATTATTATTAATGTTTAAAATTCAAACTGACAAGTATATGAAGATTATGCGCTTATTGTTTACCGGAATATGTTTTTTATTCTCGTTTCATACTATTGAAACAATTGCTGTTACTTTGGATAATGGTGGAAAGAGAGAAAAGATAAAAGAAAGTTTTTATTATGCTTTGCCGGAAAATTATTTCACGGTAACAGTTGTCATTGATAAAATCAGTACGTATAAAGGGCCGTTGCTTAATCATGCAGGTAAAATACCGGGCCTTTCTTCTCTGGTAAAAGAAGATGCCGTTCAGTACGTTATTTCCCGTATAAGTTTGGAAGAACATGCACGGATTGATCTTCAACATGTTTATTATGTTGAGGTTCCAGATGCAAATGTCATTCCATATCATCGGTTGTATAAAGATTTGTTGCTTTCCAATTATAATACGACCGCAAAATCGTCATGGCAGAACAGACAGTTTCCGGATATGGAAAATACACTTGCCCAGACTCAAAATCATTTTAGTATATACACTACAGATGCTACGGTTGAGAAATATGATACTACATATGTCCCGGAAGTATTTGACACAATAATAGTGTATATTCCCAAAATAACAAAAAGGTTAGTTGCTAAACCTACACAACAACAGGCATCTGAAGCAATAAAAGCAATTGAAAACATACGAGAAGCCCGTTTGTTACTTATTAATGGGGATCATGAAACAGATTATTCGAATCTGGAGTTGATGTTGTCGGAGTTGCAAAAGAAAGAAGATGAATATCTTTCCCTTTTTAAGGGTATTACAGAAAAAGAAGAATTATCATATACGTTTACAGTATTGCCTTCACAGAAAGGTTCCGTAATAACATTGCCGCTGTTTCGGTTTTCGGATAAATATGGAATAGGCGATGGAGTTGAAGTTGTAGAGAAAGTCAATTATACATTACGGTTTACCTCAAAAGGAATTCATGAGGCTGTTGAGGCTGCTGATAAAAAATTCAGGGAAAGCAAATTATATAAAAAAGGTAAAAAAGGGGATAATCATTCTTTGTATTACCGGAAACCCCAATACTATACGGTTTCGTTATACAAAGGAAATGATTTGGTACAGGATTTCGGAGTATATCCGATCTCTCAATTCGGAGAAACGGTTCCGTTACCTTTGAAGACATCTTCGTTTGAAATGGATTCGCTTACGGGATCACTAAAATATATAGAGATAACAGAATAAAAAAACAGATTTCTATGATAACAGCGGTATATCCGGGATCATTTGATCCGATAACTAAGGGACATCAATCGATTGCATTACGGGCATCGTCTATGTTTGATCGTCTGATTGTTGCTATTGGAAAGAATATAGATAAACGATATATGTTTTCGCTAGAGGAACGACTTGATTTTACGAATGAAACATTTGCAGATATAGATAATATTGAGGTAATTGCATACGAAGGGCTTACGGTGGACTTTTGTAAAGAGAACAATATAAAATATATTATTAGGGGATTGCGTTCTGATATGGATTGGAGTGTGGAATCGTCCATTGCCAATGCAAATAAGTTATTATATCCTCCGGTGGAAACGATATTTTTACTTACGGAACCTCAACATACGGGAATATCCTCTTCAGTAGTCAGGGATGTTTTAATAAATAATGGTGATATTTCTGCGTTTGTACCGGATGTACTATTAGACATGATGAAAAGATAAATCTGAGCATGAAATGTCCATACACATAACATGCACCAAATGTAATGATTATCCATGGACATTATCAATATATTAAATTAAAAATTATGGTATTGATGAGCCCTTGGGGCTTCCATCTGACCTAAAAAAATAAAGTTATAAACAGATGAAATCGAAACGTATTTTCCTATTATTCTTCCTACTGGCGCAATGTGCCTGTATGTTGGCTATTAAGCCGGTAAGAATAGAAGGGAATGCGCCATTTGCAAAGAACAGTCAATTACGGTTTTATTTTTATAATGATTTATTGTTGCAGGAGAAAGTACTCTGTGCAACAACGAATGTAGACAAGGAGGGGGATTTCCGGGTTGAAATTCCGACAAATGAAACCTCTTTACTTATTATTGCTTTTCATACTACCTATGGATATATATATATCGAACCGGAAAAACATTATAAAATAGAATTATCCGCCAACGATAATTTATTGAAACGGATTGATGCCGATATGTTAGGCGGGGCAATAGAGACTCGTATTGTTCCCACAGATACAACAGAATTGAATTATAAAATCAATCGTTTCGATAGATCCTTTTCCTACTTTTTGTATTTGTACAGTTCGGATATCTATCAAGGTGTATCGGAACATATATACGATAGTCTGATCGGACAACTTAAAGAAAGATTTCCGGTAGATAACAAAGCGATAGATTATTATTCGGTATATGTTAAATACAGAATTGCTTATATCGATCTGTTATATTATAATAAAGACAGGGAGAAATTATATAGTAAATATTTAGACAACAATTATGTTTTTTATAACAATGTTGCCTATATGGAGTTTTTAGATAACTTCTTCGAAGGATATCTTTATGCGGGAACTCGAAAGATTCCACGCAAGGTATTATATGAAAATATTAATGAGAAACACAATTACTATAAACTGCTGGATGAAATGGGGAAGGAGCCTATCCTTGTGAATGAGAAAATCCGGGAAATAGTATTTATAAAAGGCTTAGGGGAGTTATATACACTGGACTATGAGTTCAATCAGGATAATATTATCTATCTTTTATCTCAAATGAATAAGGAGTCCAAATTTGCAGAACATAGAATAATGTCGGGCAATCTGATCCGGTATTTAAAGAGATTAAAGCCGGGGACAAAAGCTCCTGATTTCGAGCTTAAAGATATTTACAATTCTCCGGTCAGGATTAGTGATTTTGAAGGACGATACCTGTATCTTCATTTCTTCTCGACTTATTGTGAAGATTGTATTCGTGAAATGCTGGTTTTGAAATCACTGCAAGAGAAATACAAAGACAGTTTACAGATCGTTAGTATCATGCTTGATTTCGAACAGGCAAACCTGTATCATTTTGTTAATACCTATAAAGATTTTGATTGGCCGTTTTTACATTTTGGGGACAATTTTGCCTTTATAGATGCGTATAATATTTATGCGTTACCCCTTGGCGTTTTGATTGATTCTAAAGGTAAAATTGTGAGTTATCCTGCAAAATCGCCAACTCAGGGTTTACTTCTGCAAATTTTTTCCATCTTCCCAACGATGGAAATGCCGAAACACCCCGAAAGGAATAGATACTGAGTCTTAAACGTTTGTTTTTGATAGATTTATACCTTTTAAAATATTTCGCAAAAAAGTCCGGAATTCGTTTAAAATCTACTATCTTTGTAAATCCGTTTTACGAAATGGATGTAGCGTTTTTCACGAAAAATATAAAGTTAAAGTATATAAACTAAAACAAAAAAGTTATGGATCTACACAAAATCATTGCTGATCTGGAAGCAAAAAATCCTGCGCAACCTTTGTACATTCAAGCTGCTAAGGAAGTATTAGAAACCATCGTTGACTTTGTTAACGAAAATCCGAAATACGATAAATATGCAATCGTAGAAAGAATTTTGGAACCCGAAAGAATCATTCAATTCAAGGTTACCTGGGTTGATGACAAAGGACAAATTCAAGTAAACCGTGGTTATCGCGTACAACACAACATGGCGATCGGGCCATACAAAGGAGGAATCCGTTTTCACAAATCGGTAAGTGTTGACACAATGAAATTCTTGGCTTTCGAACAAACATTCAAAAACTCTTTGACTACGCTTCCTATGGGCGGTGGAAAAGGTGGTTCTGATTTCGATCCAACCGGAAAATCGGAAGGTGAAGTAATGCGTTTTTGCCAATCTTTTATGACCGAATTACAAAAATATATCGGACCCGAAACTGACGTTCCTGCAGGAGATATAGGTGTTGGTGCTCGTGAAATAGGCTTTATGTATGGTCAATACAAACGTATTCGTGATGAACATGTTGGTGTTTTGACAGGTAAAGGTTTGAACTGGGGCGGTTCTCTGATCCGTCCGGAAGCTACCGGTTTCGGAGCAGTATATTTCTTACAAGGAATGCTAGCTGCGAAGAAAGACACTATTCAAAATAAGAGAGTTGCATTATCAGGTTTTGGTAACGTAGCTTGGGGAGCTGCTCTTAAATTAGCCGAATTGGGTGCTAAAGTAGTAGCTATTTCCGGTCCTGACGGATATATTTTGGACGAAGACGGCATCAAAGGTGAAAAAATCGCTTATATGAATGAGTTGTTACAAACACGTAATAATGTGGTAGCTCCTTTCGCAACAAAATATCCTTCTGCTAAATTCTTTGCCGGTAAAAAACCTTGGGAAGCAAAAGTTGACATTGCTATGCCTTGCGCTATCCAAAACGAATTGGGTAAAGAAGATGCCGAAATGTTGATTAAAAACGGTGTTCAATATGTAGTAGAAGTTTCTAACATGGGATGTACTGCCGAAGCGATTACTACTTTACAGGCAAAACAAATTTCATTTGCTCCAGGTAAAGCTGCTAACGCCGGTGGTGTAGCAACTTCAGGATTGGAAATGTCTCAAAACTCAATGAAACTTTCTTGGGATCGCGAAGAAGTAGATGCAAAATTAGGCGGAATCATGAAATCTATTCACGAAAATTGCGTGAAATACGGTTCAGGAAAGAATGGTTATATCAACTATGTGAAAGGCGCCAACATTGCCGGTTTCATCAAAGTTGCCGATGCCATGATTGACCAGGGAGTTGCTTATTAATTTTTCTGGTGATTAATACTTAAAAGCGATCCGAAAGGGTCGCTTTTATTTTTGCCCTTTGCTCCGGCGATTCTACAGATTAATCAAGTTCAATATTTAATTGCTGGCTCTTAGTTCTTGGTTTTTCAATCGTATCCTTGTTCATTTCTATTCTTTTTTACATTTCGGGTTACGTTGGCCATTGAAGACGTACATTGCCGGCTATCGACACAATCTTGTTGAGCTAGCAAGTCCGGGTGCTTCGTACCTCGGCAATGACGCTCTTCTATTACTTCAGTGCATAAATTAGCTAGGCTAAATGAGAATTAATTATTCGTAATTGAATCTTCCGTTGGGATGGTACTATTAACCAACTAATAGCTAACAACTAATCGCTATTTTCAATCAGTTTTTCAAGGATTTCGGTTGTGGAGTTCCAATTGTAATTCTTTCTGACAAATTCATATCCGTTGGTTGCGATAGATTTATATAATTCATGATTGGTAAGCAGCATCTCAATTGCATCAACATAACCTAAGATGCTGTTACAAATGAGAATCTCCTTTTGGGAAACCACGTCTAATGGTTTGCTTGCCAAAGGGGAAGTGATGCATGGAATCCGCATGGCCATTGCCTCCAATAGCTTATTCTGTAGGCCGGTTCCCAGTTGCATCGGGGCTATGAAAATACGTGATTGGGCGTAATATAACCGGATATCTTCTACCCAGCCTGTGACAGTTACATTTTTTCCTCGGAGCATCAATACCTTTGCAGAAGGGGTTGTTCCGCAAAGTGCAATGCGGATATCCGGGTATTTCTTCAATAACTGCGGCAAAATCATTTTCACAAGATATTCCGCCGCCTGCACATTAGGAGTATAAGACATATTACCGGTAAAGATCAGATCGAATTCTTTTTCGCATTCCATCGGCTGGAAAAAATCGGTATCCACACCATTGGGTACTACTACGATCTCTTGGTCTTTAGGATGCTCTATCAAATCCCGGTCTACTTTTGTAATAATGGTTTTATTGTCGAAATAGCTGAATATATCTGTTTCGTATTGCTTTACACGTTTATATTCGATGTTATAAAAAAAGCGCTTCCAGAAGGGGGATTGTTCCATAATACGGAAGATGCCTTTGGAAAATACATCCTGATAATCGAGTGTCTTTTTTATATTTTTGTTTTTGACATATTCCGCCGTACGGATGAGTTGGGCATAAATATGATCGGGCTCTATTTTGTCTAGTATAGCATCTACTTTGCGTTGGGCGCGTTTATTATAAAAGTAACCGCATTGTAGAGGTTTTTTAGTGAAGAAAAAGCGTAGGACATTCCATGCAATGGATAGTTTTGACAATGGGAAAATATATACTTCCTTACAGAAAGAGTTCAGCACACCAATAGCATCTTTATCCAAGGTGGAATCATTCAATGCAAAAAGGTAAATTTCATGCCGTTTCGACAATACCTTCAACTGATTATACGCACGTAGTTTATCTCCTTTTTCCAACGGGTAAGGAACCCGAGATAATAATACAAATATCTTCAAAACAATCGAAATATATAAATATCTTGCAAATGTACAATTTTTATAGATATATCTCTATTATATAGAAGATGCATTTTGTTAAAAATTCAGTTGAAAATTCATGAGTGTACATTCTGTGTATTATGCCGGAAAAATCATATCTTTGTAAATAATTAATAATTTTTCGACCAAGAGAAAGGAAACTCCTATTAATGAGTGATATTGACGATACCCTACAAGACGATATTTTAGAGAACGAAGATCAGGAAATTATACAAGAGTCAAGTAATGATTTGCAAAAAGTGTTGCATGTACGTAGCATGTTCGAAGACTGGTTCCTGGATTATGCTTCTTACGTGAATCTCGACCGTGCTGTTCCTGATATTTATGATGGATTAAAGCCTGTACAGAGGCGCATATTGCATTCAATGAGAGAACTGGAAGATGGAAGGTATAACAAGGTTGCCAATATCATCGGTAATACCATGAAATATCACCCACATGGGGATGCTTCTATCGGAGATGCTCTGGTCAATCTGGGGCAGAAAGAATTGTTGATCGATTGCCAGGGTAACTGGGGTAATACGCTTACCGGAGATAGTGCAGCTGCTCCCCGATACATAGAGGCCCGTTTGTCTAAGTTTGCACTGGAGGTTGTTTTTAATCCAAAGACGACTCACTGGAAGCATTCCTATGATGGCAGGAATAAAGAGCCGATTTGCTTGCCGGTAAAATTTCCGCTTCTTTTAGCACAGGGAGTTGAGGGAATTGGAGTTGGACTTGCCTCTAAAGTTATGCCGCACAATTTTATAGAGCTGATAGATGCTTCTATTGCTATCTTGGAAAATAAGGATTTTGTTATTTATCCTGACTTTCCTACCGCAGGTTATGTAGATGTAAGTAACTACAATGACGGGCAGAGGGGCGGTAAGGTTCGTGTACGGGCAAAAATTGTTCAGACGGATAAGAAGACACTTACCATTACGGAAATTCCGCCGGAGACAACAACACAGTCGTTAATCGAAAGTATTACCAAAGCAGCGGATAAAGGAAGAATTAGTCTTCGGAAGATATTTGATAAAACTGCGGCAAATGCTGAGATTGTATTACATCTGGCGCCCAATACATCTCCCGATCAAACCATAGATGCATTGTATGCATTTACAGATTGCCAGAAATCGATTTCTCCTAATGCATGCGTGGTTAAGGATGATAAACCGGTATTTGTTGATGTGAAATATATCCTGCGGGAAAACACGTATAATACCATGGAGCTGCTAAAGAGGGAACTTGAGATCTTTCTGGAAGAGCTTAATGAGGATTGGCACTGGATATCATTGGAGAAATTGTTTTTCGAGAAAAGGATATATAAGGAATTGGAGAAAGACCAGGATAGTTTCGACCAACAGGTGGATGCTATCGAAAGGGCATTCGATCCTTACCGCAAAAATTTCAAGCGGGAAATCTTGCGTGATGATGTTCTGAAACTGACGGAAAAGCCTGTTCGTAAGATTTCAAAATTTGATATCAAAAAAGCAGATGAACAGATACAGGATATTGAAGCTAATATTGATGAAGTGAACAATCATCTTGCCCATCTTGTCGATTATGCTATAAATTACTTTAAACAAATTAAGAAGAAATACGGAGCAGGGAAAGAACGTAGAACAGAAATTCGTAATTTTGATACGATTGCAGTTACCAATGTTGCTGTTGCCAATCAAAAGTTATATGTGGACAGGGAAGAAGGATTTATTGGTACAGGGCTGAAAAAGAATGAATATTTATGTGATTGTTCGGATATCGATGAAATTATTGTTTTCCGAGATAATGGGACTTTTATTGTTACAAAGGTATCCGAAAAACAGTTTGTAGGAAAGAATATTATTCATGCGGATGTTTTCAATCGGAATGATGACAGGACAATTTATAATATCGTGTATTCAAACGGTAAAAATGGCGTTTCATATGCCAAACGGTTTGCAGTTGGAGGAATAACCCGGGATAAAGAATACGACCTGACACAGGGCAAAGAAGGTTCTAAGATATTATATTTTACTGCCAATAACAATGGTGAAGCAGAGATTGTAAAGGTTGTTCTTAAACCAAAGCCAAAATTGAAGAAGACAGCGTTTGATTTTGATTTTAGCACGCTGGCGATTAAGGGTAGAAGTTCAATGGGGAATATACTTAGTAAGAATCCTGTAAAAAGTATTGTTCTGGCGCAAAAAGGAACATCTACATTAGGGGCATTGTCTATATGGTTTGACAAGACTGTAAGTAGATTGAACACGGAGGAACGGGGATTTTTGTTGGGAGAATTTTCAGGGGATGACAAAATCATTGCTTACTACCAAGACGGGTATTACAAAATTACGGGCTTTGATATAGCAACTCATTTCGATGATAACTTACTGTGGATTGAGAAATATAATCCTAATAAACCGATTACTGTTATATATCAGGATAATATCAAGAAGAAATATTTCATTAAGCGGGGCCTGCCCGAATTGAGTATAAAGAGAGTCGAATTGGTAGAAAAAGACCAGAAGCAAGAGTTAAAATTACTCAGTGTTAATTATCTCCCCCAAGTAGAAGTTATTTGTGTGGACAAGAATAAGAAGGAAAAAACAACTACAACCCTCGTTGTGTCCGATTTTGTAGATATTATGAAGATTAAAGCACGGGGAAAGAATTTAGGATTTGATAATATTGTTTCTTTAAAGGAATTGGATCCTCTTCCCTATGAAGAGACCGAGGTAGAGATAGAAGAAACAATCAGTATTGATGAACAAGAAGATAGTATAGAAGAACAAACTCCCGATAATAATATATGGGATGATGAAGAAAAAGATCCCGGGATTCAAATGTCTTTATTCGATTAACGATTTTGTCTGATGATCAAAAGGAATATTCTCTTGTTTATCGTTCTATGTTCCGCTTTTATGGTGGAAGGACAAAAGCTGGTACGTGTCGGATTGAATTTTGGATTCGATATTGGAACAAATAAAAAGGACCTGGGAGAGAATTTCACCTTTGATAAATCTACTAATTTTGAGGTAGGTGCCTATGTGCGGATAGGCCACAGCTTTTTCGGACAGGTAGGAGGCGGGTATTATATAAATAAAACCTATATGTCACGTGATTCCTTGTCTTCCGCTGTTGAATTGGGGCAAATTAATATTCCGATATTAGGGGGATACAAAGTAGCGTTGGGAAAAACTACTTATTTTCGTTGTATGCTGGGAATTCAGTATAGAGGATTAGTTCGTGTTTCCAAGAATGGAATAGGGGCAACAAAAGATACATTTAATAAAAATAACATGGATGTTATCGGAGGAATTGGATTTGATGTGTCGGTAATTACCTTGGATGTCTCATATAGAAAGGCCATAATTCCGCTTGTGGACGGGTCGAAACATTACCAGGATGTTGTCAATTTGTCAATAGGCTTTCTTTTCTAGTTGATTGTGCTTCTTTAATGAATTACACTTATTCTTCTTAAGATAACTGCATTATCTTTCTCTATTGTTAAACAGTATATACCTTGTTTTAAATCGGCTATATCAATTGTAATATCTTTATCTTGGCTATGGTATGTTTTTATTCTTTGTCCTGAAATAGCATACAGATGGATTATTGCATTGTCAACATTAGATATGACTGCTTGGGTACTGGCAGGGTTAGGGTATACTGAAATAAGGTTTTCTTCAATTTCATTGTTGCTTATATATGTATTATCATTGATCTCATACACTTTTGTCAGCCCTCCAAAACAACCGATCCATACATTTCCCTGGTTATCTACGGCGATTGATTCCGTTTTGTTATCTAATAATCCGTCATCCGTAGTATATTGTGCCCAGGAACTGCCGTCAAAACGCCAAACGCCGGAGTAAGAACTTCCTGCCCATAAATGACCTTTTTTATCAAAAACAAGGGAATTGAAAGAAGTGTGTTCATCATATTGTTTCATCCACGATTCCCCATCATACATCCATATACCTGATTGATAAATAGCAGCCCATATATTGTTTTTGGAGTCAACTGTCAAAGCATCGATATAATTATCACTTATGGATGTTATGGGATAGTGAGGACTCCAATATACACCATTAAATTTGGATATTCCCTTAGCCGTTCCTACCCATAAATTCCCGGATAAATCAGTAGCCAAGCAAGTGATGCTTGTATCTGTTAAACCATCCGCTTTTAAATAGGTTTTCCAATTGGTATCTCCGATTAGCCTGCTCAATCCACCTTTGGTGGCAATCCACACGGTATCCCGGATTGTGAGAATGTCTCGGATAATATCACTTGCCAGGTAGTTTTTTCTATTATATACATTCCATGTTGTATCTGACAGCCTTGAAACACCATGTCCGACAGAACCAAACCAGATGTTATTCCGATGATCAACAGTAACACATGAACTGTGGTCAGCCGCCAGCCCAAGGGCATCACATTCTTCACCATGCTCGTCCTCTTCATCATGGTCATGTTCCGGAGCAGCGAACTGTATCCAATTTGTTTCATCATATTTCCATGCTCCTGCACCATTGGCCATAGTAGCAAGCCATTTTGTTCCCGAATGGTCGAAAGCAATTCCATGAATATTAGTAGCAAGCCGGTATCCGGGCGGCAGGGAATGCTGTTCCCATATCTCTTTCTTTTGAGCTGATAAAGAAATAATACATCCCAACATTATAATAAGCGTAAAAAAGTATTTTCTTTCCATAATATAAGAATAAAGTTAATATAAGAGATTGCTTCGTTCCTACCAATGGCAGAGATTAACTCCGTTGAGCTCGCAAGCTCGGTTGCTTCGTTCCTCGCAATGACGCTCTTAACCAATATATTGCCGTCATGCTGAACTTGTTTCAGCATCCCCTTTCTTTTGAGAGGGGTGGGATTGCGGATCAAGTCCACAATGACGCTCTTAACCTATGCTTACTGTCATTTCCTACTGTTTGATTGTTTATAATTGGATACTCGCAATGACGCTTCTTTTCCACGTCATTGCGAGGAACGAAGCAATCCCTATTCATTTATCTATGTGAAAATATTACTTCATATTATTAAAAACATTGGTAACATCATCATCTTCTTCTATTTTCTCAATTAGTTTCTCTACCTCTTCCCGTTCTGCATCGGAAACTTCTTTCGTGTCGTTTGGAATACGTTCGAACTGAAATGATTTAATGTCAAAATTATTTTCTTCCAGATATTTTTGAATAGGCCCGAAGCTGTGGAATTCGGCAAAGATCATAATTTCTCCCTCGTCTTCAAATACTTCTTCCACTCCAAAATCGATTAATTCCAGTTCAAGAACTTCTATATCCGTATCCGGCTTTGCCGCAACCTTGAAACTGCATTTGCGGTCAAACATAAAATCCAACATCCCTTGGGTGCCTAAGGAACCATTGCATTTATTAAAATAGGAACGTATGTTTGCCACTGTACGTTGCGGATTGTCGGTTGCCGTTTCAATAACAAGAGCTATTCCATGGGGTGCATAACCTTCATATACGATTTCCTTGTAGTCAGAGGTATCCTTTTCGGATGCACGTTTAATAGCACGTTCGATATTTTCTTTGGGCATGTTTTCCGATCGAGCATTCTGTATTAACAAACGTAAGCGGGGATTTGTAGAAGGATCGCCTCCTCCGGCTTTAGCTGCCATAGTGATTTCCTTACCCAATCGCGTAAAAACACGCGCCATATTTCCCCAACGTTTAAATTTCCGTGCTTTCCTGTATTCAAATGCTCTTCCCATAAAAACTATTATTATTTACTCTATACTTGAATACAAAATTACAAAAAAATGTTTTTTTAAATGAATGTATTTGAAAAAAAAGTATACCTTTTTTCGACGGATTCTAAAGAATATTAATTTGAAAAGTTGAACAAATGAAACTATTACTGCAGTGATTCCTCTTGTATCCGGTGATAATTGAAGCCTGAATCTTATTTTAAGATGCTGGAAAACGATACGGAAAATGTTTCTTTATAATTTCATTTATTTATACCGGCAAACTCATAGAGTTGAATATGAGTAACCACAGGCGAATAACATGAACCTGTGGTGATGGAATAAGCACCAACTTGCAATCCGGAGAGGGTTGAATACAGGATCATTTTCTTTTACTTTTCACTTTAATCGGAAGGAAAACATAAATTGTATACTCAAGTCTATTCCCATATACTATTGCTGATAAAATAGAATTAGAAAATTGTTTTGTTTTTTTTTTTTTTTTTTCTAAATTATCATTTTTTTCGAATAATTAATTTAATTTCCGGTTTTATTTTTCTTTTTATATTTATAAAAATAATAATTAATAAGTAATTAGTTCTTATTTATAATTATTTTTTAAAAAATGATTCCGCTAACAAAATATTTGTATATTTGCAGGTCGAATAATGAATATGATTTATATATTTTGAAAGGATTTTAAATGAATCTCTTTATAAGACCGGTTAACAGACAAACTTATCTTCTAACCTTTGAGAAAAGGATGGGAGAAGGTATTCGTTTCTTTCCTTGCAGGGATTTCATGCCTTTATATAACAGGACAAAAAACGATGCTCCGGATGTATGGATGGATTTATGCGTGTACAGGATCGAAAATGCATTACAAATACGGAATAAAAGCCTCTTCCTTTTTTATGGGAAGAGGCTTTTATTTTATGACGGTTTCCCATCCGCCTCCGGCGAACGTATTTTCCGCCGGAAAGGACGGCCGAAATATATTGAACGATATTTTATGACACTGGAATGGTTGCAACAAACTAGCAACAGGGATCATTCCCCGAAAGATTGGTTGCCCCAAATCGCAAGGGATAATTCTGTCATAACAGGATGGGTCTCCTCAATCGCGGGGAGAAAATCTGTCATAACAGGATGGGTGCCCTCAATCGCGGGGAGGAAATCTGTCATGACAGGATGGGTCTCCTCAATCGCGGGGAGAAAATCTGTCGTGACAGAATGGGTGCCCCCAATCGCGGGGAGGAAATCTGTCGTGACAGAATGGGTGCCCCCAATCGCGGGGAGGAAATCTGTCATAACAGAATGGGTGCTCTCAATCGCGGGGAGGGAATCTGTCGTAACAGAATGGGTCTCCTCAATCACGGAAAGGAAATCTGTCATGACAGAATGGTTAACAGGTAATTTTTTGCCTTTCTTTTTCTTTTATCTTGTCACCTTTTATTATTCACTTTATAAAAACAATATATCATGAAATGTCCATGCAATAATGTGCACCAAACGCAATGATTATTCATGGACATTCCATCTGACCTTAAAAAATAAAAATATAAACAGATGAAAATCGAAAATTCAAATCTCAGCGCCCTTCACAATGAAGAACATTTCCAATTCCACACCCAATTCACCAATTTAGTCAGGGAGCATACTGCCGAAATACTAAAAATCAGTGAGCCGTTCGAAAATTCGTATCTTCCTTGTTACCAGAGAGAGAACGAATCCATAAAACTGATCCTCAAAAGCTCTTTTACTGAAATATTACAAAAAATGGATGAAGAACGCGACCGTGTCGCCCTGGGTTTAGTCCAGGTTATCAAAGCCCACATCAATCATCCGGAACCGGAAGTGGTAAAAGCGGCCAAACGGCTGAAAATAGTTGTCGATGCCTACGGGAAGATGTATGAAAAGTCGTATAACAAAGAAACCGCCGCCATTTATAATCTGGTACAAGACCTCACCGGAGCATATTCCGCGGATGCAACCATGCTTAATCTTGATAATTGGATTGCCGGACTCGATAACTGTAACCAGCAATTCGAAGGTTTGGAAAAAGAGCGTTATCTCGAATTAATGGAAAGAACCGACCTGCGTATGGAAACTATCCGCGAAGAAATAGATCCTATTTACCAGATGATTGTCGAACGGATCAATGCCCTGATAATCATTGAGGGGGAAGCAGCATATGCGCGTTTTGTTGAGGAACACAATCTACATATCGAGCATTATAAAACCATTATCGCCCAGCGCCGGGGACGGGCACAAGCAAGAAGGGATAAAGAAGAGAATGAAAATAACGAACCGGGAATAGAAATCTGAAAGAGAATGTTTTAGAATGTAGATTTATTAGTGAATTAAATCTTTACAGCTTGAAAATGCAGTCTACTTTAAACAACTTCTTTAGCAGAAAACAATGTTTTGCTGAAAAATGTATATATTTACATATTATTTTGATAATTTTTTTTAAAAGAAGTGTGATTTTTGAGATAAAAATACGACTAAATAAAATATAGGAGTAAGCTGAAAATCCTTTAAAGAGTAGGCGTTAATTAAAAATTATAATATCATGAAAACGTTAAAAACATTTGTAGTAATTGCTGTAGCGGCATTAATTAGCGTAGCCATTTTTTATGCTTGTAAGAAAAAAGACTATGATGAACCATTGGGTAGAAAGTCAGTCGGTAATGGGATGAGTATTGATGAAATAAATCAATTATCAAAAGAAATTGCTGATTTTCATGATGTATGTATCAGAGCTCTTTTGAATAATTATGGAACTAATCATACAATAGATATGATGAACCAAGATTTCTATAATGAAATCTTAGCATTTTGCACAGCACAATTATCCGCCTATCCCTCTTTGAATTTATATGAGCCAGTGTTTATGGATTATGATATTTTTATGGACGCTTCTAATATGAATTTAAGAAGTGCACTTGATTTTATATTGAGCTTGGAATATGAATGCCCACCTGCTCCTAATTGTATTAATACTATGGGGATAGAGCAACGATGTAACCATATTGTAGGTAATACACAATCTCTTATAATTAATGCTAATACATATGAAGAATTTTTAGAATCGTATAATCAAATGGTCGCTGGAGTCATTTTTCCTGAAGAAGATATTTATAATTATATTTGCGTTCGATTTTTTGCCGATATATTTATGAGTTCATGTATTACTTGGGCATCCTTAGGTTATGAAACAATGTCTTATGATGCCAAATCCCGGAAAACTTGGAGTTGGGCGAATGTAAAGGCAAATGCTGCCAGAGCATGGAATGATATAAAACCTATAGCAAGTGCTGATGCGGAAGGTGCTGTTGAGGGTGCTGCATCAACAATGGCCGTTTCTTGTATTGTAACAGTGGCATCAGGTGGAACTATTGCACCTGTTACTGGAACTGTTGTAGCGCTTAGTGCAGCAGTAGGTTCGACTATATCTTCATTTAAAGCTACGTTTCGTTAAACAATAATAAGATAGTATATGGATATCAATCAAAACGAAAGCGAATTTATTGCTTTTTTTGAAAGGATCAGTCGTAAAAAATGGCAGTGGATATTAGTTATTGCAATAATGATGAATTTTATAGGCTGTTTTATTCATTTTCTTTTTGAGGTTATTAAAGAAAGGAGAATAGAACTTACGCTATGGTCTTTAGTTGAAACATTTTTGTGGACTACAC
Source organism: Bacteroidales bacterium (assembly GCA_031553535.1). GTDB lineage: Bacteria > Bacteroidota > Bacteroidia > Bacteroidales > WCHB1-69 > JAIROC01. Next base: position 8,639 of record JAVBLM010000019.1, on the reverse strand, counting down.
TTGTCTCTTTTCCTGTTGCTTTTATGATTTATAAGGAACAGGAAAGAAGGTATAAAAAGTTGAAAGGAAAACAATAAAGCAGAAGAGAATTAATAATCCATGAGATAGTTGATAAGAAGATTACTTCTTTTTATTGGATCAATGGTATATATTCATAAATTCCAAAAGATATTCTTGGTTTTGTTTTATGTAAATTCTTGAAGAAATACAGAAATAATAGTAAATACAAGAGGCTATGTGAAAAGTGCCCTGAATAAATCTTCTATTTTATTTACCCGGACAACCTTGATAAGGTTGTTTTGGTCTAACTTGGAATTGTTGGAAGCTATGAAAATACGTTTATATCCCAGCTTCTGAGCTTCACTGATGCGCTGCTCAATCCTGCTTACAGGGCGGATTTCTCCGGAAAGGCTGATTTCACCGGCAAAACAGTCTTTCGTACTGATTGCAATATCCAAACCGGAAGATAAAATAGAGGCGACAATAGCCAGGTCAACAGCGGGGTCTTCGGTACGAATACCTCCTGCAATGTTAAAGAAAACATCCTTAACCCCGAATTTATATCCGCATTTTTTTTCCAGAACGGCCAACAACATTCCCAAACGACGTAAATCAAAACCGGTAGAAGATCTTTGGGGACTTCCATAGACAGAAGGCGTTACGAGGGCTTGAACTTCGATTAACAGAGGGCGGAGTCCTTCGATTGTAGCCGCGATTGCGACGCCTGTTGTATCTTCATCCCTATGGGAAATCAGTATTTCGGAAGGATTATCCACTTCCCGCAAGCCTGATTGCATCATTTCAAAAATACCGATTTCGTCAATAGAGCCGAACCTGTTTTTTGTGGCCCGTACAAGGCGGTATCCATGGTTCCGGTCGCCTTCAAACTGTAAGACCACGTCAACAATATGTTCCAGCACTTTAGGCCCGGCCAACATGCCGTCTTTCGTTATGTGGCCAATCAAAAAGACAGGAGTATTGGTTTGTTTTGCAAAGCGTTGCAGCTCGGCCGCTGTTTCTCTGATTTGCGAAACCGTTCCCGCCGAAGATTCTATATACGAAGTTTGTAATGTTTGTATAGAGTCGATAATTACCAGTTGAGGTTTGGTGGATTCAATATGCGAAAAGATAGCCTGGGTGTTTGTTTCATTGACAATATAACACAGATCATTCTTTTGGGATAAGCGGGATGCACGGAGTTTTATTTGTATACTGCTTTCTTCACCGGATACATATAAAACCTTTACATCGGACAGGGCTAATGCCAATTGTAGCATTAATGTGGATTTACCAATACCCGGATCCCCTCCTAATAGCACCAGAGAGCCGCCGACAATTCCCCCCCCCAGTACTCTGTTCAATTCCTTTATTCCTGAATCCATTCTGGATACGGGAACATCTGATATATCGGAAATCAGTTGAGGAGAACTTTGTAAAGTAGCCCCTTCATTTTTATTTTTTTGTGAGGAATGCTGGATGATTTCTTCAACAAATGTATTCCATTCCCCACAATTATTACATTTTCCCAACCATGTAGCAGATTGCGTTCCACAGTTTTGACAATAATATATTGTTTTTGATTTTGCCATTAAAATATGTATTTCAAATTGTCTTCCATGAAAAAAGTTTGAACTAATCATTCAAAATGTCAGGCCTGTTTTTCTGGGTCCTTTCCAATGCTTTTTGCAGTTTCCATTCCGTGATTAATTTTTCATTTCCCGATAATAGTACATCCGGTACGGTATGTCCTCTAAAATCATAAGGGCGCGTATACACAGGAGCAGATAACAATCCATACTGGAAAGAATCCGATAAAGCGGAGGTTTCATCATTTAAAACGCCCGGAATGAGGCGGACAATCGTATCGCATAATATTGCAGCAGGAAGTTCGCCGCCGGATAATACATAATCCCCTATAGATATTTCTTTTGTGACGAATAACTCCCTTACCCTTTCGTCGATGCCTTTGTAATGCCCACACAACAATAGGATATTCTCTTTCATAGATAATGAATTGGCTATTGTTTGGTTGAGAACTTCTCCGTCCGGAGTCAGGAAAACCACTTCATCGTATTTCCTATTCTTTTGTAGATGTTCAATACAAGCAGCAATTGGTTCAATTTTCATAACCATTCCCGGTTCTCCACTGTATGGATAATCATCTACTTTATGATGCTTGTCCGTACTATAATCCCGTATATCATGCAATGCAATGGAAACAAGCTGTTTTTGCTGGGCACGTTTTAATATGGAATGAGTAAAAATGCCATCAAACATTTGGGGGAATAATGTCAGGATATCTATATGCATATGTTATTCTTCTTCATATTTATATCCTACACCTTTTATCGTCTTTATATTTTCGATACCTGTTCGTTCCCGTAGCCGGCGCATATGTACGTCGATGGTTCTGTTTCCTACAACTACTTCATCACCCCAAATGGCATCGTATATTTCTTCTCTTCGAAAAACTTTATTTGGCTTGGATGCTAATAAAAACAGCAACTCGAATTCTTTACGGGGTAAAGTTATTAATTCATTGCCATATTGCACGGTATAATTTTCCCTGTTGATAACGATATTTTTATGTCTTATTTCGTCATTGTTATCCTGTATAAGCAGGGAACGCCTTAGTAAAGATTTAATTTTTGATACAAGTACTTTAGGCTGTATTGGTTTTGCTATATAATCATCACCTCCGGCATTGAGTCCGCTTATTTGGGAATAATCTTCATTACGGGCAGATAAAAAGGCAATAATGACTTGCTCAAAAGCAGGATAGGAGCGTAAGTACTCACAAACTTCTATCCCATCCATTCCCGGCATCATGACATCCAGTAATATTAAATGAGGATTTGTTTTAAATGCCTGTTCGATAGCTGTCTTGCCATCAGAAGCTGTAAATATCTCGAATCCTTCTTTTTTTAAGTTATAACTAATGAATTCAAGAATATCAGGTTCATCATCTACTAGTAAGATACGTATATTTTTATTATTTTCTATCATAATCTTTCAATATACAAAGATAAGAATAATCTTCAAATTCTTTTTGTTTTAACTTGTTTTTATTGTATTCTTTTTTGGAATCTTGTAGAAATTCTATTATAGAGCATACGAAGATTGTATTTATCGTTTTTTCGGTTTACGCATTGGTTTAAACAAATCATCCAAAACCACTTCAAAAACCATAAAAGAGTAAAGGCATAAAAACAAAAAACAGTTATAATAAAGCTTATAACTGTTTAATCTATACTGCGTTTCTTTGTGACTCCGCCAGGATTCAAACCTGGAACCTTCTGATCCGTAGTCAGATGCTCTATTCAGTTGAGCCACGGAGCCATTTTACTTTTTGATTATGCAAAGGTATAAAAAATATATTTTATTTGGTTTTTATTGGTAAAAAATATTTCTTTATGCTTAATGTTTTTATTCATAATGTTTTAAAATGACTTTGATAATAATATTCTTATTTATATGAGCTTTAATTACAGAAAATGGTTGGTAAAATATTTAATATTTTGGTTATATTCCAGGTATTTTTTGTAAACTTGCATTTTATTTTAATACATATGTATGGCTATTCAAGACAATGGAGAGCGTTTTTTAAATTTGCGAAGTCAATATCCTGTTTTTTCATATGATACATATAGTTATCGGCTTGATAATAATGATTTATTAATCAGATTTCAATTTTCGATAGGGGAGAGTATTTGCTTTCGTCCCGAATCAAGATTGAAATACCATCCAAGTTTTGATACGTTGTATAGGAGTGATAATCTATCAATACTGGATGATTTGGTTTTTTCAATAGGAATGATCGAATTAATAAGCTATTGGAAAGCAACCTGCTCTCCTCTTATTTGTGTAAAGGCAGGTTCGTTGGATAACAAAGCAATATCATTTTGGAAGAAATTGTATTATCATGGTTTGGGAGAATTCTTTTATCTTAATTCAATACAGGTTGACCTTATTGATTTTGTATCTATTGAAGCTACGTTTGTCTCTGAAAATAAGGAGATGCCTTTTTTTGACTTGAAAGATGAGACAATTGTTCCTATCGGGGGAGGAAAAGATTCTGTTGTGACGCTTGAGTTATTGCGGATGCTTGGAAAAGTAACTCCTATGATTATAAATCCGCGAGGTGCAACATTGGATACAGTAAGAATAGGTGGTTTTGCAAGTGATTTCTTTGAGATACAAAGAAAAATTGATCCATTGTTATTAAAACTTAATGAACAGGGTTTCCTGAATGGGCATACTCCATTTTCGGCTATGCTGGCTTTTTATTCGATTTTGCTGGCAGTTGTTTCCGGAAAAAAGAACATAGCCTTGTCGAATGAATCAAGTGCAAATGAGTCGACGATAATTGGTTCGGATGTGAATCATCAGTATTCCAAATCATATGAGTTTGAAGCTGATTTCAGAACCTATGTTAAAACTTATTTGTCCGAAGAAGTAAATTATTATAGTTTCCTTCGTCCGTTAAATGAATTGCAGATCGCTTACCTGTTTTCAAAGCAAACACAATATTTACCGGTATTTAAAAGTTGTAATGTGGGAAGTAAAACGGATGAATGGTGTTGCAATTGTGCGAAGTGCCTGTTTGCTTTTATTATATTATCTCCATTTGTTCCCCCTGATCATTTGGGAGCGGTTTTTGGTGAAAATTTGCTTAATAAGGAACAATTGATGCATGTATTTCAGGAATTATGCGGATTAACGAAGGAAAAACCCTTTGAGTGTGTCGGGACAATAGATGAGGTTTGCCTGGCGTTAACTCAAACTGTGAAACAATACGTAGACTTGCCTTTTCTATTACAATATTTTACGGAGACACCTTTGTATGAACAATATCGTTACTTGAAATTTGAAGATGAAATGCATAAGCTAAATATGCAGCATTTTGTTCCGGAAAAAGAGTTTAGAATATTAAAAGAGTATTTACATATATAAAAGATCATGAATATCACTGTTTTGGGTGCATACGGACAACTCGGAAGAAGTATAAAAGATTTATCTGCCAATTATTCTCAATATGATTTCCTTTTCACTGATATGGATACGCTGGATATTTCGAATTATCAGGCAATAAAGGATTTTGTTATCAGTAATAACCCTGACGTATTTATTAATTGTGCTGCATATACAGCGGTAGATAAGGCAGAGTCGGAGGGAGAACTGGCCATGCAACTCAATGTGCATGCCGTGGCTAACCTTGCGGAAATTGCAACTGAAAATAATATATTAATGATACATGTATCTACCGATTATGTGTTTGATGGAAAAGGATATAAACCTTACAAAGAAGATGATAAGACAAATCCTGTTTCTGTTTACGGTTTATCAAAATGGAAAGGCGAGCAAGCTGTTATGGCATCTCAATGCAGGGCTGCAATTATTCGTACTTCATGGTTATATTCTGAATATGGGAATAATTTTGTAAAAACAATGCTCCGATTAGGTAGTGAATGTGAGCAATTAACCGTTGTATCCGATCAGATAGGTTCCCCGACATATGCTCATGATTTGGCAGAAGCAATCATGCAGGTAATAGGACAGAATGAAAAGATACAAAAACAGGAAATATATCATTTTTCTAACGAAGGCGTTGCCAGTTGGTACGACTTCGCGCTGGAAATTATGCAAATAGGGAAGATTCCATGTAATGTGCTCCCAATAGCGACCGAACAATATCCAACTCCTGCCAGGCGTCCTTATTACAGTGTATTGGATAAGCGGAAAATAAAATCGCGGTTTTCGGTAACTATTCCTCATTGGAAAAGCAGTTTGGAGGTCTGTATGAAAAATATGTTCACCGGTACTGAATGAAAAAGAGTGAGTTCATAACACTTATTACCGAAAAATTACAATTTGTTCCCACCAAAGGTCAGAAACAGGCCATTTCTTTATTTGCAGATTATATGTGTTGCAAAGAGAAAGAGTCGGTTATGCTTTTAAAGGGATATGCAGGAACAGGTAAAACATCGTTGGTGAGTGCTTTTGTTCAAGCATTGAAAGAACTTGGAATAGAAACGGTTTTATTGGCTCCGACAGGCCGTGCGGCAAAGGTATTGGGAAATTACTCTTCCAAGCAAGCATATACTATTCACAAGGAAATCTATCGTATAAAATATGATAAGGATGGTAATGAGCATTTGGTTTTACGCGAAAACGAACATAGAAATACGATTTTCTTTGTGGATGAATCCTCTATGATATATGATATGCAGCCAACGCATAATGCCATGTCGCTGTTTCAGGATACTAATTTGTTATTTAACTTATTTGCCTATGCAGAGCAAGGGATAAACTGTAGATTGGTTCTTATCGGGGACACGGCACAATTACCTCCTGTTGGGTTGCAATATAGCCCTGCATTAGATGCTGGTTTCCTTCGGGATAATTTTTCCAAACAGGTTTTTAATTGTGAATTAAAAGAGGTTGTGCGCCAAGTGAGAAAATCAGGAGTGTTGTACAATGCCACCCAAATTCGTTCTTTGTTGGGAAAACAATCTTCCAGTCAATATAAATTTGTTCTGAATAAGTTTGCTGATATAGCCGATATTGCATCTAATGAATTATTAGAACAGTTGGAGTTGGCTTATCAGAAATACGATAGTGAGAATGTTGTAGTTGTTACCAGAAGTAATAAGCAAGCCAATATGCTTAACCAGGCTATCCGCAACAGGATATTGTACAGGGAAGAAGAACTAGAACAGAGGGATAATATTATGAGCCTGAAGAATAATTATTTTTGGCTGCCGGAAGATGCACAAACCAAATTCATTGCCAATGGGGATATTATGGAAGTTACCCGCGTTTATAATATAGAGGAACGATATGGATTCCGCTTTGCAGATGTCCGGGTGCGACTGCTTGACTATGATATGGAAGATACGGATTTAAAATTAATTCTTGATGCATTGTATGTTGAAGGTGCCGCTATGACAAATGAAAGCAGGAGGCAACTATATATTGACGTCTGTTTGGATTATGATCATATACGCTCTAAGAAAAAAAAGTTTTTAGCTATCAAGAAAGACCCATATTTGAATGCATTACAAGTGAAATTTGCTTATGCTCAAACTTGTCATAAAACACAAGGCGGACAATGGGATAATGTTTTTATTTATCAGGGATATGTAGCCGAGAATGGCTTGGGAGATGATTACTATCGTTGGTTGTATACGGCTGTCACCCGTACGAAAAAACAGTTGTTTCTTGTTTCCTGATGAAGATTTTGTTTTACCGGTATGTAATTTTGGATGTTGCTTATAATTTTAATCTAAAACATAACTGATTTTTCGGATAACTTAATGAAATTAATGTTATTTTTGCATCGTTTATATTAGCCTTAAAGAACTTGTTTTCTTAACATTTTAATTTTATTCAAATGAAAGCTGTAAAAATCATATTGGGTGTTTTACTTATAATAACTACCATATTGGTTATTGTATTTGCTTATTACGGAGGGTTTAAAAAGATACATTTTGAAGTTTCACAACAGGATGCGCAGATAATGATTTATGAAGACCTTGTAGGGGATTATAGCCAGAGTATGGTTATTTTCGAGCAAATGCATAAATCCCTGCAACAGGATTTCAATATAGAATCTACAAAGGGAGTTGGTATTTATTACGATGATCCTCAAAAGGTAGAGAAAAGTAAACTGCGCTCTGAAATAGGTTATATTATCAATCCTGACGACACACTGAAGTTAGCGGGATTGATTCATACATATCAAATTAAGACTATTCCCGAAGGAGTATACATAGCAACGGAATTTCCCTTTAAAGGATCATTGTCAATAATGATAGGGATTATGAAGGTATATCCTGCCTTTAATAAATATTTAAAAGAAAATGAAATAGAAGAGGATACTCCTATTCTGGAAATATATGATACTGCTGCCCAAAAAATCATTTACAAGAAGAAAACAATTTAAAAATAAATGATGAAGTTGTCTAAATTTGACTGCATTTTCAAGCCGTAAAGATTTTATTCACTGAACTTGTCAAAAGTTTACAAGTTCAGTGAATATATTTATATGGTTAATGTGAGTTCGGGGTATAAATTGAGACTTTTTCAAGTACGGATAATATCCCCCTTCGTGTGTCTCTCATAGATATCCGCATAGATGCTGCTTTCTGGTCTTCCCGAAGTGTCCAAACCAAATGGTTTGTTACTTTCTGGTCTTCCAGAAACGTTCAAGACAAATGGTTTGCTTCTTTCGGATCTTTCCGAAACGTCCAAACCAAATGGTTTGCTTCTTTCGGGTCTTTCCGAAACGTCCAAACCGAATGGTTTGCTTCTTTCGGGTCTTCCGAAATGTCCAAACCGAATGGTTTGCTTCTTTCGGGTCTTCCGAAACGTCCAAACCAAATGGTTTGCTTCTTTCGGATCTTCCGAAATGTCTAAACCAAATGGTTTATTGCCTTCGGATCTTCTGAAAATATCCAAACTAAATGGTAAAATATTTTCAGATTCCCCCAAAATATTTATCCCAAATAGTAAAATATTTTCTTTTTCCTGCGAAACCGGTAAAGTTTTCAGGATAATAAGAAAATGGAAGGAGAAATAAGAAGGAGAAAAATAGTATTCTTGCAATCTGTATATCAAATAGTCCGAAAAATAAATTA